>JAUMWW010000027.1 GCA_030529445.1 Johnsonella sp. | reverse complement strand
GATGACCGATCAGGTCTCAGATAGCCAGGCGGTTTTATCCAGAATTAATTTTGCGTAAGACTCTTGACGGTACCGTGGGTTATTATCAGAAATGTTAACTTAAATATGAAGAAACAGAAGAAGTATGAAGTGAGCAAATGATTGATTGAAAGAGATGACAATATAAATAGAACTGCATTGGAACCGAGCATCTCAAAAAGGTCCCCCTATGATTTTTATTTTATCATAGAAGAACCTTTTAGAAAAACTTTTACAGAAAAAAATAGTCTCGTTGACAGCATTTTATCTCAAATCAGCCTTCCTTAGTCATTATCTGCGGAAAACTCAAGTACCGCTCCGCTGATTGCATCTATGCTGACCTCGTACTCCAAATTTCCGTGATAAAACTCTATCTCGTACTCATATCTTCCGTCATCATTATCAAGCTTCGCCTTAAGAAAATGTACCGATCCCATATCGAGCCCCGCCTGAGCGACCGCTATCGTCTTTGCCCTGTCTACTCCGATATGCTGCGTACTCTCCTGCATCGGAAGGTTCTGGATCGGGGGCAGAGTCTCCGTTTCCTGAATATAGGATATGGTATAGTTTCTCTCGGAAAGATCGGGCTGGGGTATCTCGGTCGGAGCCGCAGCCTGCACGCTTTCTCTGCGGGTAAGCGTTTCTCTCGGCTTTGCCGCCTGTGTTTCCGGAATCGGCTCAAATGCTATCGTCTCCTGCGTCTCCAAAATCGCCTCCGCAAGGCTTTCCTCCGGGAAGGCTGCCCCTATATCAAATCCCTCGATATCAAAATCCTTAAACAGAATCTTTCCGCTTGCCGCATCGATCGTATAATCGTATTCCTTATTTCCGGATATGAATTCCACCTCATAGACCGCTCTTCCGCCCTCGAGCTCAAGCTCCGTTCTTTTTAAAAACACTCCGGACGAGTCTACACCGGCATCGGCAATGGCATACTGCTCCGCCGCCGTCTTTCCGATATCCTTTCTTCTTGCCAGACTTCCTACTCCAAATGCCGCTCCCGCACCGAGCGCCAGGAGCACGAGCACCAGGGCGAAAGCGGAAAGCAGTTTCTTATTTATCCATGCGTTCATTTTTTCTTCCTCCTTCAGTATTTTTATTTCCTATTCTTTTTCCTTTTTCTTAACTCCTTTTTACGCTTATATCATAATGCATGAAGATTAAAAAAACATTAGAATTTTTTTATCCTTTTTATTTTTTCTTCTCTTTCCTTGCCGCAAGAAAACCGCAGCGCAAAATTGCCCTATTTCCTCAAGTATGTTATCATAGATTCATTAATTTGTATGTAGAAGTGGAGAACAAAATGGCATTTGACGGTATCGTAATTGCAAGCCTCGTAGATGAATTAAAAAGGACTCTTGTCGGGGGAAGGATCGCAAAAATATCCATGCCCGATAAGGATGAGCTGATCCTGCAGATTAAAAATAAAGCCTGCACCCATAAGCTCCTGCTTTCTTCCTGCGCTTCCCTTCCTTTGATTTACCTGAGCAGGGAAACAAAGCAAAACCCCCTGAATGCCCCGGCATTTTGCATGCTGCTGCGCAAGCATATCGGAAGCGCAAAGATCAGCGAGATCTCGCAGGAAGGGCTGGAGCGCATCGTCCGCATCGGCTTCGAGCATTTGGATGAGCTTGGGGATCCGGCGAAAAAAAATCTTTATATAGAACTCATGGGAAAGCATTCCAATATCATTTTTACGGATCACGAAAATAAGATTCTGGACAGCATCAAGAGGATTCCCGCCCATATGAGCTCTCTCAGGGAGGTGCTTCCCGGCAGGGAGTATTATCTTCCCGAGGCGCTGAAAAAAATCAATCCCTTTGAAGCGACCCAAAGCCTCTTTGCAAAAGAGCTGCGTTCTTCCCTCTACCCTGCGGGAAAAGCGCTTTATATGATTTTTGGCGGCATCAGTCCTCTGATTGCGGACGAGATCTGTTATCGCAGCGGCATCGGTACGGAAAGCTTCTGCCGCGATTTGAGCGAAATCGAGCTCCTGCATTTTTACCATATCTTTCAGCTCTTTCTCGATGAAATTCGTGAGGGAAAATTCTGCCCCGTGATGGTCTGCAAAGAAGGAAAACCTTATGAATTTTCCGCTCTGGATCTGCAAATCTTTGATATAAGGCAGTTTGAAAAAGTCAAATACGAGAGCATGAGCGAATTGCTCTATGATTATTATGCAATGAAGGAAAGCCTGCTTCGGAAAAAGCAAAAATCCTCCGAGCTTCGAAAAACCGTAAACAGCGCTTTGGAAAGAGCGGTCAAAAAATATTCCCTCCAGGAAAAACAGCTTCAGTCAAGCCTCAAGAAGGATAAATTCAAAGTCTACGGAGATCTGCTCAATACCTTCGGCTATGAACTGAGCGGCGGCGAAAAGGAATTCATCTGTAAAAACTATTACGATCATGACCGCGAGATAAAAATACCTCTCGATGAAACGCTCTCCGCAAGAGAGAATGCAAAAAAATATTATGATAAATATGCAAAACTCAAAAGAACCGAGGAAGCCCTCGCCAAAGAGATCGACAAGACGCAATTCGATATCGAACATCTGAATTCGATATTGACCTCGCTGGACAGCGCAAGCGAGGACAGCGATTTTGCACAGATCAAGGACGAGCTTTTTCGATTCGGCCATATTAAAAAAGCGGCTCAGGATAAAAAGCTCCGGCAGGTTTCAAAACCTCTTCATTATCTCTCCTCGGAGGGATTTCATATCTATGTCGGAAAAAACAATTACCAGAATGAGGAGGTCAGCTTTAAAATTGCGGAAGCGAACGATTGGTGGTTCCATGCAAAATCCGTCCCGGGCTCCCATGTCATTGTGAAATCCGCAAACGGAGAAATCGGCGATCGGACCTTTGAGGAAGCCGCCATGCTTGCCGCTTATTATTCCAAATCCAGAGAAAGCGATAAGGTGGAAGTCGATTATATTCAGAGAAAGCATCTGCGAAAGGTCAACGCCTCCGCTCCGGGCTTTGTCATCTATCATAATAACTGGTCGATGATGGTCAGCCCCTCCAATCGCCTCCGGCTCCTTGAATCATAAAAGCTTTAAAATATAAAATCATGGGATTCCGCTCTTTTTGGGCAAAATCCCATGATTTTTTATCCTTTTATCTTCTGAAGAGATCCTTAGCCGCAAAATCCTCAGGCAAAGGAGCCTCTCCTTTTTTCCTCCAATCTCTCTCTGACCGCAAGGATGAAGCCTTCGCTGTCCAAAACCTCGGCTTCTTCGGAAAAGATCGCCGCAAGATCTCCGGTCATCCTTCCGCTTTCTATCGTTTTCAGAACAGCCTCCTCCAGACGGTCGGCAAACTGTGCAAGCTCAGGTTTTTTATCCAGCTCCCCTCTTTTTCTGAGTGCGCCGCTCCATGCAAAAATCGTTGCCACGGAATTGCTCGAGGTCTTCTCCCCTTTGAGATATCGATAATAATGCCTCTGCACGGTACCGTGCGCCGCCTCATATTCAAACTCCCCGCTCGGAGACACGAGGACGGAGCTCATCATCGCAAGCGAGCCGAATGCGGAGGAAATCATATCGCTCATCACATCTCCGTCGTAATTCTTACATGCCCAGATAAAGCCGCCCTCCGATTTTACGACTCTGGCGACCGCATCATCGATGAGGGTATAGAAATAGGAAATCCCCGCCTCTGCAAAATCCCGTTCAAAATCCTTTTCGAAAACCTCCCGAAAAACATCCTTAAACCGGTGATCATAGGTTTTTGAAATCGTATCCTTGGAGGCAAACCAAAGATCCTGCCCAAGGGCAAGCGCATAGGAAAAACAGCTTCTTGCAAAACTCTCGATCGAAGAATCCAGATTATGCATCCCTTGGATAATCCCCGGAGAAGAAAACTCATGAATCAGGCTTCTCTCCTGCCTTCCGTCGGGATAGCTGAGCAAAAGCTCGGCTCTTCCTCCTTTCTCTGCCCGCAGCTCCTCATTCTTATATACATCTCCGTATGCATGTCTTGCAACGGTAATCGGCTTTTTCCATGTTCTCACATAGGGTGCTATCCCCTTAACCAAAATCGGCGTTCTGAATACCGTACCGTCCAAAATCGCCCGTATCGTCGCATTCGGGCTTTTCCACATCTGCTTTAAATCATATTCCTTCATTCGATCCGCATTCGGCGTGATCGTAGCGCATTTGACTCCCACCTTATGCTTTTTGATCGCGAGCGCCGCATCCCTTGTTACCCTGTCTTCGCTCTCATCCCTATGCTTTAATCCCAAATCATAGTATTCCGTATTCAGATCGATATAGGGACGGATCAGCTCCTCCTTGATCATCCCCCATAAGATCCTCGTCATCTCGTCTCCGTCCATCTCGACGATGGGATTTTGCATTCTGATTCTGTCCATAGCTCCGCTCCCCCCGAAGTATTATTAATGAGAAATGCTTTTTCCGAAATCCCTCCTGCCCGGACTAGGGAGAAAGCCTCTCCGGTATAATCTCTATCCAATATCCGTCCGGATCCGAGATGAAATAAATTCCCATTTCCGGATTTTCATAGCATATGATTCCCATTTCCTCATGCTTTCTCTTTGCCTCCTCAAAATCCTGCGCAAGCATCGCAAGATGAAATTCAAGATCGCCGAGATTATATGCCTCTTTTCTGTCTCTGAGCCAGGTCAGTTCAAGGGTGAAGCCGGTTTTCTTATCTCCGAGATAAACGAGAATGAAGGAACCGTCCTCCGCCTCCTTTCTTCGTATCGGAGTAAGACCGAGCGCATCGCGATAAAAGTCCAGGCTTCTTTGCAGATCCAAAACATTGAAATTAAAATGATTAAATGCGAACATCAGCCGATGATCTCCTTTCCTCCCATATAGGGTCTGAGCACATTCGGAATCCTCACCCTTCCATCCTCCATCAGGTTATTCTCCAAAAATGCGATCAACATTCTCGGAGGAGCCACCACGGTATTGTTTAAGGTATGCGCAAAATACTTATTGCCCTTATCGTCCTTTACTCTGATGCGGAGCCTCCTCGCCTGTGCATCTCCGAGGTTCGAGCAGCTTCCCACCTCAAAATATTTCTTCTGACGAGGAGACCATGCCTCCACATCGAAGGATTTAACCTTTAAGTCCGCAAGATCTCCCGAGCAGCACTCCAGCGTTCTGACCGGAATATCAAGGCTTCTGAAGAAATCCACCGTATTCTTCCAAAGCTGCTCAAACCAGTACATGGATTCTTCCGGCTTGCAGATCACGATCATTTCCTGCTTCTCAAACTGATGGATGCGGTAAACTCCTCTCTCTTCGATTCCGTGCGCTCCCTTCTCCTTCCGGAAACAGGGGGAATAAGAGGTCAAGGTATAGGGGAGGCTGCTTTCCTCATTCATCGTATCGATAAATTTTCCGATCATCGAATGCTCGCTGGTTCCGATCAGGTATAAATCCTCTCCCTCTATCTTATACATCATCGCATCCATCTCCGCAAAGCTCATCACTCCGGTCACAACCTCGGATCGTATCATATAGGGAGGAATGCAGTAAACAAATCCCCTCTCTATCATAAAATCTCTCGCATAGGAAAGCACGGCGCTGTGCAGTCTCGCAATATCGCCGGTCAGATAATAAAATCCGTTTCCCGCCACCTTCCTTGCGCTGTCCAGATCCAAGCCGGAAAGCCTCTCCATAATCTGCGCATGATAGGGAATCTCATATTCGGGAACCAGAGGTTCTCCGTATTTTGTCACCTCCACATTTTCGCTGTCATCTTTGCCCAGAGGAACGGAACCATCGATGATATTGGGAATATTCATCATTATTTTCCTGATCTTTTCCTCAAGCTGCGCCTCCAGCGGCTCCAGCTCCTCCAGCCTCGCATTGATCTTTGCCACCTCGTCTTTTTTTGCCTGTGCGGCTTCCTTTTCTCCCTTCGCCATATATGCGCCGATTTCCTTGCTGATCCTGTTTTTGTCGGCTCTGAGGGTATCCGCCTCGCTCTGTGCCGCTCTCGCCTGAATATCGAGATCAATGACCTCATCTACCAGGGAAAGCTTATGCTCCTGAAATTTCTTTCTGATATTTTCCTTGACTTTCTCCGGGTTCTCTCTTAAAAATCTGATATCTATCATAATGCTCTCCTCCGATAAAATAAATTGCTGTAAGTATACTACAAAAACAAAACAAAAACAACAATCCCCCGGTCTCTTTCCCAAGAGAGCGGGGGATTGCAGATTTATAAATGATAAAAAATCAAAGCATTTTTCATACTCGCAGTATTGTTTATGCCTTTGCTTCTTCCTTCTTGGATCTGTTTGCCGCAAGGAAGAGCGAAATGGAGGTGTATGCCATAACGCCTACAACTACCCACTTCAATGTGGTGAGGTTGAGTCCGGACACAAACTTGTATGCGATAAATACACCGATTACGCCGAGTACGGTTACCGCAAGAGAAGCCTTTCTGTTATATGCGCCCTCTTTTACGAACTTAGCGGATGCTACGGGCATCAGATACGCGCAGGATCCCATCATGATCGGGAAAGCTACCAGCGGGCTCATTCCCAGCATATATACGAGTGCCATACAGGGAGCATAGAGTCCGATACCTGCCGTCATCAATGCACCGAGAATAAAGTTTGCAACGATACCTATGATGAGCTTGATTCCCGTAAGACCGATCTCTTCACCGCCGCTCGGGAAGATTCCTACAAGCTGGCAAACCACGATAACGCCGGTAACTGCAAGTGCGCAGCCCATAACCAGCTGAACCATCTTGGTCGGAAGCTTGGAAACGATACCTGCTCCGAAATATGCGCCTGCCGTCGCGGAGATCAGCAAGGTCGCCAGTGTGATAGGCTCTACTTCAACGCCGCTGATGAATAAGAAGGCTTCAAAAATAACCGGAATCGTACAGCTTACGTTCAGGGTTCCCGGAAGGAGTCTGTCCTCTACCTGCTTAGCAAATCTTAAGGCAGCCGTCGCGGGAGCAAATGAACCGATTCCCAGAGTATCAAAGAAGTTTACAACAAATCCGATGACACCCGATACGGCAAAGCTGGTATCCTTCTCAAGATTATTCTGATGCTTTAAAAGGTCTCTGACAAAGAATGCCAGAAAAAAGATTGTCAAAAGGCCAAGAACAAAAAGCAAAATCTTGCTTGTTAAAGACATGTTAGCAAAATGAGCAACTAAACCATTTGCCAAGATAAAGTGATTATTCATACTTCCTCCTAATTGTTTTTTGAAAATATTATCTCAGTTTAAAATAGAGCCTTGCCCTGCAATAATATCACCGAAAAATTTTCCTGTTTTATTTTAATACAAATCCGTACTTCACGGGATCCGTCTCATCGATTACAAAATGGTTGAATCCCGTAATATATGCAGAACCTGCTATTTTCGGAATTACCGCATCATAATCGCCTACTTTTGCCGTTCCTACGATCTCACCGTAGAACAGAGTTCCCAGTATGCTCTCGTATACGAACTTATCGCCCTCTTTGATTTCTCCCTTCGCATGAAGCGTCGCAAGCTTTGCGGATGTACCGGTTCCGCAGGGTGAACGGTCAACCTGTCCCTGTCCGAAGATTACCACATTCTTATAGGTTGCTTCGGGATGAGTCGGCTCATCATAGATCTCCACCAGATCAACGGTCTTGATATGTGCAAGCTCGGGATGCTGAATTTCGATCTCTTTATTGATGATGTCTCTGAGTTTGAGTGCAACTTCGGTCAGCTTCGAGGTGTTCTCCGGCTTGATCTCAAGTCCGAGCTGCTTTGCATGAACGATTGCAAAGAAGCTTCCGCCGAAGGAGATGTCAAATGTAATCTCTTTTCCGTCCAAAGTAACTTTCTGATCTCTCTTGTAAAGGAATGCCGGAACGTTAACGAAAGCAACGCTCTTTACCTTCTTGTTCTCTACCTGTGCCTCCGCTCTTACAATACCTGCGGGCGCTTCCAGAACAACCTTTGTCACGGGCTCAACCATCGGTACCATGCCGGTCTCTATCGCTGCGGTTACCGCACCGATCGTTCCGTGACCGCACATATTCAGATAGCCGCCGCCGTCCATGAAGATAATGCCGAAATCAGCCTCGGGATTCGCGGGAGCAGTGAGGATGGAGCCGAACATATCGTTATGTCCTCTCGGCTCAAGCATAACCGCTGTTCTCAGGTGATCGAGATGCTCCTCAAGATACGCTTTCTTCTCCGGCATTGTAGAGCCTTTGATGTTCGGAATTCCTCCGATGATGATTCTTGTCGGCTCACCTGCTGTATGAGAGTCGATCGCATGTAATCCTCTTGAAAAAATCATACAATTCCTCCTTAAAAAATAAGTTTTTAAATTATTTAATAATTAACAAAGTTAATTAAAAATTTTACTTTTGGTTTTTTCTCATTTTTAATTTTAAAAATGCAACTGCTTTTCTCGCATCCGTCTTATCAACGGTGTTTTCTCCCACAACTTCGGTCTCTATTCCCTCTTCCGATTTATTCATGTCCACTATGGTATCCATGTATTTATTGGATACAACGAACTTCGCCTGTACTCCGTTGAATGTGATTCCGACTACGGGGATCTCCCTGCTTCCTATCTCCTCAAACGTATTGGCATAGTCCACATGTGAATTGCCCCAGCCGTCACAGGAGAGTATGCAGCCGTCCACCCGCATCGCCTCAAGCATCTGAGCCGCTCTCTGTCCGACTCTTTCCTTTTCGTAATTATCCTGAGGAGTGCCTACGATGATAACTCCCGCAAGATCGAGATCCGTATCCTCCGAAACGACTTCCAAAAGAGGATCCCTGAAATGATGCAGGCTGGTCTCCTTTGTAGATGGTCCTATTCCCATAAAAAACCTCCTTTGCTAAACCATGGCACGGAGTGCGCCGTCCCTGTATTCATTCGGAGAAAGCACTACGGGCATATTGGCCATATCGATAATGGAAACGCCGCCTGTAAATCCTGAGGGCTGCTCCGGAAAAAGCAGATTATCATACATCGCACCCTGTCCTGCAACCTGTTTTACTATAGCTACTCTCTTTGCGCCGAGCCTTATTCTGTCATAAAACTCATGCACCTCGCTTGCCTCTCTTGCATCCTGCTCTTTTAAGACTTCTCTGATTCTCGAGATAATCTTATCGCAGGCTTTAAAAGAAGCCAAAGGAAGTCTTCTGTCATAAACTTCTCCACCCCTGATCAAGGTATCGATATGAATGATGATATCGTTTTTGCCCGGGGTTCCCGCTCTGTCCAGCTTCATCTGCCTGCTCAGGATACCCTCGGAAGAACCGAACTCATGCATCTGCCTTCCGTCTTCATCGCATCCGGTCAGCATCACATAAACTCCCGTCATCGTATGGGTAATGCCGCTTCCGAGCTTTCCCAGCGCCTTTACGGAGATCGGTATGATATCCATAATCGTATTGATCTCGCGCTCATGATCTCCCGGAGAAATGATCTCCACCGATATCTTCCTGATCAGCTCATCCTCAACTTCATTTTGAATAAAATGATCGTCTATCTCAAGAATTCCCTTGGAAAAAGCAAATTTATGCGCAAACTTCACCTCATTGACATGATATGATCTTATAACCAGTCTTCGCAAATCTATAGTTTCCATACTTCTCCTATCTAAAGACAGCTCGGAGACTAAAGTCTCCGAGCCGAATTAACGCTTAGACTTTTGCCGCATATTCAAATGGCAAGGGAACAATCTGTCCTGCACTTGTTATATTCATCAGCGCTTCCAAAGATGCCTTTACGATGCCTGTCTGCATCTCAACATCATGGGGAGCACCTGCGTTTGCGCCCATCGGAACCAGAGGAGCAACCGCTCTCGGAGTTCCGTTCTGTCTTACTACCGGAGGTAATGCCGCAATAATAATGGTAGGAATACCTGCTTCCTCAATCGCTCTCTGCACAATCACGGCAGAGCGGTGGCAGGTGCCTCAGCCAGCGGTGAGAAGAACGTAATCCACGCCTTCTTCTTTAAGCTTCTTTGCGATTTCGGGACCGGTCTCGTTCTTAAACTTCTCCTGGTCACCGCCGCCTCCCATGAATCCGAAATGAACCGGTGCAACTTCCTTGATGAAGCCTTCCTTTGCAAGCTCCTGAATTCTTTCGATCGGGAACATGCAGTTGATGTCCTTGTTTACGTCACCGTTATCATATCCTCCGTGAGATACCATCAGCTCGTCGCCGTGTACGGTTCCCGGTATGGTTCTGAATGTAAAATCTCCTGCGAGATTGAATCTCTTATCTGTCTTTAAATGTACTCCCGCTGCAGTTGCGATTGCGACCACTGCTTCATTTAAGGGTTTTGAAACCGGAGCCCAAACTGGCGGCGGAGTTACAGGTACAAATATTTCGGACTGAAGTCCTTTTACTACTGTAATGCTCATTCCTTCTCCTCCATTTCTAATGACTTTAATCTCTTATGCTCTATGTTTTGAGCATATTTCTCATTGATCTCTGGACCTAAAACTTCCGGATAGCTTAGCAGAAAACCCACCTCAAGACCGGGCTTGAGCTCATAATCGGTAATCAGCATCCTTACTGGCACTCTCCATGAGCCCATCCTTCCCTTTAAGTCGATTGCTACCAAACCGTCCTTTACTTCTACAATGACTCCCTCTACATAATTTTCCGTAGAAGCATATTTTAGTTTATACATCATTCTTCCTCAATTATTTCTCTACTTCGTAAATCTCCATACGCTTCTTGCTTTTCGGAAGAACCTGCTCATTCTCTACAAGCTCGATCTTCTTTCCGAGTGCCTTCTCTATCATCTCGATATTGTTCAGCTTCACGTTGGGATTCCACTTTCTCTCCGCTTCCTTTACGGTCTCGCCTGCCATTGCGGTCTTAAGCATAACCAGAGCACGGATCGCATCTTCCTTGCAAAGCGTATTGTTGCTGAGGATCTCGTTCTCAATACCCTGTGCGGACTTATTGTTGTCGATCATGTTCTTCATGTACTTATTTCCTACAACGAGTGCGCCCTGTACTGCGGAATAGCTGATTCCGACAACCTCAACGCCTCTCATACCGATCTGCTCATGATGTGATGCAAAGTCGATATGGTTGTTTCCGAATCCCTCGGTCGTGATGATCGCGCCGTCAACGTCCATTGCCTCAACGGTCATACCGAGTCTCTTGGATACATAGAACTTCTCTGCGTTGATCTGCGGAGATCCTACGAATACAACGCCTGCAAGATCCACTTCGTCGTCTGCGAGCGCCTCAAGTACCAGCGGCTCTCTGAAATAATGTCTGGAATTCTCTTTTGAAGCAGGTCCGATACAGGTAAGAGCATGAATACCGCCGTCCAATACCTCAAGCGGAGAAAGAACAACAGGAAGGTTTCCGAGGTCAACGTTCGGCTTTGCACCCAGTGTTCCTACCGGCTCAACGGGAAGAATCAGGTTGTCGTGCATTGCACCCTGTCCCATGATCTCTTTTACAATCACGATTTTCTTTCTGTTGGGTCTTCTCTTCTGAACGAATTCTTCCTCTGCAACCATGAGGGATGCGTCTACCTTCTTAAGTGCGTTTCTGATCTCGTCCGTGATATGATCGCATGCCTTATGTGCAGCCAAGGGACCGGGACGCTCCATGTTCGTATGCGCCTTGATTACAACCTCTGCCTTAATGAAGATCTCGCCCTTCTCAGGTGCGCCGGGTCTTCCCCACATGATGTTTCTGTCAAGCTCGCCCTCTGAGGATCCGAACTCTCCGATCTGAACGCCGCCTTCATCCGTACCGGTTACCATCATGATTACGCCGTCAAGCACTCTGGTAACGCCGCTTCCCAGCTCGCCCTCTTCTTTGGTTGCGATGGGCTGTACGTCCATAATGGTCTCCGAGTATTTGCCGTAATCATCCGGTGTGATGATATCAAGCTTTACCGAAACAACGAGCTGCTGTGTAGCTGCCGCTTCCGCTTCAATTCCCTTTCTGATGTAAAGTGTGGTTCCTTCGATCTTTGTTTCCGGTCCAAACTCTACCTTGTCTATCTTGAAATGCTTTCTGGTAAGTGTTCTTACCACTTTCTCCTCTGCCGGAGCTTCTGCCGCCGCAATTGCCGCTGCTTCCACAGCTGCTGCCGCCGCCGTCGGCTGTGCTCCCCCTACAAATCCCATCTGCGCAGCCACCCCTAAGGGAATCTCAAGGTCGATATTCTTGCCCTCTCCGATATGAATCCTTACGCTGCCTGCGGATGCTGCCGGTGCAAGCGCCATCGGTGCCGCTGCTGCCGCGGTGCATACTTCTTCCGCTTTTTCCTCTTCTGCCGCCGGTGCTGCCGCCGTAATTCCTTCAAGCAGCTCTCTGGTCAGCGGGGTAAGAGCGTCTGATGTTTTAGTAAGCTTTGCTCCTAAAACCTCGCCTATTGTAAGAGTATCCTCTCCAATCTGCAATAAACCGGAATCTACTAAATCCGGAAAGATTGCGGGGTCTTCGAGATTTGAGGGCTCGATAACCGTTCCCGCCTCGAATCTGCAGCATAATACCGCAGGATCTTTCTCATGCGCCTTAGCTGTTTCTACTGTAATTGACATAGCTTCCTCCTTTTTAATTTATCTATCTTTAAAAACTATAAAGATCACATAAAAAAATCAATTTACACCATCAGTCTTTTTTTCTTCTGTAAAGCCTGTGGTTGCCAGCTCTAAGCGCATTGTCTGTACTATGGTACACCGGAACTCCTAAACTAGGAGCTACTTTCATCACTGTGTTCGTTCAGTCTTCGCATGTACCTACAAGTAACGCTTGCGCGCCGAGCTTTCTTAATTCAAGCACCTTCTCCGCCTGACCGGGACAGATTCCCGGCAAACTGCAGCGGTACCTTCCGTTTACCTCTTCCATTCTCTTGCATCTGACGGAGCCTACGATCTCTGCGCCCATCTGATTTGCAATCTCGGTCAGCCTCTCCTTCTGAGCGCCGCATTCGCACTCGATAAAGCCGATCTTTCTGCTTTCCTTCATCGCAGGAATTGCAACAATGATTCCTCCGAGCGTTTTATTGACCACGCTGCTTTCTTCACCATGCTTGCCCGTAAAGGGACCGCCGAGTACGATTTCTCCGTAAGGCTCGTCATATCCGCCGCATTTATCGATGTATTCCTTTACCTTCGCTCCGATCGGAACATCCATAAATACCTTGCTTTCCTTCACCCTGCCGGCAACGGTAAGATCCTTTGTGATAACAGGCATCTTATCCTCTATTGCCCTGGCAACATTCTTGAGCGTCTCCACATTGCTGATAATCGCATTCGCTTCTATCGGCAGTGCTCCCGGAGGAAGCTCGACACCGAGAAGCTCTCGAACGATTACACGCTCGTCTCCTGCCGGATACATATCCGGAAGGAATTTCACTTCTATATTATCAAAGCTTTTTGCCGCCTTCGCAATGGCTATCATCTCTTTCTGATGCTTCGGTTTAATCGCCACAAAACCCTTAGCCGCCCCCGTTATGTCCATAACATAACGAAGCCCTCTCAGCACCTGTTGCGGATCTCTCATTAAAAGCTCCATATTATGTGCTAAAAGAGGCTCACATTCTGCAGCATTTGCAATTACATAACCGCTGTTCAGTTTTGCTTTGAATTTAACATGAGCCGGAAATCCCGCACCGCCCGAGCCGACAATTCCTGCCTCCTCGATGAGAGCAAGAGGTTCTTCGCCGCTCAATCTGACATAATCATTCAGATCGATCTCGCCCTCATACTCTATGACGATGTTCTGCCCGTCAAATTCAACCACTTCGCCATTTACACTTGCATGTATATTCGCTCCCAGTCCGTTTGGCTTTGCAATCAGCTGACCGCGTTTCACTTTATCTCCGACTTTTACCAGTTCCTGGCACGGAGCACCTACATGTTGCTTTACCGGTATTACTACCTTCACACACTCACCTCCTTCTTACTTATTTTTATTCTAAACCTGCAAAATACAACTCCCTATACCCTTCTTCCTTGCGGAAGCGCTCCGATAAGCATTTGGAGCATGGGCGGCTCTCTCGAGCCATATCATTCAAACTATATGCCAAACTCCAATATCGCGTGTATATTGCAGTCGGAATATCAAAAAAATAAAGAAAATCTTAATGAAAATAAAATAACATGTTTCTTCATTTTTTAACAATAACTGTCAAGAATACCCTTTCCCGAGTTTCGACCGGTTTATTATATATTCTATTTGTCAAAAAAGCAAGCTCGATATCCGAATTTAAACTGATAATAATCACCAATTTTCCGCTTGGATATCATTTATTTTTTATTAAATAAATATAACATTTTCCTAAAAAATATTCAATACAAATATTGGCTTTCCTTCATCTGTTATCGTGATTATTTTTTTGTATAAATTTAAATACAAGTTTTCTTTTCTATACTTTAAGTGATCTTTTTCCTAATTTTCAGCAAAATAAAGGAGGGAGACCCGCTCCCCCCTTAAGATTTTATTTTTTCTTTATTATCCGCAGGATTTTTATTTAGGAAATCCAAACACCGTTTGCATCTACCTTATGACCGTCCGGCGTTTTTTCATTCTCATACATGGAACCGAAGGGACGCTCATTGCTTCCTCTGAACTCCCAGATACGGGAGCTTTCATTATAAAACCATGTCTGCTGATTCGCCCTCTCCGCAAAATAATACCATTTTCCGTCTATATTTTGCCAGCCGACGAGCATTTCCCCTGTCTGCAGGTCGAGATAATACCATCTCTTATCCTTCGGGCTGCGATGCCATCCGGTCACCATATGCCCGTAGAAGCCGTTATGATCCTCGGAGAGATAATACCATTTTCCGGTATCGGGGTCAAAGAACCATCCGACCGTCATATAGCCTTCGCTGTCAAAATGATACCATTCCACCCTTCTCTCTTTACCGTGCGTATAGGCGAGCCTTGCCCAGCCCTTTGCATTCGCATTGTTATTTAAGTTGAATTTCCATTTATGCGTGTTCTGATCGATCAGAATCCAATCTCCGTCCTGCCCGACATGAAGCGGCTTATCGCTGCTCTTGCTTCCTGCTTTTCCCGAGCCGCCG
>JAUMWW010000013.1:78838-79652 GCA_030529445.1 Johnsonella sp. | reverse complement strand
CAAATCCATACGGATATATTGAAACAATTTCCTTAAATGAATTTGTAAATAGGACGAGTTTTAATTCATTTGAAAACATGCCTTTATTGTATAAGTTCGGATTTGCATTTGGTATTTTTGAAAAGAACACGGTTTTTATTCCAACAAGGGTGCAATAAATTCCCTGCTTGCAGAGATAGATAAATCTTGCTAAAAACATGGAAGAGGATGGATAGTAAAAACTCGGAATCATATTTAAAAGATCATCTTCTGGCTTTACAGAAAGAAGGACAAATCAAAGAAATAAATATAGAATATTTGACAAGCTATATTTCCGGAGGATTAAACGAGCTTGCAATCAGGCTTTCGCGCCTGCAATCCTTTCATATTGGGGAAATCGAATCCGCAATCAGAATGCTGCTGAAAGGAATAAGAAAATAGGGCTAAGAATCTGAAAGGCTGCCATATATTCAGACAATTTTCTTTGCGTTTCATCTTGACACCTCAGATAAAAAGTTATAAAGTAAAGGAGTATTTCTTAAAACGTTGAAGAGAAGAGTAATGCAGCGGGAGAACAAAGAGAGGGATGCAATTGCTGAAAGTGTCCTGCATCGTGCTGTATGAAGACCACCTCCGAGTGATCCTAATCCGATCCGGTGATTCCGTTATCGTCAAAATGAAGTGGTGAAAACAATTAGGGTGGAACCGCGGTAAATATTTGATTATTTGTCGTCCCTGAACAAATGCGTGCAGCGTCTGTTTAGGGACGTTTTGCATATTCGCCGATATATTTCCCTACAGGAATGTTTTGCTTCAGAGCGAAGCTGAAAGGGAG
>JAUMWW010000013.1:53364-78828 GCA_030529445.1 Johnsonella sp. | reverse complement strand
TAAGAAAAGGAGAGAGTAAATGAAGATACAATTAAAGGACGGCTCCGTGAAGGAGTATCAGGAGGCAAAAACAGTGCTTGAGATCGCCGCGGATATCAGTGAGGGACTTGCAAGAGCGGCCTGCGCGGGACTGGTGGATGAAGAGGTCGTCGATTTGAGAGAGATCGTAGACAGAGACTGCCGGCTGAGCATATTGACGGCAGAGGACGCACAGGGACTTTCCACCATGCGCCATACCTGCTCCCATGTGCTTGCGCTTGCGGTAAAGAGGCTTTTTCCGGAGGCAAAGCTTGCGATCGGTCCGAGCATAGAAAACGGATTTTATTATGATTTTGACCATGCTCCTTTCTCCAGAGAAGATCTGGATCGCTTGGAAGCAGAGATGAAGAAAATCATTAAAGAGGGCGCAAAGCTTGAAAAATATGTGCTTCCCAGACAGGAAGCGATTCAGTTTATGAAGGAACAGAAAGAGCCCTATAAGGTGGAGCTGATCGAGGATCTTCCCGAGGACGAAGAGATTTCCTTTTATAAGATGGGTGAATTTACCGATCTTTGTGCCGGTCCGCATATACAGAGCACGAAAGGAATCAAGGCGTTCAAGCTGATTTCTTCATCCATGGCATATTGGAGGGGAGATTCGAACAAGGCACAGCTGCAAAGAATTTACGGAACCGCATTCAACAAGAAGGAAGATCTTGCAGCGTATCTTGTACATCTGGAGGATATTAAAAAGAGGGATCATAATAAGCTCGGAAGAGAGATGGAGCTCTTTGCGACGGTGGATGTAATCGGTCAGGGACTGCCGCTTCTGCTTCCGAAGGGAACCAAGATGGTGATGAAGCTGCAAAGATGGATCGAGGATCTGGAGGATAACGAATGGGGCTATGTCAGAACCAAGACTCCGCTTTTTGCAAAGTCGGATCTTTATAAGATATCCGGGCATTGGGATCATTATAAGGACGGCATGTTCATTCTCGGGGATCCGGAAAATGACAAGGAGGTTTTCGCGCTCCGTCCGATGACCTGTCCTTATCAGTATTATGTATATAAAAATTCGCAGAAATCCTATCGCGACCTTCCCTACAAGATGGGAGAGACCTCCACTCTCTTTAGAAAAGAGGAGTCGGGGGAGATGCACGGATTGACCAGAGTGCGCCAGTTTACGATCAGCGAGGGACATATCGTGATCCGCCCGGATCAGGTGGAGCAGGAGCTGGAAAACTGCCTGAGCCTTGCGGTATATGTGCTGGAAACGCTGGGGCTTCGCGAGGATGTGAGCTTCCGCCTTTCCAAGTGGGATCCGAAGAATCAGCAGAAATATCTCGGAGATGAGGCATACTGGGAGAATGCGCAGGATGCGCTCAGAAATATTCTGAATGAAAAAGGGCTTCCCTTTAAGGAGGCGGAAGGAGAGGCGGCATTCTACGGTCCGAAGATAGATATTCAGGCGAGAAACGTGTACGGCAAGGAAGATACGATGATCACGATACAGCTCGACTGTGCGATAGCCGAGAATTTCGATATGTATTATATCGATCAGAACGGAGACAAGATCAGACCTTATATTATCCACAGAACCTCACTGGGCTGCTATGAGAGAACGCTTGCATGGCTGATTGAAAAATATGCGGGGAAATTCCCGACCTGGCTCTGCGCGGAGCAGGTAAGAGTGCTTCCGATTTCCGAAAAATATACGGAATATGCAGATCTCGTATGCAAGGAGCTGAGAGCAAACGGAATCGATGCGAGCGTAGATCACAGGGATCAGAAAATAGGATTTAAGATTCGCGAGGCAAGACTGGACAGGCTTCCTTATATGCTCATTGTGGGGGAGAAGGAGGAGAGCGATAAGACCGTTTCGGTGCGAAGCAGATTTGCCGGAGACGAGGGAGTAAAAGAGCTTTCGGTATTTATCGAGCAGATCGCAAAGGAGATCAGAACCAAGGAGATCCGCAAGGAAGAAGTAAAGGAAGAACAAGAATAGGCATCCGTGGAGAAAGTGCGGGGCAGGCATAAGATCATTTCAATCAAGCGGATAAAAAGCGGATTTCCTGTTTCGGAGTGAAGGATGGGAGGTGTTTCTTGAAGATCAGAGAAGAAATGGAGCAGAAGGAGTTTCAAACCTTGTCGCCCTATGCCTCTTTCAGTGCGAAATCAAGAGGAAGGGATAGAGAAGAGGAAGAATGCGTGATCCGTCCGGTCTATCAAAGAGACAGAGACAGGATACTGCATTCAAAAGCCTTTCGCAGGCTGAAGCATAAGACACAGGTCTTTCTTGCGCCGGAGGGGGATCATTACAGAACCAGGCTGACCCATACCTTGGAGGTGGCGCAGATTGCCAGAACGATTGCCAGGGCACTCAGGCTCAATGAGGATTTGACGGAGGCGATTGCGCTCGGGCATGATCTCGGACATACGCCTTTCGGACATTCGGGAGAAGAGGTATTAAACAGAATTTGCAGCGAGGGCTTTGCTCATTTTCGGCAGAGCGTGAGAGTGGTGGAATTTCTGGAAAATGCCGGAAGAGGCTTAAATCTCACTTGGGAGGTAAGGGACGGCATATTAAATCACGGTACCGCTTCTACGCCCTCGACCCTGGAGGGACATATTGTCCGGCTTTCCGATAAGATTGCTTATATCAATCATGATATTGATGATTCCATCCGGGCAAGGATTTTTACCGAAAACGATATTCCGGAACGTTTCAGCGGGGTGCTCGGCTCTTCGGTCAGAAAAAGGCTGGATATCATGATACAGGATGTGATAGAGAGCAGCCGCGAAAAACCCTGCATCAGGATGTCGGAGCCCATACTGGAAGCGATGATGGGATTAAGAAAGTGGATGTTTGAGAATGTATATCAAAATGATGCCGCAAAGTCCCAGGAATCCAAAGCAAAGCATATGATCGAAGAGCTTTATGCTTATTATCTTGCCGATATTTCTTCAATGCCGGAAGAATACCGGCGCTATATCGAGGTATTCGGGCAGAGCAGGGAGAGAGTAGTCTGCGATTATATTGCCGGGATGAGCGATCAGTATTCGATAGAAAAATTTAAGGAACTCTTCGTTCCTTCGGCATGGAAGGCATAGGGGAAGGGGAAGATTTCGGATCGCTCTTTCCTGAGGTCGGATGAGTATTTAATAAATTTACTGTATTTACCGCTCCGTATATGATATGATGATATCAGTTTATGGGGCGGTTTTTGAGCAAAAAGGAGGAAGAGTTGCGTTATTCGGCGGAAATTATAGAAGAAGTGCAGGCGAGAAACGATATAGTGGATGTGATTTCCTCCTATGTAAAAATACAGAAAAAGGGAGCGAGTCATTTCGGGCTATGTCCTTTTCATGCGGAAAAAACCCCCTCTTTTTCGGTATCCTCCTCGAAGCAGATCTATTATTGCTTCGGCTGCGGCGCGGGGGGCAATGTGATCGATTTCATCAAGCGCTATGAGAATTACAGCTTTATCGAGGCGCTGCAATTTCTTGCGCAAAGAGCGGGAATGCGGCTTCCGGAGGCGGAATATTCCAAGGAAGATAAGGAGCTGAGGGACTATAAGGAATTGCTCGGGCGGATGAATAAGAGCGCCGCGCTTTATTTTTTCAGGCAGCTTAAGACGCCTCAGGGAGAGAAGGGATACCGCTATTTTAGAGAGAGAGGATTAAACGATGATACCATCCTACGCTTCGGTCTCGGATTTGCGCCAAAGAGTCCGGATGATCTTTACCGCCATTTGAAAGCGGAGGGATTTGATGACGGCAATCTGAAGGAGAGCGGACTGGTCAGCATCGATGAGAAGGGAGCCAGGGATAAGTTCTGGAACAGAGTAATTTTCCCGATTATGGACACCCATAACAAGGTGATCGGCTTCGGGGGAAGAGTGATGGGAGAGGGAAGCCCGAAGTATCTCAATTCTCAGGAAACAAAGCTTTTTGACAAAAGTAGGACTCTTTACGGTTTGAATTACGCAAAAAATGCAAGGAAGGATTATGTCCTGCTTTGCGAGGGCTATATGGACGTGCTTGCCCTTCATCAGGCGGGATTTGGCAATGCGGCGGCATCTCTGGGTACGGCTTTTACCTCTCTGCATGCCAATGCGCTTAAGCGCTATTTCAAGAAAGCGGTTTTAAGCTACGATTCCGACAGCGCGGGAATCAAGGCGGCGCTCAGGGCGCTTACGCTTCTGAAAGAAGCGGGAATTTCGGTCAGGGTATTAAATATGCAGCCTTATAAGGATCCGGACGAATGCATCCGGGAAGAGGGAAAAGAGGCGTTTGAAAAAAGGATAGAGGATGCAAAGAATGCATTTCTCTGGGAGATCGATATTCTCAAGGGAAGCTTTGAAATGAAGGATCCCGAGATGAAGACCGAATTTTACAAGGCGATCGCACGAAGACTCTGCGAATTCGAGGAGAAATTGGAGAGAGAAAATTATATTCGGGCAGTTTGCAGGGAGCATTTTATTCCCTATGAAGATATGAAGGCATTGGTTGCTTCCACTCTTCGCCGAGATTATTCGGAGTTTCGGCGAGAGATCGCGCAAGGAGAAAGGGAGCCGGAGCCGGAGGAGAGGCTTCGGGAAAGAAGGCTTTCCGATTTCAGGATGCGTAAAAAAAAGGAGGATAAGAAAGAAAAAAGCCCGAGACTGCTGCTTGCCTTTATGACGGAGGACAGGGAGTCTTTTGAAAAGATCTCAGCCTATCTCCAACCGGAGGATTTTAAAAATCCTTTGCACAGAGAGCTTGCCGAGCTGATTTTTTCTCTGTATCAGAGAGGAAGACCGACTCCTGCCGCGATTCTTTCCCATTATAGCGAGGATGAGGAAAAATCCGGAAGGGTTGCCGAGATCTTCAATGAGGAGGAGCTTCTTTGCCTCGGAGAGGAGGAGAAGATGAAAGCCATAGAAGAGAGCGTATTTCGGGTGAAACAGGCGGCGCTGGACGAGGCGAGCAGAAATGCGGAGGATATCAATGAACTGCAAAGGATCATGCAGGAGCAGGCGAAATTAAAAAGAGGGGGAATATCGATTACCTGATAGATGGTGGATTTGTGAAGTGCATAGATAAAGGAGAAGCGGGATGGATGAAAAAGCAAACATGTCTGAGAGCGAGCGGAGAGAGCTTTTACAAAAGAAGATAAAACAGATTATAGAAGGCTTAGATAAGAAAAAAGATTTGCCGGAATATACGGATTTTATTAATTTATGTTCCGAATTTTGTCTGACGCCCGATGATTGGGAGTTTTTATATGATTGTCTTGAGCGGCACCATATCGATATACTCAACCCCAAATACGAGCAGCTGGAGCCCGATTTTATCGAAGAAGGAGAAGAGATCGGGGAAGAAAAGGAAGAAACGGAAGAGGAAGAATTTTCCGAGCGTTATGAAAGCCTTGTGGGCTATGATCCCGTCAAGATTTATCTTCGGGAAATCGGAAAAATTCCGCTCATCAGCTTTGAAGAGGAATTAAAGCTTGCCGCGCAGATAGAATCCGGAGAGGAGAGGGAAGCCGATGAGGCGAAAAAGAAGCTTGCCGAGGCAAATTTAAAACTTGTTGTCAGCATTGCAAAAAAATACATGGGAAGAGGTTTGCATCTGCTGGATTTGATACAGGAGGGCAACCTCGGGCTCTTAAGAGCGGTGGAAAAATACGACGGTTCGAAGGGATTCAAGTTTTCCACCTACGCGACCTGGTGGATCAAGCAGTCCATTACGAGGGCTTTGGCGGATCAGTCGAGAACAATACGGATACCGGTTCATATGGTGGAAACGATCAATAAAACGATGCAGAAACAAAGAAGCCTGATTCAGGTATTTAACAGAGAGCCTACGGAAGCGGAACTGGCAAATGCAATGGGAATGTCCGTGGAAAAAATACGCGAGATTCTGCGCATGGTGCAGGAAACGGTATCGATAGAAACCCCGGTCAATGATGATGAGGATTCCCATCTGGTCGATTTCATCAAGGATGAGAACAGCGGAACGCCGCATAAGATTACCGAGGGGGCGATACTTAGGGAAAAGCTTCTTGAGGCAATCGAAACACTCAATGCCAGAGAGCAGACCGTGATCAGACTGCGTTTCGGTCTGGATGACGGACGTCCGTGGACCCTGGAGGAGGTAGGAAAAGAATTCGGAATCACGAGAGAAAGGATAAGGCAGATAGAGGCAAAGGCGCTGAGGAAGCTGAGGCAGCCGAGCCGATTAAAGAAGCTCTACGATTTTTTGGAGTGATCTGTTGAAAAGCAGGATGAAGATTTCAAAAAGACTGAGGATGATCGCGGAGATGGTATCGGAAGGCAAAAGGCTTGCGGATATCGGAACGGATCATGCATATATACCGATTGCACTGGTGAAGGAAGGAAAAATTCCTTCCGCGATTGCGCTCGATCTTCGGCGCGGTCCGCTTGATAAAGCCCGCATCAATATTATTGCGGAGGGGCTGGAGGGGCGGATAGAGACGAGACTCTCGGACGGAATGAAGAATCTGAAGGAGGGAGAAGCGGATGCGATCCTGATTGCCGGGCTCGGAGGCGATTTGATGATGCGAATTCTCAAAGAGGGGGAGGGGATGAAAAAAACGGCGAAGGAATACATCCTTTCTCCCCATTCTCACTGGGCGGAGGTAAGAAGCTTCCTCAGAAAAGAGGGTTACCGGATCATTGAAGAGCGCATGATCAAGGACGAGGGCAAGTTCTATCTTGCGATAAAAGCATTGCTTTTTGAAGGTGAAAATGGTATAAAAGAAGAGGAAAGGAATACTCTGCTATATGACAGTTTCGGATTTTATCTGATCAGAAATAAGGATGAAGTCTTAAAGGAATATTTAGAGAAAGAGTATTTTCAATATAATAAGATACTGGATGGGCTGAGCGGCAAGACAAAATCCAATTCGAATCATATAGATGAAAAATTGCGGAAGCTCCGGGAGTATCTTTTTTTGATTAAGGAGGCAAAAGATGAAATCAATTGAAATTTTAAATCTGCTTTGTGCGGATATGCCCCCTTCTCTCGCAATGGACTGGGATAATGTAGGACTGATTTTAGGCAGGAGAGAGAAAGAAGTAAATAAGGTAATGCTTGCACTTGATCTTTCTTCCGAGCTGTTAAAAGAGGCGATAGAGAAAAAAGTCGATTTGATTATCACACATCATCCTCTGATTTTTTCTCCGCTGAAAAAAATAACAGACGAGGAGGTCATAGGCAATAAAATTATAGAGATACTCAGAGAGGATATGGCATATATCGCCATGCACACCAATTATGATGTGGCAGAAAGCTGCATGGCTGATATCGCCGCCGAAAGAATAGGACTCAAGGGCGGACCGCTGGAACCGACATTTTCCTTCGAAGAGGAAGGAAGGATGAAGGAGCTTGGAATAGGCAAGGTGGGAGAGCTTGAGGGAGAATATTCGATCGAAGAGCTTGCAAAAAAGGTGAAAACGGCATTTGGTCTGGATTTTGTCCGCATATTCGGAGCCGGTTTGACAAAAGGGCGGATCAAAAGAGCCGCCATTTCTCCCGGATCCGGTAAAGGGATGTATAAATGGGCAAAAAAGGCGGGTGCGCAGGTTCTCATTACCGGTGATATCACGCATCATGAAGCTTTGGATGCGCTCGAAGAGGGAATCTCCATAATTGATGCCGGGCATTACGGTTTAGAGCATATTTTTATAGAAGATATGAAAAAAAGGATCGGAAAGCTGAACCCTTCAATTGAAATTTATACGGAAGAGGTAAATTTCCCCGATATGATTCTGTAGAAAGGAAGGTGGAATATGGAAAATATCAAGTATCTTGATGTAAGGATAGAGGGTAAGATATATCGATATAACGAGGGAACCCTATACCGGGATATTGCCGAGGATATGCAATCTTCTTACCCGAATGATATCTTGCTTGTCAAATGCAATAATAAGCTTCAGGAACTTGATAACAGGCTGAGCAAGCCCGTGAATATGACGATGCTTACACTCAGGGATAAGCCCGGTGTTCAGACCTACGAGCGTTCCGCGGTATTTCTTATGATCGCTGCATTTTATGAAGTACTTGGCGTTGAGAGACTCGAGAAGATCGTCGTTGAATTTTCTACCGGAAACGCGCTTTATATCAGTGCGAAAGGCGATTTTACGCTGGATGTGGATATCCTTTCCCAGGTAAAACGAAAAATGCAGGAAATGGTCGAAGAAAAGCTGCCGATCACCAAAGAAAGTGTGGACACACAGGAAGCTCTGGAGCTGTTTCACCAAAGAAAGATGTATGACAAAGAGAAGCTTCTGACTTACAGGAGGGCATCGCAGGTCAATATATACCGTCTGAAGGATTATATCGATTATTATTACGGTTATATGCTGCCAAACACCTCCTATATCAAGCTTTTTGACCTTCAGCTCTATCATGAGGGATTTGTTTTGATGCTCCCCACAAGAGAGGAGCCGGATAGAGTTTTGCCCTTTAAGCCGGCGGAAAAGGTCTTTAAGAAGCTGATTGCCTCGAGCAAGAGCTATACCGAGTTGGGCTGGTCGGAAGTAGGAGATTTGAATACGGAAATATCCCATGGAAGCGCGGAGGATATGATTTTGATCGCCGAAGCGGAAATGGAAAAAAACATCGGTGATATAGCTGCAAAAATTGCATCAAGGAAGGGAATTAAATTTATTATGGTTGCCGGTCCCTCCTCTTCGGGAAAGACAACCTTCTCTCACAGGCTGGCGATACAGCTTAAAGCACATGGGCTCAAACCCCATCCCATTGCGGTTGATGACTATTTTAAAAATAGGGAAGACACGCCGAGGGATGAAGACGGAAACTATGATTTCGAATGTCTGGAAGCGATAGATGCCGAGATTTTAAACAGGGATATGTTAAATCTCCTCTCCGGAAAGAGAGTCGAGATGCCGGCATTTAATTTCAAGACAGGAAAAAGGGAGTACAGAGGCAAATTTTTGGAGCTTGGAGAGAATGATATACTCATCCTTGAAGGAATTCACTGTCTGAATGACAGCTTGTCCTATGCTCTGCCGCTGGAGTCGAAGTTTAAGATTTATATATCCGCTTTGACCCAGCTCAATATCGATGAGCATAACAGGATACCTACTACTGACGGAAGACTGATCAGAAGAATGGTCAGAGATGCCAGGACTCGAGGAAGCAGTGCGCAAAATACGATAAGGATGTGGCAATCCGTCCGCAGAGGAGAGAGGAGAAATATTTTTCCCTTTCAGGAATCGGCGGATATCGTATTCGATTCCGCGCTCGTATATGAGCTTGCGGTGCTCAAACAATATGCTGAACCCATCCTTTTCGGAATACCCAAGGACAGTGAGGAGTATATTGAGGCAAAGCGCCTGCTGAAGTTTTTGGATTATTTTCTTGGCATACCGGCGGATGCCGTTCCCAAAAATTCGATTTTAAGAGAATTTATCGGCGGAAGCTGCTTCCATGCATAATGAATCATTCTTAGACCATAGAATCGAGTAAGACAGACGATCGCGGCTGCGTTTGCGCAGGTGAGGAAAGTCCGGGCTTCAAAGGGCAGGATGCCGGATAACGTCCGGTAGAGGTGACTCTAAGGAAAGTGCAACAGAAATATACCGCCGTTTTACGGTAAGGGTGAAATGGTGGTTTAAGAGACCACCGCTCTCAGGGTAACCTGAGAGGCTATGTAAACCCCATCCGAAGCAAGACCGAACAGAATAGACAAAAAGTCCGACCGGACTTTTTGTCGGGGGCGGCCCGTCCAAATTCAGGTTGGTTGCTTGAGCTTATCGGCAACGATAAGCCTAGACAGATGATCGTCAAATACAGAACCCGGCTTATCGTTTTGCTCGATTTATATGGTATGGAATGGAAGAAGCTTTATGTTTTTACAGATATTTAAAGCATTCTTTAAGGGAGTTTCATTACATAGCAATTCAGTAGGTTAGATAAACATTAACAATAGATGAATTAAAGGCGAAGAGGAATATGAATCAAAAAAAGAAAAAACAAAACCGATGGATTGCGAGGCTGCTTTGCGGTTTTATGCTGATAACGCAGACTTTCAATCTTTCATCGGCGTATGCCGGCAGTTATGCGCAGGAATTAAGCGATGCCGCGGCGGAGGAGATTTTTGCCGAAGAATCTCCGAGCTACGAGGGGGATCTTACCATCCTTCCCGAAGGCGTCATCTATCACGATAAAGCGAGTGCCTCCGATGCGCTGCCCGTAAAAACCGAAGAGATCAGATTTGAAGGCATGGATGATAAGATCCTGATGCCGGGCGAAACGCTGGATCTTTTTGAGGGAGTCAGCGCAAAGCTGGAAGACAGGGATTTTAAGCTTGCCGTGATCGGAATCGAATCAGAAGACGAGATCTATACGGTGGAAGATAATACGCTCGATTTCACGCAGGAAGACCTGAATCTGGATTCGGAGAATTTCGCGATAAAAAACGGCGTGATCAGCGCGGAAAGCGCTACTTTGTCCGATGCCCGCGAGGAGGAAGAGGGCGAAGATTCGGAGGAAAAGCAGAAGATTCTTACGATAAAATATGCGGCATATCTTTCGGAGGATGAGGTTGCCGAGGTAAGAGAGAGCTTGGCTAGCCCCTCGGATTATCATGAGCCGCTGATTCTCTCGGAGGAGGAAGCGCTGTTTGATGCCTTAAGAGAGGAGGGCAAGGAAAATACCTTAAGCGAGATGAAGCTGGAGGATGATACCAGCCTGCTGATTAAGCCGAACTCTCTTCCGGAGGAAGTGATGAGTTCGGATACACTGACGCTTGCCGTTACAACAAGGACGGTGGCGTTCAGAAGCGCCGGCGCGTTTCGGCGTCAGAGAAACGCTTCCTTGTTTGTAGAGCATTATATTCCCCAAAGCAGTACGGGAGTGAGCGGAGCGGATATTTACACCTATCTGAGCGGAACCGGAGTGATTAAATATAACGGAGCAAACCTCAACGCTCCTCTGATTGATCCCTATGTCGAGATCAAAGTGCCGCTTGAGCATCTGAGCGACAAGCTTTTGCCTCCGGTGCCCAACAGGATGGACGGGCTGCAGGTTCCCCCTTCTTCGGGAACGATAAAATCCGTCGAATACAGAATCGATACGGAGCAGGACGGCAGGAAGTTTGCCGTTGCCAAAGTCAATATTACCAATATTGATTCTACGACGAGCTTACATTTCCCCTATTTGGTCAGGTTTAAAAACAATAGAACCGTACCAAAAGACTATGAGCTTCCGATCACCGCGACGATTTACGCCAATGACGGAAGTCTTGCGGCGCCCTCTTCGGAAGTCAGATTCAGACCGAAGTACGATGCGCAGGCGATATCGAAATACATCCTTTCAAATCGGGAGGAGATCTATAAGAACGATCATTATTCGGTCTACGGAGGAGTTTCCACAAACGGAATCGTTACGGAACCCTCTAACGTCCCCTTTATGTTTCAGTTGCAGACAGGTTTGGATCGGGGGCATTATACCTTCGGAAACGGTTTGATGGCACAGAGAATCATCGAGGAAATCAAACTGGAGGATAAGCTGCCGCTCTATCGTGATGAAAGAACGGGGCAGACCGTTCCCGCGACCTTTGATGAGGCGAGCAATCCGGGCTGGACCGTAAGCGAAAGAGATGCGCAGAACAGACCGACCAAGGTCAGATACACCGTTGAGAGCGTTTCGGACGATACTTTTAACGGAGGCGCGGACAAGGTCTTAAGGAATGTGGTCTTAAAGCTTCAGTTTCCGGGGCTCAATGTCAATGCGATCCAGCAAAACACCCAGAATGCGACCTCCCGTTCCATCGAGAACGCGATAGAGGCGACGCTGATTCCCTACGGCGCTTCTCCCGGAGAGCTGGCAAATCCCGAAATCGTTTCGGATAAGATGCTTTTTCGTCTTGACAGAAATGAAGTCAAGGGAGCGGGAATGATCTCAAAAAGGCGAAACCGTTATGAAATCAAGCTGGAGGACGGATATAACCATCTTTCCGTTTTTGATTATCTGATCAGCTACAGAAACACCCTGCTTGTTCCCGCAAGGAATATCGTGATTACGGATACCGATTTCGACGAGAGGACCTATATCCAGAGCGTGAGCTTTTGGGGAAGATACGGAAGCCATCCTCCCTCCAATATCAAGGAGATTTGGGCAAAGGATGCTTCGGGAGCCAGAACTTCGCTCATCTATTCAAAGACTGTACACGGGGCGATGCCCTCTTTGGGGGAGGATCAGTGGAGACATATTGAGATCGATACGCAGGCAAAGCAGGAGGTCGAAGCCGCGGTCGCTCAGGTCGAAGCCGGTGCCGTGCTCCCTCAGGATGCTTCTGCGGCAACGAGAAGAGTGCATGGAATAGATATTGTCTTCGATGAGGATATACCGGTAGGAGATTCCTTCCAATGCATGGTAAAGCTTGCATTTTTAGATCCCTACCATGTCAGTGCGCAGCCTGAGCAGGTATCCAACTCCGCTCTGGTCTCCGGAGAGTACACCAATGCGGCAGGGCAGAACAAGTCCTTTACGACCTCGAAGACCTCGGACCGGATCAAGATCGTTCCTCTTTCGGAGAGCGTATCCATGTCCAAGATTACGGTAAATATCCCGACGGGAGGAGTCGGAGAGATCGTTACCTACAGAATTACTCTGGACCTGAACGGGCTTGCCAGAGGGACGAGATTCAGAAACCCGAAGTTTATTGATCTTCTTCCGGCGGGAGTCACTTATTTGAACCATGCTTATATGCATATTAATCCGCATTTAAACGGAAGAGTAAGCGAGGTCATCCCCGATTACAGAGGAACGGGAAGGACGGCTCTCGTCATCGAGTTCGATGATTTTAAGATTGCCGATCTGACGACGAAGCTTTTGCAGATCAATATTGCGACCAAAATAACCGAAGATGCAATCCCCGATCCCAACGGAACGATGGATTCGAGCATAAATAAGGTATATTTTTTGGCGGATAATTTTTATCCCCTAAAGCCGGGCATACAGGTCAATCCGCAGGGAGGAACGGGAAGTCCTTCTTCGCTTGTGGATGATATCTATGATGCGGATGATAATCCCGCGACGGATAAGCTTCTTGGCGCTTCGGCGGCAATCAAGCTCAATCTGGCAGGATATATCAAAGCCTATAAAGAGATCCGCAGAGCCGGAGGGGGCTGGAGAAGAGATTTTCTGGTAACGGATTACGGTGAAAACTTTGATTACGGCATGGTTGTCGTAAACACGGGCGGTACGGATATCGACCGGCTCATGCTCTATGATATCCTTCCGAGAATAGGCGATCAGCCCTATATCAACGGAGGAGCGAGAAACTCCCAGTTTAATAATAAACTCAGGGCACCGATTCAAACGCCGCCGGGATTCAGTGTATATTATTCGCTTGCCGCCAATCCGATTACGGATTCCAGAATTGCGGTGAATGATCCTTCCATGGCATGGTCAAGCAGTTTTCCCGCCGATCCTTCTGCGGTTACGGCAATAAAGATCGTGATGGAAGCCGGCACGGTGGTAAGAAATAATACCAATGTGAGATTTGTTATTCCGATGGAAGCCGCTCCCTATGAGGGAAACACTCTGGAGGGCAAAAAGGCGACCAATGATTATGCCGTATCCTATGACGGCGGTGCAAACTTCGGTGTTACCAACAGCGTATACAATACCTTTAACAAGATGATAAAGGTAAAAAAGGACTGGCAGGGAGGAAATGCGCGTCCTCCGGTAAAGATTCGTCTGAAGCAGAATCAGCAAAACTATACCAGTGCGAAATATCCGGAAGGAATCATCACCTTGGATCAGGCTTCCGCTTGGGAAGGGATGTTTACCGATCTTCCGCTTAAGGATGCGGGCAATACTCCTTATCTGTATACTGTCGAAGAAGTCGATGTCGGAATCGGGGATCTCGCGGAATATGCGGCTTTTATTTCGGGAGATGCGGATACCGGATTTACCGTGACAAACAGAGTGAAGGAAATGAAGCTTCGGATCGTAAAAGAATGGGATGATGCTTCCGATGTTCGGGGGCTCAGACCGAACCGCATCCTCTTTCATCTGAAGAGATCCATTCCGGGAATGTCTCAGGAAGTGGTCCGAAGAGATATCGAGATGAGAGGAAACGGGGATGAATGGGTTCTTGAGCTGGAAGGAATCGAAAAGTATGATTCGCAGGGACGGGAGTACAGCTATGAAGTCGAAGAAGTAAACGAAGCGGCGCTCTCAAACTACACGGTCAGCTACAGCAAGGATGCCGACGGCAGCTTGAGGATGAAAAACAGCTTTCTGCCCAAAGAGCTATGGGTAAGGAAAAACTGGGAGGATGATTCGAATGCGCTCAATACGAGACCGGCAGCGATAGAAATCCAGCTTTACAGAGAATCCGCAAATCGTCCGAAGGAAGCGGCAGGAGGAAGGATAGAGCTTCGGGAAGCGGCAGGAGTCTGGGAATACCGGTATGCGGATCTGGCTGCAAAGGATGGACAGGGAGCGGATTTTACCTATTCCGTGGAAGAGATTCCGAGCCCGGGAATTGCCAACTATATCGCTTCGTATACGATAGAGGCTGACGGCAGCCTGAAAATCACAAACAGACTGATACCGAACGAAATAAAAATAAAGAAGAACTGGGTGGGGGATCAGACGCAGATCAATTTAAGACCTTCTCAGATCGAGGTGCAGCTGAAGCGTTCCTCCGCTGCAGAGGCGGAAGAGAATGTCGGCGCCCCGGTCAGGATTGAGCCGGGAGCGGGAGGAGCATGGGAGTACAGCTTCGGTAATCTTTTGAAGTTTGATCCTGCGGGCAATCTTTATGTTTACAGAGCCGAAGAGCTTGCGGACAACAGGCTTTTGAATTATCGGGCAAGCTATGCTCCATTTGCGGGAAATGTGCTGGAAATAACAAATACCTTTCAAGGTAAGGATATTCCCATAGAAGTCAGATGGGTCGATCATTCCGATGCAAAGAGAATCAGACCGGCGGATGTCAATATCAAGCTGCAAAGAAAAACAGCCGGCGGAAGCTTTGCGGATATCGCTTCCGCACTGCAGTCCGGAACCTCGGATACATGGTCCTATCGTTTTAGTAATATGCCCGAATTTGATGAGAACGGCAACCCGTATATTTATCAAATCGTGCAGGAGGACGAGGGGGGCTTGAATAATTATCCTAATCCCGTATACACCGAGGAAAACGGTATATTTGCGGTGACCAATACCTTAAGGCTCAGAAGCAGAACGATTACCAAAACCTGGGATGATCAATCGGATGCAAATGCTCTCAGACCCGCAAGCATAGAGGTCGAACTCAAAAGAAGCGCGGGGGGAGTGGCACAGTCCGCAGGCGGAATCCGCAGGATCGGTCCGGCGGATGGCTGGACGGCTTCCTATGACGAACTGGAAGATTTTGATGCGAAGGGAGTTCCCTATGTCTATACCGCAGAGGAAAAGCCATCAAATGCATTGAAAAATTATCAGTCCGAGGTGATGCCGCAAGCTGACGGGAATATAAGGATCAATAACCGGCTTATTACCAGATCTCTGAGCGTTCATAAGGAATGGGCGGATAATCAGGATGCTCTGAGCTTAAGACCTGCGGGAGTGGAAGTTCAGCTTAAGCGCAGAAGCGCGCTGAATGGGGAAGAAAACGTCGGCACTCCGATTACGCTGACGAATGCGAATCTTTCCCATACCTATCACGGGCTTCCGAAATACGATATAGAAGGCAATGAGTTTACCTATTTTGTGCAGGAATTGCCGAATATCAATCTCAGCAATTACAGGGCGGATTATACAAGCAATCCCGACGGCAGCTTAAAGATTACCAATACATTGACACCGAATGATATCGTGGTCAGAAATATCTGGATCGATGATGCCGATGCATTGGGACTGCGTCCTCAGAGCATAGAGTTTCAGCTGAAAAGAAGCTTTGGCACGGGAGCGGCGGAGGATGTGGGCAGTCCGATCATACTGAATCAGGGAAATGGATGGACTCATAGCTTTTTGAATATGCCAAGGTACAGTGCCCAAGGCGAGGAGTACCAGTATTTTGTAGAACAGCAGGGCTCACCCGGTCTTAGGAATTACAGGGTGGAATACAGCGTAGATCCCGATCATAGCCTGGTCATGACCAATTCCATGATCAAAAAGGAAATTGCGGTCATCAAGGAATGGGAGGATCATGGCAATATTGCCGGAGTTCGCCCGCAAAGCATCGGCATAGAATTAAAGCGTTCCCTGCCCGGAGACTCCGAAAGCACTGCGGCGATCCGGGAAAACTGGAGCGGAGGGATGAACGAGAGTGTGTGGAAGCATACTTTCAGCGGTCTTCCCATATACGATGCATGGGGAAATCCCTATACTTACAGGGTGGAGGAAATCCAAAATCAAAACCTCAGAAATTACACGGTAAGATATGAGGAAAATCCGGACGGAAGCTTTAAAATCATTAATACGATGCGTTTTATATCGGTTTCCGGCGAGAAGATATGGAGGGGAGAGAGCCCAAACGCTGTCCGTCCTTCTTCGATCAGAATCCATCTTTATCGGAGCGATTCTTTGACGCTGCCATATCGATATCTCGATCTTGACCAAAGCAGCGCGGATGCTGCCGATCCGAATAAGTGGAATTATCGTTTTGAACAGCTTCCGGAATTTGATGCGGGCGGAAATCCCTATATTTACACCGTCAATGAGGCGGAAATTCCTTCCGCTTATAGCGCAGAGGTAGAGGGCTACCGTATTATTAACACCTATTTGCGGCAGGAGGGCAGTCTGCTCGTACAGAAGAAGGTAACAAATAAAGTGATTCCGGAGAGCGATATCTTTGAGTTTACTCTCGTCTTTGACAGTCCGGAGGAATTTTCCTATACCGGTTCTTATCGCGGAAAGATCAAGAGCGGGGATAAGATTCACCTCAGACACGGAGAGTATATTCTGATCGAAGGCATTCCTTTGGGAACTTCCTACCGGGTGGAAGAAAAGCTTCGCGCCGATTACTATGCCGGGGAAATCCGGCGATCCGGAAGGATCATGACAGGGGAAAGCTTCGTTGAATATGAGAATGTTTACAGAGAACCCGCGGAAGGCAGAGGAAGAAGATACCGAGATTCCGGAGTTACCGGGCTTAAGGGAACGGGGAGAACGGCAGAGGGCAATACAGGACCCGCAGCCGCTCTTGACCCGCCTCCAAGCAAAAGACAGGAACTGCGGTCGGATTCTCCCGATCGGAGCGCTCCTTTTGATCCGGGCATTCCTCCGGTACAAAACCAAGATCCGGGAAGCCATGGAATCGAGAAGGGGGATGAAAATGATCCTTCTTTGCCGAAGGGGGATTTAGGAAGCGCCGCTTCTCAGATCAGAGGATCGCAGGCGGAAAATGCAAAGCGTTCTGCCGCAGCCGTGCCGGGCACGAGCGATCCCAATGAATATCGCATTTGGCTTCTGCTTTTATTGAGCTCGCTTGCTGGTGCCGGATTTTTTTGTTTCGGCATTTGGCAGAGAGGAAAAAAAGAAAAGAGAGCCGAAAAAAGATAGAGGGATAAGATTGGATTTATAAAAAATAAAAAGAGCGTCCGCTTCGATTAAAATTGCCAATTTGATCGGGAAGGATGCTCTTTTTATTGCAAAAAAAGGGAGAGCCCGAGCTTAAGGAAGACTGCGCCAATCTTGCATTTATCGCATATTTTTTGTATACTTGTTTGGTAGAATGCTGATGAGGAGGGAGGAATAGCATTGGCAGTTCAGAGAAGGGAAAAAACAGGAAACAGGAGGCAAAACAGAATCAAGCACGAAAGAAAGGAAGAGAGGGAAATCCGACAGGAGAGTTTTTTAAGAGAGGAAATTTCCATCATCGTGCTTTTTGTATTTTGCATTGTTTTATTTATCAGCAATTTTAAAATCGGCGGAGCGGCGGGAGAGTATATTCGCAGTGTGCAGCTCGGCGTATTCGGAATGATCGGTTATCTTTTGCCCTTTATCATCCTCTTTACGGGGATTTTTGTTATCTCCAATAAGGGGGATATCCGTGCGGGGATCAAGGTGGGAGCGGGAATCGGAGCGGTGCTTTGCACCTGCGGACTGATTCATACCGTCATCGGCAAGGACTTTGTGTCGATGGCAAGCATTACGGAGTATTATCTGGAGGCTTCGGGAGGAGGCGCGATCGGCGGAATTTTGGTCAGCCTGATCAGCACCTTGGTAGGAAAAACCGGAGCGGTTCTGGTTCTTTTGGCAGGGCTCATCATATCGGCGGTTTGTTTAAGCGAAAAATCCTTTGTCGGTATGGTTAAAAAAGGGGGAGATCGGGCTTATCAGAACATGAAGAATGATATCGGCAGGAGGATGCAGGAGGGCTTGACCAAAGTAAGGGAACGCAGAGAAAGCCTGCAGGAAGAGTGGGAAGATGAAGATGAGGATTATGAAGATTATGGGGATTATGACGAAGAAGAGAATGAGGAGGAATATGAATATCTTGAAAGTGTCGGAATCGACAGAAGAGAGCCTCTTTTTTCGAAAACTTCTCCGGAAATCGATCTTTCCTCCACAAAGCTTACGGATTTTTCCGACCGTCTGATTAAAGATGAAGAAAAAAAGCTTGCTTCCATGCTTTCGGAGATAGAAAGGGAGAAAAGGAAGGGGCTTTCTTTCTCCGGTGAGGAAGGGGAAGGAAAGAGGGAGGATTCTGAGGGAGAGATTGATTTGAAGGAGTTTTCCTCTCCTTCTTTGCGTTATCATCAGGAAGAAGAAGGAGAGGCACAGAGAGGAGAGATCGAACTTTCTGCATGGAACAGTTTTTCAACTCCGGAAGAGAGCGTTTCTTCGGTCGGTTCCGATATTTTTACGGGAAGCATTCTCAGAGATTTTGAAGAGGGGGGAGAAGCGCTTCGGCAGAAGAATGCCCTCGATGAAGAGACCTTGAGAAAGGCAAACGAAATTCTTTCCAGAAAACAGAATATACTGATTTTTGAGGAAGGAGAGGATGAGGAAGAGCTCCTGAAGGATGTGCAAATGCGGGAGGATTCGTTTTTGCCTTCCTCGGCGGAGTACAGCATTATCAGAAATGACAGAGAATCGGAAATCACGCTTCCGGATCGCGGGGAAGAGGAGTTTTTTGAAGAAGAGGGGGAGGAGTCGGAAAGCGGAGAGATAGATTTATCCTTTTCCTTTACCGCTTCCCGAGATGCGGGTGCGAAAACGCCTCTTCAAGCTTACCGAATCAGGGGAGAAGAAGATTCTCATACAGAGGGGCGTAAGGAAGAAGGCAGAGGGGAGAGGGCTTTTTCGGAGAGCATAAAAAAGGAAAAGGGATATCGCTTCCCCCCGCTTTCTCTCTTAAACAGAGTCAAACAAAGAGCGGCGGGTTCGGATACGGAATATCGGAAAACGGCATTAAAGCTTCAGCAGACCCTGCATAATTTCGGTGTCGAGGTAACTCTCGGAGAGGTCAGCAAGGGACCGACGGTGACCAGATACGAGCTTCATCCGAAGCAGGGGGTCAAGGTCAGCAAGATCGTTTCTCTTGCGGATGATATCAAGCTCAGCCTTGCGGCAAGCGATATCAGAATCGAAGCTCCGATTCCGGGCAAGTCGGCGGTGGGAATCGAGGTGCCGAATAAGGAGAATACCCTCGTGTATCTCAGAGAATTATTCGAGTCCGAGGAGTTTCAAGCCGGTTCTCATCGGCTTAAGTTTGCGCTGGGCAAGGATATCGGAGGAAGAACCATTGTTGCGGATATTGCAAAAATGCCCCATCTCCTGATTGCGGGCGCTACCGGATCGGGAAAGTCGGTTTGTATCAATACCTTGATTATGAGCATGATTTACAGCTATTCTCCGGATGAGGTCAAGATGATCATGATCGATCCGAAAGTCGTCGAGCTTTCGATCTATAAGGGCATACCGCATTTGCTCATTCCGGTGGTGAGCGATGCAAAGAAGGCGGCGGCGGCACTGAACTGGGCAGTTGCGGAGATGACGGACAGGTATAAGAAGTTTGCTCAGATGGGAGTCAGAGATCTTAAGGGATATAATGAAAAAATAGAAAAAACATCTCTGCCGGAAGAAGGCAAAAAGCTTCCGAAGATCGTCATCATTATTGATGAGCTTGCGGATCTGATGATGGTGGCGCAAAACGAGGTGGAAGATGCAATCTGCCGTCTGGCACAGCTTGCGAGAGCCTGCGGAATACATCTTGTGATTGCGACACAAAGACCGAGCGTAAATGTGATTACGGGTCTGATCAAGGCGAATATTCCCTCGAGAATAGCTTTTGCGGTTTCTTCGGGGGTGGATTCCAGAACCATACTTGACGGAGTCGGGGCGGAGAAGCTTTTGGGGAAGGGAGATATGCTTTTTTCCACCCAATCCTCTCCCAAGCCGATCAGAGTACAGGGAGCATTTGTATCGGATAAGGAGGTGCAGGACGTCGTCGATTTCCTCGGAAGCAATAACGAGGCTGCAGAATTTAATGAAGAGACGAGGGCATTTCTTGAGGAATCCAGGGAGCTTCTGCCTTACCGGAGAGAAACGGAAAGAGACGAGCTCTTCGCGCAGGTGGGAAGATTCATTATCGAAAAGGAAAAGGCATCCATCGGAAGCCTGCAAAGAGTGTTTAAAATCGGCTTCAACCGTGCGGCAAGAATCATGGATCAGCTCGCGGAATTCGGTGTGGTCGGGGAAGAGCAGGGAACCAAATCAAGGCAGGTTCTGATGAATGCGGAAGAATTTGAAAAACTTTTAAAAGATTAGACAAGGAAGATCTTGAAAGAAGGAAAAGATGAAACTGGGAAAATTATTGGAGAAGATAGAATACAGCTTGCGCCAGGGAAGCTTGGATACGGAAATTGAAGAGGTGGTTTACGATTCGAGAAAGCTGATAAAAGGAAGTCTCTTCGTCTGCCTGAAAGGGGCGAGATTCGATTCTCACGATTTGGCGGAGGATATGGCGGCTCAGGGCGCGCTTGCTCTGGTGATAGAAAATGAACTTAGGGAGGACATCAAGCTCCCGCCCCATATCTGCATTATCAAAGTAAAGGACAGCAGGGAGGCGCTTGCCTATATTTCGGCGGCGAGATTTGATTATCCCGCAAAGAAGATGATTACGATAGGGGTGACCGGAACGAAGGGGAAGACGACCACGACCTATATGATTAAGACGATGCTGGAGCATTCCGGGAAAAAGGTGGGAATGATCGGAACAAACGGTGTATTTATCGGGGATGATTTTCTTCCGAGCATCAATACCACCCCGGAGTCCTACGAGCTTCAGAGATATTTTTCGAAAATGGTGGAGGAAGCCTGCGATTATGTGGTGATGGAGGTTTCCAGTCAGGGGCTTAAGCTTAAGCGGAGCGCGGGAATTGAATTTGATTACGGCATTTTTACCAATATCTCTCCCGATCATATCGGCAAGGATGAGCATCTGAACTTTGAAGAATACCTGGAATGCAAGACAAGGCTCTTTGATCAGACGCTCTGTGCGATCATCAATACCGATGATGAGCAGGGCAAAAGAATCCGCCAAAATCTTTTGCAGTCCGGGAAGAAGGTATTCGGGATCGGAAAGGGAGAGGATGCCGATTACAGGCTTTCAAAGCTAAGCTATGTTGCGGATTCCGGATTTTTCGGAATACATTTTGAGATCGGCGGGGAAAAAAACTTAAACGTAGAGGTCGGCATACCCGGAGAATTCAATGCCTATAATGCGCTTGCCGCAATCGCGGTATGCGATCTGATCGGCTTGGATGAGGAGGAGCTTTCTTTCGGGCTGCGCAGCATTCACGTCAAGGGCCGTATGGAGATTGCATACTCTTCGGAGGACTTCATTGTTTTGGTTGATTATGCGCATAATGCGATCAGCATGGAAAGCCTGCTCGATACCTTACGCCAATACCATCCGAAGAGGCTGGTGGTCGTATTCGGATGCGGAGGAAACAGGGCGAAGGACAGAAGATACTCCATGGGAGAGATTGCCGGAAAAAAGGCGGATTTTTCGATTATTACGGCGGATAATTCGAGGTTTGAAAAAACCGAAGATATTTTGGCGGATATCAGAGGGAGCATTGAAGGGACGGGAGGAAGCTATATCGAGATTCCCGATCGGAGAGAAGCGATTTATTATGCGATAGACCATGCCAAAAAGGGAGATATGATCGCAATTATCGGAAAAGGCCATGAGAATTATCAGGAAATCAACGGAGTAAGATACCATTTTCTCGACAGGGAGGTGGTTGAAGAGAGGACAGGAAAAAAACAAAGAGATGAATCGTTTTGATATTGATTTTTTATTGAAAGCAACGGGAGGGAGACTGATTCGAGGGAAGGAGAATTTGCAGATTGCGAATTTTTGCATCGATTCGAGAACTGCCAAAGAGGGGAGTCTCTTTATTCCCATCATCGGAGAAAAGACGGATGCCCACAGCTTTATTCCTTCGGTATACGAAGCGGGATGCAGGCTTGTATTGAGCCAGAGAGAGGAGATCGAAGTTCCGGAGGGAATGAGCTGCATCCTGGTTTCCGATACCAAAAAAGCCTTGCAGGATATCGCCTCTCTTCACCGGGAAAGAATCCGCATCCCCCTGATCGGACTGAGCGGAAGCGTCGGAAAAACCACGACGAAGGAAATGGCGGCGCTTGCGCTGAGTGCGGGAAAAAAGGTGTTTAAGACTCCGGCAAATCAAAACAGCCAGATCGGGGTTCCCTTAACTCTGCTTTCCATTGATGAGGAGGCGCAAATCGGAGTGATCGAAATGGGAATCAGCGAGCCCGGGGAAATGAGCAAAATAGCGGCTCTGGTTCGACCGGACAGCGCATTGATTACCAATATCGGCAGCGCCCATATCATGCTCCTCGGATCGAGAGAGGGAATAAGGGACGAGAAATTCCATATTATGGACAGAATGAAAGCGGGCTCCTGCATTTTCCTGAATGCGGATGATGAGATTTTACGTTCTTCCTCCGTATATGAGGGGATGAGAGCGGTTTATTTCGGAAGAAAAAAAGATGGAGGAGCCGAGGCTTTTGCCACGGATATTTCCTCGGAAGAGGGGCTTTATTCTTTCAATGCCCATGTATTCGGAAGAAGCGCAAGGGTGAAGCTCGGCGTATACGGTCTGCATCAGGTCAATAATGCGCTTGCCTCTCTCGCGCTTGCTTCTCATTACGGGGTGGATCTTGAAGAGGCGGCAAAGAAAATAGAATCCTTTACGGGATTTAAGCATAGACAGCAGATCCTGAAAAGAAATGGCATGCTGATTATTGACGATACTTATAATGCGAGCCCGGAATCCATGCGGGCGGCTCTCGCCATTTTAAAAAACACGCAAAGCAAGAGGAAGATAGCGGTGCTTGCGGATATGAAAGAGCTTGGAGAGAGGGAAGAAGTCATCCATCGGGAAATCGGGAGAGAGATCGCCCGGTCAGGGCTTGCCGATGTCGTGATCACTTACGGGGATCTTGCCAAAAAGATCGGAGAGGAATGCGACAGGCATTATCATTTCGATTCTCTCGAGGAGTTGCAGGGCTTTATCGAAAGCTTTGCAGGAGAAAAAGATGCTCTCTTATATAAGGGCTCAAACAGCATGCGTCTTTATCAGATCGTAGATCTTCTCTATGCAAAGTAAAAAAGGAAGGCTGCATGCCTTGAGATAAGAGCGTTTTATATCATGAAGGAAAGAGAGAATATTCAGTCAGGCGGTTTTATTTTATGAAGAAATCCTGTTTTGCCCAGGTAATCATTGATATATCCCATCATACGATAGACAGGGCTTTTACCTATAAAATTCCGGAGAATCTGATCTCCCGGGTTTATATCGGATGTCCGGTCAGAGTGGGATTCGGTAATTTGAAAAAGGAGCGCATAGCTTATATTATCGAAATCACGGAGGAGACAGAGCTTGCTTTGGACAAAATCAAGGAAATATCCTCGATCGCCGAGGAGGGATTTTTTGCGCAGTCCAAGCTGATCCGGCTTGCCGCATGGATGAGGGATTATTACGGTTCCACGATGAGCAGAGCCTTGATGACGGTCTTGCCGGTAAAAAACAAGATGAGGCTCAAAGAGGAAAAAACACTTTCGCTGAGCATAGAAAGCCGGGAAGCGGAGGTCTTAAAGGAAGAACTCAAACGCCGAAGAAGAAGCGCAGCACTTCGTCTGATCGAAGCCTTAATCGAGTCGGGCTCTTTGGACTATTATTTTGCCCGCAGGCAGTTAAAGATTTCGGAGGATACGATCAGAAGGCTTGAAGCCGAGGGCTTCTTATCGATTAGGAATAAGGGAAAATCCTCTGTCGGGGAGGCGGATTCGGGATTTCGGATGCCGGAATATGAGCTCAACGAAGAGCAAAGAGAGGCGGTCGAGGTTTTCAAGAGGGATTTTGAGAAGGGGCTGCGCGGAGAATATTTATTATACGGAATTACCGGCAGCGGGAAAACGGAAGTATATATGGAGATGATCCGCTCGGTGATTCAGGCGGGACGGCAGGTGATCGTGCTCATACCCGAGATCGGGCTGACCTATCAGACCTTAAGGCGTTTTCAATCGGTATTCGGCAATCGTCTCGCTGTGATCCATTCCTCTCTCAGTGCGGGGGAGCGTTATGAGCAGTTTTTAAAAGCGCTGAACAGGGAGGCGGATATTATGATAGGACCGAGATCCGCCTTATTCACCCCATTTGACAATACGGGGCTGATCATTATCGATGAGGAGCATGAGAGCAGCTATAAGAATGAGAGCATTCCCAGATATGACAGCAGAGAGGTTGCTGCTCAGATCGGTAAAATTTACAATGCCTCTCTTCTTCTGGCGAGCGCAACGCCCTCCGTAGAGAGCTATAAAAAAGCCCTGGAGGGAGAGATGAAGCTGCTTCGCCTGCAAAAAAGAGCAAATCCCGAAGCGAATCTGGCAAAGACCTCCCTCGTCGATCTGAGGAAGGAGCTGCGGGAGGGAAACCGAAGCATATTCAGCAGGAAGCTGAAAGCGCTGATGGAAGAGAGACTGGAAAAAAAAGAGCAGATCATGCTCTTTATGAACCGCAGAGGATATTCCAACTTCGTTTCCTGTCGTTCCTGCGGAGAGGCGATCAAATGCAGGCATTGCGATGTCAGCCTGACCTATCACAGGGAGGGAAAGCTGCGCTGCCATTACTGCGGGTTTTCCGTGGATATGCCCAAGCTCTGCCCGAGCTGCTCCTCTCCCTATATCGCGGGCTTCGGAGTGGGAACCCAGCAGTTGGAGAATATGACGGCAAAACTCTTTCCCTCGGCGAGAATACTGCGCCTCGATACGGACAGCGTAAAGGGAAAGGATATGGCGGGGAAGATTCTCAAGCGATTTTTTGACCGGGAAGCCGATATTCTGATCGGAACGCAAATGATCGTGAAAGGGCATGACTTTCCGGGCGTCAGTCTTGTCGGGATCATGGCTGCGGATACCTCGCTCTATGTGAGCAGCTATACGGCTTCGGAGCGGACATTTCAGCTGATTAC
>JAUMWW010000013.1:0-53354 GCA_030529445.1 Johnsonella sp. | reverse complement strand
GAGAGCGGGGAGAGCGGGGATTGATTCCGAGGTCATTATTCAGACCTATAAACCCGAGCATTATGCTTTAAAATATGCCGCCGCGCAGGATTTTGAAGGCTTTTACAGGCAGGAGATCGCATTCAGAAATATTGCACAATATCCTCCGAGTATTCATATTCTTTGCATACAGATTTCAGCGAAAAACGAGAAAAAGCTTTCCGATTTTTCCTCTATTTATGCAAGAAATGCAAAAAAACACTGTATAAGCTGCGCCGCCTCTCTGATCGGAGCGATAGAGGCGCCGATCTATAAGCTGCATGACTATTACAGAAAGCTTGTATATATTAAGCATCAAGATTATAATAAGCTTTTAGAGATAAAGACCGCTTTGGATCGGGAGGCGGTCGAAATCCCCTGTTTTAATGAAATCAGTTTTTTATATGATCTAAACTGAAATAAAAAGCATTGAGGAAGGAAAATCTATGGCAATCAGAGAACTGAGAATAATCGGAGATGAGGTTCTTTTAAAGCGCTGCAAAGAAATCAAGGAACTGACGCCCAGGCTGAAAACCCTGATAGAGGACATGATAGAAACCATGAGGGAGGAGAACGGAGTCGGGCTTGCGGCGCCTCAGGTAGGAATCCTCAAACGGGTGATGGTGATCGAGGTCGAAGAAGGGAAGCCCTATGTATTCATTAATCCGGTGATCCTGGAAAAGCGCGGGGAACAAAGCGGATATGAAGGATGTTTAAGCGTTCCCGGAAAGATGGGCATTGTGAAGAGACCGCAGGCGATCAAGGTGGAAGCATATGATCTGAATATGGAAAAATTCACTTTGGAATGCGAGGATCTTTTTGCAAGGGCGGTCTGCCACGAATGCGATCACCTGGACGGAAAGCTCTATGTTGATCTGGTGGAGGGAGAGCTTAAGGATACGAATGAGTTTGAAGAGGACGGCTTTGCACCGGAGACGGAGTAAGATGAATTAAACGGAGAAAAAGCGGAAGATGAAGATTATTTTTATGGGAACCCCTGATTTTGCGCTGGAGCCGCTGCGTGCACTGATTGCGGCAGGGCATGAGATCAAGGCGGTTCTGACCAAGGAAGATAAGCCCAGAAACAGAGGGTACGAGATGCATTTTACTCCGGTCAAGGAGGAGGCATTAAGACAGGGGATTTTAGTTTTGCAGCCCAAAACACTTAAGGATGCGCAGCTTTGGGAGAAGCTGCGAAAAATGGATGCGGATCTTTTCGTTGTCGTTGCCTACGGGAAAATCCTGCCCAAAGAGGTGCTGGAAATCCCGCCTCTGGGCTGTATCAATATTCACGCCTCTTTGCTTCCGGCATACCGGGGAGCGGCACCGATACAGTGGGCAATCATCCGGGGAGAGAAAAAAACCGGGATAACGACGATGCTCATGGATGAAGGGCTGGATACCGGAGATATCCTCAAGCAGTATGAAATCGAGATTGCGCAGGACGAGACCGGAGGGACACTTTTTGAAAAGCTTGCAAAACTCGGGGGAGAGGCGATTACGGATACCCTCAGAGATCTGGAAGCGGGGAGGATCCTGCCCCGCAGACAGGGGGAGGCAAGCACGGAATATGCAAAGACACTGAATAAGGAGATGGGGCAGATCGATTTTTCCAAGAGCGCGGCGGAGACGGAGAGATGGATTCGCGGTTTGAATCCCTGGCCCTGCGCATACTCCTTTCTGAAGGGAAGGCTCTTGAAGATTTGGAGGGCGGCTCCGGTTTCGGGAAATCTTTCCCCGGATACTCCAAAAGAGCTGTCCTGCGGAAGCCTGATTGCCGAAGGAGGAAGGCTCTATGTTGTATGCGGAAAAGGATGGCTGGAGATTTTGGAACTCCAGCTGGAGGGAAAGAAAAGAATGGATGCGGCTTCTTTTTTAAGAGGATTTGATATTGAAGGATGCAGATTGGAAAGGAGAGAGTAATATGTTTGGAGGATACGGTTTTCATTTTTCGGATATTTTTTTGCTGATCGGAGTGGCAATTACGATGCTTGCTTCCATGAGCCTGAGAGCGACATTTTCAAAATATCGCTCCCTTCCCAGCAAATCGGGAATGCGCGGAGTGGATGTGGCAAATAAGATCCTGCAGGATAACGGGCTTTATGATGTGGTGGTGCAGCCGGTTGCGGGAAGTTTAACGGATCATTATAATCCCGCCAATAAGACGGTAAACTTAAGTGAGGATATTTATAATGCAAGATCGATTGCGGCGGTAAGTGTTGCCGCTCATGAATGCGGTCATGCGATTCAGCACGGAAGCGAATATACTCCGCTGAGATTTCGCTCCTCCCTCGTTCCGCTTGCCAATATCGGAAGCAGGCTTGCATGGCCTCTTATCGCTGCAGGGCTGATCTTCGGAGCCTCGGGCTATATCATGGTACAGATCGGCATCATCTTATTTTCTTTTGCCGTGCTTTTCCAGCTCGTTACCCTTCCGGTAGAGTTTGATGCCTCCAGGCGGGCGATAGCGCAGCTTAGGGAAAGCGGCATCCTTCCCGAGGACGAGGCACAGGGTGCAAAAAAGGTTCTTGATGCAGCGGCGCTGACCTATGTGGCAGGAGCGGCGGCGGGTGCTTTGCAGCTGCTTCGACTGATTTTTATTTCCAGAGGAAGAAGACGTGACTGATGCAAGAGAGATCGCATTGGATATATTGCTTGCCGCAGAAAAGGGGGAGGCGCATATCCATGAGCTTTTGGATATGGCATTAAAAAAATACGCCTATCTGAGCAAGGCGGACAGAAGCCTTATCTCCGCTCTGGTGCACGGAAGTACGGAGCGCAGAATGAGCATAGATTATGTTATCGATACCTATAGCAAAGTGAAGCATCAAAAGCTGAAGCCACTGATCAGAGCCCTGCTCAGGCTGAGCATCTATCAGATTCTGTATCTGGACAGAGTGCCGGATTCCGCCGTTTGCAACGAGGCGGTGAAGCTTGCGGCAAAAAGAGGTTTTTTCGGGCTGAAGCCTTTTGTAAACGGTCTGCTCAGAAATATTGCGAGGAATAAGGAGAGCATTTCCTATCCCGGTCCCTCACTTCAATATTCCGTGCCGGAATGGATCTATGATCTTTTTGCAAGGAATTATTCCGAGGAGGAAGCTGTACGGATTCTGGAGATGTTTTTACAAAAAAGCGATCTTTCGATCCGGGTGAACTCTTCCAGAATCTCCGTCGAGGAAGTAAAGAGGAGGCTGAAAGAAAGCGGCGTTTCGGCAAAAGCTTCAAGCCTCCTTCCCGAGCTGCTTTATATCGAAGGATTTGAGAGCATTGACCGACTGGCTCCTATCCGGGAGGGGCTTGCCTATATTCAGGAGGCAGGGTCCGCGCTTGCGATCAGGCTTGCGGGAATAGGCAGAGGAGATACGGTGATCGATGTCTGTGCCTCACCCGGAGGAAAGAGTATTCATGCGGCGGATCTTTTGGAGGGAAGCGGAAGCGTGCTTGCTTTCGATATCAGCGAAAAGAAGCTGGAAAAGCTTTGCTCCAATATAGAACGAAGCGGATTTTCCAATATCCGCGCGGCGCTGGCGGATGCAAGGCTTTACCGCAAAGAGCTTAAAGAGAGGGCGGATCTGCTGATTGCGGACCTTCCCTGTTCCGGACTGGGCATTATCGGAAGAAAGCCGGATATCAAATATAATATGAGCCCGGAGACCTGTATTCAGCTCAGCCTGCTGCAAAGAGAAATACTGAATAATGTATGCAGATATGTAAAAATCGGAGGGAAACTCCTGTTTTCGACCTGTACGATCAATCCGGAGGAAAACGAGAAGAATGTGAAGGCTTTTCTTGCGGAGCATGAGGAGTTCAAAGCGGTGGATTTTTGGTCAAAGCTGCCGCAGGGATTAAAAAAGGAATCCGCCAAAGAAGGCTTTATCCAGCTTCTGCCCGGCGATGATGCGGGCTTTTGCAGCGGCGGATTTTTTATCAGTTTATTTGAAAGAGTTTAAGAAATGAAGGATTTAAGATCTCTCTATTTCAGAGAGCTGGAGGAATATATCATCGGCATAGGAGAGCCGAAATTCAGAGCGCTTCAGATTTTTGAGTGGCTGCATAAAAAAGGGGTGATGCAGATTGACGAGATGAGCAATCTTCCGCTTCGGCTGCGCAAAAAGCTGGAGGCGGATTTTTCTTTCTATCCGATCAGGGAAGTGCTTTGCAGGGAATCGGAGATTGATGGGACGAGGAAATATCTTTTTGAGCTTGAGGACGGGCATATTATTGAAAGCGTGCTGATGCGCTACCGCCACGGCAATTCGATCTGCATCTCGACACAGGTGGGCTGCCGCATGGGCTGTCGCTTCTGCGCATCGACGATAGGAGGTCTGATCAGAAATCTGGGGGCGGGAGAAATGCTGGCTCAGGTCTATCGGATCGGAAGCTCCATAGGAGAGAGAATTTCCAATATTGTTTTAATGGGAGCGGGAGAGCCTTTGGATAATTATGAGGAGGTGCTTCGCTTTATCCGCATGATCAGCGATGAAAAGGGGCTGCATCTGAGCCAGAGAAATATCACCGTTTCGACCTGCGGTGTGTTGCCCAATATCAAGAGGCTTGCCGATGAGAAGCTTCAGGTTACGCTGGCGCTTTCCCTGCATGCTGCGGATGATCCGACGAGAAGAAGCCTTATGCCGATTGCCCATCAGTACGGCATAGAAGAGCTGCTGGATGCCTGCGCGTATTTTTTCGAGCAGACGGGAAGAAGGGTCAGTTTCGAATACAGCCTTGTTGCGGGAATCAACGATACAAAAGAAGAGGCGTTGAAGCTCTCCGCACTGCTTAAGAATCGGCATGCCCATGTGAATCTGATACCGGTAAACCCGATTAAAGAAAGAGACTATAAGAGTTCGAGCACTCGCAATATAAAAATCTTCATGAAAATTCTCGAAGAGAAGGGCATCAACGCCACGCTCAGAAGAGAGATGGGAAGAGATATAGAGGGCGCCTGCGGCCAGCTCCGGCGGGATTATCAGGAGAAGCAAAATAATTGACACATCCCCCTGAGGATATGGTATGATATAAGAATATGATATATAATAAATGCCCATTGCGGCAATTTTACTCCGGAGGTATAAAAGATGCGAGCGGTTGCATTGACGGATACAGGGCGTCTGCGCTCTGTAAATCAGGATATTGTCCTGGCCGTGACAGAACCCATAGGGACTCTGCCGAATTTATTTTTGGTCGCCGACGGAATGGGAGGAGCCAGAGCCGGAGATTATGCTTCGAGGGCTGCAGTCCGTTATTTAAAGGAATATATAGAAAAAAGCGAAGTTCCTCCTCTTAAGGCACTCACACTTGCGATAGAATATGCAAATGAAGCGATTTACAGGGAAGCGCTGGAAAAAGAAGAGCTCAAGGGCATGGGAACCACACTGGTTGCGGCGACGCTGATCGAAGGAACTCTCTATGTCTGCAATATAGGAGACAGCAGGCTGTATTTGATCCGGGACGATATCTTTCAGATTACCAATGACCATTCCTATGTTGAAGAGCTGGCGGAAAAAGGCGAAATAGAAAGAGAGAGTCCGGAATATCTTGCATATAAGAATCTGATCACCAGAGCGATCGGGGCGGATAAGAATATAGAAATTGATTATTTTGATGTGGAATTAACAGAAGGAGATATAGTACTGCTTTGTTCTGACGGACTGAGCAATATGGTGGATAATGAAAAGATGAAAGAGATCATAGACCTGTCCTCCAGTCTCGAGGCAGCGGCGATGACGCTGATAGATAAGGCGAATATAAACGGCGGAAGCGATAATATATCGGTTGTTCTGATATCCGTTGAGAGAGGCGAGGTGGCAGTATGATTTTAAGACCGGGTACGTTTTTACAAAACAGATATGAGATCCTCGCAAGAATAGGCTCGGGCGGGATGTCGGATGTGTATAAGGCAAAATGCCATAAGCTAAACAGATTTGTGGCGATTAAGCTTCTTAAGTCGGAATTCAGCGAGGATGCCGGCTTTGTCAGTAAATTTAAAATGGAAGCGCAGGCGGCTGCGGGGCTTTCTCATCCGAATATCGTAAATGTTTATGATGTTATCGATGAAGAGGAGCTGCATTATATCGTAATGGAGCTGATCGAGGGAGTCACCCTGAAAAACTATATTGAAAGCAGGGGACGGCTGGATATCAATGAGGCGATCGGAATCTCCATACAGGTTGCGCTCGGAATCAAAGCCGCGCATGAGAGCAAGATCATTCACAGGGATATTAAGCCGCAGAATATTATTATTTCCAATGAGGGAAAGGTCAAGGTTGCGGATTTCGGAATTGCCAGAGCGGTTTCTTCACAGACCCTGACCTCAACCGCAATGGGTTCCGTACATTATATTTCTCCCGAGCAGGCAAAGGGAGGGTATTCCGATGAACGAAGCGATATTTATTCTCTTGGCGTAAGCATGTATGAGATGCTTACCGGAAAGCTGCCCTTTAGCGGAAGCACGACGGTTGCGGTTGCGCTCGCTCATCTGGAGCAGTCTCCCGTGCATCCCTCGGTGCATAATCCCGCGATTTCTCCCTCGCTGGAGCGGATCATTCTTAAGTGCATGCAGAAGAAGCAGGAGAGAAGATATGAAAACATCAGCGATCTGATCACGGATCTCAGAAAATGCCTGGTGATGTCCGCAAATTCTCCGGAGAGCAAAGAGGAGGATTCGGATCCTTCTTCGGATACGCAGGTATTCAGCAAGGGAGATTTGCTTCGGATCAATGCCGGAAGAGATCTTCAAGCAAAAGAGGAGGAGGAAGAGGAGGATTTTCCGAAAAAAAGAGAGAAGCTAAGGGAAAAGGATGAAAATACCCGGATGGATAGGCTGATGAGCGCAGCCGGACTGCTTGCAGCCCTTCTTTTGGTGGGAGGCTTGATTTTTATCATCCTGATCCTGAGCGGAACCTTTACGAAGAAAAAAAATCAGCCCTCCGGTCCGATCATTATCGAGAGCAGCACGGGTGCCGAGCCGCAGGAGGATAAGCTGGTCGAGGTGCCGGATGTGGTGACGATGGATAAGGATCTTGCCGAAGACAGGCTGAAAGGATTCCTGCTGCAGATGAAGGTCAAATCCTCGGCATACGATGATGAAATACCGCAAAACAGCATTATTTCTCAGGAGCCGAAGGCGGGAGAGAAGGTAGAAAAATATGCGAAGATAGAAGTCGTTCTCAGCCTCGGTCCGGATAAAATAGATATCGAAGGCATGGGCATTGCCGATTTGAGCAGGGAGGAAGTAAAGGTGCGACTCGAGGGAGAAGGACTTGCGGTCAGCTTTGAAGAGGAATTCAGCGAAGAGATCGAAGAAGGAAAGATGATCCGGTTTGAACCCAAGGCACCGAAAAAGGGTGGAAAAATCACGGTGTTTTACAGCAAGGGAAAAGAAGTGCTCAAGGTCTTGGTTCCGGATATTTCGGGAAAGCCGGAAAAGGATGCGATACAGGCACTAAGCGATGCAAAGCTTGTGCCCGGAGAGGTCAAGAAAGATTATAGCGCAAGCGTAGCGAAGGGATCGCTGATTTCCCAGTCTCCGGAAGCGGGGGATTCCGTGGATGAGGGCAGCCGGGTTTCTTACTTCCTAAGCCTCGGTCCGGTTCCCGAAACGACAAAGGCATATAAATACATCGCTTCGATCGATAATACCTATAATATCTCCGATCTTATCGGACCGGGTTCGGCGACAACCAGCGTAACGATTATGGTCAGACTGCGGCAGACGGTGAACGGAGAGACAAAATACAGTACCTTGATGGAACCCAGAAAAGTAACCGGAGATACGATTCTTCCGGTAAGATTCAAGAGCATCGAAGGAGCATACGGAGTGGATCAGGGCTTCGTCGAAGTGGTGGTGATTCAGGGCGAGGAACATAATGTGTTAAAGAGCTATACGGTAGAATTCTTTAAGGTTGAATAAGAGAGATGAGAGGAAGAATCAAAAAGGCGATCGCGGGCTTCTTCTATGTGGATCATGCGGAGGAGATTTATGAATGCAAGGCGAAGGGCATATTCAGAAATCAGGAAATCAAGCCCCTCGTAGGGGATGAAGTGGAGTTTACCATCGTGGATGAGGAGAAGAAAACCGGAAATATTTTCAGCATCCTTCCCAGAAGAAACAGCCTGATTCGCCCCGCGCTCAGCAATATCGATACCGTACTCGTCGTAATCTCGGTGGCAAAGCCCAAGCCTCAGCTCTATCTTTTGGATAAATACCTCGTATATATTCAAAGCAGAGGAATTGTTCCGGCGATTATCTGGAATAAAGCGGATTTGGAGGAAGAAGAGCCGGAATATGTAGGGATTTACCGGAGAGCGGGATTTGACTGCCTCTATATCAGCGCGATTTGCGAGGAAGGGATTGCAGCGCTCAGGCAATATCTGAAGGGAAGAACCGGAGCCTTTGCCGGTCCTTCGGGAGTGGGAAAATCTACCTTGCTTAACTGCCTTCTTCCCGCGGCTGCGATGGAGACGGGGAGCATCAGCAGAAAAATCGAGAGAGGAAAGCATACGACCAGGCATTCCGAGTTATTCCGCATAGATCGGGATACTTATGTTTTCGATACGCCGGGCTTCAGCTCCATCAGCTTGGAGCATATCGATAAATCGGAGCTTTGGCAATATTATCCGGAATTTGTCGATGCGGCAGGAGAATGCAGGTTTTCTCTCTGCTCCCATATATCCGAACCGGGATGCCGGATTAAGAAAATTCTCGGATCCGAAGAGCTTTCCCTTTTGCGATATGAAAACTATACCAAGCTTTATAAGGAGCTTGCCAATATAAAACAATACTGATATAAAATAAGCGCTAAGGAGGCATTTATGATTACACTTTCCCCTTCATTACTTTCGGTGGATTTTATCAATATAAAATCGGAGCTGGATGTTTTAAAAAGCTGCGGAATAGATCATCTGCATCTCGATGTAATGGATGGAGCGTTTGTTCCCAGCATTTCTTTCGGCATGCCCTTTATCAGTTCCTTAAGAAAGCATAGCGATATGTTTTTGGATGTGCATATGATGGTGGAGGAACCGCAAAGATATATCGAAGCCATGGTCAAGGCGGGAGCGGACGGAATCACGATACATGCGGAAGCATGTAAGCATCTCGACCGCAGCCTGGAGATGATCCGGAGCTTTGATAAAAAAGTCGGGGTTGCGATTAACCCGGCGACGCCCATCCTGATCCTGGATGAGGTGATTCCCTATGTCGATATGGTTCTGATCATGAGCGTAAATCCGGGATTCGGCGGTCAGCAGTTTATCGATTATACAAAACGAAAGATTTCCAGACTCAATGATATCCGCTATAATAATGATCTGAAATTTTCTATTCAGGTTGACGGAGGAGTAAATTCGGAGACCTTGGGAGATGTTTTGGAGGCGGGAGCCGATAATATCGTGATCGGCTCGGCAATCTTTAACGGAGATACTTATGCCAATATCAAGCTTTTAAAAGGCATTATCGAAGAGAGCGAATAAGTGAAATGAAACGTGCGTATTTGGTTGCCGGAGCAAGCGTAAAAGAAGAGCTTCTTTTTTCCCTTCTGAAAAAGAAAAAGCGGGATGAAAAAGTCATTGCGGTGGATGCAGGCTTGGAATATCTCGACCGGGCAGGTATACTCCCGGATATCCTCATCGGGGATTTCGATACCCTGGAAAACAGGGTTTTAGAAAAATACTCGAAGATGGATGGGGTGGAAATTCTTCGTTACAATCCCGTCAAGAATGCCTCCGATCTCGAAATTGCCGCAGAGATTTGCAAAGAGAGAGGGGTCAAAGAGCTTTGGGCACTCGGCGCCCTCGGAGGAAGGGCGGATCATACTCTGGCGAATATTTTTCTTGTCTGCAAATTAATTTCCGAGGGGCTTTGCCTTGTTTTACTGGATGCTTCCAATAAAATTTATGCACTTGAGGGAAGCCTCAGAATAGAGAGGGAGAAGCAGTACGGGAAATATCTTTCCTTTTTTCCGGTAGGAGGGAGCCTTCCCTATCTCACTTTAAAAGGGGTAAAATACCCTCTCGAGGATATGCGCATAGATAAATACAAGAATCCCTCTCTTCTGATCAGCAATGAGATTTGCGAAGATTTTGCGCAGATCGAGGTAAGGGAGGGGAAAATTCTGGTCATCGAGAGCAGGGATGCTTAAGCTTTGAAGCAAAACTGGACTGCTTAATCTTATGCAAATTGGAGTTGTGAAAGAAGCCATTTTTCTGTTATGCTATTGCAGAGGCTTCAAAAAATGCAAAAGAGGAGGCAGATCTCATGACAAAGGATAAAAACAAACAAATTTACAAGCTCAGCATCACTGCATTGATGGCTGCGCTTTGTTATGCCGCATTTACTTTTCTTAAAATACCGATACCGACTCCGGCAGGCTATACGGCTCTTCATCTGGGAAACGCATTCTGTGTGCTTGCAGCACTTCTTATGGGCGGTGTCTACGGAGGACTGGCGGGAAGCCTGGGGATGACGATAGCGGATCTGATGGATCCCGTATATATCAGCAGTGCGCCGAAAACCTTCGTGTTAAAGCTCTGTATCGGTCTGATTACAGGATATATCGCGCATCGCATTGCCCATATCCGCAGGAAGGAGCATAAGAAAGCCTATGTTTTAAAATGGTCCCTCATTTCGGCTGCGGCGGGGCTGGGCTTTAATGTGATTATGGATCCGATCGTGGGCTATCTTTTTAAGAGGTATTTTCTCGGTGTTCATGCGGATGCGGCTAAGATCATGGCGGCATGGGCGGCAGGAGCGAGTCTGGTCAATGCATTTGCCGGAGTGATCCTCAGTGTAAGTGTTTATGCGGCGCTGAGACCGATTCTTGAAAAATCCGGTCTGGCGGAATATCTGTCTTAAACTGAAAATCCCTTATGTTTTCGGGAAAAACTCCTCCGAAAACATAAGGGATTTTTTGAATGTTTATCTTGTCGGGAAAGCGCAAGACGAAGACCGATATCCGCATTTAGTTTTGCGGATGGCTTTCAACCTGCGTTTCTGCGGATTCTGCGCTGCTTTGTGCCGCTTCCTGCGCCGCTCTTTCCGCCTCTGCCGCCTGCGCTGCCGCCGCCTGAGCCGCCGCTTCTTCCTGCTGGCGCTTCTGCACGATCAGAGGATCGGTAGGATCCGCCGCATCCTTATAGGTATTGGTGAGCGGAATCGGCTGCTCGATGGCATCTTTTTCTATGGGACCCTTATTCCATTTATCATGATAGACGATTACCGGCGTGCCGGAAGGAGCATTATGGAATACCCATGCGGCATCTCCGGCTCTGAGGCGTAAGCAGCCTCCGGATATTGCATCATCGATCTGATTATAGGAAGCGGGGTCGAGAGCATAGGAGCTGGGCTCATCGTAATAAATCAGAGAATGAATGATAAAGCCGTCCTTAAAGCGATTCAGATACTGACAGTAAATATCGTCATGCATGAATTTCCATCTGTATTTCGCATAGATCCGGAAGGTGCCGATCGGCGTATCGGGGCCGCAGCTGGACATAAAGGTCTTATAAGGAATGATATATCCGTTGGCTCCGTCCTTTGCCATCACATACATCGTAGCGGTATCCTTATTATATTTGATCTGATAGTCTCCGGGCAATCCCATGATAGGCTCGAGATCCTTTGCCACGCTGCCGTCCTCATTGAGATAGTATTTATATCCGTCGACATATTGCCATCCGCTCTGGCGTACGCCATCCTTGAAATAATACTGGGTATGATTTAAAAATCCCCATCCGGTATAGGGCGAGCCGTCCGCCTTGGAATACTGTACCTGCCCGTTTTCATCCAGGTAGGTTCCTTCGTAATTCTGAGCAAGCATCAGATGATCGGTTTTTTCCGGGAAGGTATTTTCCTTATACCAAAGCGCGACCTTAATTGCCACGATATACTTATCCGTGCCTATGGTTCCGGCAGTCTGCCCGTTCTTAGCCCAATCCAGCACGGTTCCGTCATTGAGGACAACCTTATAATAAATATCGTCCCGGACTCCCGTATATCCTTTTACTCTGATCTGGATTGCCTGAATTTTATCGGCATCATTATCGTTCGGGGTGGATTCCTTGGAGTTTTGCCAGGGAAACCAGCCGCGGGCTGCGGTATACACCCTGCAGTAGTATCTGCCGATCCCGCCGTGATCAAGATAAAATCTTGCGAAACCGTCCTTATGATAAAGATAGGTATTGAATGCGGAAGCCGTACGGGCAAGCTCCTGATTTGCGGCATTTCTCAACGCGTAATGAAACATCGGCGTCTGTCCGAGAATGGAATCCGGAGGGGTATTTCCTTCTCCCAGCGCATCCAGTCCGGCTTCGGCAACGATGGTATCGAGATCCTTATCCGCCGGAGCATTGCTTTCTTTGAGCACGCCCGGAACAAGAGAGGATGAAGTGAGTTCTTCCTGTACGGGCTCCTGCGCGGTATTATTATTCTGAATCCCGGGTCCGGCTGCCGCTTCGCTCGCAGCTTCGGTCTCGCCGTTTCCGGGAGTTGCGGGAGAGGGTTGATTATTTTCCGCCGCAGAAGAAGAGCTGACGGCATGGAGACCGGGTACGACGCCGGCATTGCTGTTTAAGGGTAAGCTCAATCCCAATACTGCCGTCATGGCTGCACTAAGCGCCAAAGTAGCGGTATGATTAAAACGCATAATTTCTCCTCCTAAATAAAATATGATAACGATTGCAAAAGATTATATCATAGAAAATACTTAAAGTGAAGCATACTTTATTTTTGTTCTTTTTTTGTCTTAATCATATAAAAATCATAAGAATCGGAGCGCTTTATTGACATTAGATGAAGTTTACTATAAAGTGGTGATAGCAAGACCTTACCCCTCTCTGATTTTCTGTAATTTTTCAAAAAAATCGATAAAAACTTGTTGATTTTTCGGGGTAAATCAATATTCTTTATTATTCTAATTATATATTATATCGGAGGTGTTGTATGAGAGATCTTGATTACCTGAAACTGATGTCCAGAGAGTACCCCTCTGCAAAGGATGCGATAAGCGAGATAATAAATCTGAACGCCATACAGGGTCTGCCGAAGGGGACGGAATACTTTTTTTCGGATCTTCACGGAGAGCATGAAGCTTTTTTGCATATCCTTAAAAGCTGTTCGGGAGTGATTCGGGATAAGATAAAGGATACCTTCGGCAATATCATTACGCCGAGGGAGGAACTCGAGCTTGCCAATCTCATCTATTACCCGGAAAAAACGCTTTCCCGAATGGAGGAAGACAAAACGCTCAGCGATGAATGGATCAGCATGACGATTTATCGTTTGGTGAAGATTCTGAAGGTGGTAACGACAAAGTATACCCGCTCCAAGGTAAGAAAGAAAATGCCTCCGGAATTTGCCTATATTATAGATGAGCTCCTCCATGTGGATCAGAGAGAGGAGAATAAGAGGATATATTACAGCGAGATCGTGCATTCCATCATTAATATTCAGGTCGGCGATAAATTTATTATCGCAATGTGCGGGCTGATTCAGAGGCTGACCATAGATCATCTCCATATCATCGGGGATATTTTTGACAGAGGACCGCATGCGGATATCATCATGGAGGAATTGATGAAATTCCAGGATATCGATATTCAGTGGGGCAATCATGATATCGAGTGGATGGGCGCAGCGGCGGGGAATCTCGCCTGCATCTGCAGCGTACTCAGGGTGGGAATCAGTTATAATAATTTCGATCTGCTCGAGGACGGGTACGGCTTGAATCTGCGTGCGCTTTCGATGTTTGCCTCTCAGATTTATAAGGACGATCCCTGCACGAGATTCCGTCCCCATATCCTGGATGAAAACGTCTTCGACGAGGTGGAGCCCACTCTTGCGGCGAAGATGCATAAGGCGATTGCGATCATGATGTTTAAGGCGGAGGGAGAAATCATCAAGCGCCATCCGGAATATAAGATGGATGAAAGACTGCTTCTGGATAAGATCGATTTTGAAAAGGGTACGGTGAAGATCAAGGGAAAGGATTATCCTCTGCTGGATACCAATTTCCCGACCATTGATCCAAAAGATCCCTATAAATTCAGCAAAGAGGAAAAGGAGCTGATGAAGACTTTGCTGATGAGCTTTAAGCACAGCCCCATGCTGCATAAGCATATTCAATTCATCTATTCGCACGGCAGCCTATATCTGAAGTATAATTCCAACCTTCTCTTCCACGGCTGCATTCCGATGAATGCGGACGGAAGCTTCGACGGCATAGAGGTGGATAAAAAATTCTATGTGGGAAGGGAACTCATGGATTATTTTGAAAAGAGAATCAAACAGGCGTATTTTCTTCCGGAGAAGGATCCCAAGAAGCATAGCGCAAGAGATCTGATGTATTACCTCTGGTGCGGCGCAAAATCCCCTCTCTTCGGAAAGGATGCGATGAAAACCTTTGAAAACTATTTCGTGGAAGATCCCGAGGTCAGAAAGGAGCTGATGAATCCTTATTATAAATTATCGCAGCAGGAGCAATATTGTGATATAATCTTTGAAGAATTCGGACTCTCTGCCGAGAACGGCCATATTATAAACGGACATATTCCGGTAAAGATAAAGGAAGGAGAATCTCCTATCAAGGCGGGAGGCAAGCTCTATATCATAGACGGAGGTCTTTCAAAGGCATACCAGAAAAAAACGGGAATTGCCGGCTATACATTGATTTTCAATTCAAACAATCTTGCGCTTGCGGAGCATAAGCCCTTTAATCCGGAGGAGGACAGCACGCCGAAGGTATTTATCACCGAAAAGATGAGAAAAAGGATTTTGGTCGGGGATACGGACAGAGGAAAGGAGCTAAGCGTACGGATTGCGGATTTGAAAGAGCTTACGCTTGCTTATCAGAAAGGCATCATTAAGGAGAAAAGCAATACCTGATGGATTTAAAAAAGATTGAATGCAAGAAAAATCTGAAGCGGGTTCTTCCCTATATTCACGGGGAGCTTGATAATGCGGAGACGGAAGAGTTTTTGGAGCATATCAGGCAATGCCCCAGCTGCAAAGAGGAGCTGGATTTATATTTTGCGATAGAAATCGGCTTAAAAGAGACGCAGCAAAGAACCGGACTGAGCATATCGGATGCCTTGAGGGAGAGAATCGAGGCATCCTATCGCAGGCTCAGAGCCGTAAGGACGGCAAAAATCATGTACTACGCCCTGAATACTTTAGTGATTACGGGGCTCATTATTATGCTGCTTTTGCAGCTTCGGATTTGGAATATAGGATTTGGAGGAAGATAAGATTGAAAAAACTTGTATTGATCGACGGGCACAGCATTTTAAACAGGGCATTCTACGGGGTCCCTCCGCTGACAAACAGCGCGGGGCTTCATACCAATGCGGTCTACGGGTTCATGAATATTATGTTTAAGATATTGGATGAGGAGGAAGCCGATTACCTTGCCGTTGCTTTCGATCTTCCCCTTCCCACCTTTCGGCATAAGCTTTATGAGGAATATAAGGCGACCAGAAAGGAAATGCCGGGGGAGCTGATCGAGCAGGTCGGCTTGATGAAGCGGGTGCTCGGCGCCATGCAGATTCCCGTTTTAAGCTGTGAAGGCTATGAGGCGGATGATGTGATCGGAACGATTGCAAAGCGTTATGCGGGGGAAAATCTGCATGTTTCCGTCGTTTCCGGAGACAGGGATCTTTTGCAGCTTGCCGATACGCAGATCAAAATCCGCATTCCCAAGACCTCAAAGGGAAGAACGGAGGTCAGGGATTATTATCCCGAGGATGTAAAGCAGGAGTATCAGGTCAGTCCGAAGGAGTTTATCGATGTCAAGGCATTGATGGGAGATCCTTCGGATAATATTCCGGGCGTCAAATCCATCGGCGAAAAGACGGCAACCGCAATCATCAAGGAATACCGAAGCATAGAAAACGCATACAGACATGTGGAGGAGATCAAGCCGCCCAGAGCCGCAAAAGCCCTGGCGGAGCATTATGAGAGCGCCGAGTTTTCAAAACTCCTTGCCACGATCAAGCTCGATGCGCCGATCGAGACAAGTTTGGAGGAGATGGAAATCAAATCCCTCTATAATGCAGAAAGCCTGAAACTGGTGCAGGAACTTGAATTTAAATCGATGCTCAGGCGCTTTGATACCGGGCTGATTGCCGATACCAACCGGGCAGAGGTCGAGTATGAGCTCTTTAAGGAGAGGAGGGCTGCTCAGGCGGCATTAAAATCTCTTGCGCAGGAGAAAGAACTTGCTCTTGACCTCCTCTATGAAGAGGGGGCTTCCCTCGCCGCGGCGGCGCTTTCTTTTTCGGAAGAAAAGGTTTTTTTGCTGCTGAAAGGCGAGTTTTTGAGCGGAGAGGAAATAGAAGAGCTTCTTTGCGAGCTGATCAGGAGCGAAAAAACTCTTTATATACGGGAATTAAAGCCCTTGGTCAAGGCGCTTTCTTTGGAGGAGCGAAAAAATCTGCTCGATATTTCCCTTGCGGCGTATCTGAACAATCCCTTGAAGGACAGCTATGAGACGGTCGATATCGCAAGAGATTTTTTGCGGATCAATCTTTCCTCGGCTGCGGATCTTTTCGGGAAGGGATCTCTGCTTTCCAAGCTGCTTGAGGGGGAAGAGGAGGCAAAGCGCTTCTTTGCCGCCCAGGCGCAGACAATTTTTCTTGCCGCCCCGAAGGTGCTTAAGAAGCTCGAGGAACTGGGGATGAAAGAGCTCTATGAGGATATTGAGCTTCCTCTGGTCTATGCGCTTGCGAGAATGGAAGAGGCGGGGATAGGAATAGACAGGGAGGCGCTTGCGCAATATGCACAGGAGTTGGAGGGATATATTCTTCAGACGGAAAAAGAAATCTATGAAAAGACGGGAGAGGAATTTAATATCAACTCTCCGAAGCAGCTTGGAGAGATTCTTTTCGGAAAACTCGGAATGCCGGGAGGAAAAAAGACGAAGACCGGTTATTCGACCGCGGTGGACGTGCTGGATAAGCTGGCACCGGATTATCCCGTAGTGAAAAGCATATTAAAATACAGGCAGCTGAGCAAGCTGCACTCCACCTATGCGCTCGGGCTTTCTTCCTATATTGCCGAAGACGGGAGGATCCACGGAAGCTTTAATCAGACGATCACCGCCACCGGGCGCATTTCCTCAACGGAACCGAATCTTCAGAACATACCGATCAGGACGGAGATGGGAAGCCGGATCAGAGATATTTTCGTGCCGAAGGAGGGATATCTCTTTGTCGATGCGGATTATTCGCAAATCGAGCTGAGGGTTCTTGCCTCTCTTTCCGAGGATGAAAATCTGATTGAGAGCTATCAGCAGTCTCTGGATATTCATGCGGCGACCGCTTCCCAGGTCTTTCATGTGCCGATTGAAGAGGTGACTCCCTTGCAGAGGCGAAACGCGAAGGCGGTAAATTTCGGAGTGGTATACGGAATTTCGGCATTCAGTCTTTCGGAGGATCTGAGCATCAGCAGAAAGGAAGCGCTCGAATATATCAATAATTATTTTAGGACCTATCCGAAAGTGAAACGTTTTCTGGATATGCAGGTAAAAAAGGCGAAGGAAGAGGGATTCGTAAGCACGCTTTACGGAAGAATCCGCCCTATCCCCGAAATAAAAAGCTCCAACTTTAATCAGAGAGCCTTCGGAGACAGGGTGGCGATGAATTCTCCCATTCAGGGAAGCGCGGCGGATATCATGAAGAAAGCGATGCTGGATGTGGACAGAGAGCTGCGCAGAATCAATGCGGATGCCAAAATCGTGTTGCAGGTGCATGATGAGCTTCTTATTGAGGTGAAAAAGGAAGAAGCTGAAAAAATCCGGCTGCTGGTCGAGGAAAAGATGAAAAATGCGGCTAAGCTCAAGGTTGCCCTCGAAGTGGAGGCAAAGATAGGAGAAACCTGGCTTAAGGCAAAATAAGATCGGATGCTGCCGCCCTCGGGGAGAGCTGGGGGCGGCATTGCTTCGGGAAGGAGAAGAGTGGGGATGATTATAGGGATTTTCGGCGGAATCGGCTCAGGCAAGAGCACGGTTCTGAATATATTGAAGGAAGAATACAAAGCCCATATCATTGAGGCGGACAAGATCGCACACGCACTCTATCTGCCCGGAGAAGAGGGATATCGCATCGTTCTTTCCCTGCTCGGAGAAGAGGTCTTAAATGAAGACGGGAGCCTGAACAGAAAGAGGATGGGTGAAATCCTTTTCCAAAACAGCTTGCTTCTTGCCGCACTCAACGAGAAGATCCATCCTCTGGTAAGAGAAAGGATCGTAGAAGAAATCCGGCACATTTCGGCGGATTCGGAAAATGCGCTAAAAGAAGAGAAAGAGGAAAAAAGGCGGCAGAATTTTGTAAAACCGCTGATCGCGGTGGAGGCGGCTCTTCTTATGCCGGAGCTGGATGAGCTCTTTGATCGGAAAATTTATATTTATGCGGATCGGGAGAGCAGGATAGAGAGGCTTGCACAGGAAAGGAATTATTCGAGAGAAAAAACATTGAGGATTATGGAAAACCAGCCGAGCGAGGAGGAATACAGGGCGTACTGCGATCTGGAGATCGATAACGGACAGAGCAGGGAAGATATCGCAAGCCGGATCAAAGCATTGTTTTAAAAAGAGGGCAGCTTAAGAAAAATGCTTAGGCTGCCTATTTATTTTCGCAAAAAACAGGTTTTACCTGAACCAAAATCTATGCTATAATTGTACAAATTTATACTGTGAGGTGATATCATGGCAATCCTTCATCAAATCATCATTACCTTTGTCAAGGCTTTGTTTTATGGAGTCTTGATTATCGCGGGCGTGCTTGCAGGCAAGAAATTCAGAGATCATAAAGAGGCGAAAAAAGCCGCACAGGCAGGAAGCGAGAATATTTCAAGCGCTAAGAAAGAGGAAAACAATGAGTAAGAATTATGGAGTAAATGAAATCAGAAAGATGTTTTTGGATTTTTTTAGGAGTAAAGATCATCTGGTCATGAAGAGCTTTTCTCTTATTCCCTATAATGATAACAGTCTTCTTCTGATTAATTCCGGTATGGCACCTTTAAAGCCTTATTTTACCGGACAGGAAATACCGCCTAAGCGGAGGGTGGCGACCTGTCAAAAATGTATTCGCACCGGAGATATCGATAATGTGGGAAAAACGGCAAGGCACGGCACTTTTTTTGAAATGCTGGGCAATTTTTCCTTCGGAGATTATTTTAAACGGGAAGCCATCGAATGGACATGGGAGTTTCTGACGAAGGTGATGGAGCTCAATCCCGAGAGACTTTATCCTTCGGTGTATGTGGATGACGATGAGGCATTCGAGATCTGGAACAAGGAAATCAAAATCCCCAAAGAACGCATTTTTAAGTTCGGAAAGGCGGATAATTTCTGGGAGCACGGTTCCGGTCCCTGCGGTCCCTGTTCGGAGGTATATTATGACAGAGGGGAGAAATACGGCTGCAAGAAAGAAGGCTGCACGGTAGGATGCGACTGCGACAGATATATCGAGGTATGGAACAATGTATTTACCCAGTTCGATAATGACGGCAAAGGAAACTATACGGAACTCGAGAACAAGAATATCGATACCGGAATGGGGCTGGAGAGGCTTGCGGTGGTTTCGCAGGATGTCGGATCCATTTTTGAAGTGGATACGGTCAGGGCTCTTCTGGATCGGGTCGCGCAGACCGCGGGAATCTCGTATCAGGAAGATCCTGTCAAGGATGTTTCTCTTCGCCTGATCACGGACCATATCCGTTCCTGTACCTTTATGATATCGGACGGAATCATGCCCAGCAACGAGGGAAGGGGATATGTGCTCAGAAGGCTTTTGAGGAGAGCGGCAAGGCACGGAAGAATGCTCGGCATAGAGCATCAGTTTCTTGCGGATCTGGCAAAGACCGTAATCGATACCGGAAAAGACGGATATCCCGAGCTTGAGGAAAAGAGAGAGACGATACTTAAGATTTTGACGGAGGAAGAAAATAAATTCTATAAAAACATCGATCTCGGTCTCTCCATCCTTGCCGAAATGGAAGAGAGGATGAGGGAGCAAAAGCAAAGCCGTCTATGCGGTGAGGATGCATTTAAGCTCTATGATACTTACGGCTTCCCCCTCGACCTGACCAGGGAAATTTTGGCGGAAAAGGGCTATTGCGTCGATGAAGAAGGCTTTGACGCGGCGATGAAGCTGCAAAAGGAGACCGCGCGCAAGGCAAGAAAGACGACAAATTATATGGGAGCGGATATTACCGTATATCAATCCCTTGATCCCTCTCTTTCCACGGAGTTTACGGGCTATGACAGGCTGGAGGACGAGGCGCTGATTACCGCGCTCACCGGAGAGGAAGAGATCGTGGAAAGCCTGGAGGAAGGAAGCAGGGGAACGGTTCTGACGGATCGGACTCCGTTTTATGCGACGATGGGCGGGCAGATCGGAGATATCGGCAGGATTCTTTCTGCCGGCGGAGCCGAGTTTATCGTTGAGGATACGATTCATTTGCAGGGGGAGAAGATCGGGCATATCGGTTATCTCAAAAAAGGTCGCCTGAGCATGGGAGAGAAGGTCGGGATGAAGGTCGAGAGATCTCATCGAGAAGCGGTCTGCAAGAATCACAGCGCGACCCATCTTTTGCATAAGGTGCTGAAGGAGGTTTTGGGAAATCATGTGGAGCAGGCGGGCAGCCTCGTTGCCCAAAACAGGCTTCGCTTCGACTTCACGCATTTTTCCGCACTCTCAGCAGAGGATCTGAAAAAAATAGAGGAACTGGTAAACCGCGAGATCAAGGCGGCGCATGAGGTCTGCACCAGAAGCATGGAGCTGGAAGCCGCAAAAAAAGAAGGGGCGACCGCTCTCTTCGGTGAAAAATACCAGGACATCGTCCGCGTGGTCAATATGGGAGAGTTCTCGATGGAGCTTTGCGGAGGAACCCATGTAAAAAACACCGGAGATATTGCGGTATTTAAGATTTTATCCGAGTCCGGAATTGCAGCGGGAATCCGTCGCATCGAAGCGATTACCGGAGAGGGAGTTCTCTCTTATTACGAAAAAATGGAAAAGGAATTTTCCGATATCGCCAGAGAGCTCAAAACATCCGAAGCGGGAAGCCTGGACAGGGTACGGGCGCTTTTGGAGGAAGTAAGGGAGCTGAAGTCGGAGAATGAAAGCCTTAAATCCAAGCTTGCCAAGGAGGCGGTGAAGGATACGGAAAGCAATCTCTGTGAGATCGAAGGAGTGAAATTCCTCGCCCTAAGGCTTAACCAGGTCGAGATGAACGAGCTCAGAAACCTCGGAGATCAGCTTAAGGAGAAGACGGAGGGAGGAGTAATCGTCCTTGCCTCGGTAAACGAAGACAAGGTAAATCTCATCGCGATGGCAGGAGAGGATGCGGTAAAAAGAGGAGCCGATGCCGGAGGCATCATTCGCAGGATCGCGCCGAAGGTCGGCGGCGGAGGAGGAGGCAAGAAAAACATGGCGCAGGCGGGAGGAAAGGATCCCGAAGGCGTGGATGAGGCGCTTGCCCTGGCGGGAGAGGTCCTGAAAGAAATGCTTCTTGCCGGAAAATAGCAAAAATTTGATAAAAATTTAAAATATAAAAAGGTTCTTCAAAGAAATTTCTTGAAGAACCTTTTTTCATTTACCGCTGTGAATCAGGCACGCTCAACCTTGCCTGAGCGAAGACAGGAAGTACAAATGTTAATTTTCTTTGCGTCGCCTTCGGTCTTGACCTTAACGGATTTAATATTCGCTTTCCACATCTTGTTAGATCTTCTGTGTGAATGGCTCACGCTATTGCCGAAGTGAGCAGCCTTTTCGCATATCGCACATTTTGCCATGTTTACACCTCCTTTTCAGGGATTGAACTCTCTTCCTGAAAGTCCGCAACGTATGTATCTTAACAGATCTGCCATCTATTTGCAAGCATTAATTAAATAAAACTTCCCAAATATATAGAAATAGGTTATACTGTTAAATGAAAATTTCAAACATTTTATCAACGGAGGAAAGCGATGAGCAAGGGTTTGATTAATAATGACTTGGGGCAGATTCGAATCAGCGGCGAGGTGATTGCGCTGTTTGCAGGCCTGCAAGCCGTTGAATGCTTCGGCATCGTGGGGATGGCGGCGATCAGCATGAAAGACGGACTGGTCAAGCTCCTGAGGAGAGAGAGCCTTACAAAAGGAATCAATGTAAATATAGCCGACAATAAACTTACTATAGATTTTCACGTCATTGTTGCATACGGAGTGAGCATAGCTGCGGTTTGCGATAATTTAATCTCGACGGTAAAATATAAACTTGAGCATTTTTCAGGCATGGAAGTAGAGAAGATCAATGTCTATGTCGAAGGTGTCAGGGTTATAGACTAAGGAGGGGCACTGGTGGGCTTAACAGAATTGAATGCTTCTGAATTAAAAAAAGCGTTTTTGGCGGGAGCCGCAAATTTAGAGGCAAAAAAAGAGTGGATCAATGAATTGAATGTGTTTCCCGTTCCCGACGGGGATACCGGAACAAATATGACGATGACCATCATGTCGGCGGCAAAGGAGGTTTCGGCTCTTCAAAACGAGAGCATGGCGGAGCTGTGCAAGGCGATTTCTTCGGGCTCTCTCAGGGGAGCGAGGGGAAATTCCGGCGTAATTCTCTCTCAGCTTTTAAGAGGTCTTACAAAGGTGCTTGCAGAGTATGAAAGCGCGGATACTTTGGTGCTTGCCGCGGGTTTGGAAAAGGCGGTGGAGACGGCGTATAAGGCGGTAATGAAGCCGAAAGAGGGAACGATACTGACCGTTGCGAAGGGCATGAGCAATAAAGCGATGGAAATCGCTTCCGAAACGCCGGAAATAGAAGAGTTTATGAAAGAGATTTATGAAGAGGGCAACAGAGTGCTTGCAAAGACTCCGCAAATGCTCCCCGTTCTGAAGCAGGCGGGGGTAGTGGATTCGGGCGGACAGGGATTGATGGAAATCGTAAAGGGAATTTACGATTCGATATGCGGAGTCGAGGTGGATTATTCGAAATTTATCTCCGAATCCCCTTCGGCAAGACCCTCTCATTATGTGGATGCCGAGAATATCGATACCTCCGATATTAAATTCGGATATTGCACGGAATTTATCATTAATCTGGAAAAAGAGCTGGATGAAAATCAGGAAGAGGAGCTTAAGAGCTTCCTCGAATCGATCGGAGACTCCATCGTATGTGTGGCGGACAGTGAATATGTAAAGATTCATGTTCATACGAACGATCCCGGACTTGCCCTGCAAAAAGCCCTTACTCACGGCTCCCTCTCGCGGATCAAGATCGATAATATGAGGGAGGAGCACAGGGAAAGACTGATTAAGAATTCGGAGAGCCTTGCGGCGGAACAGGCTGCGCTGAGAGAAAAAAACAAGGCGATGCCGCGGAAGAAAAACGGATTCATCAGTGTCTCCGCAGGAGAGGGGCTGAGCGAAATCTTTAAGGGGATAGGCGTCGATTATATTATCGAGGGCGGACAGACGATGAACCCGAGCACGGAGGATATGCTCAATGCCATCAGCAGAGTAAACGCCGAGGATATCTTTATTCTTCCGAATAATAAGAATATTATTCTTGCCGCACAGCAGGCGGCTCAGATGGTATCGGATAAGAGAATCCATGTTATACCGACAAAAACCATCCCTCAGGGTATCTGCGCATTGATTTGCTTTATGCCGGAGGAGAGTGTGGAGGAAAATATCCGGACGATGAATGAAAGCATCGAAGAGATCAAATCCCTGCAGCTTACCTATGCGGTCAGAGACACCTCCATAGACGGATACGAGATCAAGGAGGGAGATATCATGGGTATCTCCGATCAGGGGATTATCGCCGTCGAATCCTCCGTGGACAATGCGCTTACGGAATCGCTGAAGAAATTGATTGAGGAGGATTCCGAGCTTGTCAGCATTTATTACGGAGCGGATATTCAGGAGGAGGAAGCGCAAAAAGTTCTCGGAAAAATCGAAGCGCTCTTTCCGGGAGTGGAGATAGAGCTGCATAAGGGAGATCAGCCGGTTTATTATTATATCGTATCGGTAGAGTAGTTTTACCGAGATTCATACAGGGGTTGCCGCGGAAAGATCCGGCATATACGGGGATTATCGCCCGGTATGCGGGATTTTGCGGCAGCCCCCTTCTTGAATGAATATGAGCAAAAAAGGAGGAGCCCGGATGCTGGAAGAGAGAATTTCTTCCTTAAAAGGAGTCGGGAAAAAAACAGAGGAAATTCTTGGAAAACTGAATATTAAAACAATAGGGGATCTGCTCCTGCATTTTCCGCAGCGATATATTGAATTTACAAAGACGAGACCCATATCCGCATGGAAAGAGGGGGAAAGAGCGGCGATTTTTGCAAGCGTTGAGGGTGCTCCGAGGCTCTCCCCCTCCTCCCGCAAAATCCTTCGGGCTCAGCTCTTTGATGAAAGCGGAAAGGTCGAAGCCATATGGTACCATTCTCCTTTTATCGCATATCGGCTCAAGAGCATGCAGCGCTATGTCTTTGTCGGAAGACTCGTCTTAAAAAACAGGCAGGCCTTTTTGGAGCATCCGAGCATTTATACCGAAGAGGAATATGAAAGGGAGCTCGGATTCTTAAAGCCGGTCTATCCGCTTACCGCGGGACTGAGCAACTCGCTTTTGATCCGTCAGATCGATGCCGTGCTCAGGAAGCTTCCTCCCCAGGAGGATTATCTTCCGAGGTTTATTCTAAAAGATTGTTCTCTTCTTACTTATCACGAAGCGCTTTGCAAGATTCATCAGCCCGTGAGCGCTTCGGAAGCGGAGGAAGCAAAAAAGCGCTTTATTTTCGATGATTTTTTCCTCTTTCTCTTCTATATCCGCAGAATGAAAGAAGAGAATCGCGGGCTGGAGAGCGCTTTCCCCATCGGGGATGAGCAGGCGCCTCTGCAAAGCTTTTTTAAGCTGCTTCCCTATTCTCCGACCAAAGATCAGCAAAATGCGATATCGGAGATTCTTTGCGATATGAAAAGAGGGAGGGTGATGAACCGCCTTCTTCAGGGGGATGTGGGATCCGGAAAAACGATGGTTGCCGCCGCTGCCCTCTATGTCGGCTTCTTTTACGGATATCAGGGAGCGATCATGGTGCCGACCGAGGTATTGGCAAAGCAGCATTATCAAAGCTTGGAAAAGCTGTGGGGCAAGGCAAAAAAAGCGCCGAGAACCGCACTTTTGACGGGGTCGATGAGCAAGGCGGAGCGTTTGGAGGTCTATGAAAGAGCCCGCAGCCATGAGATCGATATTTTGATCGGAACCCATGCACTGATTCAGGAGGGGCTGGAATTTGCAAGGCTTGCTCTGGTGATTACCGATGAGCAGCACAGATTCGGCGTGAGACAGAGAGAAAGTCTGGAGAAAAAAGGAAGCCGTCCTCATGTTCTGGTCATGAGCGCAACTCCGATTCCGAGAACGCTTGCGCTGATTTTATACGGAGATCTGGATATTTCGACAATAGAAAGCAAGCCCGAGGGCAGGCTGCCGATAAAAAACGCATTGATCGGAGCAAAACAAAGAGATAAGGCATATGCACATATTCAAAAGGAGCTGCAAAAAGGTCATCAGGCATATATTATCTGTCCGCTGGCGGAGGAAAGCGAGCATCTGGAGGCGGAAAATGTATTTGACTATAGGGAAAAACTTGCCAAAACCGCACTGAAAAACTATAATATAGATATTATACACGGGAAGATGCCGCAAAATGAAAAAGACAGGGTAATGGATGATTTTGTCCGGGGAAGGACAAATATTTTGATTTCCACTACGGTAATAGAGGTCGGCGTCGATGTTGCGAATGCTACGGTTATGCTGATAGAAGATGCGCAGCGTTTCGGGCTCGCCTCCCTGCATCAGCTCAGAGGCAGAGTCGGTCGGGGAAAGGCGCAGAGTTACTGCATCTTTGTAGGAACCAGCGATAGCGAAAATGCAAAAAAAAGACTGGAAATCATCGCAAATTCCAATGACGGATTTTATATTGCGGCCCAGGATCTCAAACTCAGAGGTCCCGGAGAGCTTTTCGGGCTGATGCAGAGCGGAGAGCTGATGTTTTCTCTCGGGGATATCTGTGACGATACCGAGATTTTTGCGGCGGCGGAGCGGTCCGCGGCAATTTTGCATAATCAGGAGATCATCTTAAGCGATATCGAGAAGGAAAAACTGGATCAAAGAATTTTGCGCTATAGGCAGGATTTCCGATTCAATCTGTAAGCAAAGACTATGTTTATGGAGGGGTAAAAAGGGGAAAAATGAGAATACAGGCGGAGGAGCAAGGGAGAGTTTTAAGATCGCGGGGAAAAAGAACGCTTAGCGAAAAAAACAGGATCAGAGGACGTTCCAGAAGAAGAAAAAGGAGGCATATATCGAAGGTATTTCTGTTTCTTTATACCCTTCTTTTATTATGCGGTATTTCTTATGTAATTTATTCGCAGAGATTCCGCAGCAGATTTTTCCCGAATACTTATGTTAACGGAATCAATGCTTCCGGGAAAACGGTGCAGAGAGTCAAAAAGGAAATTGAAGAACTGACCGGAAGCTATGCGCTGAATCTTAAATCGAGAGGGAATCAGCCCCAGCAGCTGAAGGGAGAGGATGTCGGTCTGAGCTATCTGATGGATGAGGCTCTGGAAGATTATGTCAGCGGGCAAAACATCTATTTTTGGGCAGGGAACCTGAGGGGGCGTACGGATATTAAGATCAGTACGATGACAGGATTGGATGAGGATAAGCTTTCTTCAGCTCTTTCCGGTCTGTACGCTTTCGATCCCGCCCTCATGAAATCGCCGCAGGATGCCTCGATATCCGATTATATCGAGGGCATAGGGTATCGGATCAATCCCGAAGAGCAGGGGACGCTGATCGATATCGAAAAGGCGAGGAAGGAGGTGCGCCACGCGGTGCTCACTCTGGAAAAGGAGATCGATCTGGACGATCCTTCTTATTCGCTCTATCAAAAGCCGGCGATTCTTAAGGATGATCCGAATCTGAAATCCAAGCTGGATCTGCTTAACCGCTATGTTTCGTCCTCCATTCAGTATGATAAGGGAGTCATCCTCGATGCGGAGGAGATTCATCAATGGATCAGTCCGAATCAGAGTGCAAACAATATGATCGATTACACGCAGGCGGATGATTTTGTTGCCGAGCTTTCCAAGGCATATAATACCGTTTACAGACCGAAAGAATTTCAAACGCATGAGGGAATGCAGATCATTCTCACGGGCGGGAACTACGGATGGAAGGTCAATCAGATTGCGGAAGCCGCCGCGATTAAAGCCATGGTATCGGAGGGCAAGGTCATCGAGGGCAGAAAACCCGAATTTTCGAAGAGGGCTGCCGCATTCGGCGACAAGGATTACGGCAATACCTATGCGGAAGTCAATCTCAGCAAGCAGAAGCTCTATTTTTATAAGGAAGGCTCTCTTGTGATGGAGTCGGATATCGTATCCGGAGACGAAGCCAAAGGCTTTCTCACTCCCGCGGGCGTGTATCAGATCGCCTATAAGCAGGAAAATGCGGTTCTCAAGGGAGAGGACTATAATGCGAATGTCGCAAAATGGATGCCATTTAACGGAAATATAGGATTTCATGATGCAAATTGGAGAGAGAGCTTCGGCGGAGAAATCTATAAAAACGGAGGTTCTCACGGCTGTATCAATCTTCCTCCCCAAAATGCGGAAATTCTGTATGAAAACATCGAGACCGGAGCCCCGGTAATCTGCTATTACGAGGACGGAAGGACGCCGAAAAATATCAATGCGGAACCCGGAACGACAGGAGAAGAGGTGCAGATCCCGGCAGAGACGGCGGAGGGCACAGTAAAGGAAAGGGCGCCGGCGCGAAACCCTGCCGAAGCGGAAGCGGCTCCTGCCGCCACGCAAGCCGCAGCTGAGTCTTTTGCCGCCAATGCGCAAACCGGAGGGCAGGAAGAGGTGCAGCCCTCCACGGGTGAAACACAGTCCTCCACCAGAAAAAAGAAGAAGAGGAGAAGAAAGAAGAGCCCAAGGCAGGCTCCCGCCCAAAGCGCTCCGGCGCAGAGCACTCCGGCAGAGAGTACTCCGACGCAGAGCTCGGAGGCGGCGCTCAGGGAGAGCACAGGAGCTTCTTCCGTACAAGAAACCGTGCCTCCGAAAAATCCTCCGATCAGGATCAACCAAAACGGACCCGGAATGGAGAGCAGCAAGGGTGCTTCCTCGGGACCGGGATCGGAAGGCGGAAAGATCAAAAAAGAAGAAAAGGGTCCGGGAATCGATACGAGCATGGGAAGCCCTCCGCTCGAAAACAGGGAATAGCAGTTTTTCGATCCGTACTTCGATAAAAGAAAAGAGGCAGAAAGATGAGAGTTATCGCCGGAAGCGCGAGAAGGCTTTTACTAAAGACCGTAGAAGGAAAAGAGGTCAGACCCACTACGGATCGAATCAAAGAGACCTTGTTTAATATATTGCAGGATAAGATAGAGGGATGTATTTTCCTCGATCTCTTTGCGGGAAGCGGAGCCATAGGCATAGAGGCGCTGAGCAGAGGAGCAAAAAAGGCTTTTTTTGTCGATAAGGACAGGAGGGCGCTTTCCTGCATAGAAGAAAATCTGCGCCATACCAAGCTGGAAGAGAGGGCGAAAATTCTTCGGATGGATGCTCTCACGGCATTGAACCGACTTGAAAAAACCGAGAAAGAAGCATTCGATATCGTATTTATCGATCCTCCGTATGAGAGAGAAGAGGAGGAGGAAATTTTAAAAAGATTAATAAAAATGGATTTGATTAATCAGGAATCTTTGATTATAATAGAGCTTTCAAAAAAGACAGAGACAGAGGATTTGTTAAAGGAATGGGATGTTCTGAAAATCAAAGAATACAAATCCAATAAGCATGTGTTTATCAGAAGGAGGCAGGAGAATGTCGGCAGCAGTTTATCCGGGCAGCTTTGATCCCGTGACCAACGGACATCTGGATATCATCGAAAGGGCTTCCAAAATGTTCGATACTCTGATTGTGGCGGTATTGAATAATAAAACCAAGACGCCCTTGTTCACCACCTCCGAACGTGTTAAAATGATTGAAGAAATCACCTCGGATATGAAAAATGTAGAGGTCAGGGAGTTTGACGGTCTTTTGGTCGATTTTGCGAGGGAGAGAAATACCAATATTGTCGTCAGGGGATTGAGAGCGGTTACGGATTTCGAATTTGAGCTTCAGGTGGCGCAGACGAATAAGGTGATCGCCCCGGAAATCGATACCGTGTTTTTGACCACAAGCTTAAAATATTCCTATTTAAGTTCCAGCATCGTTAAAGAAATTGCTTCGTTTCATGGAGATATCAGTGCTTTCGTCGATAAACGAGTGGCAGAAAAAATTATAAAAAAAATGCAACTGATAAAATAAGGAGAGCGTATGGCAAGGATAGAACAGATTATAGGTGAGATAGAGGACTATGTTGAGAGCTGTAAGCTGCAGCCGCTTTCAACGACAAAGATTACCGTGAATAAGGAGGAGCTCAACGGGCTTTTGATCGAGCTCAGAGACAATATTCCCGGTGAGATTAAGCAGTATCAGAAAATCATCAGCAATCAGGAAGCGATTATCCGGGAGGCGAGAAACCAGGCAGAGAGCATTGTTGCGGAGGCTAACCGGCTGACGGAGCAGCTTGTCGATGAGCATGAGGTAATGCAGAAGGCGTATGAAACCGCCAATAAGCTGATCGATGATGCGAATACGCAGGCGCAGGCGATCCTTGAAAGCGCGACGAATGAAGCGAATAATATTAAGACCTCCGCAATCCGGTATACGGATGATATTTTAAAGAATCTGCAGACCATCATCAGCCATTCCATGGAGGGAGCGCAGGGAAGATTCGAACATTATATTTCCACCCTGCAGAGCAGCTATGATACGGTAACGCAGAATCGCAACGAACTCTCCGGCAGCATAGGAGAGGTTATGGTAGAAGGGTTTGAATAAGGATTTTTCGGGCTGTGCGCTATTTGCTGCAGCCCTTATTTATAATCGGAAAATCCGAAATACGGGGAGAGCTTATGCCAAATCTGAATGATATGCCGAAAGAATATCTGGCGGCGATGAAAAATTTGCTCGGCGATGAGTATGCCGATTATGTCGAGAGTCTGAATCGAAAGCCGTTTTACGGAATTCGTCTGAATTCGCTAAAAATAGGCAAAGAGGAATTCCTGAAAAGAATACAAAAAGATCTCAGAGAAATTCCCTGGATAGAAAACGGATATTATACCGATGAAAACGACAGATTTTCAAAGCATCCCTATTATTATGCGGGACTCTACTATTTACAGGAGCCTTCCGCAATGACTCCCGCATCCCTTCTCGAGATAGAAGAAGGAGATAAGGTTCTGGATCTTTGCGCGGCTCCCGGAGGGAAGAGCACCGAGCTCGGTGCAAGGCTTCAGGGCAGCGGTGTGCTGTATTCGAATGATCCGAGCGCGAGCAGGGCGAAAGCGCTTCTTAAAAACATCGAGCTCTTCGGCATAGGAAACGCCATGCTCTCCTGTGAAGATCCCGCAAAACTTTCAAGAGTCTATTCCGGATATTTTGACCGTATTTTAGTGGATGCCCCCTGCTCCGGAGAGGGAATGTTCCGAAAGGATGCTGCGGTCCTGAGCGCATATAAAAAACGCGGACCGGAATTTTTTGCGCCGATACAGGATTCCATCCTCAAGGAGGCGGCAAAAATGCTGAGACCGGGAGGAGGCCTGCTCTATTCCACCTGTACCTATTCCGAGCTTGAGGATGAGGGCAGCATAGAGCGTTTTTTGGAAGGGCATAGGGATTTCTCACTCGAGGAGGTGGAGTTAAAAGAGGGATTTTCCCCCTCAAAGCGCTTAAGGCACTGTATCCGTCTCTTCCCTCATCGGCTCGAGGGAGAGGGGCATTTTATCGCAAAGCTCAGGAAATCCGAAGATGCAAACGAGGAGGAAGCGTTGATGCGGGGAAAGGGAAGGAAAAAGGGATTAAAAAAGCCGGAGGGTTATTTTCCGGACTTTAAGCTTCCGAAGGACTGCCTGCAATTTCTTTCCCATATCCAAAGAGAGTGGGATCCGAAAAGATTTTTTTGCAATAGAGAATATATCTATTATCTGCCGGAGCACCACAAAACCGATCCTTCCCTTCATTATCTTCGCACGGGGCTCCTTCTGGGCAGAATGCGCAACGAAAGATTTGAGCCCTCTCAGGCGCTGGCAATGAATCTCAGAGCAGAGGAATGGGATTTTCCCCTCCTTCTTTCGCTTGAGGATGAGAGGGTGATCAAATATTTGAAGGGAGAGACGGTGGAAACGGAGGAGGAATATAAGGGGTACCGCCTGCTCTGCGTGGATCGTTTCCCCCTCGGCTTTGTCAAGCAGGAGCAAGGCAGATGCAAGAATAAGTACTACCCCGGATGGAGGTGGAATTGATGGGCTCCATGCGTTTGGATAAACTGCTTGGAGAGCTTTCCCTCGGAAGCAGAAAGGAGCTGAAGAAGCTGATCGAAGGAGGAAGGATTTCGGTAAACGGGGAAAGCATATTAAAAAGCAATTTAAAGGTGGATCCCGAGAGAGACAGGATTTGCCTTGACGGAAAGGAGATCAGCTATCTTTCCCATGAATATATCATGCTCAATAAGCCGGCGGGCTATGTCAGTGCAAGAAGCGATAAGGAGCATAGGACGGTAATGGAGCTGGTATCGAGCAGGAGGAAGGATCTCTTTCCGCTGGGGAGGCTGGATCTGGACACGGAAGGGCTTTTGCTGATCAGCAATGACGGCAGGCTTGCACATGATCTGCTCTCGCCCTCAAAGCATGTGGATAAGACTTATTATGTAAGAGTGGATAAGGCTCTGGGAGAGGAGGAAGTCGAGAGGATGGGGGAAGGAATTTCTTTGAACGGCGAATATACGACAAAGCCGGCAAAGCTGGAGATTCTCTCTTCTTCCGCCCGGGAGAGCGAAGCCAGAATTACGATTACCGAAGGAAAGTTTCATCAGGTAAAGAGGATGTTTCAGGCGCTGGGCATAAAGGTTCTGTATTTGAAGCGAATAGGATTCGGAGGGCTCTGGCTTGATGAGGAGGAACTCGCTCCGGGAGAGAGCCGAAGCCTGAGCCTTGAAGAAATTGATATTTTAAGGAAGAGATAATGATGGATCAGCATATTACAACCTGTATTTTTGATTTGGACGGCACTTTGATCGATTCCATGTGGATCTGGGGAAGCATAGACAGAGAGTATCTCGGAAGATACGGCATCAGCTGTCCAAAAGATCTGGAAAAAGCGATAGAAGGAATGACTTTTTCCGAAACGGCGGTATATTTCAAGGAACGATTTTCCTTGCAGGATACGATAGAGGAGATTAAAGCCGATTGGGAGAAAATGTCCATCCATAAATATCGCCATGAGGTGCCGCTGAAAAAAGGAGTTTTGGACTTTCTTCGTCAGCTCAAAAAAAGAGGAATCAAAACCGGGATCGCCACCAGCAACGGAAGAAATATCGTGGATGCGGTATTGGATGCATTGCATATCAAATCATTTTTCGATAATGTGCTGACGGGCTGTGAGGTGGAAAAGGGAAAACCCCATCCGGAAATCTATCTGAAATCCGCGGATATTCTCGGGGAAAAAGCCGAGAACTGTCTGGTTTTTGAGGATATTCCCGCCGGAATCATTGCGGGGAAAACTGCCGGAATGACGGTGTATGCGGTGGAAGACGATTTTTCTCTCCATATGAAGGAGGAAAAAATCCGTCTTTCCGATCGATACATCATCGACTATACTCAGCTTTTGGCATAAAGAAGGAGTCGGAATGGAGCAAAAAATACTGAGCGTTCTTGAGATGAGAGAGGCGGACGCTTATACGATAGCAAATCATACGGATGGGAGAGAGCTGATGCGCAGAGCGGGAGAGGCAATCTTTCAGCTCGTGGAGCAGGAAAAGAGCTGGAGGGGAAAAATCGCAATCGTCTGCGGAAGCGGTAATAATGCGGGAGACGGCTATGTGCTTGCTTCCCGCCTCTTTGACATCGGAAATCCCCCTCTTTTGATCCTCTTAAAAGAGAAGTTTTCAAAAGAGGGAAAATATTATTTTGATCTTTGCAGGGAAAAAGGGATAGAATATATCTTATATTCCGAAGATACGGAGCTTGGCGGGTTTGATATCATCGTGGACTGTATTTACGGGACGGGATTTCAGGGAGAACTGAAGAAAGAAGTTGCGGAGCTGATCCGAAAAATCAACGCAAGCTCTGCCTATATCATCAGTGCGGATATCAACAGCGGGATGAACGGGGACAGCCCCAACTGCGAGCTCTGTGTTCGTTCCGATCTGACGGTTTCCATCGGATTTTTAAAGATCGGGCAGGTCGGGGAAGAGGCAAAGCGCCATATGAAAAAGCTTTGCCTTGCAAAGATCGGCATTATGCAGCCTCCGCTTAAAACATCCTGATGATTCTTCGCCGGAACCTTTCGGGCAGGAATGCCTCATATTTTTCGAAATAAACGGAATTATAGAGCTCCGCGGCAAAACTCTCCTTTGTAAAGAGCGCGTAAGAGGAAGGAGGGAGCAGTTTTGATGCCGCGGAGAGTTTGGAAAGCAGGGGCAGAGTGCTCCTTTTTTTTATGAGGCGAAGCAGCTCCGTCGAGCGAAAACCGAGCAATGCCGCATAGGGGGCATAGTCCTCTGCTTTGAATTTTTCCATTTCCTTCTTTTTGATATTCAAAAGAATATGGGAGAGCGCTCTGGATACTCTGGTATAGGTATATTGTCTGGTTTTCATTTCTTCAACGAGTTTTGCATAGGAGGAGGAAAGGAGAATGCGCCGGCTGATCCTGTCTCCCAGCTCCTTTGAAATATCCCAAAACTCTTCCAGGGAATCCTGCGCATAGGAGCATTCTCTGATTTTACGGTAAAGATGGAAGGAAAAATCATCCGCAAACAAGGGTCTTGCCTCTTTGATCAGCTCAAGCACGGGATCGGGCAGTGCGTATCGAAGCTTTTGGAGATCTCTTTCCTCCCGGATCAGCCTTCGAATCGCGGTCGCCGAGGGAAAGCGGTCCTTTTCAAGCTCGCCGCAATGGTAAGCGCTTCCCTCTCTCCGGATCAATACGGGTTTCATCAAAGAGCGCATGCGGATCAGGGATTTGATGTATTCAAGAGCAAGAATATTATTCGGAGAACGCAGGAGCTCTTCGCTTCTCATGATGAAATCCTCGGAATATTCCCTTCTCCTGAGCTCAAGGGATAATGCTTTTTCCCGGGCAAGGGGAAAGCTCATGCCCCGGGCAAGGAGTTTTTTGAGCATTGCCTGAAACTGCTCGCTCTCCTTAAGAAGAAGCTTTGCCAGAATTCTTAACTCCTCCTCCTCGGCGTTTTCGACGCCGAAGGAAATACAGTCCGCCCCCAGACCCTCCAATAATCTGAGCGCATATCCGGCAAAATCCTCCGCAGAGGCGGTAGAAAATGCGCAGGGAATCTCAAATACGGCGTCCGCTCCGCAGCGCAGAGCCATTTCCGCCCGGAGATGGCTGTCGTAGATCGCAGGCTCCCCTCTTTGCACAAAATGCCCGCTCATCGCAATGATCACATAGTCGGCTTCGGATTGTTTTTTTGCCTGCTCGATCTGATATTTATGCCCGTGATGAAAAGGATTGTATTCCGCCACGATCCCGAGTATTTTTTTCTTATTTTGCGCAGCTTCCCAAGCGCTGCCGGATTCTTGTGTATTCATCCCCATAACCCCTGAAAACAAATTGAGAAAGTGAAAGCGCATCGAAGAACGAATTTTTGCATTCGATATTTTATAGAAAGATAATATAGCATTAAAATTTTAAAAAATCTACAAATTTTAAAAGATAATGCTTGTATTTACTACTCAAAATATACTATAATTGGAATGAAAAAATCGGCATTTATGAGTAATGTCGGTTCAATGAATGAAAGGAGAAAAACATAATGAGCATTATCGACGTGATTAAGGCGAAGGCAAAGTCTGCAAAAAAGACGATCGTCCTGCCGGAGTCAATGGATGCCAGAACATTTAAAGCGGCAGAAACAATTTTAAAAGAGGGAATCGCAAATCTGATTATTATCGGAACGCCGGAGGAAGTGGAAAAATACTCGGCGGGCTGTGATATCACGGGTGCAAGGATTATAGATCCCAATACCTATGAAAAATCGCAGCAGTATGAGGATCTCTTCGTCGAACTCAGAAAGTCGAAAGGAATGACTCATGAAGAGGCAAGGAAGATTATGACGAGCGATTATGCATACTATGCCTGCCTGATGATCAAGAGCGGTGATGCGGACGGCATGGTGAGCGGCGCATGCCACTCTACCGCAAACACATTGAGACCGAGTCTCCAGCTGATTAAAACCAAGCCCGGAACGAAGCTGGTATCCGCATTCTTCCTGATGGAGGTTCCCGACTGCGAATTCGGCGAGAAGGGCACCTTTATTTTTGCGGACAGCGGACTTGAGCAAAATCCCGATCCGGAAAAGCTTGCTTCCATCGCCATTTCTTCGGCGGAGAGCTTCGAGCTTCTGGTTCAGAAACAGGCAAAGGTTGCAATGCTGAGCCATTCGACGAAGGGAAGCGCTTCTCATGCGGATGTGGATAAGGTGGTGGAAGCGACCAGAATCGCAAAAGAACAGGCTCCCGATCTTCTTCTTGACGGAGAGCTGCAGCTTGATGCGGCGATCATCCCGGAAATCGCACAGAGCAAGGCACCAGGCTCAAAGGTTGCCGGACATGCCAATGTTTTGGTATTCCCCGATCTTGATGCGGGCAATATCGGATATAAGCTCGTGCAGAGACTTGCCAAGGCGGAAGCCTACGGACCGCTCTGCCAGGGCATCGCAAGACCGGTGAACGATCTTTCCAGAGGCTGCTCATGGCAGGATATTGTCGGCGTGGTTGCGATCACGGCGGTACAGGCTGCTGCGGAAAACAAATAAACGGCTGCAAAAATGAGAGTCAATAAATAATAAGCAAGGAGATAAGATAAATGAAAGTATTGGTAATCAATTGCGGAAGCTCTTCTTTAAAGTACCAGCTCATCGATATGTCGAATGAGGAAGTTCTTGCAAAAGGTCTTTGTGAAAGAATCGGAATCGAGGGGTCCAGACTCGTTCATGAGCCTGTGGGAAAAGATAAGCATATCGTGGAATGCCTGATGCCCGATCATAATACGGCGATCAAGCTCGTTATGGATGCGCTTTCCGACCCGCAGCACGGCGTGATATCGGATGTTAAGGAGATCTCCGCGGTAGGTCACCGTGTGGTTCACGGCGGAATGAAGTACAGCGATTCCACGCTCGTGGATCAGGCGGTTAAAGAGGGCATTCGCGAATGCTTCGATCTCGGTCCTCTGCATAATCCCGCAAACCTTATGGGAATCGAGGCCGCCGAGGCTGCAATACCGGGTACGCCGAATGTTGTCGTATTCGACACCGCATTCGGAATGTCCATGCCCCAGAAGGCATGCAGATATGCGATACCGGACGAATATTACCAGAAATATGCTCTGAGACGCTACGGCTTTCACGGAACCAGCCATAAATTCGTATCCGGCGAGGCGATCCGTTTCGGAAATCTCGACCCGAAGAATGCGAAGGTTATCGTATGCCATCTCGGCAACGGCGCGTCCATATCCGCTTCGATCGGCGGTCAATGCGTAGATACTTCGATGGGACTGACTCCTCTGGAGGGACTCATTATGGGAACCCGTTCCGGAGACATCGATCCTGCGATTATTCAGTTTATTGCCAATAAAGAGGGTAAGGACGTCAATGAGATTTTAAATATCCTTAATAAAAAATCCGGCGTGCTCGGATTGAGCGGCGGAATCTCTTCCGATTTCAGAGATATCGAAAAGGCGGCGGACGAAGGAAACGAGCTTGCAAAAATCTCGCTGGAGGCCTTTATGTACAGGGTGGCAAAGTATATCGGCGCATATACGGCGGCGATGAACGGCGTGGATGCGATTGCGTTTACCGCGGGAGTCGGTGAAAACGATAAGAAGGGACGCAAGGAGATCTGCTCTTATTTGGGCTATCTCGGCGTAGAAATCGATGATGCGGCAAATGATGTAAGAGGAAAGCTCACAATGATTTCCTCACCCGCTTCTAAGGTAAAGGTTATGCTGATTCCTACCAATGAAGAATTGGCGATCGCAAGAGAGACCAAGAGAATTGTAGAATAAAGGATAGAAACTGCGGGAGCGGGGATTTTTAAGCAAAAAGAGCGAAAGATCCCCGCTCTTTTTTGTCAGAAGGGAGGATGGGGATTTGCAGCAGTATATCATGGCTTTGGATGCAGGAACGACCAGCAGCCGCTGCATCATATTCAATCGGGAAGCAAAGATCTGCATGAAGGCGCAAAAGGAGTTTGCACAGCATTATCCCAAGACGGGATGGGTGGAGCATGATGCGGATCTGATCTGGTCGACCCAGCTAGGCGTCGCCGTGGAGGCGATGGCAAGGCTGGGAACGGGGGCGGAAAACATCGCCGCCATCGGAATCACGAATCAAAGAGAAACTACGGTATTATGGGATAAGAATACGGGAGAGCCGGTTTATCCCGCCATTGTCTGGCAGTGCAGAAGAACCGCCGCTTACTGCGATGAGCTTAAATCCGGGGAGTGGGGAGAGAAGATACGAAAAAAAACCGGTCTGATTCCGGATGCGTATTTTTCGGCGAGCAAGATAAAATGGATTCTGGATCATATCGAAGGGCTGCGCGCCAGAGCGGAAAAAGGAGAGATTCTTTTCGGCACGATAGATTGCTTTCTCATCTGGAAACTCAGCAAGGGCAGGCTCCATATCACGGATTATTCCAACGCCTCCCGGACGATGCTCTTTAATATTCATCGTCTGTGCTGGGATGAGGAGCTGCTTTCTTTATTTGATATTCCCGCAAAGATTCTTCCCGAAGTGAGGGATTCCTCGGCAATATACGGATATACCGATCCGGAATTTTTCGGAAAGCCGATCGCCATCGCCTCCGCCATCGGTGATCAGCAGGCTGCGCTTTTCGGGCAGAACTGCTTTTTGGAAGGAGAGGTAAAGAGCACCTATGGAACGGGATGCTTTCTGCTGATGAATACGGGAGAAAAGCCGGTGGATTCTCAAAAAGGCCTGCTGACTACGATTGCATGGAAAAGAGGAGGGGAGCTTCGTTATGCCTTGGAGGGTTCGGTCTTTGTGGCAGGTGCGGTCGTCCAGTGGCTGCGCGATGAAATGCGTCTGATCGATTCCGCGGAGGATTCGGAATATATGGCGGGAAAAGTAAGCGATACGAAGGGCTGCTATATCGTTCCCGCATTTACCGGGATGGGCGCTCCGAATTGGGATCAGTATGCCAGAGGCACGATTCTGGGCATTACGAGAGGAGTCAATAAATACCATATCATCAGAGCGGCGCTTGAGTCGATCGCGTACCAGGTCAACGATGTGCTGGAGGTCATGGAGGAGGAATCGGGAATCAGGCTTGCCGCGCTCAAGACGGACGGAGGCGCAAGCGTCAATCGTTTCCTGATGCAGACCCAATCCGATCTATGCAATCTTCCCGTCGAAAGACCGGTATGTATAGAAAGCACGGCGCTTGGAGCCGCATATCTTGCCGGGCTTGCAACAGGATACTGGAAAGATATTTCGGAAATCAGAGCGCAGCATGAAATCGCGGCGCGCTTCCTGCCCTCACTGGAGGAGGAGAAGAGGAAGCAAAAAATCCGGCTCTGGAAAAAAGCGGTAAAATACGCTTTCGGATGGGCAAAAGATGAGGAAGAAGAATAAATAAAAAGATTGACAAATATAAAAATAATATGTATACTTGGTAAAGTTGTGATGTAAAGGTAAGGAGGTGTTACCATGTCGATTTGTCCAAAGAATAAATCTTCCAGAGGAAGAAGAGATAAAAGAAGAGCCAATTGGAAGATGGAGGCGGCAAGCCTCGCAAAATGCAGCAAATGTGGCGCATTGATGATGCCGCACAGGGTTTGCAAGAGCTGCGGCGCTTACAATAAGCGTGAGATAGTGGCAACGGAAGATTAAAATTGATGATCACTCTTAAAAGGCAGGCTTCGTCAGAGGCTTGTTTTTTTATGGCAAACGGTTGATATTTTAAGAAATATGGTTTATCATGTTCTTTGTCGGTGAAAGCGATGATAAAAGCAGGATGCGAGGTGGGGCGGGCAAAGCTTTTCCTCACTCTTTTATCCAGTATATCCAAAGCAATGAAAGGCATGGTAAAATATGGTAAAAATAGCATTGGATGCGATGGGTGGTGATCATGCGCCGGAAGAAATCGTCAAAGGCGGTTTAAAGGCATTAAAAGAAAACAATGAGGTGGTAATCAAGCTTGTCGGAAAGCCGGAATTGATAGAGCGCTTTCTGGAGGGAAAAGACTATGATAAGGAGAGGCTTCATCTTGTCGCCGCAAGCGAGGTGATAGAAAATGAGGAGGCTCCGGTTGCCGCAATACGAAGGAAGAAGGATTCCTCCATCGTGCGTGCGATGAAGCTCGTCAAGGATAAGGAAGCGGACGCTTTCGTATCCGCAGGAAGCACGGGAGCCGTGCTGGTCGGAAGCCAGCTTGTCATCGGCAGGCTGCCGGGGATTCACAGAGCGCCGCTTGCCCCCCTGATTCCGACGGAAAAAGGATTTTCTCTCCTCGTTGACTGCGGAGCGAACGTCGATGCAAGGGCTGCGCACCTGCTTCAGTTTGCACGCATGGGATCGGTTTATATGGAAAGAATGCTCGGTGTAGACAATCCCAAAGTTGCCATCGTCAATGTCGGCGCGGAAGAGGAAAAGGGAAATGCACTGGTGAAAGAAAGCTTTCCCCTGCTGAAGCAATGCAGGGAAATCAATTTCACGGGAAGCATTGAGGCGAGAGAGATTCCGAAAGGTCAGGCGGACGTGATCGTCTGCGAAGCATTTACCGGAAATGTGATTCTCAAGCTATATGAGGGCGTCGGACAGACTCTTCTTTCCAAAATAAAGACAGCCCTGATGAGCGATCTCAGATCGAAAATAGGAGCGCTTCTGATCAAACCCGCGCTGAAGAGAACCTTGAAGGCTTTTGACGCCTCGGAGTACGGGGGAGCGCCTCTTTTGGGGCTGAACGGTCTGGTCATCAAGGCTCACGGAAATTCCAAGGCAAACGAGATCTGTAATTCCATCATGCAATGCATAGAGTTTCACGAAAAGGGTCTGCATAAGCTGATTCGGGAAAGTATTCATTCGGAAGAATAAAACAGCATCTGTACTAAGGTTAAAGCATTTAGACAATAATGAGGAGATTGAAAATGGAATTTGAAAAACTGAGAAAAATCACTGCGGAAGTATTGAACATCGATGAAAATGATATCAGCATGAATTCAACCTTTATCGATGATTTGGGAGCGGATTCGCTGGATATCTTTCAAATCATCATGGGAATCGAGGAGGAATTCGATATAGAGATACCTCAGGATGCCGCTGAAAAAATATCTACCGTGGCAGATGCCGTAGAGCAGATAAAAAATGCAGTAAATTAAGATTCTGCCAAAACAGAGAGTTTGCCGAAGCAAACTCTCTGTTTCTATAAAGATATAGAGGAGAGTATGATATTGAAAAAAAAACTTGAAGCGTTTCAGCAAAAGATAGGCTATCATTTTCAAGATCCGCATTACCTCGAGCAGGCGCTTACCCACAGCTCTTATGCAAACGAATACAGAATGGGAAAAAGCGGTTCGAATGAGAGATTGGAATTTTTGGGCGATGCGGTTCTGGAACTGGTCAGCAGCGAATTTTTCTTTTATCGTTATCGGGATAAGAGCGAGGGAGAGCTGACCAAGTTAAGGGCGAGATTTGTCTGCGAGCCGGCTCTTGCCTACTGTGCGGAGGCGATAGGCCTGGGAGAGGTGCTGCTTCTGGGAAAGGGAGAAGAGGCGACGGGGGGAAGGCTGAGACCGAGCCTGATATCGGATGCCTTTGAGGCGCTGATCGGAGCGGTTTATTTGGATGGTGGTTTTGCTAATGCAAAAGAAATTGTGCTGAATTTTATTCTTAACGATATCGAAAGCAAGGTTTTCTTTTATGATAGCAAGACTATCCTGCAAGAAGCAATACAGAGAGAGGGAAGGAATCAGCCGGAATATCGTCTGCTTTCCGAGAGCGGACCGGATCATTCCAAGATGTTTTCGGTTTCGGTTCATCTGGAAGATCGGGAGCTCGGGCGAGGAAGGGCAAACAGTAAAAAACAGGCGGAGCAGCTTGCGGCACATGAGGCGCTCAAGAGGCTCGGTATTGTGAAAGCGGAGGAAAAAAGCAGCTGAAGAGGGCATCTGCACGAAAAGAGGCAATGCCTTGAGCTTCGGTTGCTTACAGGAGAGCCATGTATCTGAAAAAGATAGAAGTACAGGGATTTAAGTCATTTGCAAATAAAATAGTATTTGATTTTCATCAGGGGATTACGGGAATCGTAGGACCGAACGGATCGGGCAAGAGCAATGTATCCGATGCGGTCAGATGGGTGCTCGGAGAGCAGAGCGCAAAGCAGCTCAGAGGCGGAAATATGCAGGATGTCATTTTTTCCGGAACGGAGCTGAGAAAACCTCAGGGTTTTGCCGCAGTTTCCATTACAATGGATAATTCCGATCAGAGTCTGCCCATAGATTTTCCGGAGGTAACGATTTCCCGAAGGCTGTATCGTTCCGGAGAGAGCGAATACATGATCAACGGATCACCGTGCAGACTCAAGGATATCAGCGAGCTTCTGGATGATACGGGAATAGGACAGGACGGATATTCCATTATCGGGCAGGGGCAGGTAGATAAGATCCTGAGCAAGAAAAGCGAGGACAGGAGAGAGCTTTTTGACGAAGCGGCGGGAATTACAAAATACAAGAAAAGAAAGGCTCTTGCACAAAAAAAGCTGGAAAACGAAAGGGCAAGCCTGCTGCGAATCAATGATATTCTCGCCGAGCTGGAAAAACAGGTAGGACCTTTGGAAAAACAGTCCGAAAAGGCAAAGGAGTATCTGAAACATAGAGAAAGTCTGAAAAAATACGAGATTCATCATTTTATTTTTGAAAGCGGCAGGCTTAGGGAAAGACTGGAGGAGTTTTCAAAAACGCAGAGCATTCTTCAGGAGCAGCTGGAAAAAACCAATGCCGATTCAAAAAGACTCAAAGAAAGCTATGCAAAGCTGGAAAATCTTGTGAAAGAGGAAGAGGAGGAGATCGAGGGACTGCGTGAAGAGATCAGTCTTTCCCATATCGGAATCAGAGAGCATGAAGGAAGCATAGGAATTTTAAAAGAACAGATTCATTCCGAAAAAACGAGAGAGGAGCATATTCTTTCCCGGATAAAAAGCATAGAAAAAGAGTGCTCTTCAAAGGAATCCCGATTGGAAGAACAGCAAAAAAAGCTCGCCGCATCCGAGCAGGAGCATAAAACCGCACTGATTTCGGGAGAGGAAGCGGAAAAAAAGCTGATTTATGCGGATGAAAGCATCATGCTCCTCGACCGGAAGATAGAGGAAGCAAAATCGGGAATCATCAATACGATTCATGAAAAAGCGGAGCTTTCTTCCAAGGGGCAGAGAGTGGAAACGCTGATGGAGCAGATCCGGATCAGAAAAAGCGAGATTTCGGGAAAGCTTTTACAGATCAAATCCGAAGAAAGCAGCCTGGTAAAAAAATACGGAGAGGAAAAAACCAAGCTGGAAGACTTGGAAGAAAAAATCTCCGGCTTGGACGGGCAGATCCAAAGTGCGGAATTTGCGCTGAAGGAGGAAGAAAAGAACGCCTCCGGAATCGCCAAAAATATTTCGGAGCTGGAAAATCATTACAGAAGAGCATCGGCAAGGCTGGAATCCATGAAGAATATTGCCGAAAGATATGACGGATACGGAAATTCGATTAAGAAAATCATGGAAACCAGAGACAGGGTTCGGGGGATACACGGCGTACTCGCAGATCTGCTCACGATGGAAAAGGAGTATGAAACCGCGATAGAGACCGCACTCGGGGGGAGAATTCAAAACATCGTTACGGATTCCGAGGAAACCGCGAAAATCCTGATTGAATATCTGAAAAAAAACAAATTCGGCAGGGCGACCTTCCTTCCCTTAAGTGCGATAAAAAACAAGAAGACTTCCTCTTCGGAAGCGCTGCTTTCCGAAAAAGGGGTAATCGGGACGGCAGCTTCACTGATTAAGACGGAGGAAAGATATCGGGATCTTTTCGATAGCCTGCTTGGTAGGATTTATGTTGTAGACCATATCGATCATGCGGTTGCCATTGCAAAAAAACATCATTACGAGCACAGACTCGTGACGATAGAAGGAGAGTCGCTGAGTCCGGGCGGCTCTATCAGCGGAGGAGCATTTAAAAACAGCGGAAATCTTCTCGGAAGAAAGCGAGAGATTGAAGAACTGGAAGAAGAGCTGAATATCTGCCTTCAAAAAAATGAAGAACTGCGCCGGGAGGAAAAGAAAATTCTGGAAGAGCTCGGGATCTTGAAAACGAATCTTGCAGGATATCGGGAAAGCAGGCAGGAAGCACTGATCGAACGCTCCGCCCTCGGATTTCAGGTGGCTTCTTTTGCGGATAAGATCGAAGAATTAAAGGATGCCTCCACGGATTTTTTGAATGAAAAAATCAGGTTGGATCAGGAGGTGGAAGAACTCCTGTCGGAGAAGGGAGAGGTCAGCAGCGAAATCTCCAGATTGGAAACCAAAAACAGCGATATTGAAGTTTTTGTGGCAGAGCAAATCAAGGATCTGGAGGAAGAAAAAAAGCAGAGGGAGGATCTTGCCGCAGAGCTTGAAGCGGCGAGGCTTAAAATTGCTTCCATAGAGCAAAGCCTGCGCTTTACAAAAGAAACCCTCAAGGAGCTGGAAGGAGAGGCGGATTCTTTGCGGGAGGAAAGAAAGGAGCTGCTTACCGGAATCGGAAGCGGAAAGCGGGCAGTGGAGGAAAAAGAAGAGGAAATCAGGAAAAAGACGCAGGAGATCCTTTCCTTCAATGCGGCGATAGAGAATATGCAGCTTCGCCTGGAGGAGAAAAGCCGAGAAAAAGAGCAAAAAAGCCTGCAAATGAAGCGGATCTTTGAAGAAAGCGATGCACTCTCCAAGGAGGAGGCGGGACTGGATAAGGAACATTACAGGATCTCGGGGCAGAAGGAAAAGGCGCAGGAGAGACTTTCCTCTCTCAGCTCTTATATGTGGACGGAATACGAGCTGAGCTATCAGAGCGCAAAAGCTCTCGAAGAGAGCAGCTTCCCGAAAGATACGGATTTCGGGAAGCAGATAGAAGAGTTGAAAAAATGCATCAGAGAACTGGGAAATGTCAATGTCAACGCGATTGAAGATTATAAAGAGGTGCATGAGCGTTATGAACTCATGCGAACCCAATATGAGGATATTTCCGACAGCGAGAAAGAGCTCTTAAAAATTATCGAAGAGCTCGATCTGGGAATGAAAAAGCAGTTTGAAGAGCAGTTTGCTCATATCTGCCGGGAATTCGATCAGGTTTTTAAGGAGCTTTTCGGCGGAGGAAGCGGAAGGATAGAACTGGATTCCGATGCGGATATTTTGGAAGCGGGAATCCATATTATCGCTCAGCCTCCGGGGAAGAAACTGCAGAATATGATGCAGCTTTCGGGAGGAGAAAAAGCATTGACCGCAATCTCTTTGCTTTTTGCGATACAGAACTTAAAGCCCTCTCCATTTGCGCTTCTGGATGAGATCGAAGCCGCATTGGATGATTCCAATGTGGACAGATTTGCCAAATATCTTCATAAGCTATGCGACAGAACACAGTTCATCGTCATTACGCATAGGAGGGGAACGATGGTCAGCTCCGATCGGCTTTACGGTATTACGATGAAAGAAAAGGGAGTTTCCACATTGGTATCGGTCAACCTGATCGAGGACAAACTGGATCAATAAGAGTGGATAGGGCAGAGAGGCATTGCTTTGCCCTGTATTGAGAGGAGAGAAGATGGAAGAAAAGAAAAAGGGCTTTTTTGCGAAGCTTGTAGACGGACTGACCAAAACCAGAGATGCCGTAGTCCACGGAATAGAGAATGTCTTTTCCGGATATGAGACAATAGACGAGGACTTCTTTGAAGAATTGGAGGAGACGCTGATTATGCTCGATGTGGGGATTCATGCATCGACCGTGATCATTGAGGAGCTGAGAAAGAAGATCAGGGAAGAAAATATTAAAACTCCCTCCGAATGCCGCAATCTCCTTGTCAATTCCCTGAAGGAAAGAATGCACACGGGAGAAAATGCATATGAATTCGAAAATCATAAGGCTGCTGTGCTGATCATCGGCGTAAACGGAGTGGGAAAGACGACTACGGTAGGCAAGCTCGCTTCCAATTTTAAGGAAAAGGGAAAGAAAGTACTGGTTGCCGCGGCGGATACCTTCAGAGCGGGAGCAATAGAACAGCTCCGGGAATGGACGAACAGAGCCGGCGTGGACTTGATCGCGCAGCAGGAGGGTTCCGACCCGGCGGCGGTGGTTTATGATGCCTGCAAGGCTGCCGCCGCCAGAGGGACGGATATGCTGATCTGCGATACGGCAGGCAGGCTCCATAATAAAAAGAATCTCATGGAAGAGCTCAGAAAAATCAACAGAATCATCGATAAGGAATATCCCGATGTGTATCGGGAAACTCTTCTGGTTTTGGACGGAACCACAGGGCAAAACGCCTTGGAACAGGCGAGGCAGTTTAAGGAAGTCGCACAGATCAGCGGTCTTGTTCTGACCAAGCTGGACGGAACCGCAAGAGGAGGGATCGTGATCGCAATCCAGTCGGAACTGGGGATTCCGGTGAAATATATCGGAGTCGGAGAGCAGCTTGATGATTTAAACCGCTTTGATGCGGATGAGTTTGTCGATGCACTCTTTAATATTGAAAAGGCGGACGAGAAAGCCGAGCGGGCGTGAGAGGAAAGGATATGGAAAAACTGAGTCTGGAAAAATTCGAGGAAGCCTGTGAAGCCGTACAAAGCGTGACTTTGGAGACAAAGCTTGTTTACAGCGAGTTCTTTTCCCGGCAATCCGGAAATAAGGTTTATTTCAAACCCGAAAACATGCAATATACCGGGGCGTATAAGCTGAGGGGAGCATATTATAAGATTTCTACGCTTAACGAGGAGGAAATGAAAAAAGGAATCGTTACGGCGAGCGCCGGAAACCACGCACAGGGGGTGGCATATGCCGCAAAGCTTGCAAAAATCAAAGCAACCGTATGCATGCCGGATACCACGCCGCTGATTAAAATCAACAGAACGAAGTCTTACGGAGCGGAAGTTTTGCTTGCCGGATCCGTATTTGACGATGCCTGCGCATATGCCGAAAAAATCGCATCGGAAACAGGAGCGGTATTCGTGCACCCCTTTAATGATCTTGCGGTTGCGACCGGTCAGGGAACCATTGCGATGGAGATTTTTAAGGAACTGCCGACGGTGGATTATATCATCGTTCCGATCGGAGGCGGGGGGCTTTGCTGCGGCGTATCCACGCTTGCCAAAATGCTGAATCCCAAGATCCATATCATAGGCGTCGAGCCCCGAAATGCCGCCTGCGTGAAACGCTCTCTCGAAGAGGGAAGGCTTGTTGTCTTAGACAGCGCGGATACCATAGCGGACGGAACGGCGGTTAAGCAGCCCGGGGATAAACTCCTGCCTTATATCAGGGAAAATGTGGATGAAATCATTACCATAGAGGATGACGAGCTGATAGTCACTTTTTTGGATATGATAGAAAACCATAAGATGATCGTTGAAAATTCGGGGCTCTTAACCGTTGCGGCATTAAAGCATCTGAAAATGAAAGGGAAGAAAATTGTTTCCCTGCTCAGCGGAGGAAATATGGATGTCATTACGATGGCATCTCTTGTGCAGCATGGCTTGATTCAAAGAGACAGAATTTTTACCGTATCCGTTCTTCTGCCGGACAAACCCGGTGAATTGGCGAAGATTTCCGCGATTCTTGCGGAGGAAAGAGGCAATGTCATCAAGCTCGATCATAACCAGTTCATCAGCATCAACCGCAATGCCGCGGTAGAGCTTCGGATTACGATAGAAGCTTTCGGAAGCGAACATAAGAGCGGCATCGTAAACAGACTGAAAAACGAGGGATACCGGCCCAAGCTGGTCGAGCATAAGGGTACTTTTACGGACTGAAAGAGGGTATTCCATAGCAGGGGGAGAGAGTATGCAAAAAATCACGAAGTATTTTCAATTGGAACATATGAAATATTTTATAAAATGGTCCTTGTTTTCGATTGTTTTCGGCATTTTCATCGGGGGAACGGGAACAGCCTTTGCATTCGGGGTCAATGCGGCAACTGCGTTTTGGACAGGGCATTCCTATGCGCTCTTTCTACTTCCCTTTTCAGGACTCTTTATCGTTTGGTTTTATCATCTGATGAAAGCGGATAAACCAAGGGGAACCAATCTGGTTATCGATTCGATTTCCGAGGGAGAGGATATCACGATTAAGATGGCTCCTCTGATCTTTGTTTCGACCATCATGACCCATATCGGAGGAGGATCTTCCGGAAGGGAGGGAGCCGCTCTCCAGCTCGGAGGAAGCCTGGGCAATCTCTTGGCAAAAATAGCAAGGCTGGATAAAAAAGAGAGAAATATTGCGATTATGTGCGGGATGAGCGCGTGTTTTGCGGCGGTATTCGGCACGCCTCTGGCTGCGGCGGTTTTTTCGATGGAAGTGATCAGCATCGGAATCATGCATTATTCCGCCCTGATTCCCTCCGTGTTTTCCGCATATATTGCGGCTGCGGTTTCGAAACAGGCGGGGCTTCATCCGGAGCAGTTCATCCTTGCACAGGCGCCGGCATGGAACCTGAAAAATGCTCTGCTTATTATTTTGCTTGGTATTTTTTGCTCCTTTCTCTCAAGTCTCTTCTGCATGATGCTGCATAAGAGCGAAGAAATTTATAAAAAAATCTTTCCCAATCCCTATCTGAGAATCCTCGCCGCTTCTGCCATCTTTATTGCCCTGACGCTGCTGCTTGGAACGAATGATTACAGAGGAGGGGGCTTTCCTCTGGTCGAGCGCTGTATGGAGGGGCAGGTGAGATACGAAGCCTTTATACTCAAAATGTTTTTTACCGCGCTTCTTTTAGGGGCGGGATTCAAGGGAGGAGAAATCGTTCCGACCTTCACGGTGGGCGCCGCTTTCGGCTGCGCATTCGGAATCCTTTCCGGGCTCTCTCCGCAGCTTTGCACAGCCTGCGGAATGGCAGCCTGTTTCGTCGGCGTGACGAATTGCCCGATTTCTTCTGTTTTTATCGCAATCGAGCTCTTCGGTCTTTCCGGTCTTCCTTATTATGTGATCGTAATTGCGGTTTCTTTTTGTCTTTCCGGTTATCACGGTCTCTACAGCGCACAGAAATTTACCTATTCCAAAACCAAGCCGGAATATATTAATGTCAAAGCGATCCATCTGCATAAATCGCAGGAATGATTGTTTTTGATTTCATCGCTCCGCCGCTTCTTCCCTTTAGGGGAGGAGAGGCGGCTTTTCTTTTTTTCGGAAACCTTTCTTAATTATTACATTTTCCTAAAAAACCTTTTTTTTCTTTTTATTTTATGTTTTTTTTATGCCTGAGCTTTAAGATATAAATAAAAAATACAGACAGTAAGACTTAAAAGAGTTCAGCCGATCGAGGATAGACTGATAAATAATAATAAGTACGATAGTACGAAAAATCGAAAGGAGTGTTTAATCAATTATGAAAAAGAAGACAGGAATCCGGACGGGAATTGCGGTATTGTTCTTTATTTCCCTCTTTGCAATGCAGAGCTATGCGGATATGAGTGAAGTTTACCGTTCGGATCTGAAAATCAACCGGCAAATAATCAATTCGAGGAGGGAATGGGACCTCTTCCATACTTGGATCAAATCGGGAATTCCCCTGCATCTCTATCCGAACGGAGGAAAAACCCCATACGGCAGCACCCCGGAACATTTGACGGAATGGAGTTTTGCGGACGGCACATGTATGCATCTGAGCTATCCCGTTTTGATCAGGGAAGGCTTTGTTCCCGTCTCCTGGTCTATTTATCCCGATAAGATCGATAAGGAGAGCAGAAGAGATGAATACTATGTGTTCAAACAGCGGATTTCCATATACGATCTTATGATGGATAATCCGATTCCTCCGATCAACCTTTATATGTACTGGGCGGAGGATAAGTCTGCATCCGGATCCTATCTGGTCAACTTCCATCCCATGGGAGGCAATTCGGATACCGTATTCATGTATACGAACGAAGAGGGAAAGCTCCCCTTCTGTCCGACACCGGATAATAGAGAGGGCTATGATTTTGCCGGATGGCGCAAGGGGCGATACGGTGACTCTTCCAATCTGATTGATCAGGATACGGTATATGATCAAAATACGGAGCTTTATGCCGTCTGGATAAAAAAAGATGAGCTTAGTTTAGAGAGCGGAACATCAGATGAAGAAGATAACTGGATCCAGATAGATGATTCATGGAAATACATCGTTGCCGACCGGGGAAAGGCGGGATTTGCAAAATCTTGCTGGAAGCAGATCGGTGCAGAATGGTATTATTTCGATGCAGACGGAAAGATGCTGACGGGCTGGCAGCAGATAAACGGAAGCTGGTATTATTTCTATCCGAATTCTTCCTCAGGAAAGCCTGCCGGATCGATGGCGTTTAATACCTCGATCGGGGGATGGAAGCTCGATGTTTCGGGGAAATGGGCGCCCTGACCTTATGCTTGGAAAACGGAAATACGATGTTTTGGGATTTTTCGAAAGGAGTGCTTATGAAAACAAGAATAAAAACAGGGATTGCTGCACTGCTCTTTGTCGTTTTGCTTGCGACGCAGGCTCATGCCTACATCGGCGATATGCATGCGGTTCCGGATGATTGGAGGAATTTCCCCGATAACGGAGTTAAGTTCACGGTAAAAAAAGATATTCCCGTGCGCTATCATTTTAACGGGGGAGTTTATACCGACCGGGACGGCAATACCTATACCGATTATAAAGAAGAGAAGACAAATGAATTAGGACAGCTTTCCGATTATTACAGATATGTGCCGAAGAAGGAGGGATATGTCTGGGTAGGCTGGTCGAGGGTAAAAGACGTATTAAATAAGGAGACCGCCTGCTTTTCCGATACCGTTTACGAACAGAAGATATCTTTGGCACAACAGGTAGGCAATGCTATTCCCCCGATAGATCTCTATGCGTACTGGGCGGAAGATAAGTCCGCATCCGGCTGTCATATCGTAACGTTTTTTGCTACGGAGGGCGGAAAAGTGGAACCCGTATTTCTCCACACGAATGCGGAAGGAAAACTGCCTTATTACCCCATAGCGGAAAGAGAGGGCTATCGCTTTAAGGGATGGTCGATCAGCTGGGGAGCATTCGACGATGGATTCTCGGTTGATGAAAACAAAGTATATGAATCGGATACTCTGCTCTTTTCACACTGGGAGGATGAGAATGCGAATAAGATCAAAATCACCTTCGATCCGAACGGCGGAACGGTTCAGCCGACGGAGATGATGATCGAAAAAGGCTCCAAGATACAGCCTATGCCGGTTCCGGAAAGAGGAGGGTATGAATTCGATTTCTGGTCCCTCAGCAAGGGAGCGATCGGAGAGGAGTATGTCAGAGATGAAAATTCCGTATTCGAATATGATACGATGCTCTTTGCCCGCTGGAAGAATCCCGGAGGAATATGGCAGAGAATCAATACCGAATGGGCATATAAAATTGCGGGAGACTTTCTTCGTTCGAGCTGGAGGGAAATAAACGGAAGCTGGTATTATTTTGATGAAAACGCGAAAATGCTGACGGGCTGGTTTAACCAGGGAGGAAACTGGTATTATCTGAGCGAGAAAGCGGATGCAAATCAGGGAAAGATGCTGACGGGCTGGCAGCAGATAAACGGAAGCTGGTATTATCTCTATCCGGATTCTTCCTCGGGAAAGCCTGCCGGAGCAATGGCGCTTAATACCTCAATCGGGGGCTGGAAGCTCGATGTTTCGGGGAAATGGGTGCCCTGACCTTAGACTTGGAAATGGAAATGCGATTGGAAATGGAAATATGATTTTTTAGAATTTTCCGAAAGGAGTGCTTATGAAAACAAGAATAAAAACAGGAATTACGGCATTGCTCTTTGTCGTTTTGTTTGCGCTACAGGCTCATGCCTACATCGGCGATATGCATGCGGTTCCGAGAGATTGGATGAATTTCCCCAATGATGGGGCTTCCCTCACGATAAAAAAAGATATTCCCGTGCGCTATCATTTTAACGGCGGAGTTTATACCGACCGGGAGGGCAATACCTATACCGATTATATTGAGGTAAAGACAGATGAACTCGGAAGTCTTTCCTCCAGACATTATGCGTATATACCCAAGAGGGACGGATATGTCTGGGTAGGCTGGTCGAGGGTAAAAGACGTATTGAATAAGGAGACCGCCTGCTTTTCCGATACCATTTACGAACAGAAAATATCTTGGAATTCAGATATTACCCCGATAGATCTCTATGCGTGCTGGGCGGAGGATAAGTCCGCATCCGGATGCTATATCATAAATTTCTTCCCTACGGGAGGCGGAAAAGTGGAACCCGTATTTCTTTACACAGATGCGGAGGGAAAGCTTCCTTATTATCCCATACCGGAAAGAGAGGGCTACCGCTTTAAGGGATGGTCCGACAGCTGGGGAGCATTCATCGGAGAGAGCGGATTGGATGAAAACACGGTATACAAATCGAATATGGAGCTCTTTTCACATTGGGAGGATGAGAATGCAAACAAAATAAAAATCACCTTCGATCCGAACGGCGGAACGGTCCAGCCGACGGAGATGATGATTGAAAAAGGCTCCAAGATACAGCCCATGCCGGTTCCGGAAAGAGAGGGATATACATTCAGATTCTGGGAAATCACCGCGGCGCTCTTTGGGGATGATTATAATTCCAGTATAAACGAAAATACTGTATTCTATGATAACACAATGCTCTTTGCCCACTGGAAGGAGAAGTCGGCGGGAAAATGGGAGATGATATCCGATAAATGGGCATATAAAAACGAAGGATCTTTTCTTCGTTCGATTTGGAAGGAAATAAACGGAAGCTGGTATTATTTTGATGAAAACGCGAAAATGAAAACAGGCTGGTTTAATCAGGGAGGAAACTGGTATTATCTGAGCGAGAAAGCGGATGCAAATCAGGGAAAGATGCTGACGGGCTGGCAGCAGATAAACGGAAGCTGGTATTATTTCTATCCGAATTCTTCCTCGGGAAAGCCTGCCGGATCGATGGCATCGGATATCTCGATCGGGGGCTGGAAGCTGGATACCTCGGGAAAATGGATTCCCTAGAAAGGAGCATGAATGAAAGCAGGAATAAAAACAGGGATTGCGGCACTGCTCTTTGTCGTTTTGCTTGCGGCACAGATCTATGCCTATCCCGGAGGTGCCTCTTTTGACGCGCAAAATTCGACGATAAACCAAATTACCGTAAAAGAAGGCATTCCCGTACGGTTTCATTTTAACGGGGGATTTTATGATGATAGAGCCGGAAATATTTATACCGATTATCTGGAAAAGAAGACGGATCAATCCGGAAAGATTTCCGATTATTGTATACCGAAGAGGGAGGGATATGTCTTCATCGGATGGTCGAGAGTAAAGGATGAGATCAATAGCGAAACGCTCTGCACCTTTGCTACCGTTTATGAACAAAAAAAACCGGCTCATAAATATCTCGGTATTTCACCGATAGATATCTATGCGTACTGGGCAGAGGATAAGTCCGCCTCCGGCTCTTATGTCATACAGTTCGAAATGTTTAATCAGGGAAAAGTCAATCCTCTGTTTCTTTATACGAATGAGAAGGGAAAGCTGCCCTATTTTCCCCTGCCCGAAAGAGAGGGATATATATTCCTGTTCTGGTCCGGCAGTGCGGGAACGGGCGGCGGAGGAGCAGAGGAAGAGAAATATCGCGTAGATGAAAATTTTGTATTTCAAAGAAACGGTCCTGTCTTTGCACACTGGGTGGAAGAGGTGGCAAACCAGACAATAAACAGAGAGGACTACTGGGAATACAAAATCACGGGAGAATATTGGCGTGAGAATTGGAAGGAAATAAACGGAAGCTGGTATTATTTTGATGAAAACGAGAAAATGCTGACAGGCTGGTTTAACCAGGAAGGAAACTGGTATTATCTGAGCGAGAAAGCAGATGCGGACCATGGAAAGATGATGACGGGCTGGCAGCAGATAGACGGAAGCTGGTATTATTTCTATCCGAATTCTTCCTCAGGAAAGCCTGCCGGATC
>JAUMWW010000026.1 GCA_030529445.1 Johnsonella sp. | reverse complement strand
GGAAGAGCAGGGACAGGAAAAGCAGGAGCGGAAAGAGCAGGCAGGAGAAGAACAGGCGCAGGAGGAGCAGATGCGATCTGAGGCAGAGGCGGGGCTTGGCGCAAGTTTTCCGACTTCCTCCGACATGACAAAACGATTTTCCGCAAGCAGGAGCGCAAAATACAAGATTGAAGTGAAAGAGATTATCGAGGGGATCAGGAAGATCTATGCCCAAACAAGGGACGGAGATTATACCGATATGGAAGGCTTCACCTATGACGGCAAAGGTTCGGTCATTAAGGCGATTATGGAAGTGCAGGACCAGACCTCTCATCTTTATACGGGTTATAATCAGCAAGCCTATGATACCTTAAGTTCGATTATGAAGAAGGCGGGATATAAGAATGCGTACATCGAGTTTTATTACGGCAATAACGAAGCGGAGAGCGGGCTCTCCTATTCGGCGCAGGCACCGGTGGCATTCGTCTATATGCGCATAGACGGTATGGAATTTCGCTATTATTTTGATGATGAGGGGAATTTTATTCGAAGAATAGATCCGGAGGGAACCTGGGATCATCCGGATCGGGATTGGTTTGCGGATAATATCTATGATATTGGATGCTATATACTGGACAAAATGTAATATTTATGTAATAAAAAGGAAAAATTTACGTAAAGAAGCTTTCGCAATACTTAAATTCCGTTTTTCTCGTGAAATGGGATTGTGAAAGGCAATCGGACTGTGATAGAATATAGAAACTCGCTTAAGTGTTTCAGAACAAGTCTGAATCAGTGCAAAAGGAAAGATAAGGCAGGGCGTACCGCTTCGTATCTTTCGCAGGAGTAGGAAAGGCAAATGCTTGGAGGTGACAGATGAAGAAGATATGGAAGAGAACCGCAGCAGCGGCGGCAGCCTTGCTGCTTGGTGTTTCGGTGGCATTTCATGCGGGAGGGATGCATTCTTTTGCGGATACAGAAGAAAGTCTTGTAGAGGCAGGTCCCGGCAGTAATACGGCATATTCTCTAGAGGGACCGGGTGTGGGGCTGCTTCCCTCGGCGCAGAGCGGACCCGGAGTGGTAAAGCCTGCAACGGATGCGGGAAGCCAGGCAAATGCAGCGGCGGATGTCGATGCAAAGGCAAAGTATTTAAACACCATTGTGGACAGTGCGGGAATCAGCATTTACGTGAGTAAGATGAAGAACAAGGTAACCTTATTCAGAAACGGCATCGTCATGAATGTTTGGGATTGCAATATGGGCACTTATTCGGCACTCGGAGATAAGAAGCAGGAAGGGGACAGAATCACTCCGAGCGGAAAATTTTATATCTGTACGAGAAATCCCTATAGCGTATGCCATCTTTCTCTCGGGCTCTCCTATCCTTCCAGCGATGATGCGGAGAGGGGCTTTAATGAGGGGCTGATCACCGAGGAGCAAAGAGATGCAATTAAAAATGCGATCGCCAAGGGAGAAGCTCCTCCATGGAATACTCCTTTGGGAGGAGAGATCATGATACACGGGGGATATCAGCCGAATCAGCCGACCAGGGGCTGCGTGGCTCTGCCAAACGATGTCATGGATTATCTTTGGAATTATGCGGGACTCGGGGTTCCCGTAGAAATAGGACCTTAAAAAAATCTTTGATTTAATTTTGCATTTATCATGAAAAACGCTTGACTATAGGAGTATACTGTTGTATACTCCTATAGTCGTCTTGATGGGCTATCGCCAAACGGTAAGGCAGTGGACTCTGACTCCACCATCTCTAGGTTCGAATCCTAGTAGCCCAATTTAATGTATTGAAACGTATATTTGTGCTTAGCCGCAGAATATACGTTTTATTTTTGTAAATAGGGAAAGAAGGAACACATGATGAAGGTTGCGCTTGCAGGGCGGATAGAAAAGCTGAAAAACTATATCAGGGCGATCGAGGCTGCCGGGGCAGAGCCCTGTATCACCTTGGATGTAAAAGAGAGCTTAGCCTGTGACGGATTGCTTCTCCCCGGAGGAGGAGATATCGATCCGAAATACTGGGGAGAGGAAATAAACGGAAGCGAGGCTCCGGATAAGGAATTGGATGAAAAACAGCTTGCGATACTGGATGCCTGTGTAAGTGAAAAAAAGCCGATATTCGGCATTTGCAGAGGGATGCAGATGATCAATATTTATTTCGGAGGCAGCCTCATCCAGGATCTGATCGGCAGGGATCTGCATATTCAAAAAGATAATCAGGATCAGATTCATCTTGCTATTGCAAAAAGCAAAACTCTTATGCATACTATATACGGAGAGCAGTTCTTTATCAACAGCGCTCATCATCAGGGGATCGCAAGGCTCGGAGAGGGGCTTGAAGCGAGCGTTCTTTCGGAAGACGGGGTAACAGAGGCGATAGAGCATAAAAGCCTTCCGATCTTCGGCGTACAGTTCCATCCGGAACGTCTCTGCCTCGATTTTTTCCGAGAGAATACGATTGACGGGAGTGCTTTATTCGGTGAGTTTTGCAAAACGATGAGGTGATCTATGTATAGCTTTCGAAGCAGGGTGCGCTATTCCGAAACGGATGAAAATTCCAGACTTTCTCTCATGGGAGCCATGAATTATCTTCAGGACTGTTCAACCTTTCAGTCGGAGGATCTCGGTCTGGGTCTGGAATATCTGGCAAAGCAAAAAAAGGCATGGTGGCTTTCGGCATGGCAGGTCGAATTTCTTGAATTTCCAAAGCTCGGAGAGGAGATCGACATTTCCACATGGGCGTATGATTTTAACGGAATTTACGCTTATCGCTGCTTTGCGATAAGGGATAAGGAGGGAAGCTATCTGGTCAAGGCAAAATCCAAATGGTTTTTCTTCGATCTGCTTTTGCAAAGACCGGGAAAACCCGGGCGGGAGAATATTGAAAAATATATTGCTGCGGGAGCAAAGCCGCTGGATATGCGAGATTTTGATAAAAGAATAGAAAAAAAAGGAGAGTCGAAGGAGGCGGGAGAGATCCTTGTCGATAGAATTCATCTTGACAGCAATCATCATGTGAACAATGCGCATTATATCGAGATGGCAAGAGAGGTGCTGGGAGAGGAGTTTAAGCTTCGTCAGCTTCAGGCTCATTATAAGAAGGCGGCAAAACTCGGAGACCGCATCAGGAGGCGCATTTATGAGGACGGGGAGTTCAGGGTCGTAGAGCTTGCCGGAGAGGGCGATACGGTTTATGCCACAATCGCCTTTAATCAGGGAGAAGGGAAGAGTTAAAACGGCAAATCGCAAGCCGAAGGAGGAAGCAAGGGAGAAAAATATGGAAATAGGAAAGAGGCAATTCCTTGAAGTGGTCAGGAAGAAAGAGTTCGGTTATTATCTTTCGGATCCGGGAGACCGCGAGGGGAAGCAGGCGGTTCTTCTGCCGATTAAGGAGATCAAAGAGGGAGAGGATATAGGGAGCAGGATAGAGATCTTTTTATACAGAGACAGCAATGACAGGCTGATTGCAACGAAGAAGCAAACCCTGATAGAAAGAGGGAAGCTTGCAAGGCTTAAGGTGAAGGAAGTATCCAAGATAGGCGCATTTGTCGATATCGGCTTGGAAAAGGACGTGCTCCTGCCCTTTAAGGAGATGGAGGGAAGCCCGGCTGCGGGAGATGAGGTGCTTGCGGCGCTTTATCTGGATCGGAGCGAGAGGCTGGCACTGACGATGAGGGTATATCCGTATCTCAGAGCGGATTCGCCCTATCGGAGAGATGATTTTGTCAGGGGAACGATTTATCGGATCAGAGATATCGGATTGATGGTTGCCGTGGAGGACCAATATTACGGCATGGTTCCGGCCTCGGAAGTATTCGATCGCCATACTGTGGGCGAGAATATCGAGTTTAGAGTGCTTAGGGTAAGAGAAGACGGGAAGCTGGATCTGAGTCCGAGAAAAAAAGCGTATCTGCAAATGGACGAGGATGCGGCAAGGATTATGGAGAGTTTGGAGAAAAAAGGCGATATTCTCGAAATAGGGGATAAATCCTCGCCGGAAAAGATAAAAAGCCAGCTCGGGCTGAGCAAGAATGCATTTAAACGGGCGGCGGGTCATTTGATGAAAAAGGGATTGATCAAGATATATGATCAGAGTATAGAAAAAACGGGGGAAAAGAGAAGCTAAGCTCTTTATACAGACTATGGATATAAAAAAAGAGATCAGAGACTACGGTGTTATTTGTTTTGCAAGCATTATGATCGCATTCGGTATCAAAAACTTATACGCTCCTGTAGGTTTGGTAACGGGAGGATTTACGGGAATAGGCATTATTTTGAAATCGATGACCGGAATCCCTCTCGAGGTAACGAACCTCGTGATGAACCTTCCTGTTTTTATTATTTCCATCCGCTTAAAGGGATGGAAATTCGTACAGAAGAGTTTTGCCGCAACCATTTTTTTGTCCTTGGGCTTTGCGATCGCACCGAGCGTGGAAATAGCCAAAGACGATCTCTTATTATGCGCTCTCTTCGGGGCGGTTTTAGAAGGTATCGGTCTGGGGATGGTCATTGCGACCGGAGCGACGACGGGAGGCACGGATATGCTTGCCGCCCTGATTCAGCGCAAGCTCAGGCATAGAAGCATCATCGAGATCATGCAGGTCATTAACTGGACGATCGTGCTTGCGGGGCTTTCGGTATTCGGTATCCGGAAAGCGCTTTATGCCCTGATTGCAATTTTTGCCTCGACGATGTCCTGCGATTATATCGTGGAAGGATTTAAGTTTTCCAAGCAGGCTTATATCATATCGGAGCGTTCGGATGAAATTGCGGAAGCGATCCTTGCTCTGGATCGCGGGGTGACGGCGCTGCATGCAAAGGGAATGTACTCAAAAGTGGAAAAGGAAGTGCTCTTTTGCGTTGTATCCAAAAAAGAAATCGTTAAAATTAAGGAAATTGTTCGTAAAATAGATCCCAAGGCATTCGTCATCGTTTCGGATGCGAGAGAGGTCTTCGGAGAAGGCTTTATTCAGCAGAGTACGCAGGATGTATAAATTATTTCCGCTATAATGTACTAATATTTATGCAAGTGGTATCTCTATCTCTTGCATTTTTAGTTGTTTTATTTTATGATTAAAACACGAGTTGTAAATATTCACAAAAGGAGACAAGATTATGATCTCGAATCAAATTCTGCAGAGCACGATAGAAGGTCTTAAAGGAATTACAAGAACAGAGCTGGGAATATGTGATAATGAAGGAAAAATGATAGCCTCCACATTTCCTGACAATGATTTGGCGGAAGAATTAGTCGTTTCGTTTATTAACTCGCCGGCAGATTCTCAGGTAATCAGCGGATTTCAGTTTTTTAAGGTGTTTGATGAGCAGCAGCTTGAATATATACTTTTGGTCAAGGGAAACACGGACGATATCTATATGATAGGAAAAATGGCAGCCTTTCAGATCGAGAATCTTTTGGTTGCGTATAAGGAGAGGTTTGATAAGGATAATTTTATCAAAAACCTGCTTCTGGACAATCTTCTGCTCGTCGATATTTATAATCGGGCAAAGAAGCTTCATATCGAAGCCAACAGCAGGAGAGTTGTTTATGTGATCGAGACCAAGGTTGAGAGAGATATCGCTTCTTTGGAAAACATCAGACAGCTTTTTGCCAACCGCAGCAGAGATTTTGTGACCGCGGTCGATGAAAGATATATTATTCTCGTGAGAGAGGTCAATGAGGAAGGCACTTATGAAGAGCTTGACCGGGTTGCACAGACGATCATAGACGAGCTTTCCAATTACGGGCTGCATAATATCAATATCGCATATGGAACCATCGTAAGCGAGATCAAGGAGGTTTCCCGTTCCTATAAGGAAGCGAAGATGGCTTTGGACGTGGGAAAGATTTTCTATGAGGGAGAAAACATCGTAGCCTATGCAAGACTCGGGATCGGAAGATTGATTTACCAGCTGCCCATTCCGCTCTGCAAGATGTTTATCAAAGAGATTTTTGAGGGAAAGAATCCGGATAATTTCGATGAAGAAACGCTGAGCACGATCAATAAGTTTTTTGAGAACAGCCTCAATGTTTCGGAGACTTCAAGGCAGCTCTATATCCATAGAAATACTTTGGTATACCGTCTCGATAAGCTGCAGAAGACGACCGGTCTGGATCTTCGTATCTTCGAAGATGCGATCACCTTCAAGATCGCTCTGATGGTGGTAAAATATATGAAGTACATGGAAAGACAGGATTATAAATGATTGAAAAAGGGTTTGAACATAAAGACAGAGAAGATAGCGGGAGTGCGGTGCAGGGAAGATCGGATTCGGTAAGGAACGCAAATTCCAATTTTTGGGGCGGTTTTATCGCCGGCATCTCGGCGGGTATTATTGTGCTCAGCGCGGTTGCACTGGTTCTGGGGTATTTTTTCGTAAAATCGGTGATGCCGGTTGCTTCGATCGAAGAAAGGGAACAAACCAGGGATGTAGAGAGCAGCTTTGATAATGCGCATGAATTCGATTTTCAAAAGATCGAAAAAAAAATTCTGAGGATTCAAGGCATTATTGAAAAATACTATCTCTTCGAAGAGGATAAAAATGCCGTAGAGGACGGCATATACAGCGGCTTCATGAAGGGCCTGGGAGATCCCTATTCCGTATATTATAACGAAAAGGATTATAAGACGCTTACCGAGGAGACCACGGGAGTATACCAGGGCATAGGAGCGATGGTTACGCATAACCCGACGACGGGAGTGAGCACGATCAGCAAGGTATTTAAAGGAAGCCCGAGCGATGAGGCGGGGCTTAAACCGGGAGATATCATCTATAAGGTGGACGGAGAAGAGGTCACCGGAGTGGATCTGGATATTTTGGTGGGAACCTATATCAGAGGAGAGGAAGGAACCGAGGTCGTGCTTACCGTGCTTCGGGGCGAAGCGGCGGAAGAGGTTGAGCTTTCGATTATCAGAAGAGCGATAGAGGTCCCGACCGTCGAACATAGGATGCTTGAAAATCGTACCGGCTATATCAGCGTCCTGCAGTTTGACGAGATTACGACGGAGCAGTTCAGAAAAGCGATTGAGGAGCTGAAAAAAGAAGGCATGGAGTCCCTGGTCATCGATTTGAGAGATAATCCGGGGGGGCTCTTAAGCTCGGTCGTGGATATGCTCGATTTTATCGTGCCGGAGGGGCTTCTCGTTTATACCGCCGATAAAGACGGCAAGGGGGATAAGTATTTTGCCGATCAAAAAGTGCTGGTGAAGCTGCCGATGGCGGTGCTGGTCAATGCCAATTCGGCGAGCGCTTCCGAAGTTTTTGCGGGGGCGATTAAGGATCATGAACTCGGTACAATCGTAGGAACGAAGACCTTTGGCAAGGGCATCGTTCAAAATCTGATGCCGCTCGGGGACGGTACCGCGCTTAAGATTACCACCCAGCATTATTATACGCCTTCGGGCTTCGATCTTCACGGAAAGGGCATAGAGCCGGATCTGGAGGTGGAGCTTGAGGAGGATGCGGTGATAGGAGAAGAAAGTGATAATCAGCTGAAAGAGGCGATGGAATATCTGAATCGCTAAAGAATCTCAAAAATACAGGAGCTGCGGCAGGGAGAGCAAAGTTTCTTCCTGCCGCAGCCTTATTTATGCTTATCGATATGCTTACTTATTCAGATAAAATTCCATCGGATAGGTATGATATTCCAAAACCTCAAGCTGGTCGAGGGTAATCAGCCCGGGATCCGCCCTGAGTATGCTGGGAATACGATTGACGATGGTTGCGCAGGTATGTTCTACCGTCGCAGGCTTTACCACATGGAATTCCGTATCCGGTTCTCCGCTGATCTTCCAGTCGCACATATCGCCGTCATCCGGTCCGTAAACCTTTCCGATACATTTTGTTTCGATGACGGGACCCTGGAAAGTCTCCGTGGTTACGACGGCAGCCATTCCGATACAGTTGCCCTTGGGGATATTGGCATTCATCGTGGAGGAGAAGATTTCCTTATCATAGAAATAAGGCTCGCAGCGCTGGGTCTGCGATTTTATCGTCCAGCCCATTTTGGAGGCAAGCGCCTCATTGGAATTCCATACATAGGAGGGTTCCAATACCTCGGGATGCGCGATCTGTTTTTCAAATTCTTCGGGGGTGAGACCGACTCCGTGCGCCTTAGCCAGAGCCAAGCCGTAATCTTCGACATTATAGCTTACCGCACCTTCTATTTTATCGATCTTATGACAGCCCGAAGCAACCAGTCCGACCATGTTTACCCAGAAAATATCTTCCATACCGCTTCCGACAAAGGTACAGCCGTTTTCCTTTGCCGTAATATCGAGAATATTCGCTCTGACCGGATCCGTGGTCCAGCAGTAAGTAGCTTCTTCACAGGTCGTTACCACGCTGATTCCCCGTTCGAGGCATTTCATAAAATGCTCGAAGCAGTCGCTGACTAAACTGAAGAGTGTAACAACGGCAATATCCGGATCGCTCTTATCCAAAACCTCATCCGCCTTATCGCTGATCAGAATTCCGGTTTTCAAGCCGAGGTTTGCATAATCTCCGATATCCATTCCGACAATATCGGGATTGGTATCGATCGCGCCGACGATCTGGCAGCCTTTTTCATAGAGATAGCGCAGGATGTATTTGCTCATCTTACCACAACCATATTGAACGACTTTAATTTTTTCCATTGTTTTACCTCCTTAGCCTATAACTGTGATTTAATTGACAATTATAGTCTAAAGTATCATCCGAGGAGAGAGTCAAGAGATTTTTGATTTTTTGTGATTTTTCGGATAAAAAACTGATTAAAATCGGACGGGAACCTGAAGGCGCAGAAACATCGAGCGCTTATTGCAGTCAAATACATTAAATTCCGTAAGAACCTCGCAGATATAATCTCCGTCTATTGTATAATTCTGCTCATTGCAGTACATAAGAAGCTTGGCGGCGTATTCTTTTTCCGCATCGAAGTTGTCGAGATAAATGCAGGCAAACATTCCGCTCTCGATTTTTTTGGCATCGGATTGCAAAGGAAAATGCGCATCTGTAAATACAAAAATCTTATCCGAGAAAAAGGAGAGGCGGCAGAAGCTTTCCTTATCCATCGAGGTTCCGACATTGCAGTAATAGACTTGGGGAATATCGTGGGCGATCAGCATATGCTTAAGCTGTTTTAAGATGATTTCATAGGTGTCGATATCGTGATCATAAAAATTAATATTCGTTTTCATTCCGTAAATATAGCGTTCGCCGATGTATTCCAAGGTAAGCGTACCCGGCTTGGGAGATTTTTTGTATCGTTCAATGCTGCTGATCGCTCTTCCGATCGCATTTTTCTTGATCTCCAGCTCCTTGATTTCACGGATGGTATGCTGTTTTTTTATGATGAGCAGAGCTTCGATCTTATGCAGATCCTCCGAATTCAAGGCATCTTTGATTTCCTTGAGCTCCATTCCCAATTCTTTCATATACTGAATCATATCGAAGCGGGCGTTCTGCTTGACATCATAATATCTGTATTTGCTGAGAGGATCGGTATAACAAGGCTTAAGAAGCCCGACCTCATCATAGAATCTCAGCGTGGCTATGCTGGTTTTATTTAAGCGCGCCATCGTTCCTATACTTAAGTACTTATGATTCATAAACCATCCCTCCGATAAGTCTCTGAATACAGAGCCTGTTAAGAGAAAATAAAGCGATATATTCTGTTATGTATAGATTATAACATAAAATAATCTGTTTAAGCAAAAAATAGATAGAGATTTTAAGCTTTTTTACCGGATAAAAAAGCTTTTCAGGAAAGAGGGAAGAGGCAGGAAGGAATAAAAACGAATAAAAATGCATAAATCTTTAAAAAAGACTTGATTAAATGAAAAAAATATGTATAATTATAAATCAATAACTAATAAATATTCAATGAAGTTGAGGAGGAGAAGAAGATGAAGAAAAAAATACTGATGTTCATCGCAGCAGGGATGACGGCATTGGCACTGGCAGCATGCGGCTCGAAAACAGCTCAGGATCAGACGAGTGCGGCAGGCAGCGAGGCGGCGCAGAGCGAAGAAAGCAAAGCGGGAGAGCAGGCGCAGGGAAGCGGCTTAGTACAGGAGGGAAAGCTCGTAATGGTAACGAATGCGGAGTTTCCTCCTTATGAATATCATGAGGCAAATGAAATTGTAGGAATCGATGTGGAAATCGCCAAGGAGATCGCCAAGAAGCTCGGAGCGGAGCTGGAAATCGAGGATATCGCATTCGGATCGATTATTCCCGAGGTCACCTCGGGCAAGGCGGATATCGGAATGGCGGGAATCTCCGTTACGGAAGACCGCAAGCTCAGTGTGGATTTCAGCAATACCTATGCAAAGACGACGCAGGTTGTTATCGTAAAAGATGATTCTGCGATCGCAAAGCCGGATGAGCTTGAAGGAAAGACGATAGGCGTACAGGAAGGAACGACGGGAGATATCTTATCGGGCGATATCAAGGATGCCGTGATCGAGCGCTATGCAAAGGGAGTGGAAGCCGTGCAGTCTTTGATGCAAAACAAAGTGGACGCGGTCGTGATTGACCAGGAAACGGCGAAGGTTTTCGTAACCGAAAACAGCGGAATCAAGATTTTAGAGGAGTCCTTCGTGGAAGAGGAGTATGCGATTGCGATCAAGAAAGGCAATACCGCGCTTCTTGAGAAGGTTAATAAGGCATTGGAGGAATTGAAGGCGGAAGGAAAGATAGACGAAATCGTCAATAAATACATCAATGCGAATTAAGAGGGAATATCTTTAAGAGGGAAATACCTTTCAGAAAGAAATATCTTTCAGAGAAAATACTTTCGAAAGCCTGCGATGCCGGATTTTACGGGGGCTGAAAATAAAAAGGGAGAAAGAGACGCTTATGTGGCAGAGTTTTTGTGATACCTTTGTAATCAATTTTATCAAGGATGAGAGGTGGCGCTATCTTTGGAACGGGCTCTGGGTTACGCTTCTGGTAACATTTTTTGCGGTGCTTATGGGGCTTGTACTGGGCTCTCTCGTGGCAGCGGTCAGGAGTACTTATGAGCATACCGGAAAATTAAGAATTGCCGATCTGATTTGCAGGATCTATCTGACCGTAATCAGGGGAACGCCGGTGGTGGTTCAGCTTCTGATCATCTACTTCGTTATCTTCCAAAGCGTCAGAATCAGCAAGATCGCGGTGGCGATCGTCGCCTTCGGAATCAATTCCGGAGCGTATCAGGCAGAAATCTTTCGATCCGGAATACAGTCCGTACCGAAAGGGCAGTTTGAAGCGGGGAGAAGCTTGGGCTTTAATTATCTGCAGACAATGATTCTGATTATTATGCCGCAGGCAGTCCGGAATATCATTCCGACCCTGGCAAATGAGTTCATCGTCCTGCTCAAAGAGACTTCCATAGCCGGATATATTGCGCTGGAAGATCTGACCAAGGGAGCGGATATCATCCGAAGCCGGACATATTCCGCCTTTATGCCTCTGCTTGCGGTGGCATTGATTTATCTTTTTCTTGTCGTGGTACTGAGCTACGGAGTTAAAAAACTGGAGAGGAGGCTGGCGCGTGGCAGAGCATAATCTTGAAAACAGAAAGCCTCTGATAGAGGTCAGGGATCTGGTTAAAAAATTTGACGGAAAACCGGTCTTAAAAAATATTACTTTGGATATCTATGAAAAGGATGTGGTCTGTGTGATCGGTCCTTCCGGTTCTGGAAAATCGACCTTCCTGCGCTGCTTAAACAGAATGGAAAAGGCGGATGGGGGAAAGATTATTTTCGAGGGGGTGAATATCTGCGATAAGGGGGTTGATATCGATCTGCACAGGCAGAAAATGGGAATGGTTTTTCAGCAGTTCAATCTCTTTCCCCATATGAATGTGATGAAGAACCTGACACTCGCCCCCACGACATTGCAGAAGAGATCCGAGGAAGAGGCAAAGCGCTATGCGATGGAGCTGCTCGAAAAAGTAGGGCTGGCTGACAGGGCAAAAGCCTATCCCTCGCAGCTTTCGGGAGGGCAGCAGCAGAGAATCGCCATCGTGAGAGCGCTTTGCATGAAGCCCGATGTCATGCTCTTTGATGAACCCACTTCCGCTCTGGATCCGGAAATGGTCGGAGAGGTACTCGGCGTAATGAAGGATCTTGCAGCCTCCCATATGAGCATGGTGGTCGTAACCCATGAGATGGGATTTGCAAGAGAGGTGGCAAACCGGGTCGTATTTTTGGATGGAGGAGAGTTTATTGAAGAAAATGAGCCGAAGGAGTTTTTCTCCAATCCGAAGAGCGAAAGATTGAAGGTATTTTTAAGCAAGGTGCTATAGCAGGCATTTTTATTGAGGATAAAAAGTGAAAGGGCAGCCTCGAAAAGCGGAAGAGAAAATCCGGTCTTCGAGGCTCTTCTTTTTTGTAAAAAGAAAGTATGTTCGATAGTTCTTGCGATGATTTTATAAAAATGATAGAATAAAGCAGATTGAAACAGGAAAGTCAAAGCTTGAATCAAGGTAAAAAATACGATGTACGGAGAGCATGGATGGAGACAAAGTATATAAAGATAAGAGGAGCAAACGAGCATAATTTAAAAAATATTTCTTTGAATATTCCGAGGGGGCAGCTTGTGGTTCTGACCGGACTTTCCGGCTCGGGAAAATCCTCTCTGGCATTTGATACGATATACGCGGAGGGACAAAGAAGATATATGGAATCTCTTTCCTCCTATGCGAGAATGTTTCTCGGGCAGATGGAAAAACCGGATGTGGAGAGTATAGAGGGCCTCTCGCCGGCGATATCGATCGATCAGAAATCCACAAACAGGAATCCGCGCTCCACTGTGGGAACGGTGACGGAAATCTATGATTATCTGAGGCTTCTCTATGCGAGAATAGGAATCCCGCATTGCCCGAAATGCAAAAAGGAAATTCATAAGCAGAGTGTGGATCAGATGGTGGATCGGATCATGGAACTGCCTCCGGGAACGAAGTTTCAGGTGCTTGCTCCCGTGGTAAAGGGGAAGAAGGGCAGGCATGAAAAGGTAATCTTGCAGGCAAAAAAAAGCGGATATGTGAGGGTGCTGATAGACGGGAACCAGTATGAGCTCAGCGAGGAGATCGAGCTGGATAAAAACATCAAGCACAGCATAGAGATCATCGTGGACAGGCTTGTGATCAGGGAGGGAATGGAAAAGAGGCTGACGGACTCTTTGGAGGCGGCGCTTGCCCTCGGAGAAGGCTATGCCGGAATCGATATCATCGGAGGGGAGAGAATCAGTTTTTCCCAGAATTTTGCCTGTGCGGATTGCGGCATATCCATTGATGAGGTGGAGCCGAGGACCTTCTCTTTCAATAACCCCTTCGGCGCCTGCCCGGATTGTTCAGGGCTTGGCTATACGATGGAATTTGACGGAGATCTGATGATTCCGGATAAGAGCCTGAGTATCAGCGAGGGGGCGATCACGGCGATCGGCTGGCAGAGCTGCATGGACAGGAAGAGCTATACCAATGCGATGCTGCGCGCCTTGGGAGAGCGTTTTCATTTTGATCTGGAAACCCCCTTTGAAGAATATCCGCAGAAAATACAGGATATTCTCCTTTACGGCACGGATATCTCCGTAGATGTCCATTATTCGGGGCAGAGAGGATCCGGAGTCTATCCTACCGCGTTTGAAGGTCTGGTGAAAAATGTGGAGAGGAGATATAAGGAGACCTATTCCGAAAACATGAAGGCGGAATACGAGCAGTTCATGAGAATCGCGCCCTGCAAGGGCTGTATGGGAAAGAGGCTGAGGAAAGAGGCGCTTGCCGTTACGGTAGGAGGCAAAAACATCTATGATGCAACGGATGCCTCGATCGAAAAGTTTCAGGAATTCATGGACGGTCTGAAGCTGAGCAAGATGCAGGAAGCCATCGGTTCGCAGATTATAAAGGAAATCAGGGCGAGGATAAAATTCCTGATCGATGTGGGCCTGGATTATCTTAGCCTGACCAGAGCGACCGGAACCCTGAGCGGAGGGGAGGCGCAGAGAATCCGGCTTGCAACACAGATCGGCTCGGGTCTCGTCGGCGTTGCTTATATTTTGGATGAGCCGAGCATAGGGCTGCATCAGAGGGATAATGACAAGCTGCTGGGTACACTCAAGCATTTGCGTGATCTGGGCAATTCGGTGATTGTGGTCGAGCATGACGAGGATACGATGAGGGAGGCGGATTATATCGTAGATATCGGTCCGGGAGCAGGCGATCACGGAGGAGAGGTGGTTGCGGCGGGCAGTGCCGAAGAAATTATGAAAAACAGCGCTTCCGTTACCGGTCAGTATCTTTCCGGAAAACGCTCCATTCCGGTTCCTGAAAAAAGGAGGGAGCCAAGCGGCTGGCTGGAGATTAAAGGCGGGAGGGAAAACAATCTTAAAAATGTAGATATCCGCATTCCGCTCGGCATCATGACCTGCGTGACCGGAGTATCCGGCTCGGGAAAATCCTCTCTGGTCAATGAGATTTTATATAAGAGTCTCGCAAAGAAACTCAACAGGGCGCATATCCTGCCGGGAAAACATGACGAGATCATCGGGGCGGAGGCATTGGACAAGGTTATTGCCATCGATCAGTCTCCGATCGGAAGAACACCGAGATCCAATCCGGCAACCTATACCGGAGTCTTTGATACGATACGGGATCTCTTTGCCGCCACACAGGATGCCAAGGCGAAGGGATACCAAAAGGGAAGATTCAGCTTCAATGTAAAGGGCGGACGCTGCGAGGCATGCAGCGGGGACGGAATCATTAAGATCGAAATGCATTTTCTTCCGGATGTCTATGTTCCCTGCGAGGTCTGCCAGGGCAGGAGATATAATAGAGAGACCCTGGATGTCAAATACAAGGGAAAATCGATTTATGACGTGCTCAATATGACGGTGGAGGAGGCTTCGGAATTTTTTGCGAATATTCCGAGCCTGCAAAGAAAGATTCAAACCCTTTATGATGTCGGGCTTTCTTATATCAAGCTCGGGCAGCCCTCTCCCCAGTTGAGCGGAGGGGAGGCGCAGAGAATCAAGCTTGCGACCGAGCTTTCCAAAAGGGGAACGGGAAAGACGATTTATATTTTGGATGAGCCGACGACAGGGCTTCATTTTGCCGACGTGCATAAGCTCGTGGACATACTCAGACGCTTGTCAGACGGCGGAAATACTGTTATAGTTATAGAGCATAATCTTGATGTGATCAAATGTGCGGATTATCTGATCGATATGGGACCGGAGGGAGGCGATAAGGGCGGAGAGCTCGTTGCCCAGGGAACTCCCGAAGAGGTGGCGAAAAACGAAAAATCCTATACCGGAAAATATGTGAAGCGCTATCTGGCTTAAACAGCAGAGAATGAAGAGGGCATGATGCCGCATGAAGGCATTGCGACCGCTTCCCGCGTTTTCGGTCGGCATATGGCTCATAAGGTGCAATCTATCATAGAGGAGGAGACGATTTTGAACATTAAACAGGAGAAAATCATTATTCTTGATTTCGGCGGTCAGTATAATCAGCTGATTGCGAGGCGGGTGAGAGAGAGTAATGTATATTGCGAGATTTACTCTTATAAGACCGATCTGGCAAAGATCAAGGAAAAAAATCCCAAGGGAATCATTCTGACGGGAGGACCAAACAGCTGCTATGAGGCGGATGCACCGAGTTATTCAAAGGAACTTTTCGACCTGAATATTCCCGTGCTCGGGCTTTGTTACGGAGCGCAGCTGATGATGCATCTGCTCGGAGGAAGAGTGGAGAGGGCAAAAATCAGGGAATACGGCAAGACCCAGGTGGAAATCGATAAGAAGGGCAGCAGGATTTTTGAAGGCGCAAAAGCCAGCAATACATGCTGGATGAGCCATTTTGATTATATCGCGGAGCCGGCAAAGGGCTTTGAAATCACCGCCCATAGCGAGGACTGCCCTGTTGCCGCCGCAGAAAACGAGGAGGCAAAGCTCTATGCGCTCCAGTTCCATCCGGAGGTTCTCCATACCGAAAACGGAGACAGGATGATTGCAAACTTCGTGAAAAATATCTGCGGCTGTACCGGAAACTGGACGATGGAAAGCTTTGCCGAAAATGCAATCCAAAGCATTAAGGAAAAAGTGGGAGAGGGAAGGGCGCTCTGCGCACTCTCCGGGGGAGTGGATTCCTCCGTTGCCGCAGTTTTGATGAGCAAGGCGATCGGAAACCAGCTTACCTGTGTTTTCGTGGATCACGGCCTTCTCAGAAAAAATGAGGCGGATGAGGTCGAGGCGGTATTCGGCAAGGGCGGAAGCTATGATCTTAACTTTGTACGGGTAGATGCCCGGCAGAGATTTTACGGTAAGCTCGCCGGAGTTACCGATCCGGAAAAAAAGAGAAAAATCATAGGAGAGGAATTCATCCGAGTATTTGAGGAAGAGGCGAAGAAGATAGGAAAGGTTGATTTTCTCGTGCAGGGAACCATTTATCCGGATATCGTGGAAAGCGGTGTAGGGGGAGAGAGCGCCGTCATCAAATCTCATCATAATGTCGGAGGTTTGCCCGACTATGTAGATTTTAAGGAAATTATAGAGCCTTTAAAGGACTTATTTAAGGACGAGGTAAGAAAAGTAGGATTGGAGCTGGGCATCCCTAAAAGATTGGTATTTCGCCAGCCCTTCCCCGGTCCGGGGCTTGGCGTCCGCATCATCGGCGAGGTCAATGAAGAAAAGGTAAAAATCGTGCAGGACGCGGATGCGATCTATAGGGAAGAGATTGAAAACGCAGGTCTGAGCGCTTCCCTCGGACAGTATTTTGCGGCGCTGACCAATATGAGGAGCGTGGGCGTGATGGGAGACGAGAGAACCTATGATTATGCGATCGCACTCAGGGCGGTGAATACCGTGGACTTTATGACGGCAGAATCGGCGGAAATCCCTTATGAGGTGCTTAAAAAAGTGACCGGAAGGATTATCAATGAGGTAAGCCATGTAAATCGAGTGTTATATGATTTGACGAGCAAGCCGCCGGGGACGATAGAGTTTGAATAGCCTAAGCACTCATCGAAACCATTGATATTACTGGTTATTCTAAGGTTTCAAGTGGTTAGCTGAAGTATTTTTG
>JAUMWW010000012.1:65346-86635 GCA_030529445.1 Johnsonella sp. | reverse complement strand
GAATTTCAGGGTTATGTGTACTGTTTAGTCTTCAATTTTCAAGGTGCTTTGCTCTCTCGGAGCAACTTCCATAGGATAACATAGAGCCAGAAAACTGTCAAGCACTTATTTTAATTTTTTTTAATATTTTCATTCTTCACCCCCTGAAGCTCAAAATAAAATTCTATGCCCTCGCTTGTATTGCGCACGCCGTACTTCTCTCCGTGCGCCTCCATGATCGCCTTCACGATCGAAAGTCCTATGCCGCTTCCCCCGTAGCTTCTCGAATGCGCCTTATCGACTTTATAAAACTTCTCCCAAATATGCTCCAAATCCTCTTCGGGAATCCCTCCTCCCGTGTTTTCCACGGAAATTCTGATCTTATCGCCATTTTGCACGGCTCTTATCTCTATCCTTCCCTCTTCCTTTACATGATGGATGGCGTTACTGATATAATTGGTCAGAACCTCTTCGATCTTAAATTCATCCCCTCTGACATAGAAAGCCTGATCCGGAGAAAAGAGGAGGTGAACCTTTTTTTCTCCCAGCAATATGCTCGTAGAGGCGAGCACGCCGCTGATCATTTCGCAGATATCGAAGCTTTCGAATTGAAGCTCCATGCCTCCCGATTCCAGAGAACTCAGGGTCAGGAGCTGCTTTACCATCAGATTCATCTTATCTGCCTCATCCATGATCACCTCGGTATAATATCTGCGGCTATCCTCGTCCTCGCAAAGCCCGACATTGAGCCCTTCGGCATAGCCCTGAATCAGAGCGATGGGCGTCTTAAGCTCATGGGAAACATTTGAGATGAAGTCCGTTCTCATCTCATCGATTTTCTTCCTATGCTTTAACTCCTCCTGTAAATCCTCGTTTGCGGTCTTCAGCTCCTCTATCGTCTGCTTGAGCCTCTGCGACATCAGATTCATATTATGGCCGAGCTTGCCGATCTCGTCCTCATAGTCCCCGCAGTATTTTGCCTCAAAATCCAGACCGCAGATTTTTTCCGAAATATCCGCAAGCGCCAATATGGGTTGTGTAATCTTTCTGGTCATGAAAAAAATAATGACGAAGGTGATCAGAAATACACAAAATCCTATATAGAGAAGAAAGCGGTTGGAAAGATTCACGCTTGCCTTAAGGCTTGCGACGGGAGTGGACATGAGGACCATCGTCAGATCGTCGCTGCAATAGGCTATGCATTCTATGAATCTATGCTCTCCCTTCTCGTCCTTATGCATTGAGATCAGGTAATTCTTCGCCTGATGCATGACTTCAAAATCTCTTCCCCTCTCCTTTTTGAAAATCCCCTCCTGCACCCGGCTCAAAATAAATTCCCCGTCCCTCTCCGAAGAAAGCAGGACGGTATTATCCAAAGAATCGATAATGGCAATGCTGATATTATAGCGATTGGAATATTCGCCGAGGATGCGCTTGAGCTCGGACTCCTCCTCTTCTTCGAAGCGGAACCCCTCCGAGATATCCCCCTTTCTTTCCCTGATCTTTGCCACCTCGAGATCTATGCTCTCATAGGCGGATTGGATTTCCTTGATCTTCTCGAGCCGGTAAAACATCTCGAGACCGAAAGTGTTTAGGATGCCGATGACAAGAAGAGTAACGAATATTATCGCAAATAAAATACAGGTAAATCTCATCCTGATCGAATGTCTTAACATCTCTATTCCTCAATCTCAAACTTATATCCCATGCCCCAGATCGTCTTGATATATTCTCCCTTTTCTCCCATCTTGGAGCGAAGCTTCTTTACATGGGTATCTATCGTCCTTGCATCTCCGAAATAATCGTAATTCCAAACATTATTGAGTATTTTTTCTCTGGAAAGCGCGATTCCTCTGTTTTCTATAAAATAGCTCAGCAGCTCGAATTCCTTATAGCTTAAGTCTATCGGCTTGTCTTCGATCTTCACCTGATGAGCCGCCTTATCGATCTCTATCCCTCCCGCAGAGAGCTTTTCCTCTTCCGAATTGCTGCTTCTTCTGAGAATCGCCTCCACTCTCGCCACGAGTATCTTCGGGCTGAAGGGCTTCGTAATATATTCATCCACGCCGAGTCCGAAGCCCTGGAGTTCGTCCCTCTCCTCCCCCCTCGCAGTCAGCATGACGATGGGGAGCTTGGAATACTGTCGTATCGTCTTTAAGGTCTCCCAGCCGTCGAGCCTGGGCATCATCACATCGAGAAGAACCAGCTTGATTTCCTTATCCCGCAAAAAGATCTCGATCGCCTCTTCTCCGTCCTGCGCCTCAATGACCTGATAGCCCTTGATCGAAAGAAAATCCCTTACCAGCTTTCTCATCCTCGCTTCATCATCCACTACAAGTATCTTAACAGAATCCATATCTCTTTACCCTCTTCATTTGCAGCATAGTTTTGGGTACTATTTTAACAGAAGCGAAACTTCTTTTCCATCTTTTCACAAATATTTCACTTCCGCCGCCTTGCGGGATAAAAAAAGAAGCGGCTGCGGTCCTTCCGATCCGAAAAACCGCAGCCGATATAAAATTATTCTTCTTCCAAATTGATATGGAGCTCTTCCAGCTGCTCCTCGTCCACCGTATCCGGCGCGTTAATCATCAAGCAGGAGGCATCCTTGATCTTGGGGAAGGCGATCACGTCTCTGATCGAATCCGCTCCCACCATCAGCATCACCACTCTGTCGAGTCCGTATGCCAGACCTGCATGAGGAGGAACGCCGTATTTAAACGCCTCCAGAAGATAGCCGAATCTCTCCCTCGCCACTTCCTCGCTCAGTCCTAAAATCTCAAACATCTTCTCTTGAATATCCGACTGGTAAATTCTTACCGAGCCTCCGCCGATCTCCGTTCCGTTGAGCACGATATCGTATGCCTTTGCCCGTACTCTTCCCGGATCGCTCTCTATATATTCCAAATCCTCATCCATCGGCATCGTGAAGGGGTGGTGCACCGCCTTATACCTCTGATCCTCTTCCGAATACTCAAAGAGCGGAAATTCCGTTACCCAGAGGAATTTGAATTCATCTTTTCTGAGCATGCCCAGATTCTGCGCAAGCTCCACCCTGAGCGCTCCCAGCACGGCGTATACGACGGCGTCTTTGTCCGCCGCAAAGAGCAGGAGATCTCCGGGCTCCGCCTCCATCCTCTTGATGATCTGTCCGATCTCTTCCTCCCGCAGGAACTTCGAGAAGGAGGACTTGATCTGCATCCCCTCCTCGACCGCAATATAGGCAAGCCCCTTCGCCCCGTAGCCCTTGGCAAACTCCACCAGAGCATCGATCTTCTTTCTGGGCATCTTGCCCTCTGCCTTCACATTAATTCCTCTTACGCTTCCCCCCTCGGCAATTGCGGAGCGAAATACGGCAAATTCCGTATTTTCCGCAATATCGCTGATGTTTTTCAGCTCCATGCCGAATCTTAAGTCCGGCTTATCCGAGCCGAATCTCTCCATCGCCTCACGATAGGTCATGCGGGGAATCGGCAGAGGAATCTCGACATCCAGCACTTCTTTAAAGAGGAAATGCAGCAGCCCTTCATTGACCTCCAGCACATCCTCCACATCCACAAAGGAAAGCTCCATATCGATCTGCGTAAATTCCGGCTGCCTGTCCGCCCGCAGATCCTCGTCCCTGTAGCAGCGCGCAAGCTGGAAATATCTGTCATATCCCGAACACATCAGAAGCTGCTTAAAAAGCTGGGGAGACTGGGGCAGAGCATAGAACTTTCCGGGGTGTACGCGGCTGGGAACAAGATAATCCCTCGCCCCTTCCGGAGAGCTCTTGATCAGGGTCGGCGTCTCTATCTCCAAAAATCCCTGCTGCGCAAGATAGAGCCTCGTCAATGTCGCGATCTTGCTCCTCGTCATGATGTTTTTTTGAATATCCGGTCTGCGAAGATCCAGATATCTGTATTTGAGCCGGAGCTCTTCCTTCGTCTTGGAATTTTCCTCTATATGGAAGGGAGGGGTCTCCGCCTCCGAAAGAATTTTGAGCTCCTTTGCAATAATTTCCAGCTTTCCCGTTTCCAGATTTTCGTTGAATGCGCCCGAACGCTCCTCCAGCCGACCCTTTACCGCAATACAAAACTCGGCTCTGAGCTTGGATGCCTTTTCAAATACCTCGCTGCCGCAATGCTCTTCTTCAAAAATAATCTGCAAGAGTCCGGAGCGATCCCGTAAATCGAGAAATATAATGCCTCCCTTTACTCTGTTTTTTGCGACCCAGCCCATCACACAGACTTCGCTTCCCCGGGCTTCCTTTACTACCTCGGCGCATCTGTGGCTTCTCTTCCAGCCGCGCATGGATTCTGCCATATGATCTTCCTCCCTGAAATCCTTTTTATTTTAATGCTTCCTTATAAAACTCCTTAAACTGGGTATAACCCGAAGCTTTCAGTTGTTCTTTCTGAAACTTCTTGTTTTTGTTCATCATCGCAAAAAGAACCTGCTTGCCCCCTTTTCTTTCCTCAGATGCCTCTCTGATGATGGCGGAGATTCTTTCTTTCTCTATTCCCTTCTCATAAAGATAGGCAATCTTTTCCGGCACCTCGGGAATGCGGTATCCCGCATCCGTAAGGATGCCGATAATTCTCTCAAAGCCTATTGAAAAGCCGCAGGCAGGAGTATCCTTCCCGGTAAATCTGCCGATCATCTTATCGTATCTTCCTCCTCCCGCAACGGAGCCAGAAAATCCCTCCATGGAGACCTCAAATACCGTCCCCGTGTAATATCCCATTCCTCTGACCAGTGTCGGATCAAAGACCAGATCGAATTTTGAATCGCTGCATGATAAAACCGTATCCATAATATAAAGAAATCTATCTTTGGTTTCACTGTCCAAAGCGGCTCCCAGCCTTTGCATCAGAGCATCCGCCGCCTCTTTTCCTCCATCCGGGCTCTCAAAAAGCTCGGTATATCGCTCTATGGAGGAGGCTTGGCAGCCCGCCTCTCTCAGCTCTTTTTGCACTCCCTCTTTTCCGATCTTATCCATCTTATCCAGAATAATGAAGACCTTCTCGGTTTCTTCCTCCGCAAAGCCGGCATAGGAAGCCATCGCCCTGAGGATTTCCCTGTCATTGATTCTGACCTTAAATCTGTGCTTCGGGCAGAGCTTTGCCAGAGCCGCAGAGGTTGCCAGAATCAGTTCTATCTCCGCAAGCGCTCCCGCCTCTCCGATAATATCGATATCACATTGGGTAAACTGTCTGTACCTGCCCTTCTGGGGGCGATCCGCACGCCATACGCTCCCGATCTGCACCGCCTTAAAGGGGGAGGGAAGCTGAGCCGAATTTGCGGCATAATACCTCGCAAGCGGGAGGGTCAGATCATATCTCAACCCGATATCGCTGATATCCTCCGCCGAAACGCCCTCCTCCAGCCGAAGCTTTTCTCCTCTTTTCAAAATCCTGAAAATCAGCTTTTCATTGTCTCCGCCCTGATTGCTGATCAGGTTCCCTATGCTTTCCACTGCCGGAGTTTCTATCGGCGTAAAGCCATAGCTTTTATAGACCTCCTTGATGATCCCGATCAGATAATCCCTTATCTCCATCTCCTCGGGAAGGATGTCCTTCATTCCGGTTACCGGTTTTTTTACTAATGTCATGATTCCTCCAATTTATCCTCTTTACTTCAGCCTGCCGACTGCGGATTCAAACAATCTTTCATGCATAGATTAAAGATTCAGCGCAGATTTTGCAAGCGTTATTTTCCTGTCTATCATTTCGTCCAGCCTGCGGATATACAGATCCGGATCCTTGACGTTTTCCACCCTCTCCACTCTGTTTTCTTCTCTCCAAACCAGCTTTGAGCTCGCTCCCGCTCCGCATGCGATAATGCTCTGTTTTTCCTCCATGATCAGAATATTATAGATGCACTCATAGCCCGGAAGGCAGTAACCCACGTTTTCATGATTTCCCGCCATGTTTTTTTGTCTGTAAAGATAATAAGGAGAAAGCCCCATCCGGCGGCAGGCGGCTTCCGCAATCTCCACCATCCTGTCCATCTCTTTTTCGCTCTCCTTCATATATCTTATCTTCTCTTCATTCGTATTGAGTCGGGACGCCCTCTTGATTGCCAGAGAATGCACGGTCAGGCTTTTGGGCGCGAGCGCGGAAATTCTTTGGAAGCTATGCTCCACATCCTGCGCCTTTTCTCCCGGCAGCCCCAGAATCAGATCCATATTGATATGATCGAATCCCAAAGCCTCCGCCATACGGTATACTTCCTCCACCTCTTCGACGCTATGCTTTCTTCCTATGAGATCCAAGGTTTTTTGATTCATCGACTGGGGATTGATCGAGATCCGGTTGACGCCGAAGGCTCTGAGCACCTCCAGCTTTTCCCTGCTGATGCTGTCCGGTCTACCCGCCTCGACGCAAAATTCCGAAATCCCGCTCAAATCCAGGCAGTCTCTCAGGGTCGCAAGAATCTCCTTCAAATCCTCCGCCTCCAAGGAGGTCGGTGTTCCTCCGCCCATATAAACGCTCTGGAGCCTCCTGCCCCTCATCAGCCCCGCCATCGCCCGAATTTCTCCCGAGAGCGCCCGAATATATTCCTTCTTCCTCTCCTTCCATCGTTCAATCGGATAGGAGGTAAAGGAGCAATACAAACAGGTGGTGGGGCAAAACGGGATTCCGATATACAGGCTCCATCCCTTCTCATAATCAAGCCCCTCCAGTATCTTTTTTTCCCGCAATGCGGTATCTAAGGCAAGCTTCAGTTTTTTATCCGAGATCCTGTAGAGCCTCCTCAGCTCCTCTTCCATCTCTCCTCTTTCCTTCCCCTTTTCCAGCTTTTCCATGATAATCTTGGTCGGGCGGATGCCGGTCAGTGTTCCCCACGGGAGCTCTCTCTTATTCAGCGAGGAGAGCAGATCATAGAGGCTTCTTTTGATCTCATTTTTCGTGCGCAGCCTGTCCGAATGGTTTTTGCAGGAAAATCCGCTCTCCCTGACGGCAGCGCCCTCCTCAATGCGCAGTCCGGCTTCATAGCGCTCTCCCCGATTTCTTCCTTCAAAAACAATCATGGCTTTCTCGCCGGGATCGTGCGTGTACTGCTCTCCCGGATAGAAAGCCATGAACAATTCTCTGATATCCTGCTCAAAATGCATATCCTCAAGCAATATGGCAATCATAGTCTTACTCTATTTCCCTTCCGATATAAACCGATAAAACATTGCGCTTTCTTTCCCTCTCTATCCTGCTTGCGCCTCCGTGTCCCGGTAAAACCAAGGTATCATCCGGCAAAACAAAGAGCTTGTCCAATACGGAACGGATAATCGCCCGGTGATCGCCCCCGTACAGATCGCAGCGACCGTAATCTCCGGCAAATAAAGTATCTCCGCTGAAAAGCAGATCCTCTTCCCTGATATAATAACAGCAGGAGCCCCTCGTATGACCCGGGGTATGGATCACCTCCCATTGCAGTCCGAGCATTTCAAAAACTTCTTTATCCTTAAGGAAGATATCCGCATTAATGCTTAAGTCTTCTCCCGTAAACATCTTCGCGCAGTTGTATTCCGCACTTTCCAAAAGCTCCTTCTCCGCTTCGTTTGCATAAATCGGTATATTAAAAAATCTTCTGACCTCTTCCGCCGCACCGATATGGTCGAAATGCCCGTGCGTCAGAAGTATCGCCTTGGGCATTAGCGAAAGCTCCTCTATCTTATCGATGATTTTTTTTGCTTCCGCCGCCGGGTCGATGATTACCGCCTCCCTGCTCAGCCCGTGATATGCGATATATGCGTTTGTGCTCACCGGACCGAGCACCAAAACTTCCGTCTTCAGCTTATCCATTGATATCCTCTCTTTATCTCTTCTCTTTGCATCCTTTAGGGATCCGGGAGCTCCTCTGACCGGAGGTTCTCTAGCTGGAGGTTCTCTCGATATCCCTGACTCCCTCTATCTGCCTGAGTTTTTCCGTCAGGAGTCTGAGCTCTTCAACACCCTTGATATAGAATTTCATGCTGATCGTCGCGATTCCCTGCTTATTCGTCCTTGCGTTCATCGAAAGAATATCAAGCCCTCTCTCGCTGACCACTCTTGAAATATCCACGAACATTCCTATCCGATTATTCGCATAAATCATGATCTCAACGGGATATCTTCCCGCTCCTTCCTTGTCCTCCGGAAGCTGCCATTCCGCGGTAATCAGTCTCGCTCTTTCATATTCGGGCATATTCATGATATTGATGCAGTCCGTCCGATGAATCGCAACTCCTCTTCCTCTGGTTACAAATCCCACGATTTCGTCACCCGGCACCGGAGAGCAGCAGCCCGAGAAGCGCACCGCAAGATCATGCATGCCTTTAACCACGATTCCGCTCTTGGATTTCTTCACCTCGACGTTGATATGCTTGTTTCCCTCGCTGATCAGATCCAATATGGTCGCATCCGTGACCTCTTTTTTGGCAAGCTTCGTCCGTTCTTCCACCATCTTATTGACGATCTGCCCCTCTTTGAGACCGCCGTGCCCTATCGCCGCCAGCACGGAATCCCAATCCTTGAGCACATAGCGCTTCATCACCTTCTCGTGAAATTCCGGTTTATTGATTTCCGACCAGTTGATTCCCTTCGCCTTGCAGTACCTGTCGATCATCTCCCTTCCTTTGACGATATTATCCTCTTTAAGCTCCGTCTTAAACCATTGATTGATTTTATTTTTTGCCTGAGAGCTTTTTACGACATTGAGCCAGTCCCTGCTCGGTCCTCTGGAATTTTGGGAGGTCATGACCTCTATTCTGTCGCCGTTTTGTATTTTATAATCAATCGGAACGAGGTTGCCGTTTACTCTGGCTCCGACCATTTTATTTCCTACCGCCGAATGAATGAGATAGGCAAAATCGATCGGGGTGGAGCCGCTTGGCAGAGTCTTTACGTCTCCTTTCGGAGTAAAGCAGTAAACGCTGTCGGAAAACATATCGAGATCGGTTTTGATAAAGCTTAAAAATTCCCTGTTATCCGAGGTATCGTTCTGCCATTCCAGAATCTGGCGCAGCCAGTTCATCTTCGCATCCTCTGCGCCTTTTGCCACCTCTCCGCTTCCGCTTTCCTTATATTTCCAATGCGCAGCTATACCGTATTCCGCCGTCTTATGCATTTCATAGGTTCTGATCTGCACCTCAAAAGGCTGACCGGTATTGCTGATCAGCGTGGTATGCAGGGATTGGTACATATTGGGCTTGGGCATGCTGATATAATCCTTAAATCTTCCCGGAATCGGCTTATACATCTCATGAATGACACCGAGCGCGCCATAGCAGTCCTTGATCGTTTCCACGATGATTCTCACCGCAAACACGTCATAGATCTGATCCAGATTCTTATTCTGGTTGATCATCTTCTTATAGATAGAGAAGAAATGCTTCACTCTCCCCTTGATCTCCGCAGCGATTCCCGCCTCTGCCAGATGCTCCTTGACATCCTTGACGATATCGCGGACGAATTGCTCTCTCGCATCCTTTCTCAGCGTGATCTTCTCCGCAAGGTCCTTATAGACCTCGGGCTTGAGATACTTAAGCGCAAGATCGTCCAGCTCCACCTTGACCTTGGAGATACCGAGCCTCTGTGCAATCGGCGCATAAATCTCCATCGTTTCCTTCGCCTTTTCTTTCTGCTTTTCCGGCTTCATATACTGGAGAGTGCGCATATTATGCAGCCTGTCCGCAAGCTTGATCAGAATCACCCGGATATCCTTTGCCATTGCAAGAAACATCTTTCGCAGATTCTCCGCCTGCACATCTATCTTATCCGTCGTCCATGAGATCCTGGTCAGCTTCGTCACTCCGTCCACGAGATTTGCCACATCCTCTCCGAACATCTTCTTGATATCCGCAGTGGTGTATTGCTCGTTATCCTCCACCACATCATGGAGGAGCCCCGCAGCGATTGTTTCCTTATCCAGCTCCAGCTGTGCAAGAATAATGGCAACGCTAATAGGGTGGGTTATATAGGGCCCACCCGATTTTCTCTTCTGTTCCTTATGTGCCTCCGTAGCGACTTTATACGCCTTTTCTATCATGCTGATATCATCAGAGGGATGATATTTATGTATGCTGGATATCAGTTGCCGATATAAAATATCCGGATCATCAATATCCATCGGTTCGATCAGCTCTCTGACCTGCAATATTTCCTCGCCTTTTTTATTCTTGTCCTCTCCCATTCCGATCTCCTGAAAAAAAGAATTAAAAAATATTATAGTTATTTTAATTAAAAAAAGCAAGGTCAGTTTTCACGGTTTTACTGAAAATCAGGGTTTTTCCGGGGGAACGATCGCATAAAGCCTCGCGATATCCATCGCCTCTTCAATAAAGCAGTTAACCTTCTGCTCGATTTCCTCCTCCTCTATCCCTCTTTCTTCCACATATTTAAAATATCCCAAAAAAAGATTGGTAATAATATGGCTGAATCTTTCCGCATGCTCTGCATGGAGCTTTCCCTCCTTGACGAGATTCTGGCACATGAAGAAATCCCTCTCGTAATAACCGGGAAAGCCCAGCATAGTCTTAATCGTCGGGCTCAGCTTAATGATGTTTTCGGGAAACATCTCGTAATATTCTCTCAGCGCATCCCTTAAGGGCAGATTCATTTTTTTATAAAAAATGCTTTCAAACGCCCTCGGATGTCGAAACGCCTCCTTCGCGTAGGCGCGCCATACCCCGAAATGCATATCCCATGCATCCTTCCAATGCTTTTCCGCCTCGGAGAGCGCGATAATATAATCCGTGAGCTCATCGATCTGCGCATAAAACAAAAGCTCTTCAAGATTTTTAAAGTATCTGTACAGGCTCGCCGAAGAGTAATTCAGCCTGCTCGCAAGCTTGCGTATGCTGATGGCTTCTATTCCCTCTTCCTTGATGATCTGCGTCGCGGCGGATATGTACTCCTTTCTGCTGATCTCCCTGTATAGAACCCGTTCCTGATTTTGCACCATCCCGTACCACCTTATTATTTTTCTTCCCGCTTCATTTAAAGCAGGGTTCTCTTGTCTCCCGACATTCTCGTAATTCTTTTCTTATCCGTATATTCGAGGAATTGAATCGCGTATTTCCGGGAGGTCTTAAAAAGATCCCTGAACTCCGCGAGCGCAAACTCCTTGTTTTCTCCGAGATATTCCCTCAGTTTTTCCAGCACCTCCTCATATGCCTGCGCATCGATATAGGTGCTCGGATTGAGCTTGACCAGCTCCTTATTCTTAAACATCTCTGCAACGATCTGCTTTGCCGCCGCCTTATCCTTAAATTCCCCGATCACGGTATCCGTCGGCAAGGCTTCCAGTCCCGCCTTCTTATAGATTTCCCGGATTTTTTCCAGCATGCCGCTGAGCGCAATCGAATATTCCGCGGAAAAATCCTTATTCGCCACGCAGGTATTGCTGATTTTCACGACCATGCGCTTAACCAGCTCCTCCAATAAAACACCGGATTTTTTGGAGTCTCTCAATCTGAATTCCTCGCTCAGCCTGGATTTGAACTCCTCCTTATCCATGCCCTCCTTGATCGGATTGGCTTCATGATAGGGGCTCAGTAAAGCCGGTGCATACTCTGCGATCTTCTTCCAGTACTCCATATGTATCATCGTATCATCCGAAAGAATGATGATCTTCTTCTTTGTCTTCAGATTTTCGATGATCCGGTTTATCGTGGCAAAGCTTAAGCCCATCAGATGAGCGATTCTTTCCTTATCCGGATACTTCGGGCTCTCCTCCAGAATTTTCAGCTCCGCAATCTCCTCCTCGCTGCAAAGTTCCTTGATGCGAAGGCTCTCGAGAGCCTCCGGATCTCCTTTTTTATGCCGAAAAGGAAGGGTATCCAATACCACGCCGCCGCCGAAAGTCTCCACCGGAGAAAGGAAGCGGATAATGAAGCGGTCGCCGCGCTTAAGCACGACCTCCTCATCAAAGCGAAGCTGCGCATAATCGCTCTCTCCCGGTCCCAAAACATCCTTGGAAAGCAGCACCGCCTTGGCGATCACCTGTGCCGATCCATAGCTTAAATGCACTCTGTCTCCGGATTTCAGCTCTCTTTTCCCGGATTTAAAGAGCGAGAGCTTTACATCGATCAGAGCGGATTTTATGATGGAGCCCGGGTAAGCGAGAATATCTCCTCTTGCAATCTCTTCTTTTTTTACGTTTAAGAGGTTTAATGCCGTACGCTGTCCGGCAAATGCCTGATCCTCCTTCTGTCCGTGAGACTGTATCCCCCTGATCTTGATTTTCTGCTCCTTGGGATAGAGCAGGACCTCATCCCCCGCTCTGACGCAGCCCTCCTGAAGCGTACCGGTCACGACGGTTCCGAATCCCTCCATCGTAAACACCCTGTCCACATAGAGCCGGAAAAGCTCCGGCTCCTCCTTCCGGCTCTGCAAATCCGCCACCATGGCGATAATCATTTCCTTGAGCCTCTGGATATTCTCTCCGGTATAGGCGGATACCCTGAGCATCGGAGCATGCTCAAGAAAGCTTCCCTCCACGAGCGAACGCACGTCTTCCTCCACTACCTGAGCCCATTCCTCCTCTACCGTATCCGATTTTGTCAATACGATGATGCCCTGCTTGATATGCAGCATCTTAAGGATCTCAAAATGCTCCGTCGTCTGCGGCATAACGCCCTCATCCAATGCGATTACCATCAGAACGAGGTCGATTCCTCCGATTCCGGCAAGCATGTTTTTTACAAACTTCTCATGCCCGGGAACATCGATGATTCCGATATGCAGCCCCGCATCGTTGGGCAGATTGGCAAAGCCGAGGTCGATCGTGATCCCCCTCTTTTGCTCCTCCTTCAATCTGTCCGTGTCAAATCCCGACAAGGCTTTGATCAGACAGGTCTTTCCGTGATCCACATGACCTGCGGTTCCTATGATTATATTATGCATATCATTCTCCTTTTACCGCAAAGGCTAAAGCCGCCGCGGCAAGCTCCAGTTCCTCATCCGCCAGAGTCCTGACATCCACATAAATCCTGTCGCGATTCACTCTGACTATCATCGGGATTTCCGCCCTTCTCAGCCTTCTCTCCAATTTCTGCGCACTGATCTTCTCGCTGATCACGGCAACGCTATAGCCGTGCAGCTCATCGGTGGGCGCACTTCCCCCGCCGACCTGATCGATGCAGCTTTCTATTTCATAGGAAAGCTCGGGACAGCTTTCCTCAAACATCTCCTTCAATCTCTCTGCCCTCAGCTTTAGATTTTCCCTGCTCTCACAGATCATTCTCAGCGTCGGAATATCCTTAATCGCATTGTCTCCGTCAAGATAGGAATTGAAGGTCGCCTCCAGCGCCGCCAGAGTCAGCTTATCGACTCTGAACGCCCGCGCAAGCGGATGCTTCTTGATCCTGTCGATATAGCATTTCTTACCTATGATGACGCCTGCCTGCGGACCTCCGAGCAGCTTGTCTCCGGAAAAGAGCACGAGATCCGCCCCGATCTTTAAGGCATCGGAAACGGTGGGCTCATGCAGCCCGTATCTGCTCAAATCGCTGATCAGACCGCTTCCCATATCATAAATCACGGGAGTCTTATATTCCTCTCCGAGCTTTACCATATCCTCCAGGCTTACATCCTCCGTAAAGCCTACGATTCTGTAATTCGAGGTATGCACCTTTAAGAACACAGCGGTTTTTTCGGAATCAAAAGCAGCTTTATAATCGGCTATCCTGGTCTTATTGGTCGCTCCGACCTCTCTTAAGATCGCTCCCGACTCGCTCATCACATCGGGAATCCGGAATGATCCCCCCACCTCGACGAGCTCTCCTCTGGAAATAATAACCTCTCTTCCTCTTGCCATCGCCGCCAGCACCAGCATGGTCGCCGCCGCATTATTATTTACGGCGATTGCCGCCTCCGCTCCGGTTACTTTCCTGATCAGGGATGAGATGATATCATGCCTGCTTCCCCTCACTCCCTCTTTCAGATCATATTCCAGATTGCTGTATGAATCGGCGATTTCGCTCATTGCCTGATATGCCTGTCTGCTCAGACGGGATCTCCCCAGATTCGTATGCAGAACCACACCGGTCGCATTGAGCACTCTGCGCAGATTTTTCTTCGATCTTTCTTTGAGAAGGTTTTGAATCGAGGCGATCACTTCCTCCTTCTCCACCGCATTTTTTCTTTCTCCGGAGGCGATTTTCTCCCTGAACAGAGCAATGACCTCTCTGACCGTGTCCACGACGACATTTCTGGGCGTATTTCCAAATAAAAAAAGGCGCTCATCCAGCAGCACCTCATCTACTTTGGGAAGCCCGCGCAATAACTTCTGCTTCTCTTCCATTTCTTCTCCTTATCCGCTGCTAAAATAATTGTTGAAAACGGAGGTGGTGGGAATCGAACCCACCCGTGAAGCTCCTAACTCCACACAACGGTTTTGAAGACCGCGAGGCGCACCAGCTACCTAACTCCCTCCATATTATCAAGCATACTTAGATATAATACTATCAAGTCGGAAATATTGCAAGTAAAATCTTAGGAATCTTTTTCGGATAAAATTTTTATTCATACAAAAAACAGACAAGCTCCCGAAAAGAGTCCAAGCACTTTAATTTCTCTTCTTCCGATAAGGATTCTTAGCAGTCGTTCTCCCCAAAAAACTCATGCGGAAAGCACTTTGTATAGTTCTTCTCAATTGTCAATAAATAAGAATGCCATGCTCGACTCTGTAAGCATGGCATCCTGCCCGATCGGGCTTTTCTTATCTCTGTACAAAGGCTTTCGATTCAAAAGGCTCCCGCAGTTTCTTCCTACTGGATATAGCCCGCCTTCCTGAGAATTTCTTCGGATTTGGCGAAATTCGCCTCGGACATCTGCACGATGGGACCGGTACATCCCATGCCGCTCTCCGCATAAATACCCTCTTTCCAGAGTGCTCTTACCGCATCCTCGAGGTCCATTACCTCTATGCCTGCGATCGCCGCGGTTACGACTTCCTTCTCGGGGCATGCGATCTCCTCTTCCTTCGCGTCCTTTACAGGCGCGTTGCTTGCGAGCAGTTCCTTAAGTCCCGCCTTATGCGCAGCCTCATACTCCGCTTTTGCAATCGCCTTCCAATCGTTGGATACGAGGCTTGCCGCGTATTCAATCGCTCCCGCGATAACCGGAGCGCCGGAGGCTCTCGAAACGATCATGATCAGCTTGTCATATCCCTCGCCGATACCGGGACCGTATCCGAAGCCGGTAGCCTCGTACTGTCCGCCGGTATTATAGGAGGAGAACATCTTCATCATCAGATTGCCGGTGAGCGCATCCATTACCATAACATCGGCGCTTCCCATCAGGAGGTCGTTTCCTCTCATCTCTACGCCGCCGTCGGCTCTTGCGGACTCCGCAAACTCGATATCATATCCTCTTTCTTTAAGGGTTTTTAATATCTTCGCGCAGGCTCTCGCTCCGTCTATGTTTGCAATTCCCACGGTCGGTCTCTCCACGCCGTCCGCCTTTGCCGCAATGATTCCGGCAATCGCATTCTTTACGAGCGCCGCAACCCTGTCCGTATCCGAGGTTCCCGTTGTGTTTGCAATATACATCGGCTTGCCCTTTGCCGGGGTGATTACCTTGCCCACGGTGGAAACACCGATCGGGAAGGGATAATGCATTGTTACCGCAGTAGCGGCTTCTCCCGAAGCAAGAAGCTTCTCCATCTCATCATGAGAGCCCTCACCCTTGCAAAATGCCGTCTCGATTCCCTTCGCCGCCGCCAGCCTGAGTCCGAGCTCCATATCTTCCTGTCCGTGCTCGCTGCCCTCAGCCGCAAAAGCGACCTTGATTCCGTTAAACGAAGTGTTTCTTACCTTAAGCGCAGCAGAAGAGGACTTCGTCTCGGTTTTTTTGTTCTCTCCCGCATTGGCTTCAACGAGGAAGGAAACGCCGTCAAATAGGTTGGTCATACGTCCGAGGAAGAGAGATCCCTTTCCGATAATCATCGCCCTCTTGGTCTTGCCCTCCATGCATTCCTTCATCAGCGGTCCGAGATAGGGAACGCCCGAGGGGATATGTCCCTGCGTGGGAGCCCAGCCCGTCATGCCGTGCTTCTTTACGAAATCGGCAATTCCTGCTCTCTCCAGCTCCTTCTTCATTACCGCAAGCGCGGCGATCATCTTGAAGTTTGCCTCCGGCACGTCTCCTGCTCCCGCCGGTTTTGTGATATCGGGATTCTGAAGCTCCGGAGCATATTTATCGATATCGGTAAACTTAAGCCCCGCTTTTTCCAAAGGCTCTCCCACGAGGGCATTGATTACCATCTGCGGCGCGGAGCCGGTTCCTATTTTATGGGAACCCACAACATCGGTGCGGATCTGGGGATGGATTCCGTCATTCTCCGAAATCAAAACGGAGAAGCCCGCGATACAGTCCTCCAGTATGGGAAGCCCCTTCTTCACATGATCTTTTCCGTTCATTCCCAGCTTGGCGGTACAGCCTCCGGCGGTTACGATCACGTTTTTAAAGGTTCCCGCATGAACGAGAGCAGCTGCATGAATCATCGCATGAGCCGGTCCCGCGCAGAAGCTTCTCACGTCGGAACCCGTCGCATTGGCATAGCCCGCGATCTCGGCGGAGGCCTTCGCAAAGTTGCCGCCTCCTCTCTGATTCATATCTCCGCAGGCTTCCTCGCAGCAGTCGATCACATATTCCACGTCCTCGGGATTGAAATTGTTTTTCTTGCGCAGCTCGATCAAAGAAATCACGTTGGAAGCCTTCGATACGAGGTTTTCAAGCATAACATGAGCGGAAAGGTTGATATCCACGTCATGAGCACGCTTCACCGCTCCGACGATTTCGGTCTGATTGATATAGAGCCCCTCGGCATGCTCTTCGCGCACGAGGCGTTCAAGCTCCTCTCTTGAAGCAAGCGTTTTTTCGGATACGAGTCCGGCAAGCTGAGCTTCCGTAAACATATCGCGTTTTGCAAGCTTCTCCTTTGCGCGTGCGGCAAATTCGGGCTCTAAGAAGACAAGCTCGAACACGTCGCAGATACGAATCGTGGCGTAGAACTCCTCCTCGCCTATGATGCAGCCGAATTCTCCGTCTTCCTTGGCTCCCTCCCATTTTTTATCATAAAAAGGAAATGCCGTATTTCCGAGATCTTCATAAGTCGCATTTCCTATATAAACCTGATTCGGAATATAGGAAACCACTTCCTCGTAGCTTCTGTAATGCTTCGGCAGCTCTTTTAAATACTCCGAATCCGGATTGACCACTTTTTCCGTTGTCTGTGTCGTTCCGTTATGAATAATCATATCCGGAGTAAATGCAAGCGTATAGCTGCTTCCCTTAATAACCGGAAAACCTTTCATAAATAAAACCTCCGCAAAATATTTTATTTTTATATCCGCTAATAAAAAAGCTGTTACGATATCTTCTACCGGTAACAGCCTTTTTTAGTCAAACCTTACGATGGAAAAGGCTTATCCCAAATACTTGCAATATTCGTTGCGAATATTCTCCATCTCTTCATGGATAGCATCCACATCCATAACCATCTCCATCATACCCACCTGTTCATCATAAACAGCCGGATCTATCTCAGATTTAATTTCGTCTTCACATACATGGTATACCTTCAGTCCCAACTGGACTCCTGCTAAAGGACCTGCATAAGTGGGATCTCCCGCAGTAACGGTTTCAGCTGCAAGACCTGCCGCCTCCGCCTCTGCCGCACCAAGCAGAACTACGATGTTCTCCGCTCCGTGCTCCTCACTTATATTCAACACTCTCTTCTGGTTTTCCAGGTCCATAGCACCCGCAGATGTTCAGACAAAGCACTCTGTTGAGGAGTATGCTATGTTAGCACCTGCTGTCTTTGCGCACTCTTCTATGGCCGGACCGGGTACGCCATCTCTATCACCGATAATGATAGCATACTTATCTTTTAAAATAGCCATTCAGATTTCCTCCTAATTTATTTTAATTTTATACTTAAACTGCCTTGCAGTATCGGTATTATGATGAAACAGAAACAAAACTAAGCGTATTTTTTAATCATTTCTTCACAGGCTTCGGGAGTTGCTTCTTCCTTTACCTTAGAATCGATCATAGCGCCGTCCTTATAGATTGCTATTACGGGAAGTCCGAGAACCTTCTGTGCGATTGCCAGCCTTCTTGCCTTTGTCGTATTTAAAGAGGTGAATTTTATCGTCTTTCCGTATACTTCCTCAAATCCGTGTATATGCGGCATCAGCGCCTGGCAGGGCACACATCCATCTCCGTAAAAGTCCACCAAAACATAACCTTCCGCCTTAAGAACTTCCTCTTCAAAATTCTCTTTTGTCAAATCTACCATGATCAAATCCTCCTTCTCTTTCGCATACTCGCTTTCCGAAATCGACAGTAAAACTAATCGCGATTATTATACTATAATCATATATGAAAGCCTTGATTAAATCAATAGTTTTTACATATTTTTTATATTGCAGTTTTTATATTTCGTTCCCCCAAATTCAAGGAATCATTGTGAATTATTAATAATGGAATATCTCCCTGAGCAAGAAGCAAAGAGCGCTTAGGAAAGATTTGCGATATAGTGCTCTGCCTGACAAGCCGCAATCGCTCCGTCCGCCGCCGCGGTAATTACCTGACGCAGGGATTTTACTCTGAGGTCTCCCGCCGCATACACTCCCTCGATATTCGTCCTCATATCGTCATCCGTTCTGATGTAGCCGTTATCGAGCTCCAAGCCGCTGCCCTCGAAGATATCGGTATTGGGAAGGAATCCGATAAAGCCGAAGAGACCGAACATCCCGTCCTCCGGATCCGCCAAAACCTCCGTAAGCTCTCCCGTCTTTACATTCTTAACCACCATGCGGTCCACAATGCCGTCTCCGCTCACCTCTTCGACCACGCTGTCCCACATGAAGTGAATCTTATCGTTCTTAAACGCCTTGTCCTGAATGGATTTTGCCGCTCTGAGCTGATCTCTTCTGTGGATAATCGTAACCTTTCTGGCAAACTTCGTCAGATACATCGCCTCTTCCACCGCCGAATCTCCGCCTCCTACGACATAAACTTCAAAGTCCTCGTAAAAGTTCGCATCACAGGTCGCGCAGAATGAGATTCCCTTTCCTACAAACTCTCTCTCATTCTTGCAGCCGATCGGTCTGGGATGTGCTCCGGTAGCGATGATCATCGTTCTTCCCTCATACACATTGCCCCTGCTGTCTATCGCTTTCTTTACGGGACCCTCAAGCTCCACCTTTACAATATTTGCAGAAGCTCTTTCGCAGCCGAAATGCGCCGCCTGCCTGGTCATCCTTTCGATCAGGGTAGCGCCCGACTCCTCGCTGTCTATGATCTGTCCCGGATAGTTTTCAATCTCATCGGTAATTGCTATCTGCCCGCCGTCCATACCTTTCTCAATAATCAGGGTGCTCAGCCTGTATCTGCCCGCATATAATCCGGCTGCAAGCCCCGCAGGTCCCGCTCCCAGTATGATAAGGTCATAAACTTTGCTCATGTTTTGTTTCCTCCTAAGCATAAAATATATTTTTTCAATCTAAAGTCTCATAATCGCTTGCAAGCTTTATTCGCTCCGGATTTAAACAATTATGAAGACGCCGTTATTATTATAACATCTTCAATTTCTATTTACAACGAGAAAAATTATAATCTGAGACCGAGATGCCGATATGCCTCTTCTGTCGCCACTCTTCCTCTCGGCGTGCGATTGATCAGCCCCATCATCAGAAGATAGGGCTCATAAACATCCTCCAGCGTTCCCGCATCTTCCCCGAGCGCGGCGGAAAGCGTATCCAGACCGACCGGACCTCCTCCGAATTTCTCGATTATGCTCAGAAGTATCGCCCTGTCATTCTGATCCAGCCCCATCTTGTCCACCTCCAGAATATTCAAGGCATCCTCGGCAACCTCCTTGCTGATCCTTCCCCCGTACTTGACCTGCGCAAAATCTCTCACTCTCTTTAAGAGCCGGTTTGCCAGCCTCGGTGTGCCCCTGCTCCTTCTTGCGATCTCCTGCGCTCCCTGCTCCTCTATCTCGACGCCGAGCACGGCGGCGGATCTGATGATAATGCTCTCCAGCTCCTCCTTGGTATAAAATTCAAGCTTCTGCACTACGCCGAAGCGGTCTCTGAGCGGCGCGGTCAAAAGCCCCGCCCTCGTCGTCGCTCCGATCAGGGTAAATCTGGGCAGATCCAGACGAATGCTCCTTGCGCTTGCTTCCTTGCCGAGCATGATGTCTATCGCAAAATCCTCCATCGCCGGGTAGAGCACCTCTTCCACCTGCCGGTTTAAACGATGGATCTCATCTACAAAGAGCACATCTCCCTCCGAGAGATTATTGAGAATGGCTGCCATCTCCCCCGGTTTTTCTATCGCAGGCCCGGAAGTGATCTTGAGGTTGACCCCCATCTCATTGGCGATAATCGTGCTCAGCGTCGTCTTTCCCAGTCCCGGCGGCCCGTAAAAAAGCACATGATCGAGGCTTTCCTTTCTCTGCTTTGCGGCATCTATATATATTTTTATATTATTTTTGATTTTTTCCTGTCCGATATACTCCGACAGGCAGCGGGGGCGAAGCATTTTTTCATTTCCCTTCTCCTCCGGCTGCAACTGTGTACTGATCATTCTCTTATCCATATTTCTTCCTGTTCAAATTCTTTTTCTTCTCCGAATTTTCTCCTTGGACTTTTTTCTCCGGATTTCCCTCTTTGCAGACCCCTGCCTTGCGATTCCTGCTTTGCGGATCGCCTAGAAAAGAGAGATCTGCTTGAGCGCAAGCTTCAAAATGCTCTTTGCGTCCATATCCTCGGATTTTTCAACCGCGCCCACGGCTCTTGCCGCATCCGAAGCGCTATAGCCCAGAGATACCAATGCCTCCATCGCCTCCGCATCCGCCGAAGACTCTCCTCTTTTAAGACGGAAGGCGCTCTGCGTCATCGCAGCCGCGCTCTCCTCTATCCCGATCTTGTCCTTGAGATCCAGTATCAGTCTCTTTGCCGTCTTTGCCCCTATTCCCGGAGCCTTCGAAAGTGTTTTCACATCCTCCGCGATAATTGCAAGCCTGAGCTCATCGGGAGATATGGCGGAAAGAATGCCAAGCCCGCTCTTTGGTCCTATGCCGCTGACGGAAATGATCTGCTTAAACATGAGAAGATCCTGCCTGCTGCCAAAGCCGTAGAGCTGCATCGCATCCTCGGAGACCTTGAAATAAGTATGCAAAAGAATTTCCTCCCCCGGGGAGGGCAGTTTTTCCAAAAGGCTTGCCGGAACAAAAACCTCCACGCCGAAGCTCCCCGCCTCGACAATGATGCTCTCTTTTCCAAGCTCTCTTAATACCCCTCTAATATATGATATCATACGCTCTCCAAACC
>JAUMWW010000012.1:0-65336 GCA_030529445.1 Johnsonella sp. | reverse complement strand
GTTTTCCTCATTTTTTCTTTTCTATACTAACATAAAGCAAGTCCAAAAAGCAATGAGGAGCTCTTATTGACTATTTCGAATCGCTTTCCTATAATCAGTCTATGAAAATCATCACAAAAAACATTGAAATCAAAACTCCATACCCCCTCGCCAAGATAGGCGATCCCGAAAAACTGCTCTTCTTTGATATCGAAACCACGGGGCTCAGTGCCGCAAGCTCGGCACTTTATCTGATCGGAACCCTAAATTTGGAAAGCCGGGAGGAGGAGAAGGAAAAAGAGGTCTGGAAGCTCTGCCAATTCTTTGCCGAAGACCTCTCCGAAGAGCTTTTTGTTCTGAAAGCCTTTCTTTCCTATGCCGAAAACTTCGATTATCTCCTGAGCTTTAACGGGGAAGGCTTCGATCTGCCTTTTTTGAAAAAAATCTGCGCACAGTATCGGCTTGCTTTTTTACCCGAAAAGATGCGCTCTCTGGATATTTATAAAAGCATCCGAAAATACAGAACCTTGATCAGGAGCCCCCGGATGAATCAAAAATCATTGGAAATATTTCTGGGAATAGAAAGACAGGATCCCTATCAGGGCAGAGAATTAATCGAACTCTATGAAAAATATCTGGAAGAAGGACGCAAGGAAAAGGAAGAAGGCAGGGAAAAAGGAGGCAGGAGAAAGGAAGAAGCCCGGGCGCATGAGGAATTGACACAGCATAAAACCGCGCTCCTTCATGCGATTCTTCTGCATAACGAAGAAGATCTCTCCTCTCTTCCCCTCCTCCTTTCCCTGCTTTCGTTCAAGGATTTCCTCTCTTGTGCATTTTCTTTCTGCGGCGCGAGGCGGGAGGAGGAACGCATTATCCTGCATTATCGCTCACCGATTGAGCTGCCCCGGGATTTTTCTCTGCAAAAAGATGAATTTCTTCTCCGCTCCGAGAAAAACCTTCTGATTTGGGAAAGCAGGCTCTATAGCGGAAGCGCGAAGCATTATTTCGATAATTATAAAGATTATTATTTTCTGCCCGCGGAGGACTATGCCATCCATAAAAGCATCGGCATCTTCGTCAGCAGCAGCCATCGCATTCCGGCAAAAAAGGAAAATGCCTATATCAAAAAAAGCTCCGTATATCTTCCCCTGCCCAAAGAAAGGGATGATGATATCAAAGCCCCCAAGCCCGAGCTTTTTTATCTCGAAAGCTTGCAGGGCAGACCTTATATGGAGCTTCGGCATTTTCTCTCTGCCCCGGAAGAATTTAAGGAGGGCTGCCTTCGCTCCCTCCTCAAAGAACTGATTTAAGCCTTGTATTCCTTCCCCTCGTATACATAAGGATGTTTGAGGAGCCAGCGCATATAGGCAAGCGTTTTTTTCAGCCCCCGATCCCGATTCATGATCAGGAGCTCCTCCAGCAGCGCCTTGGTTTCGGGATGCAGATGAATTGCCTGGCTTTCTCTTTGGCTGTAATACTCCCATGGTATGCCGTCATGGTATTGATCCTTGCTGTAGATGATAGAAGCCGCAATCCTGTCGCAGGTCATCTCGAGCACATAGCGAAGCGGCATCTTCATGCCGATCAGCCCTTCCTCGGGACGAAGAGAATAGTCGATCCAGTATTCGAAATGATGTTTATTTCTTCCCTTATGATGAAGCCATGCCCTGGAATAACCGTTTTCCAGCTTTTCGGCGGCATTCGGGCTCTTATTTCCCTGATAATAGCGGACTCCGCTCAAAAACTCCTCGGGAGAATACTTGCTCAGATCATGCAAAAGCCCCTGTCTGATCATTCCCACTTTAAAGCATAAATCCATAACTCTTAATTTATGCTTGGTAATCGTATTAAAATGCTTAAAAACATTGTTAATTTGCATAAATTTAAAACCTCTACATCTGATTTTGTTTGACGTTTTCTCTAAGGTATGTTATAATGGAAATCGTTTACATAGGAAATTTTTATTTTTTTGGAGGACTCAAGTAATGAGTAAGGGTAAAGTTAAGTGGTTTAATAATCAAAAGGGTTATGGGTTTATTTCTGATGAGCAGGGCAGCGATGTATTCGTTCATTTCTCGGGACTTAATATGGAGGGCTTTAAGACTCTCGCAGAGGGCGCCGAGGTTGAATACGATGTCATCGAGGGCGCAAAGGGCGCACAGGCTGTCAATGTCAATATAATCAAATAATGATGAATTAAACTAAACTTGGCAAATCTTCAAGGCAGAGCCCCTGTGAGATTCCGATAAGAAAACGGATTCTCACAGGGGTTTTTGCCGCATTATCGGGTCTTTTACGCAGGGTCCGGCTTTTGCCGCGCTATCCGCTTTTTGAAGAGCAGTTCTTTTATTTTTTATTTCGCTCTTTGATAAAGCTCTTCCAAATCCTCTTTGCCGAGGCGATATGCCTTCTTGCAAAAATGACAGCAGACCTCGATATCCTTTCCCTCATCGATCATCTCCCTGAGTTCTTTTTCCCCCACGCTGACCAATGCTTTTTTGATTTTATCCTCCGAACAGCTGCAATGGAAACCGATTTCCATTTTTTCATGAATCTCCGGCTCCATTCCCTCAAGCAGGGCACAGAGAATCTCTTCCGGTGTTTTTCCTTCAGCCAGAAGCGTGCTGACCGCTTCCGTCTGCGCAATTCTCTTTTCCAGCTCCGAGATAATCTCCTCGCCGCAGTCCGGCATCAGCTGAAGGATAAATCCTCCGGCTGCCGAAACCGTATTGTTCTTATTCATCAGTACGCCGAGCACAACCGAGGAGGGCGTCTGCTCGCTCAGGGCATAATAATAGGTCAGATCCTCGGCAATCTCTCCGGAAATCAGCTCCACCTGCCCGATATACGGCTCTTTCATGCCCACATCCGCAATCACGCTCAATACTCCGACTCCGATCGCCTCCGCCACATCCAGCTTGTTTTGTGCATTCGGGGGCAGATCCACAATACTGCAAAAGGGATAGCCCTTTACATTGCCCCTGCTGTCGGCGCTGACGAGCACTCCCTTCATCGGTCCGCTTCCCTCTATCTTCAGGGTGAGCAGATCCTCCTCCCCCTTCATCATGCTCCCCATCATCAGCCCTGCGCTGAGCATTCTTCCGAGCGCGGCGGTTACCACCGGGCTGGTTTGGTGCGCCTGTCTGGCAAATTCGCAGGTGTTTTTGGTATCGCAGGCAAAAGCCCGCACTCTTCCCTGCGCCGCCGTCGCCTTGATCAGATAATCTGCCATCTCTCCTCCTATCCTTGAGGCAAAGCCTGTTTCCCCTGTTCGAACAGAGTAAACAGATATCTTTGCGTATCTTCCTTTACTTCTTCCATCGTATCCGCATCCTTCACGCCTCCCCAGCGCATTCCGGCAGCCTTTGCCGCAGCCTTGATTTCCTCTACGGAATATGCCTTTTGCACATGGCGCTCTTCAAATCGAAGATATTTTCCTTCCCCTCCGTCGATATAGAAGGTCAGGTCATAGATATTTTTCCCGCTCTTTGCTTCATATTCGTTTTCCCAGATAAAGCTCCCCTCTTCCCTGTTTTCGGCTATCGTCCGGTTCCCGAGAACCCTCTCGTATTTATAGACGGAATTCATATCGAAAATAAAGGGAGCCCGGGGATCCAGATAATTATTGACCAGACGAAAAACCCGCACCAGATCCCGATACTCCGTAATATAATTCAGGGAGTCGCATCTGCTGATAATGGCGGCGCAGGTTCCGTAAAGCTCGAACTCTCTGATATCCTGACAGAGATAGAGGATATCATGCCCCGCGGCCCTGCTTTTTTCATTTGCGATATCGAGCATATCCGGTGAAATATCGATTCCTATCATATCATAACCGAGCTCAGAGAGGATATCGGTCAGATTCCCCGTCCCGCAGCCAAGCTCGGCAACGATTCCGGAAAATGCATGATAGGAATGCAAAAGATCCCTCGTCTGCAAAGCCCATTTTCGATAGGGGATATCATCCATAAAAAGATCGTATACCGAAGCAAATCCCGTATAAATATCCATTCTTCTTTCTCCTCCTAAAAGCGGGGCATAGGAAAAAGCAGAGAAAATGCCGCTTTGCCAAGCATTTTGCTCTCATCTGCTTGCCTATGCGGCATTTTATCCCTCTTAGCGATTTTGACAGCAATGCTTATATTTCTTGCCGCTTCCGCAGGGACAGGGCTCATTTCTTCCTATTTTCTTATCCTTTACAATCGTTCCGCTCTTCTTCTGCTCCTTATAGAGCTCTTTTCTTCTCTCCTCGGAAAGAATCGCATCCCATTGCGGCAGCGAGTAAAGCCACTCCGCTCTTGCTTCCACCATATTATAGTAAAGCTTCTCGGGATCGATCTCTATCTTGATCTGCGTTTCCTCATTCATTGTTTCGATGGGATTTGCTTCCTTAATCGATTCATTGATTCCGTCCAAAAATCCGGTAATCGTTTCAATGTCCGTATCGAAGCGCTTTGCCAGCTCGGAAACAGAGCAGCTGATTACCTGAGTGTGATCCGCCAGAAGCTTTTCATAGATTCCCTTTTCGATCAGGAAATATTTTTTCCAAAGCTCCTCCTTCTGCTTATCGTCCGTCCCCTCTCCATAGGCTTTGTTTCTCCAATTTTCCAGTAAACTCATCTTTATATCACCTTTCAAATTATTTAATCCTCATCCTTTTGGCTTCTGCAATTATATCTTATGGAGGCTGCTTTGACAAGATGCCTAGCGAATCTCCACTCCCTCGAAAAAGAAAGTGATGATCTCTTCGCAGCTCATTCCTGATTTTGCCATCTCATTGGCGGCATTCTGGCTCATGCCCAGTCCATGTCCCTTTCCTCCGCCCTTGATCAGAAAGCGTATCCTGCCCTCCTCATCCTCTTCTTTCCCGATGCAAAAAACCGCGCTGTGCAGGGTTTCAAATCCGCTGCTTTCCTCCCCGGCATTATCGATCAGCCTCGCCTGAGGATTGCAAAGCAAAGCCCGGATCTTGGTCTGCCCCTTTATCGTATAGGAGCCGCTCTTGCCGTCCACTCTCACTTCCAGAGCATTTCCTCCCGCTCCGCGCTTTGTCACCGCAATATTCTCAATGCCGCTTACTTCTCCTATCTCTTCCTCCAAATCCTTTGCATATACGCGAAACTCCCATCGGTAAAGCGGATAATCCTTCTCATACGCGGGAAAATCCTTATCCTCCAGAAAAGCCCTCAATGCCTCATCGCTCGACAGATCGGGCAGCAAAGCATCCGGGGCGATCGCCCTGCTTTTCATATAGGGGTATTCCGAGGGCGAATTTCCCCAGACGGAAGCATCCGCAGATATCCCTGCGGAGGTGGAATAATAAAAGATCTGCGCAGGCTCACCCTCATAATAAAGCGCAAGCCCTGCCGTCTCCCGGATCGCCGCATCCGTTTCCTCCGCCGCTCCGAAATTATTATAGACCTGATAGCGGTCGCTGTCATCCAGATGCGCACCGTATCGGGCAAGCTCTCCGTTTCTTGCCATCTGCATATATACATAGCTTCGCGCGCCCAGTGCCTGCGCCTTGATCGCCTCCGGATAAAAGCTCCTCGGAACCTCGCTGGGAACGACCTTGCGCAGATATTCCTCCACCTCGAGCTCGTTGATCAGATAAAGCCCCTCATCCGCTTTGAGCACTTCAAACTTTCCGCTGTAAACCGGTGTTCCCGAAGCCCTCTCTATGCTCCTGACCGCAATCGGGGCGTAGGAGCTGATCAGCACCCTCTTCCCGCCTTCAAAAAGCGCGGCATCCGCCTCGCTGTCCAGCGTAAACTCCTCTCCCGCCGGAACTATTTTTTCACTCTCTCCCATCTTGATCTTGACATTTCCCTCTCCCGCCATTCTTATCGTTTTATGGTGGAGCGGCGAAAAGCCGGTATTGCTGATCAGCACGCGCACTCTATCCATGCTGTATTCTCCGGTTTTTAAGGCGGAGACGAGTTTTCCCTCCTCGACATAAAAATCATGTGCAAAGGAGCCGACCCGGATCTTGCTCAAACTTTCTCTTTCCAGACTCTCCGGTATATAGCCCGAAAAATCCGGGGCTGCTTCCAAAAAGCCGTGCCCCTCCAATTCTATGCCGCGATCACTCTGGGCAAGCACTCTTCCTCTGATGATCTGCTCCCTGTAGGAAAGAGACTTTATCTTTCCCGCTTTAAGCGTAAGCACCGCAATTTTTCCCGTCTCTACATCCGCGGCATTGAATTCCTTAGAAAAAGGAATCTCCCTCCTTAAGGAATGGAGCAAAACATCCGCTCCCTTTTCCGTTTTCTCATTGAGGTAAACATTGGCATATACCACCTCATCCGAAAGAATCTCTCGGATATATAAAATCTCCCCCGAAACATGAATCAGATCCACGGTTTTATCGAGATAGCGCTCAAGATGATCCTCCCGGTCAAACAGGAGCGCGCCTCCCTCATAGGCATAGAGCAAGGTTCCCTCCTGCCCTCTTTCATAGCCGTAAATCTGATCCTGCCCCGATTTTACCAAGCCCTGTCCGTCCTTATATTTTGCCCAGTACAGATAAAATCTGTAGAAATCCTTTTCCTTGACCGCGGCGGAATCCGATTTTTTCTTGATCCATCCGAAGTTTTTCTCATCTTCCGGAATGAGCTGATAAAGCGCCTTCAGCTCCCCGTAGGTATAGTTCCCACTCTTTTTTGCCTTCCCGCTCTCCTGCGCAATAATCGCCTTCTTTGCCAAAAATGCCCGGCAGCTTTCCTCATCCGGATGCCTGCCGATTTCCTCCCTGCCTCCGAGGGAAAGCGCCAATGCCTTATAAGCGCCCGCTCTGCTCATCGTCTTTCCCCCGCCCAGCCAGCGATTGCTCAAAAAGCTGATCAATACGATAAAGAGGAGGAGGGGAATAATGGCAAACACCCGCTTAGTTATTAATATATTCTTTGCTTTCTTCATCGATACGCTCCAAATCCATATAATGCTTTGTCTGATCCGAGAGTTCCCTTCTCTTGAGCAGGGTCTTGGAAATATTTCCAACCAGACGGTAAAACACCGCCCATGTGGGAACGCCGATTACCATGCCCGCAACTCCGAAGAGACCGCCGAAAAGGATAATCGAAAATAAAACCCAAAAACTCGAAAGCCCGGTTGTCTGACCCAGTATTTTCGGTCCTATGATATTGCCGTCGATCTGCTGCAGGATCAGAATCCATACCAAAAATTGCAGACATTGGATGGGAGAAACCAGGAGAATGATAAATGCACTCGGTATGGCTCCTACAAAAGGACCGAAAAAGGGAATAATATTCGTCAAGCCCACCACCGCGCTGATGAGGAAGGGATAGGGAAGCGCAAGTATATTCATCATAATATAATTGATGATTCCTATGATAATCGAATCAATAATCTTTCCTACGATGAACTGCGAAAACACGAGCTTGACATATCTGCATTCCTCGACAAAGGCATTCGCCCATTTCAGGGGCAAAAGCGCGTAGACAATCTTCTTTCCCTGTGCCGCAAGCGTGGTCTTGATATTCAAGAGGTAGACCATCACGATGACGCCGATCAGGAAGCTCAGGAAAACCCTCACTACGCTGATGATTCCGCTTGAAAATTCCATCAGGTAAATATTGATATTCGGAAGAAAGGAGGTTTGCGCCCATGAGGAAAATTTCCGGTTAAAATCATTATAATTTACACGCACGATCTGCTCCAGCTCCGGATTATCCGCAAGAAGCTTGACGATCTTAAAATAAAGCCTGTTCAGGCTCTCGGGCAGAGTCCGGATCATATCGCTTATGCTCAGCACCAGCTGGGGAATCAGCGTCCAGACCATAGCCGTAAGCACCGCTATCACGAGGATGACGCAGAGCAGGGTTGCGCTCATCCCCGACAAGGCATGGATATACTTTTGTTCTTTCATCAGCTTTCCGTATGCCTTTTTCAATCCTTTATAGGAGGCATTGTATACGGGAGCGGTCAAAAACGCAAGCAAGGCACCGTAAAGTATGGGATTCAAAATATCAATAATCTTGGTAATCCCCTGCTTTATGGTGCCGAAATGATAAAATATAAATCCTACAAATATAGAGATGGCGATTACGCAAAGTGCGGTAATCCCCCAATAAATATATGTACCGTATTTCCCCTTCATCTGCAAAAACCCCTTATCGATATTCCGTATTTTTTTCCTGATTATATCTAGGATATTATACTGGATATATCCTGTTTAGGCAATGCGGAAAGGGTAAATTTGCTTTCTTTCCTTCATGAAAAAAAGCCTTCTTTATTCAAATCTCGCATCCTTTAAAAGAATTTCGCTTCCGTCCTGATCAAACTCCTGAGCCTTGATCTTAATCGCCTGATATCCGGAAATATCCACCTCGATATCGAAAGCTCTCGTATCCTTTGTAATATCCGCGGATTCATAAAGCTTTGCTCCATTGTCCCCGTATACGATCAGCTTTGCCCGCTCACCGGCTTCCCATTCCCGGCTCGGTGCCACTCTCGCCCTGAGCGTCTTATAACCCTGCGTCGAATAGCTGATAAAGCCCAGTCCCTGCAAGGAGGCGGGGGTAATTTCAAGCACATTGCTCCAGCTCTCTCCCTCTACACTGGTCAGCTCTCCTCCTTGGAACCAGACGAGAGATTTTTCGATCGGATCGGTATTGAAGAGATAGATAGGATTCTTGCCGGAGCTTTGCGTTCCCTGATTTTTATTTCCCTGTGAAACCTGCTTGGTCTGTACGCTGCCGTTTACAACCCATGCCCCGCTCTTGTCTACGCTGTATCCGTCCGGCGTTTTCGTATTCATCAGGCAGTAGCCCTGCTGATCGAAATAATAACATTCCGCTCTGCCGTCATTATTGCCGTCAATCCACATCCACTGGCTTGCCGGCCAGCTATTGTCTCCTTTATCGAACCACCATCCTTTTGCATCGCTTACCCAGTTGCCTGCAAATGCGGTGAGGCTCATACTTGCAATCGAAGCTGCCGTTACCAATACTCCTATTATCCTTTTCATTCCGTTTCTCCTTTCCGTCGTTTACAGTATCCGTGCGAATACGGAAATTTTCCGAATTCATACAAAAACACTATAGCATATGCCCGAAAATTAAAAATGAAGCCCATATTAAATAATTATTATTTCAATCCCTCTTTTCCGATTCCTTATTCATTTTATTTTATTTTTATTACTTTTTCCTTTCTTTTTACAAAGTACGGTTTTTTATCCAATACAAAAGCGCAGAGCAATTGCTCTGCGCTTTCGATACAGGGTTTTGTCCGAGCAAAACCTTTGTTTTACTGTACCCAAACTCCCTCTGCATTTACCGTATAACCGTCCGGTGTCTTTTCATTGATATACATCGAACCGTAGGGACGCTCAACGCTTCCTTTGAATTCCCACATACGGGTTCCCTCGTTATAGAACCAGGTCTGTGCATTGTTTGCGGGTGCGAAATAGTACCAGAGACCTCCGATATTCTGCCATCCGAGGAGCATCGCTCCCTTGTTCGGATCCAGATAATACCATTTTCCGTCATTTGCATCACGATACCAGCCCGTAACCATCTGACCGAAGAAGCCGTCATGATCCTCGGAGAGATAATACCATTTTCCGCTGGTCTGATCAAAGAGCCATCCGCTGTCCATGATATTGTCATCACCGAAATGATACCATTCTACCTTCGTCTTGCCTTGGAAGGTATAGGAAAGGCTTGCCCATCCTTTTACCTTGCCGCCCTGCTTTAAGTTGAATTCCCACTTATGGTTTGCCGCATCGACAAGCTTCCAGTCGCCGTCCTGACCTACTCTGAGTGATCTGTTGGTATCGATGCCGCGGGAAGCCGAACCGCCGCCTCCGCTTCCGCCGGAGCCGCCGCCGCTTGAATCAATGTCCTGAACCCCTCTCAATACCTGACCGAGCTTTGCGATTTCCGCAAGCAGTTCGGGTGTTGATGCCTTTCTCGGGCTTGTCTGGTTCAGTATCGCATTGGCAAGGTCGATCGCCTGTTGAAGCTTGCGCTTATCGGATAAGCCGATCGGATCGTTCATCCTTCTCATTGCCGAAGCAATCAGATCTCTCAGCTCTCTGTCCGCATCCGCTCTCTCCTGTCTGTCATTTCCGTAGAAGAGATAGAGCGTCATATTATCGGTCAGTCTCAGATTGGTATCCACCGGAACAAAGTTGTCTCTATCGCTGCTTAAGCCCTTATAAGTCCATGTAATACCGTTTGCATCGATCTCATCCGCCTCGATAAAGGGATCATACTTTGCAGAATGGTCGGAAAGCGCCTCATCCGATCTGATCAGGAAGGTTACTTTCTGTGCACCTGTCCTGCTGTCCTTGATCTTGACTGTGTATGTTGTCGGTTTTACATAACCGAAAGCATAATAAGCGCCGTTTTCCACGCTGAAATCAAATTCACCCTGATACTGGTTGCTCGTCCAGTCATTCTCAAAGCTTCCGCTTTCACGATGCGCTATGAGATTTGCCGGATCCACCTTATAGAATCTGTATTCCTGAGTGGAAATCAAAGCACCGGTCTCTATCGTTACATCAAGCTCCGGTATGCCTTCCGGATAATCAATCCAGTTTCCTGATGCATCTTCATACTGCAATACGGCTCTCATCACCCATAAGCCTTTGAAAGGATCGCTTTCTTCGGCAGCGATAAGATCTCTGATTGCGGAGCTCATCGGATCCTTTACAATATGAATTCTGAAATGATCCTTGGGCTGGGTTGTCGCATTTGGGGTAACAGTCGGTCTTACCACCGCAATACCCAAGCCGTCTCCCTTATTATTGTCATAGAGAGCGTTGCTCCAGGTTGCAGGAACAGACTCGTATAAAGCCTGAAGTTTTACCGGATTTCTCGGCATGGTAAAGCTTATCTTGTTACCTGCAAAATTGGCGTCACTTGCGGAAATACCGCTGATGATCATCCACTGGTCGAAGAAATTGCTGTTTGCATCGGTATTGCTTGCTTCAAGATCTACCCTCGTTCCCGGTGCTATCGCATCGAGTTCGCTCAGATCGCTTATCGGATTTCCTCCGATTCCGGACAATGCCAGCTCAAGCGATGCTCCCGCCGGAAATACCGTGCTTACCTTGAAGGCGGTAACCGCCAAGCCTAAATTATCCGTATTCACCGGCTGACCGGGTGCCTGATCCGCTTCCGTTGCGGGCGAACCTACCGGTCTTACCACTACGCTGTATGTCGCATCCGGATCCAGATCGCCGAAGCTGATCGGACCTCCGTTCGGGCTCGGTGCAGCAAAGGGATAAACCACATTGCCGTTGCTGTCCATTAATGCGTATTCATGATCGGGAGTCGTCGGATCGATAATGATCGATGCTCTTCCCGGATTAGCGCTGTCTTCCGTTACCTGAGGAGTCAGAATATGAGGTACATTCAGCTGTGCCGGAGAAGAAACATCCGTTCCCGTCGGAGGAATGGGCTGTCCCGGTACCGCCATTCCCGGATTAGCCGTAAACAGCTGATAAGCTTCTCCCGGATGAACGTTGGGGCTGATAATGGAACCTCCGTTTGCAAGTACCTGGCTTCCCGGGATCACGTCTATCACATTGCCGTTCATATCCGTAATCACATAATCCAATCCCGGATGTATCGGGTCGGCGGAAGTATCCAGAGTAATTACCGGTTTTGCCGTAGCCGGATCAAGAGAAGCACTTGCAGTAGGCGTATAGGGTCCCGGAGGAAGCAAATCGGATACTCCGTATACCGTATAAGTCATTCCTGCCGCTACGGGGCTTGCCGGATCCATCAGCTGAGAATTCTCATCATACCATTTTGCGGAATGATTGGGCACCAGACTGATGTTTGCAGTTTCTGCGCTCAGATCTGCCCATGTAATGGTAAGCGGATTGCCGTGTACATCCTTATTCAGCTTGCGAACAATCGTCGGACCGGTAATGCTTACCTGTGCATTGCCCGCTGCCAGATAGTACTCATTCCAATCTCCCGCCTCTTCTTCAAAGATTCCTTCGAGATAAATATTCTGCGCATCTCTGGGCAGGGTCAGGGTTACCGGCAGATTGATAAAGTTATTGTCATACTTCCAGCCGACTGCCTTATATCCGACATCCGGTACCAAGGTATGGAGCTGACTTTCGTCAATCGTTACCGTACAGGTATTGTTTACCGTATCGATGTTTTCCTTCAGAAGAGTTATGGCATGGCTGCTGTTATTTGCCAGGTCATACTCCACGTTTCCTACCATGATTCTTCCGTTTCCGTTTGAACCCAGGGTTACATCAACTTTTCTGTCCGGATCCAGGGTATAGGTAACCGTAAGATCTCCTGAACCCGAGGGCGGAGCGGCTATCGTTACATTGTACTGCGGATTTGCCGCATTCCATCCGGTAGCATTGAGCGTATATCCCGCTCCGGCGAAGTCTGCCGGATCTACGGCTTCTACCTTCGGTCCGTTGAGAGGATCGCTTAAATAATCATCCAATACGGGCGCATAGATCACATAGTTTGCGGCATCCGCAAATTTTACCGTATAGGTAAGCATCTGTTCGCTTCCGACCATCTCCTTGAAGGGATTGGTCGAACCTGCGCTTGCGGGTCCGTCATGAACCAGTCCCGGATTGGTCTGAGCAAGCTTGGCAATTACCTTATCGGTAATATTATTGCCCAGTGCATCCTGGTACTTGATTCTCATCGTTGCCGTATAATTCGGATTTCTGTCATATACATAGGTAATCTTTACGTTTCTGTTGAGCATCGTTCCTTCCAGCTTATTATTGGCAGGATTAAAGCTCAAGCTCTCGCCTCCCAGAAGATTGGGAGCCTGTGCTCCTCCTCCGGGTACGGGCGAACCGTCGGGAAGCGTGATCTTTTTATCTACCAGAAGATATCTGGGCTGCGTATCCGTTCCCTGGGGCTGTAAAAGATTTTCCTTCGGACCTATGTTTTCCGCGTTCAGGCTGATTCCCGCATTGTATTCTCTGCTCTCGTTCTGCTTGAGGCCTGCGATATCATGCTCCACCTTAAGAGAAAACTGAACGCTGGTATCCACGTCATACACATACTCCACCCTCATATCTCTGTTGGAGACCGTTCCCGTCACATACTTGGTCGCCGGATTGAACGCGAAGTTATCCGGAGTAGGAAGGGGCTGCTCCACATTCATCGGATGAGAGGCTTCATACTTGAAGGAGGTTATTGTTTTTCCTCCGTCTCCGTTATTATTGTCATCTACGTTGATGACCTTAAATCCCGGAATATTTCTCGGTGTTGCCTGGAAATTCGAAAGCACGCGACTTAATACGGATTCCGTTCCCATATTCGGCACGGTAACGCCGCTTGCCGCATTTGCCCGATGTATGGTTTCCATCTTAAATTCGAATGCGGGATCCGCCTCCAGCTCCGCATAATAAGTTGTTTCCGCATAGGGCCACTGTGAAGGCAGATGATGCGCTTGAAAGCCTATGCCCTGGTTGGTTTTATCCGTATACCATCCCGCGATCTTATAGCCTACAAAATCGCTTCCCGGAAATTCCTTGCCCGCAAAGGTCAGATTCGGCGTATATTCCACCTCTGTGCCCTGCACCTTCAGATAAGGCAATAAAAACTTATTTTCAAATCCCGGTCTGGTATCCGCTTCTCCGTGACCCGTCAGGTCGGCGCCTGCGGTTCCGTTGATCGAAAAATCACCTGTAGGACCTACCGAGGGCTGCCATTTGCTCAGGGAAAAATTGACTTTTCCCGGCGTTCCGTCCGGTATGGTATCCGCATAGACCGGCTGAGCCGGTGCCAGCATGGTAAATACCATGCCGGCAGACAGCAATGCCGCCAACTGTCTTTTGAAATTAATTTTTCTCATTCATTCCTCCTATTCACACTTTAATTCACCCACTCGCCGTTATGGTTCACTTGGTAACCATCGGGAGTCGTGGTGCTGATATAGAGTGATCCTTTAGGACGACCTTTTCCTCCGACAGGCTCGAAATAGTACCACTTATCGCCTATCTTGGACCAGCCGACATACATCTCTCCGAGTACCGGATCCAGATAATACCAGTAGTTTCCGTTCTTATCAAGGAACCAGCCCTTCAGCATCTGTCCGTTGTCCGCACCCTCGGCGGTGTTGAGGAAATACCACTTGTCGAGTTTCTGGTCATGATACCATCCTGTTACCATTGCGGATTGATGATCGAAGAAATACCATTTCGTGATCAGCTTTCCTTCTACGTTTGCAAACTGTATCTTACCCCATGCATTATTGAGCGGGAGACCTCCGTTAAGTACAAAGGACCATTTGCCCGTTGCGGAATTGATCTGCCAGTTTCCGTCTACGCCCAAGGTAAAGGTCTTTTCTCCTCCTGCTTCAAGCGGTCTGTTTCTGTTTCCGGTTCCTCTTCCGCCGCTTCCGCTTCCGCCTCCGCTGCTTCCGCCGGTATATCCTTCAAACCGTCTGCTTCTTGCATCTATTCTGCCGAGGAGATCTCTTATCAGTGCCTCAAGATCATCGATCGCTTTCTTCAGCTCTTCGTAAATCGCCATACGCTGGGGATCGATCAGTCCGCTGCCGAAATCATACTTAAGCAGCTCTCCTCTTCTCTGATCTATCCTTGCCTTTGCCGCTGCGATTGCGTTTTTGAGCATATCGATCTCGCTGTCATTCAGATAGGGATTGCCTGTCAAGACCTCAGCTTCTCCGATCAGACCGGTAAGCTTCGTTCTTGCTTTCGTTACCTCCGCACGATTATCCTTATAGTATGCATAAATCACCATGGGTCTGCTTACCTGTGCATCCGGATCGAAGATCTGGATATTCTCGGGCATGTTCTTCCTGCTCCAATCGATGAAGCTGTATTCCACTCCATAGATATCGGCAAAGTTTACTTCCCAGAATATGCCGTCCTGATCCGTCGGTCTGCTCTGTCTTCCTACATATAAGGAATCTCGGTAGTCTCTCGCCATTCTCCAAAGCTGTGGCGTATCGTACCAAGCATCGGTAGGCGCTTCCTTTCGCCGGATCTTCATCACATGGTAGAAGTTTCTGCTGACATCGTTCAGATGCATGAAATCAAGAACAGGATTATTGTCTATGAATCTCAGCTTAAATGTCTTTGAGTATACAAGCACATAGGAATGTCCTATTGTCGCATTGAAGCTGAAGAGTCCCGCATTCTGCTCCGGATCTCCTATCATCGTCATTCCCACCGGTGTTGTCGGATTGCTTACGTCAAAGAGCTCATAGTCGAGCATATCAGTATCCTCTCCGGGCAGCTGAATGATCACGTCTGTGGTTGCATTGGAAGGAGTCGCTCTTCCCACCAGTCTTCCGTCAACATATCTTTCCGCGATCACATCGAGTCCCCATGCCGCGTTGAACGCATCGCTATGGTTGCTTCCCGATACCGAAATCGGCTTAACCGCGCTTACTTCATTTGCTTTTGCATTTCTCTTGTTAAATACGATTCTGTAAGTTACATCCGCTCCGTTGATATCCATCAGAACTTCATCATCCGGAGTCGTCAGTGCATCCTCAAGCGCTCCGATCGAATCCGGATCGAGTCCGAACTCGCCCTGTGCTCCTCCTCTGATTTCCTCTTCGGAATTTGCATTGGAGGGAAGGGTCGCCGGTCTTTCGTAAACCGCTCTGAGAACGATATTGCTTGCCGTCATTGTAAAGCTGAAGTCCGTGCTGGTAATTCTTCCGACTACTCCCGGATTTCTTCCCGCAACGACCTTCCAATACTTAAACGCCTGTCCTCCCGCATTCACCGCATCGGTATGGATCTCTACGAGATCTCCCTTCTTTGCGGTATCGAATCTCGAAAGGTTGACCGCATTGCCCGCTACCGTCTGCACTACGGAAGAGGTATCTCCCTTTGTCTCTACGACAAAATTCTGTGCTTCCAGCATATCTCCCGGGTTTGCGGTGATATCCGTACCTTCATTGAACTTATCGAGCGGAGAAGGAACGGAATTGTCTCCCTTTTTCCTTGCCACTACTCTATAGGTTCCGCCCGGATTGAGATTGTCGAAAGTTACCGTGGAAGGATTGCTTCCGACGGGGCTCATCCAGCCGTTGTTTGCTGTCGGATAAGGTACTACATTGCCGTTTTCATCAATCAATGCATAATCCGAATCGGGATCTGCCGGATTGATGACGATCTGTGCCATTCCTTCATTGTTCGGATCAATTCCTACCGCATAATTATCTTCTACGGTCGGGATCAGAACCTCCTTGGGTGCGCTGACCTGAGATCCCGTTATTGTCGAGATCGGCTGACCTACTACCGCAACCGTATCCGGAGTTCCTTCCTGAACATTGTATCTTGTTCCCGGATAGAGATCGCTAAAGGTAATGCTTCCGTCTGCGGGGGAAGTGATCACATCAATGATGTTTCCGTTCATATCGCTGACGATATATACATTGCCCGCCTGCGTATCTCTTACCGCAATCTCTCCGCTTCCGTCCTGGGAAACGCGACCGATGGGGGTAAAGTCTCCCACATTCAGACCCCAGACAGCAGCGCTCTTCTTTGCATGTGCGATATAGGTTGCGCCGTTGACCAAAACAGCGGAAGGATCAACAGCCGCTCCGTTTAAGGTCCACTTGTCAAACTCATAGTTTACTTCAGGTGTAATGGCGGGAAGTTCGGCAGCGATCATGTTCCATGTATAGTCAAAGGGCTTATGCAGGCTGAGAGGACTCAGGCTGTTTGTAATATGAGCCGCTTTGTCGAAATGGATATCAATCCATTTTGAAGGATCTTCCACGAACTTCGCATAGAGCTTGAAGCTTCCTGCTCCTGTCGGGAATTTATCCGTAGGCTGAACCTTTATCGTTCCTGCCGGATCCGTATACCATCCGTCAAACATATAGTAATTATTCGGGGTTGTCGCCGGTATATAACCCTTGCTCTCAAGCTTTGCAAAGTCATATGCCATTGCATCTCCCGCAGGAGTTCCGTCATTTGCGAGGAACTTCGTAGGTGCTCCCGCAGGCAGGGCTTCAATACTTCCCGTATTATAGGGAGCGTTGACCAGATCAAACTCGATCTCTCTCCACTTGCCCGGATCTCTGCTGAGCTTATACTCCGCCTTTACATTGGTTACCGCAACAGGCATCGTAATATTGAGCACTCCGCTTGCATCCACCGAACCTACGCTTGCGGGCTCAACGTTTGCGGAGGAATCTCCGTTAATCCATGTATAGCCGTAAAGTTCGTTGATATTGGGGATCGGCTGACTGACTGTCTCTCCCGGTCCCTTCGGATCTACCTTGCTGTAGAGAACCGCGTTGTCTTCCTTGTCTCTGTATCTGAGCTGGAGATTGGAGGTCGTGTCCGAGGTATAGCGGAAGATAATCTTCACATCCTGGTTCGGCATATATCCCTTGAATACGCCTGCCGCCTCATCCTTTCTCAGAACCAGAGCGGGAGTGTCAAGACCGACGATGTACTGTGCCGGATCGCCTACTCCTCCCTCCGCGATCTCGAAGGTCGCATAGGTATATCCCGGTATCGTGAGCTTGGAAGCTTCTATCATCTGCTCCGCACTCTTTAATACCTCAACGCTGGGGCTGAGCTCCGAAGTGCCGCCCATCGGCTTATGCTCTACAATAAATCTCTTTCTCTGGCTGGGATCGAGATTTACCTTATAGGTATAGTTTGCGCTCACTCCTCCCGCAGGCATGTTGAAGGTATGGTTTCCGTTGCCCGGAGACACATAGCCAAGCGCAGGGGCAAGTTGCAGCTCATTATAGAGATAGCAGGGGATGGGTGCCGGAGCTATCGTCTGGCTGGAGTTAAATGTTTTGTTTTCCGTCTTTGTCGCGAAGGTAATTCTTACGCTCGGATTGCTGTTCTTATGGCTCTGGGAAAGCGGGAACTGTCCCGTACCCGGATTCCATTTTGCGAAAAGATAGGTTATTCCTTCCGCTGCGGGATTCGGATACGCGTCGAATGCCGGTGCTCCCGGATTGAGATCGGGTTCTCCGTTATATTCTTCATTTCCGTCATCCGTGAACTGTCTCCATCCGCCGAAATCATAACCCACTCTCGAGGGGATCGGAGGACTTCCGAGTATGGAGGGACCGGTCGATACGTTCTCTTCCTTGATCACGCGAGGCTGACCGCCTATGGTTCCTCCGTTTGCGTCAAAGAGATATCTCACCTGGATCTTTTCATACTCTACCGTAATATTTAAGTTCGCTCCCGGCATGATGCCGTTTACGACTCCAGTAACCGGATCAACCGCCGGTGAATTCGGAGGTGAAGAGAATGCTCTCTTGACCCTGTAGCCCGTAGCAGCCGGAGGTGCATAGTTGAGCACGGAACCTGCCGCAACTTCCGCATTAATGGGGTTGGTAAATCCCGGAGGCAGAACTGCCGGAGGCAAAATATTTCCGCTTGTATCCACATAGGCAATGCTCAGCGAGTTCTTCGGTGCGGCAAGATAGATGCTCTGCGGATCCTGAGGCGTATTGGTATCCGCCGTATCCGTCACCTTCTTGCTCGGATCTCCCGTATGGGTCAGGGTTCCTTCCTTATCCGCCGGGAAATTCAGTGTGGAATAGGGAACCGTCGCAAGAGAGGGCTCCTTGATTGCAACAAGCGTACTATGCTCGTTGTCTCCCGGAAGCGTTTCTACGTTTACGCCTATCTTGGACTCGCTTCCCAGAGTATTGAGCACCTTTACCTTCTTGCCTGATTTCAAATGCAGGTTCGCCTGTGCTCCGTTTATATCCTTATTGTCATGAATGACTACGGTGTTTTGAAGCGTCATCTCTTTTGAGGATCCGAGATGAACCGCAGAACCGTTCATCGAGGTATTGCCCTTGATCGTACCGTAGTTCATGTCAAGATGTGCGGAACCGCTGATGTCTATCGCACTCGCCGTATCCGCCGCGTTTACTTTGTTGTTCTCAAGCACCGCTCTTCTCTTGATCTCCACCTTTCCTTGAGAAGCGGAAATCAAGGGCTTTGTCGAGGTATCGGAATTGCCTCCGTCCAAAGTCACGTCTCCGATAACCAGAGTGGAGTTTGCTCCGCCCAGGGTGAAGAACTCCTCGTTAAAGCCTGCTTTTCTTATGATCTTCTTACGAGGTGCGCTGTTTTCGTACGGCTCCGGAGCATTGCTGTAATAGTAGGTTCCCGAGGTATTATATGTCGTTCCCTCCGGAATCGTAAAGTCCGTCGTCTGTATCGTAAGGCTCAGTCCGTCCGGAATCACAAGCTTCTGATCCAGCTCCACATCGCTCATCAGATAGATATACGCTTTTTTGAGACCTGAGAGGGATTTGATCTTGTCCAGAGCCTCCTTGATGCTTCCGTAGGGAGTCGCAATAAACCCGGTACCGCCGGTCGCGCCCGCTTTTACATAATACACCGCCGTCTTCATCGAAAGACCGAATCTTACGCTCTTGGTCTCCCTCGGCTTCAGGTTGAAATATGCGGAGAAAGCTCCTGAAGAGTCAAATCCTCCCTGAAGACCCTTCGGCGATTTTGAAAATGCCCAAAGAGAATGTGTTTGTCCGCCTGTGGTAGAATATCTTCCTGCCCATACACGAGCCTCGCTCTTATCCGCCCCGTCTCTCTTCTGCATTCCCAGATCAAGAACCGGATCGGGATGGTAGGTAATGATGTCGCAGTTAGAAAACTGATAAGTGCTTCCAGCATTTGCGATCATATGGAGACCTTCGAAGGCGTCCGGATCGCTCGCCGCGCCGTCCTGCTCGGTAACAATGATGGGGCAGGCATCGTGATTATATAGCTGGGTATCCGTCTCATGCCCGATATTGAAGTCCACTTCCTGAGCCGTCTTATTGTGAACGGTGTACTCAAGAATGATCCACTGCCCGTCCGAGGAGGGCTTAAACTCCGTTCTGACCTCGACCTCCTTGCCGCCGGGTCCGCTTACCGTGCTGACCTGACCGTTCAGCATGGGAGAGCCGGCTATAATCGGGTTGAAGTTTTGGAAATTATCCGCATTAAATGTAGCGGATGCAACCTCCACATTATTTGCCGCATATGTCGGCTTCGGATCCACCGTTACTCCGCTCTCGTACGGAGCCCCGAGGTTTGCAGGATCGATCTTGCCTACTCTGTAGGGCTTGCCGAAGGCATAATATGCGGCAAACCAGTTGCTTCCGTAGGAGGTCTTTACCGTCGATGCAGCATTTGGCGGTCCCGTGGGATCCGTTGCGTAAAATCCTTTGGATTTATTGTTCTTATGAGCATCATCAGTAATCGCACCCATATCGAAGGTGTAATGATCCCTGTACGAACTGCCTCCGTGACTCCAGCTGTTCGTCCCCTGATGCCCGCTTGCATTTCCGTAGACGATGGCGGAGCCCGCCGAACCGATATACTGGAAACCATGCACCAAGGTATCAGGATCGCTCAAGACGGTGTTTTCCTGAAGCTCCGTAGCCGCTCTCGCCTCCATGCCGCCAAGAACCGGAAGCCCGGAAAACACCATCGCTGCCGATAAAGCCGCCGCAAGTCCTCTCCTTGCCTTTCTTAAAAACTTATTATTCATTATGTTCCTCCCTATATCAAGGTTTTTGGTATATCACAAAGTCCTGATCGAGATTGTTTCCTCCGTGTGTATCAAAGCTGATCAGCTCTACATATCTCTCAATCCCCTTCAGGCTCTTGTCATAGCTCCAAAAGCCCGTCATACCGTCCTTGGTATACCATCTCGGCTTATCCGCATCCGCCACTCTGGCTATGAATCTGCCGTTTCTTACGAGTATCCAGTTTCCGTCTCCGTCCTTGAGTATCGCCTTATTGCCTCTTACCTGGTTTCCTCTCTCATCGACAACCACCATAAAGGAGGGCTGTCCCGATCTCGTGTTGTCTTCCACGATACCGTATTTGATCGCCGGATCCGCCTGAAGAAGCAAACCGTTGATATAGTACTTGCCGTCTACCTTCTGCAGCTTTCCTCTGTTTCCGTAAGCGACTCCTCTTTTGTTGAATCCGAAGGTCGCCGTCTGATCGCTCAGAACCACCGTTACATCTTTTCCGATTCTCATCGAGCCGTCATTGAGTTCGTCCGTACCGAAAAGATAGAGATTTCCTCTGGTCATCAGGGGGATAATGTCCTCCAGCGTTCCGTCCTTGAAATCCGAAAGCGAGAACGCATCCACTTCAAACTGCTTTCCGAAAGTTCCGTCCGGCTGCATGATCACGAATCCGGTCTGCATACGTCCGATCTCATCAAAAGCATATTTTCTGTCGAATACTTTTGCGATCTTGTCTTTCTCGACGTCTCCGTTGATTCTGGTTCTGAACCAGCTGAACTCCTGGCTGTGGTAATCTTCCTCGGACATCTCCTCCGTAGGTACGGTAAAGGTCCAGAATTCCTGCGCCAGATGCCCGTCAGTATCCAGAGAGCCGTATCTGAACTTGGCATCGCTGCTTGTCGCTGCCGAAACCGTCGTATCATGAATTGAAAAATGCGGAATCATGATTCCGTTTTCGTCAAAGGCATAGGATTTTCCTCCTATCTCCTTAACTTTCGATTTCGACAGGGATTTTGCGCTGACTTTCTTTCCTGTATGATCAAAATACAGCCACATTTCTTCATAGAATTTATAATTTCTCATTCCGAATTGGCTGTAAAGATCATCATCCGCAGTCAGCTCATATCGATGCCACTGATCCTGATACATCGCTCCGTCATCTCCGAAGAAATACTGAGCCTCCACATAAGGAGCCTTGCTGTCCGGATCCACTCTTTCCCCCTCGGCGGTGACAAGACCGGTGATCATCTTTGCATTTTCATCAAAGAGATACTTCTTACCTCCGATCTCTTTTGTGGAGAGCTTTCCTGACTTCCCCTTATATGCCTTTCCCGAGGAACCGAAATAATACCAGTATGTGAAATTCGCATTCTCGCTGTCTACGAGCTTCACCCACTGATCTCTCAACATGACTCCGTCCGCATTGACATAGTAATAATTGCTTCCGTCTTCAATCAACGCGTCTGTCGCCATGTTGCCGTCTTCACCGAGATAATACCATTGGTCGGAGGATTTCACCCAACTCGAAACAAACGGCTTTCCCTCGGAATCGACATACTGCCATAAGCCGTCCTTCTGCTGCCATTCATCCGCCATCGTCAGACCGGCGGAAGCAGCAGTGATCAAGGCCGATAGAAGCAGCACTCTAACAAACTTTTTCTTCGCCATATACTTTTCCTTCTCCTTTCCTTTCGTATTATTTTTAATCCCTTTTTTAAAACTAAAATAACCCTGATTTGTGATATTATACCTCCCTTTCACTTAACGTATTGTATTGGTCATTTTAAATGAATACCTATTTTTAAGATATGATTTAAAAAATGACATAATACTGTTTACAGTATAGCATTTTATTCGGTTGGATACAATATTAAAATCATTAAATTTTAAACCTTAAAAATTCAGAAAACCGCTAAAAAAGGAGGCTTCAAGAATCAACTTTATTAAATATTAAGACTTTAAAACTGTGTTAAGAGAAAAAATAAAAATAGTTTTGAATATTCATTCAAAACTATCCGGTGAAAATCCTTCCCTGCCTTTCGCGTTCTCTTTTTCAAAAAACAGAAATCTGCATAAGTTTCTTTTAAATCTTGATTTGATTTTTTCCGAAAAAATCCGCCTCTTCATTCTCATGCGTGACGATAATCAGCGTCTTTTTTCTCGTCATTTCTTTGACCATCCGCATCGCCAGCAGCTTGTTTTCGCTGTCCAGCCCCCGAAAGGGCTCGTCCATGATAAAGAGCTCCGCTTCATAAGCGAGCGCTCTGGCAATCGCCACTCTGCGTTTTTGCCCTCCACTCAGCTTCGATACTCTCGTATGCATGAACTCTTCCAAGCCGAGCGCCGACAGCAGTTTCATGCATTTTCTTCTCTGCTCTCCCCTGCTTTCTTTCCCCCTCATCACCATCATGAGATTGGAGAGGGCAAAAAACTCTTCACAGAGCCTGTCCTCCTGAAAAACCACCGAAGGATGTAAAGCTTCGGGAATCCAAGGCTTTATCTCCCCCTTCTCTTCGATCAGTATCTCTCCCTCATCCGCCCTGAGAATGCCGAGCAGAATATTGAGCAAGGTGCTCTTTCCGCAGCCGGAGGCACCCATGATGCAATTCGGGCTCCCTCCCTCCAAAACCAGATTCAGCCGATTAAGAACCTTTCTTTCTTCATATTGCTTTGAAAGATTTTTTATGATTATTTTTTCCATTATCATCCCCCTCACAGATCCTATATCTTTTCCAACGCCGTATAAAAGGCTCTTACTCCCAGAAGAATGAGCTGCTCAAAAAGCAGGCTGATCAAAATGATCCCCAGCGTCCATGCCAAAAGAGAGGGGGTGTCCAGATAAATCTTTGCATCATAAAGCCTCCTTCCCATCGATCCCTCGGGGATTCCGATCACTTCCGCTGCAACTCCCGCCTTCCATGCGATTCCTACGGATACGCTCAGCGCCGAATACAAATAAGTTCTCAGCCCGGGCAGATAAACATAGAGCAGCTTTTTAAAGGAGCTGACCCGAAAAATCTCGCACATGAAAAGCTTTTGCCTGTCTGTATTCTTAATGCCTTCCAATACATTGGTATAGATAATGGGAAGCACCATCAAAAAGGAAATAAAGGAAGAAAGATTCTTTGCGGAAAGCCAGATCAGCGCAATAATGATAAAGGATGCCACCGGAACCGTCTTAATTGCAAGCATATAGGGAGCCAGAAAAATTTCAATCTCCTCCCTCCATGCGGAGAGCGCCGCCAAGCATACCGCAAGCAGCAGAGCCGCAAAAAATCCGCCGGAAATCGCTCCCAAAGAATTGCCTGCCGCAAAAAAAAGCTCTTTATTTTTTATGATTTGCCAAAGCCGCAAAAGCACCTCTTCCGGTTCGGGAATCAGCAGGCTCTGATCCAGGCGTTTTGCCGCAAGCTGCCAAAACAGCAGTGCAAAAAGCACTGCTGCAAGCGTAACGATCTGTTTGTTCTTCTCTTTTTTCTTCATCTCTATTTCTTAAAATAAAAATCGCTCTCGGGGAGTTTTCCGCCGACCGCTTCCGGTTTTAATCCGTGAAGGATCTCCAAATATCCGGAGAGTGCTTTTTCCATTTCCTCTCCCTCTATATAGGTAATATTGCAATGCGGCAATGCCTTTTTTGCAATCGGCGCCTTGATGATATCATATTTTTCTATGAGCTGCGCCGCTTCATCGAGGTTTGCGTTGACCCACTGCGTAGAAGCCTGATATTCCTCCATGAAGCTATCCAATGCCTCCTTATTCTTCTCGATAAATTCCGTTCTTCCGACCAGTACGCCGGTGATCAGTCTGCTTCCGTTATTGAGCGCATCCCATTCCTTTGTCATATCGAGAACCGGCTCGAAGTTTTCAATCTGAGAAGCAGCCACCGTAACGAAAGGCTGGGGAAGCAGCGCAAATCCTTCTTCTTCGTTTGCCAGAGCGGAGATGATCTCTGCATGCTCGCTCTTCCATTCCATCTTCACATCCTTTTCGATGTCCAACCCGTGCTGTGAAAGAATATAGGAGAGCACATATTCCGGAGTCGCCCCCTTTCCTCCCGCATATATCGTCTTTCCCTTAAGATCTTCTATGCTTTCGATCTGTGCGGATCCCTTCCTGCACAGATAGAGCACGCCCAAGGTATTGATTGCCAGCACCTTGACCTTGCCCTCCGTTTTATTATAGAGCACGGATGCCAGGTTTGAGGGAACAGCCGCAATATCAAGCTCTCCCTTGACGATCTTCGGCACGATCTCATCCGGAGAAGCCGCAAGCGTAAATGCATATCGTCCGGCAGCCTCCGTACTCTGGTCATCCGAAAGGAGCTTTACCATGCCCATGGACGTCGGTCCTTTTAGAGCGCCGAGGCGAATTCCCTCCATTTGTGCAGGCGCGCTTTCCTCCGCCTTGCTCTCTGCATTTGATTCCTGCATCGAGGCAGCCTCCTGCATTTTTGCTTCCGTGCTTTCCTTTGCGCTCTCCTGAGAAGCAGTGCTGCCGGCGCTGCCGGATCCCGTACTGCATGCTCCGAGAAGGAGCGATGCGGCAAGCATGAGCGCTCCGATTTGTTTCTTCATCATCTTATTTACCTCCTGATTTTGTTAGGTATTGCTAACAAATTATAGCACGGTAAAAAGGATAGCTCAATAGAGAATTCTCTCATTTGAGAAACCCTGATCAGTTGACGTATTTCTTATCCGAATTTTTGCCCAGATATGCCTCTCGGATCGCTTCATTGCGCAGGAGTTCTTTTCCTTCTCCCTCCATAATGATTTTTCCGGTTTCCAAAACATAACCGTAATCCGCCGTATTCAATGCCATATTTGCATTCTGCTCGATCAAAAGCACGGTAACATCGGCTTTGTTGATTTCCCTGATGATCTCGAAGATTCCCTTTACGATCAGCGGGGCAAGCCCGAGAGAGGGTTCATCCATCATCAGAAGCTTCGGTCTGCTCATCAGCGCCCTGGCTACCGCAAGCATCTGCTGCTCTCCTCCCGAAAGCGTCCCCGCAAGCTGCCAATGCCTTTCCTTCAATCTGGGAAAAAGAGAATATACCCATTCGATATCCTCCTCAAGGCTGTCCTTCCTTAAATAAGCTCCTATCTTGATGTTTTCGAGCACGCTCATATCCGGAAAAACTCTTCTTCCTTCGGGAACCAGAGTAATCCCTCCCGAAATGATATCGGAAGTTTCCGCCCTCGTGATATCCTTGTCCTTAAACAGGATACTGCCCGAGGCGGGTTTTACCAAGCCGGCGATCGTACGAAGTATCGTCGATTTTCCGGCTCCGTTTGCACCGATCAGCGTTACGATGGATTTTTCGGGTACTTCGAAGCTCAATCCCTTAACCGCCTCGATGCCGCCGTAATTTACTTTTAAATCCTTGATTTTAAGCATCTTCTTCTGCCACCCCCAGATAAGCGTCTATTACCCGCTCGTTATTTTGTATCTCCTCCGGTGTGCCCTCGGCGATCAGTCTGCCGAAATCCAGCACATAGATGCGATCCGAAATCCTCATTACCAGATCCATATGATGCTCGATCATAAAAATCGTGAGCTGATGCTCATCCCTGATCTGTCTGATAAAATCCGTGAGCTCTTCGGTCTCCTGAGGATTCATGCCTGCCGCCGGCTCATCGAGCAAAAGCAGCTTCGGAGAGGTTGCAAGGGCTCTGGCAATTTCAAGCCTTCTCTGCAATCCGTAGGGCAGGCTCTTTGCCTGATCATCCCTGTATTTGAGAAGCCCCTGCATATCCAAAAGCTCCTCCGCCTCCCTCCTCATCCTCTCTTCTTCCCGGTGATTGAGACGGAGGGTTGCGGAAAATACGTTTTGCTTCGCTCTCATATGCTTTGCAATCAAAACATTGTCAAAAACGGAAAGATTATGAAAAAGCCTTATATTTTGGAAGGTTCTTGCCATTCCCAGTTTCGTGATCACATCCGGCGTATTCGTAAGCGGCTTGATATTGAGCGGAGGATAGTCTCCGATATAGAGCTTCTTCATCTTTCCCTTCGGTGTGGAGGAAAGGATTTCCTGACCCTTGAAAATCACTCTTCCGTTGGTCGGCTCATAAATTCCGGTAACACAGTTAAACGCCGTAGTCTTGCCGGCTCCGTTGGGTCCGATTAAGGCGACAATCTCTCCTTCATTTACCTTTAAGGAAAGATCGTTGACCGCAACCACTCCGCCGAACTGCATCGTAATATGGCTCATTGTCAGGATATTGTTTTCGGCGCTCAAATCCTTTTCGAGCAATACATCCTTCATCCCCATTATTTTTCACCTCCGTCTTCGGCGGTCTTTTTTTTGAATCGCTGCGGCAAGCCTTTGATCAGTCTGAACAATCCCTCCCAACTGAATTCATTGGTGCCCATGATTCCTCTTCTGTAGAAGAGCACCACGATCATCAGCAGCAGGGAGAAGATCACCATACGAAATCCCGTCCTGAAAAGCGGGATCTCTATCCCTGCGATTGCAAGCGGCTCGTCAAAAAATCTCAGCCATTCTCTTCCCGCCGTGATCAGGAAGGCGCCGATCACGCTTCCCGTAACGCTTCCGATTCCGCCGAGCACCACGATCAGCAAAATATCATAGGTGAGCATGATCTGGAAGGTCTTTGAATCTATCGAGCTCATGAACATCGCAAGCAGACCTCCGCCAATTCCCGTAAAGAAGGAAGAAATCACGAAAGAAAGCTGCTTATACTTAAAGAGGTTGATCCCCATGGACTCCGCCGCAATCTCATCCTCTCTGATTGCCTTAAACGCTCTTCCGTATGAGGAATTAATGAGGAGAACCATCAATGCGATGCAGAGCAGAATCATCGCAAAAAACACATATAAATTCGGAAACTTCGGGATGTTTTTTAATCCGAAGGAACCGTTTGTGATCTTATTAAACTGCGGTGCGGCAATCAGCGCCCTGATGATCTCCGAAAATCCCAGTGTCGCAATCGCCAGATAATCGCTTTTGAGCCGCAGAACCGGAATTCCAATCAATGCAGCCACAAAAGCCGCCAAGAACCCTCCCGCTATGATCGCAAGCCAAAACGGCAGATAGAGCTTTTCCAGCCAGGGAGCGATTCCTTCTATATAATATACACCTGCTCTTTGCTCCAAGGGTATGGTCAGTATGCCGACCGTATATGCACCGATCGCCATAAATCCTGCCTGTCCCAGAGAAAAGAGTCCCGTAAATCCGGTCAGCAGATTCATTGCCACCGCAACCACCGCATAAATCGCCGCTCTCTCTATGATCGCGATCTGGTAGCTCAAATCCGATCTCTTCCATTCCAATAAGCTGATGAATGCGATGAATGCCAAAACGGCGATTATATTATAAACTGTTTTTTTACCATCTGTTTTCTTTATCATACATCCCCCCTATACCTTATCCGTCGCTTTTTCGCCGAATAAACCTGTCGGACGAACCAAGAGCATAATAATCAGCAATATAAAGGTAAATGCATCCGAAAAAGTCGAGTATCCCGCCGCAACGAGAGCGGTCTCGCCGAGTCCCAGAATAAAACCTCCGATTACCGCGCCCGGAATGCTTCCGATTCCTCCGATTACCGCCGCAACAAAGCATTTCAGTCCCGGAAGAGAGCCGGAGAAAGGAAATACCGTCATACGATCCGTAAAATAGAGGATGGAGCCGACTCCCGCAAGCAGGGAACCGATCGCAAATGTAAAGGAAACCGTATTATTGATCTTGATGCCCATTAGCTGCGCCGTCTCATAATCCTTCGATACCGCACGCATCGCCATTCCCATTTTGGATTTATTGATCAGCGTAATCAAGCCGTAAACCAACACCAGGGTGAGAAGAGGGGTCAATATCGTTACCAGCGAAGCGCTCAGATCTCCGAAGCGGATGATCCGCTTTAAGATCGGGATATCCGGATATCCTTTCGGAAGTGCGGTAAAAAGATAGGTTGCCAGATTCTGCAAGAGATAGGAAACACCGATTGCAGAAATCATAATGCTCATTCGGGGAGCGTTTCTCAGCGGCTTATATGCCGCCTTCTCTATGGAAACTCCCAGCAGCACCGTGAGCAGCAGAACCAAGGGAACTGCCAGAAACCAAGGCATACTCGCCATGGCAAATATCATAAAATATCCCGCCATCATAAAGATATCTCCGTGAGCGAAATTGATCAGCCTCAAGATGCCGTATACCAGAGTATATCCTATCGCAATCAGAGCATATGCCCCGCCGAGCGATATTCCCGTGAGACATTGCTGCAAAAAAGTTGTTAAATTCATCAGGCAAAACGCCTCCTAACTGTTTTAATCAATGATGCTATCTATGCAAAGAGTCCGGTTTTCACGGACTCTTCGTATCGAATAGCTTTAATTGTAAATCCCGTAAAATTACTTGCTTATCGTCGTCGTGGTCAGGAATTCGAATTTTCCGTCCTTGACGGTCTTGATAAACGCCATATCCTTATTGGCATCTCCGTTCTCATCAAAGGTAATCTTGCCGGTCACGCCGTCTACGCTCAATGTTGCAAGAGCATCCCTGATCTTTTGCGTATCCGTGCTTCCCGCAGCTTCTATCGCCTTGACTGCGCATAAATACGAATCATATCCGAGTGCGGATACCGCAGGAATGATCTCGTCCTGCTTATTCTCTACCAGGTATTTCTTAAATCCTTCGATAAATTTTGCCGCCTCATCATTTGCCGGATCCGCCTCGTCAAAGAAGGTGGAAAGCACGATTCCCTCGGCTTTTTCCTTGGCATTTTCTATGATGGTGGCGTTCTCCCATGTATCTCCCGCTCCGATCACCGCATCGATGCCGAGCTCTCTTGCCTGGGTAATGATCAGGGGAGCCGTCGTAATGGAAGAAGGAGCGAAGATAAAATCGGGGTCCGCAGCCTTGATATTGGTCAGCACCGCCTTGAAGTCCGTCTGATTGGTCTGGAACTGCTCCTCTGCAACAACCTCTCCGCCGAGTTCTTTAAATGCGTTTGCAAAAAAGGATCCAAGTCCCGAAGAATAGTCATCTCCAAGCTGTGTCAGCACAGCCGCCTTTTTTGCTCCGTTCTGGAAGGCATAGTTTGCCATTACCGTTCCCTGGAAGGGGTCCAGATAGCAAACCCTGAAATAGAACTGATTGCCGAGCGTTACCTGAGGATTGGTACAAGAAGCGCCGATTGCGGGTATTTTCGCATTTTCGAAATTCGGACCCGCAGCGATGGATACGCCCGATCCGTAGCTTCCCAGCACCACAGAAACCTTTTCGCTGACCAGTTTCTGCGCGGCACTCACCGCCTCCGTCTTATCCGATTTATTATCCACCTCTACCAGCTCTATCTTATATTCCTCTTCTCCGATCTTTACCGTAGGATACTGCCGGTTCGCATATCTCATGCCGAGAACTTCCTGAAAGCCTCCTCCTCCGTTTTCTCCGGTCTGAGGCTCAAATACACCTATTTTTATGACTTTTTCTCCGGAAGCGCTTCCTCCGGAACCCGATGCACATCCCGCTATTGCCGAAGCAAGAAGCAGACCTGCTGAAGCCATTGCCGCAATTCTCTTAATACTCATCTTTTTTCCTCCTTCTGTCCGCCGTTGGTATACAAATGTCTTTTACTAAAACACAAGAAATATTATAACAGAAAAAAAAAATAATTCAATATAAAACTTCAGATATTGACATAAATATAAAGCTGGTATAAACTAAGGCTTGTTTCCCGCTCTTTAAGCCGAACTCACGGCAAAAAACAGGTGTGGGGAAATATGCGGGTGTGGTGGAATTGGCAGACACGCAAGATTTAGGTTCTTGTGGGAGACCGTGCAGGTTCAAGTCCTGTCACCCGCAGTTTTATCTGAAATAAGTGCTTTATCGAAAATCGTTTTATCCGGAATAGAGGGCATTTTTTGCCAACTCGTCCGCTCTTTCATTATAGAGGATTCCGCTATGCGCCTTGGCATGGCAAAAGCTGATCGAGATATGCTTTGATTTTTCTTTGAAAAATTCCGCATATTCTCTGGTCAGCTTTTTATTTGTTCTCCACTCCCCGATTGCCCAGCTCTCGATTCCCTGATAGTCGTAATAAATCAGGAGTTTCTTTTTTCTCTGTTCTATCGCCCATAATACGGACTGTTTGACCCCTTCTATCTCGCCGGCGACATTCCTCGCCTCGAGATAGTCAAAGTTCGTATAAGACCCGGAAAGCTCCTTGCGAAAATCTCTGCCGATGAGCACCGCGCCGAAGCTATACCTCGGACTTCCTTCGACTTCCTCCGTATAGCTCCCGTCCACAAATGCAATCAGCTCATCCTCCCTCAATGCCCGGATCTCAGCTTCAACCTTCGCATTAAAATCCTCGGTACCGGAAGCCTCTTTTTTCTGCCCTCCCGCCTCCATATAGGCTCTCGCCTCTTCCTCGCTCGGAAAGGATTTATACTGCGCGCCTGCAAATCTCTCGACCTGTTTTTTTGCCTCTTCCCAGCTTTTATAAATTCCCGGGCTTCTTCCCATTCTTACCGCATAGTATTTACTCTTTGCCATATGCACTCCTTGGGCAGTGAAGATTTCTTTCATCTTTTTGATGAAAGGCTTCTATTTTTCTGCATATTTATTCCGCGCTTTCAAAATAATTCTCCCATTGCTCTTTTCCCAGAGAGAGGCTATGCATATAGGAAACCTTGGAGCCGACGTTTTTATCCCTCTTATAGGTGCTCAGCTTCGCCTGACCGCCGACATTATTGACATCAAGGCGCTTCATTCCCGCTCCGTTCTCTCCCTGATCGTCCGAATCCGTTACATAAACCGCAGAGAGTTTTCCTTTGGAATCAAATTCCGCTCCCCATACGGTTACGATATGCTCGCTGTTATAAGCCAGACTATGAGCCAGACCGAAGATTTCTCCCGCCATAAGCCTGTTTTTAACCTGCCGGCTTAAGGCATCGTATCCGCTGACATTGGGGCGATCCGTAAGCTTTTTCTCCTTAAATACCGGATAGAAAAAGCCGCCTTTTTCATCGAAGGTAAAGGACCACTCCGTATTCGTTCCCCCGCCGTTTTTGGGCTTATATCCGTTGATAAACTGATCGATCAGAAGATCGGAGAGAAAACCGTTCTTATAAGATCCGTAATAGAGCACATACATCTCGAAGAGATGGCTCTTTTGCTGATTCTTAAAGGAGTCCACGAAATGGCGGATATCCCTGAGCGCCTCAGCCCCTTCTTTGATCGGTTCCTGTGTATTCTTCTCTTTTTGAATAAAGCGTCCTACCTCATCCGCATTCTGCTCCAGCCACCAATGCAGCATATTGGAGGATACCGCCGCAAAGCAGAGCGATCTGTCCATCTCTCCGTCCAGGCTCTTATTGACGTCATACCAGCCCTGATTCGGCTGATATTCGCATTTATAGGTCTCATATCCCTGATGCTCTTCCTTGACAAAATCTCCGCCCTCTCCCATCTGAGGGGGGGTGATGCCTTCTGCCCATAAAATCGTCTTGATTTCTTTGCTGTCCGGATCCTCGTACTGTGCGAGATTTGTATTTCTTCCCGTGCTGAGGCTGTCCCAGACCTTCTGCGCGTTCTCTCTCTGCACTTCTGCGGGATCTTTCGGTTCTGCGGAATCTTCCCCTCCTATGGGAGCCTCCTCTTTTCCGGGATCTTTCGGCTCTTCTCCGGGTGTTCCCGTCTCGTCCTTGTTTCCGTTCTCCTGATCCTTTCCTGCCGAATCGCCTTCCGGATCGGGCAGAATCTCTCCCTCGGGAGCCTTTCCTTCTTCGGGAGTTTTTCCTTCTTCCAAAGCCCCTCCTTCTTTCGGAGTTTGTCCTTCTTCCGGAGCCTTTTCTTCTTCTCTTTGCTCTTCCTTGGGAAGGTTTTCCTTTTGCTCTTCGGCTCTATTCTCCGGTGCAGCCTCTTTTTTATGCTCTGCCGGATTTTCCTTTTTCATCTCCGAGCCGGCTTTTGAAACACCGGGCTTTTGCGTATTCTCTTCGTATTGCGGCAGGATTTCCTTCGATTCTTTTTCTCTTTTTTCCGTCTCCTTGGAGATCTCCTGCTCTTTTCGGGAATTTATGCCGCTATGAGCGATTCCCGAAATACTGCCGCCCGAGCCGGATCCGCCGCCCGAGGAGCTTCTCGAAGCGCCGCCCCCTGAAGAAGATCTTGAACTGCCGCCTCCCGAGGAGCCTCTTGAACCGCTCCCTCCGGAGCCGCCCGAGCCCGAGCCGCCGCCTAAAGAGCTTCTCTTTTCTTTTTTTGCCAAAGCTTTTTTGCTCTCTTCGGAGCCGGAGTCGGTTTTTTCCTTCAGTCCCTTGCCCGGAGTATGATAAGCCTTGCCCTCCTGATCCGTCCACTGTCCGCTTGCATTGAGAGAGTATTTCCCCTCGATTTTTTCTCCCGCCTGCATCAAGCCTTCTTTGCCGGGAATCTCCGCAAAATAATAGCAGTATCCGTCTATCCACTGCCATCCGGTGAGCATCTTTCCCTCATTTCCGTTTTTTGTCGTATCTAAAAAATACCAGTTTCCTTCCGCCGTCTTCAGCCATCCGGTCTGCATCTTTCCGTCCTGCTGAGAGAAAAAATACCAGTTCTGTCCGATTTTCGTCCATCCCCTGCTCGGCATATCCGCAGAACTATAGTACTTCCATGAGCCGCCCTGATTCTTCCAGCCTCCCTCGCTTGCCGCTACCCTTTCCGGATTGCTCAGCATCAGCGCCGCAGCCGCAGCGCATACCAATACTCCTCTGATAAAAAATCTCTTCTTCATTCCTTTCTCCTTGTCTGATATATCTACTCTTAACATTTCTTCCCCCTGCGGCAATCCTTTGTTTTAGCCATCTGCCGCTTTTTTAATAAGCCGGGCGAAGTTTCACAATATTTTATTATACTTGAAATCGTTTTTATTGACAAGCGTGCTTTTATTTTCCCAGACGCATTTGCTCGAGTCTTTCTTTCAATTCCTCCGAGAGCCCGTCAAACATATAGCTTTTTTTACTCTCCTGCTGAGAGAGATATTCCCTGCGAATCTCTTCGTCTATCCTCTCAATTTCTTCTCTGAACTCTCTTGAGGACATCAGCCTCGAACCCTTGCTCTGGATAATCACCTGCTCCGTAGCATCCGAGGTGATGACGCGGACATCGTATTTCTTTCCGATTTCATGCACCGTCTTTTCTATATACTGATCCGCAGTCTCCGCCTGCTTCGTATAAACAATATAAATATCCCCGTATTCCGATATTTCGGTTCTATGCCCCTCGACCTTATAAGCATCAAAGACCAGAATGATATCGGATTGAATATATCCCCGGTAATTACAGAGAATATCCGCAAGCTTCTGCCGCGCGGAATCGATATTGATTTCCGCCAGCTCCTTGAGCTCATCCCATGCAAAAATCACATTGTATCCGTCCACCAGCACATATTCCTTGAGACGCTTCGCCTCCTTATACACATAAGGCTTCTCTGCCGCCTCTATTCTTCTGGGCGCATATGCCTCCTCGCCGATCCTCGGCTTGATCTTTCCGTAGGTTCTCTCGAAGATCTCCATCAGGCTCTCCGAATCTTTCTTGTCCCGGTGGTAGGAGAATTCTTCCCGGGATTCCCTTCCCGGGCGGGCAAAGGAAAGAAGATTCTCATCCCTCCCCTCCTTCTTCGCCTCCTCCTTCTCTCTTGCTTCCAGATAGGATTCCAGATGCATATGTGAGAAGACCTCATCCCAGGGAATATAAAATCCGCTTCCTTTTGCACAAAATACGGAGCCCGAAGGATTCTCTTCATCCCTGTCCGGATCATATCCCATCTCGTCGATGATTTCCTCCGCATTATGGCAGGGCTCGTATCCCCTGAGCGAGAAGCTGATCTCTCCCAATCCTCCGCTATACGCCGCAATATCCTTTCTGTAATTTTGAATCTTTGCCGCGGGGGCATAGCCCTCCAGCAAAGCCTCTTCATTTTTGATGCTCGGCGCTTCGAATTTCGCATTCATCTGCAAAAGATCGCTCATCGCCCTGCCGAGGTTGTCTTTTGGCAGGCTGAGCACGAAATCATAATAAGGCTCAAGCAGCACATTGCTCGCCTGCATCAATCCCTGACGAAGCGCACGCCTTGTCGCCTCTCTGAAATCTCCCCCGTCCGTATGCCTGTTATCCGCCTTGCCCGAAACCAGACTGATTTTCACATCCGTAAGCGGAAAACCTGCAAGCACTCCGATATGCGTTCTTTCCTTTAAATAAGACAGAATATTTTTCTGCCAGCCCAGCGCAAGCCTCTCCTCCGAAATCAGGTTCTGAACGATGAGCCCGCTTCCTCTTTCTGCCGGCTCCAGCAAAAGATGAACCTCCGCATAATGTCTCAGCGGCTCATAATGCCCCACTCCCTCGACCGTATTTTCTATGCTTTCCTTATATACTACGCTGCCCTCGGAAAATTCGACTTCTATTCCCGTTCTCTTCTTGATGAGATCTTTTAAGATTTCCGTTTGAATTAAACCGAAGAGCCTGATCTTAAATACCGAAGCCGCCGTTTCGCAAAAAAGCCCGAGTTCGGGTGCTTCATCGGCAATCTCCCGCATTTTCTGATGGAACTGCTGCAGATTTGCTTCCTTCGGGATCAAAATCTCATAGCTTAAAACCGGCTCGATCAGCTTGCTTCTGAGTTCCTGCTGCGCCCCGAGCACCCCCGAAGCACAAAGACTTAAGCCGCTTACCGCACAGATATTTCCCGCCTCGAGCTCGTTGCAGGTTTCGTATTTTTCTCCGTTATACACTCTGATCTCATTGATCTTTTCCTCATTAACCGGCATCTTGCTGTACAGCCTTCCCCCGGTAATCTTCATATGAGAGAGGCGCTTTCCCGCTTCGTCATGGCTGACCTTATAAACGATTGCTCCGAACTCCTCCGGATAATCCGGCATTTTCGTATATTCACAGAGCAAAGAGATCAGCTCCTCCACTCCCCAAAGCCTGAGCGCCGAACCGAAAATACAGGGAACGATCTTCTGTCCGGCAATCGCTTGGATGAGGCTGCTTTTCTTAACCGCAGCGCATTCGATATACTCCTCCATGATTTTCTCATCACAATAAGAGAGTTCTTCCAAAAACCGCAAACTCCCTCTGAGCAATTCTTCTCCCTGATTTTCCTGCGAGATCGCAAAAGCGAGGTTCTCCCCCTCCGATCCTTCCTCCGGAGAAGAAAAATCGATGATTTTTTCATCCAGCTTTTCTTTGATCTCCTGATAAACCGCCTCGCGCTGTGCGTGATCGTAATCCATCTTATTGACAAAGAGAAAGCAGGGAATGCCGTATTCTTTTAAAAGCTTCCATACCGTGCGGGTATGACTTTGCACGCCCTCTACCGCACTGATCACAAGAATTGCATAATCCAGCACGGAAAGCACCCTCTCCATCTCCGCCGAAAAATCGACATGACCGGGAGTATCTAAGAGATTGATCTGTACCTTCGGCAGGAGAATTTTTGCCTGTTTTGAAAAAATCGTAATTCCTCTCTCCCTTTCCATCGCAAAGGTATCGAAAAAGCTGTTTTTATGATCCACTCTCCCGAACTTTCTTATGCTCCCCGCCGTATATAATAAAGCCTCCGATAAGCTGGTCTTTCCCGCATCCACATGCGCAAGTATCCCTATATTTATTATTTTCATCATCGTACTCTTTTTTCGGATCTTCCTGTCCTGTTTTTCTGCAGCCTTCTATATTATCGCATAGGATGGCGGCGCTGTCATCCTCCCGAGATATTAAGTATTCTTTAGTTTTGCCTGCTTCTTTCCTTTTCTAAGAAGGCTCTGACGGCAGCGATTTCCTCACTCACCCTCTCCGGCGCGGGAGCTCCCTTTCCCTTCCTTCTTCTCATGCAATGATCGATGGAAATCGCCTCGTAAATATCCTCATCAAAGAGGGAGCTGATCTTTTTATATTCTTCCAAACTCAGCTCCTCGAGAATCAAACCCTGCTTCTTACAGCTTTCCACCAGCTCTCCGACTACGGAATAAGCGTCTCTGAAGGGCATGCCCTTCTTGCTCAAATAATCCGCACAATCGGTCGCATTGATAAAGCCTTTTCCGGCAGCCTCTCTCATCCTCTCTACATCCGGCTCCATGCTCTCTATCATGGGCGTGAAAATTTCCAAGGAAAGCTTCACCGTATCGATCGCATCGAATACCGCCTCCTTATCCTCCTGCATATCTTTATTATATGCAAGAGGCAGCCCCTTCATCATCACAAGCAGGCTCTGCAAATCCGCAAAAACTCTTGCGCTCTTTCCCCGGACGAGTTCACAGACATCGGGATTTTTTTTCTGCGGCATAATGCTGCTTCCGGTCGTGAAGGCATCATCCAGTCTGACGAAACCAAATTCCATGCTGTTCCAGAGAATGATCTCCTCACAGAACCTCGACAGATGCATCATCAGTATGCTCAGCGCCGAGACGGTCTCGATGGCAAAATCCCTGTCCGAAACCGCATCAAGACTGTTTGCGCAGATGCTCAGAAAGCCAAGCTCCTCTCTCACAAACTCTCGGTCTATCGGATAGGTCGTTCCCGCCAGCGCACCGCTGCCCAGCGGCAGCGACAGGGTTCTGAGGGAGGCGTCTTCCAGCCTTTGCAGGTCGCGAAGCAGCATCTGCACATATGCCATCAGATGATGGGCAAAGCTTACCGGCTGCGCTCTTTGCAGATGGGTATATCCCGGCATGATGCTGCTTAAATGCTCGGCTGCCTTATCGCTCAGGATCCGGATCAGAAGCAGGATTGCTTCCTGAATCTCTTTGCATTCTTTCGATACATAAAGTCTTAAATCCAATGCGACCTGGTCGTTTCGGCTCCTTGCGGTATGCAGCCTCTTTCCTGCCGACTTGCATCTTTTGGTCAGCTCTTCTTCGATAAACATATGAATATCCTCGGCTCCCCTGTCGATTGCCAAAGCTCCCTCTTCGATCTCTTCCCTGATCTTTCTTAAGTGGCTCTCGATCAGCAGAGCCTCCTCCCGGTCGATGATCCTTTGCCTGCCCAGCATCCTGACATGGGCGATGCTCCCTTCTATATCCTCTCTGAACATGCGGCTGTCCACCGATATTGAAGAATTAAACGCATCCATCCTGCTGTCCGACTGCTTGGAATATCCGGCGCTCCATAATTTCATTCCCTTTTTTGATGTGTTTTACAAAACACATCTCCTCCTCTCCTCTTTAATGCAATTCCCATTCTTTTTTGCACTTCATTGATTCCTTACCTGTATCCTTATTGTTCTTAGAAATAACAAAACCTCCAAATCCCCGCATTTTCATTTCTCACAAAGAAAATAGGAGGATTTGGAGCCCTTCGACAATTTTTCTTAATATAGTATACTTCGTTTGCCCCGAAAAGTCATCTCTTTCTCTCCTGCATCGCCCTCACCTTGATGGGCAGACCGAAGAGATTGATAAATCCGCTCGAATCGTTCTGATCATAGGAATCATCCTCGCCGAAGCTCGCTATTTTTTCGGAATACAGGCTATTGGGAGAGCTTATGCCTGCCGGTATGATATTTCCCTTATACAGTTTGAGCCTTACATCTCCGCTAACCTTTTCACTGCATTTATCGACAAATGCTCCGATCGCCTCCCTCAGCGGCGTAAACCATTGTCCGTTATATACGAGCTCCCCGAGCTTATGCGCGACAAGCTGCTTATAATGCTGGGTTTCCTTATCCAGCGTAATGCTCTCCAAAATCTCGTGCGCTCTGTACAGAATGCTTCCTCCCGGTGTTTCGTATACTCCCCGGCTCTTCATCCCGACAAGGCGGTTCTCCACCATATCGACGATTCCGATTCCGTGCCTGCCGCCTATTTCGTTAAGCTTCTTCAGAAGCTCCAAGCCCTTCATCTCTTTTTTATCCAATGCCGTGGGCAGACCTTTTTCAAAATGCAGTTCTATATACTGTGCCTCATCCGGTGCCGCCTCCGGGCTCACGCCGAGCTCGAGAATCTCCTCATACTTCGGTTCATTTCCGGGGGATTCCAGATCCAGCCCCTCATGCGAAAGATGCCAGACATTCTTATCCTTTGAATAATTGGTCTTTGCGCTGATCTTAAGAGGAATATTATGCTTCTTTGCATATTCCATCTCCTTTTCCCGGGAATTGAGTTCCCAGAATCTCCACGGTGCAATTACCTCCATCTCCGGAGCAAATGCCTTGATCGCCAGTTCAAATCTCACCTGATCGTTGCCCTTGCCCGTACAGCCGTGGCAAATTGCGTCCGCTCCTTCCTTTAATGCGATCTCCACAATCGCTTTTCCCAAAATCGGTCTGGCAAATGCCGTCCCCAGCAAATACTGCTCTTCGTATTTCGCATTCGCCTTTAAACAGGGAAAGATATAATCCTCTACAAAGCTGTCTTTTAAATCCAAAATATAGCATTTGCTCGCTCCGGTTGCAATCGCTTTTTCCTCGAGCCCTTCCAGCTCATCCGCCTGTCCGACATCTCCCGAAACGGCGATGATCTCCGCCTGATGATAATGCTCCTTCAGCCAGGGTATCATGACCGAGGTATCCAGTCCTCCCGAATATGCCAATACGATCTTTTTGATCTCTTTCGTTGATTTCTTCATTCTCTATCCCCTTTCATCCGTTCTTGTATATTTATTCATGATTATAGGTTTTTTAGAATGAAAAGTCAATATTTTTTAATATTTATGCATTTTATTCTCTTATCCCTTACTCCACGATGCTGAGCGTTGCCTTTGCCGGAAGACAGACCGCAATCTCCCCCTCCTTGCTCAGATAACCGTAATGTTCGCAGATATGGTCCGGGCAGCTGCTGGAAATGAATGCCGCAGCCTGATTTTTCACGGAAATATGAATCGCATAGCCATTGCTCTCAAAATCATAAACCGCCTCCTTATCCAGAGGGATTCTTTCTTCTCTTCCCTCCCCGTAAGTAAGCAGGGCGGCTCTGCCGGATTTTGCAGAGAGCTTCGAATAGAGGATAAAGAGAGAACTGACTGCTAAAATACAAAGAACAAAAAGGAGCTCCATTTTTTTAAGCTTCATCTTCCGCCGCCTCTTCCTCCTCATTTAAGCCTTCGGCTTCCCGCTCATCCTCCTGCGCTTCATTTGCCTCATCGGGGCTTTCTTCCCCTTCCTTAAGTTCCTCCTCCTCGTCTTCCTCTTCTTCCCATTCCTGCGCTTCTCTCTGCTCTCTGAGCTCTTTGAGCATTTTGCGCAAAGCGCCTATCAATGCGCTTCCGGCAAGAATCAAAACAGAGGCGAGGCTGATGAGACCGCCCCTCGCAAAGCCCTCCGGCTCATAAAACATTTCTATTCTGTGGATTCCCGGCTCCATATCCAGCGCGATAAAGGAACCGAAGCCTTTTTTTGCCTCTCTTTTCTGGGCATCGACCATGATCTTCCAGCCCTTATCATAGGGAATGGAGGTCATCAATACGCCGCCCTCTTCGATATTAAGATCCGCATTGATATAGGTATCCCTGTATTCGCGAATCAACAGATTGTTTTTGGAAAGCATTTGATAAATATGTTCCAGCGAATCGTAATTAAACCGGTATACCATCGCATCCAAGCTTTCCTCGTCATCCGTCGTCAGAACCACCTCTTCGTTCTCCTCGCAGATTCCCAGATCCAGCAAAAATCCCCTCTTGGTATGTTCAAAGCTCAGGCTCCGGCGGCTCTCTCCTATCGTAACCAAAACATTGTCCACATTCGGATTGGCTATATAGACATAGTACTCTCCCTTTTCATATGCATTGAAGCTGTAGCGGCTTCCCGATGCCGTTCCCGCAACCTTATCCAGCACGGGAGCGGCTCCAAGCTGTGCCGCAAAATCATTCTGTACCTCCGCAGGATTTCCGATATCCAGCTGCCACCGGCTTTCAAACTCGGCAGGGAGCATATAGCCAAGCGAAAGCACATAGGGGTTTTCATAGAGATAGGTCTCTCCGGAATAGGAGAGATAGTTGAGCTGCTCATTACCGGGCTGCTGCGAATAAATGCCGTATTTCACGGCAAAAAGACAGTCTATCAGCGGAGTCGCCCCCGTTATGGAATATGCGTTTGTCGAGCTTTCACAGCCTATTTTTTTGAAAAAATCCGACATATCCGCGCTCGCCGTCGATGAAAAGAGGGAGACGGAATGGAAATTCAGCCATGCCCCGTCATCCTTTGTCTTTCTGCTGACCTTATCGAATCGGTAAAAATCACCCAAATCATTCGGAAGCTGAGAAAGCAGGGTGCGCACATCCTCATTGTCTTCTATATAAGCGCTTCTGCTCGTCGTGGTTACGCTTGTAATCACGGTATTGACCGCAGCCTCCGCCGATACGATCCCGAGAAGCAGAAAGAGGAGCACATTGGGATTGCAAAGCCTCTTTTTATGCAGATACATGAGCAGAGCATAGATTCCCAGAAAAAACATCGCCGCATAATATACCGCGAAATGAAAATGCGTCTGCTCCACAAATTTCTGACAAAGAAGCACAAAACCGATGCTTGCCAAAAGAGATTTGCCGATATCCCTCTCCCGATTGCCATCGAAACGGTCATAGACCCGAAAGCCCATATAGAGCACGAGGAAAATATAGATGAAGCTCTGCCGTGCCGGCAGGGAATTCGGATAATGGAAGCCGTGCCACATATAATTGAGCACATTGACAGAAAAGCTGGCAAGCAAAAAGAGACAGGCCGTAAGATAAACCGCTTTTTCCTTCAGTCCGATTCTTCTATTATAAAGATAGAGGAAGAGGAAGAGAAATACCGCAACTCCGCAGTAAATATTCGGCCAGTGCTCAAGCCCGATTTCCGTCTTTACGTTGCCGATATGCCTTGCAAACATATCGATAATCGAAAAATATGAGGAAAAGCTTTTCGGAAAATTAAACTCTCCCGAAGCCGTGCTCTGCAGCGCATAGATTTCCGGCAGCAGAATGATCGCCGATATTCCCCCCGCCAGGAGCGAATAGAAGGTAAAATAAAATACCGAAGCAAAAAAATCCTTCACGCCGCGTTTTTTCTCCAAGATTAGCCTCATCAGGAAGAAGAGGATCATGAAGCTGCAAATCATAATCGAAATATAATAATTTGAGCTGATGCAGATTCCGAGGCTTATGCTGTAAAGCATGCCCTTTTTTTCGGCAACCAGTCTCTCCAGCCCCAGACATACGATCGGAAAGAGCAGGATGCAGTCGAGCCACATAATATTCCAGCTATATGCCGCCATATAACCGGAAAGCGCATAGAAAATGCCGAAGAAGGCAATGCCGAAGCCCGTGCCTTCGCTGTGCTTTTTCAGATAATAGGCGAAGGAAAGCCCGCTGAGCCCGATTTTAAATACGATCATATAGGTGATGAATTCTATCACATATTTCTTCGGAACCAGCAGAATCAGCCAATTCATGGGACTCGCCAGATAATACGCATAGAGCGCCGAAAAATTGATGCCCATGCCTACATTCCAGCTGTAAAAAAGACTCCCCTCCTGCGAAAGCTTATGTTTAAATTCCGAAAAAAACGGTACATACTGATGGTACATATCCGTCCTCATAAAGCTTTCTTCTCCGAAGGGGAAGATTCCTCTCTGTAAAAAGATAATGATCATAATAATTATGGGGACTAAGAATGCCGCGATCAGTCCGTCTCCCGATTTCAGCCAGATCTCCACCTCTCCTGACCGATAACTCTTCTTTTCCTTCATCTTATCTGTATGCATTTTATTATCCTATCCTCAATCTTAAGTCCTTCCTGTACAGGAATTTTTTAAACCCGGAAAAAGCAGCCTATGACTGCCCGTCCGGGCATTTTCTCCGAGCCTTGTTTTTTTTTCGAAAAATAAACAGCTTGCTCAGCACATAATTGAATATGATTACAAATACGGAAAGCAGAGCTTTCACCGCAATATGATGAAAACCCAGCTTATTGACAAAAATATAAAAGCCGCCCCAGCTGAATAAGCCGGTATAAAGCCTCGATAAAACAAAGGCGGCGCCCTCCCTCAGCAGGGTAAGCAAATCCCTGTCCATGCTTTGAAATACCAGCAGCTTATTGGTGATAAAGGCAAAGATCACGGCAGCGATCCATGCCAAAATATTTGCGATAAATTTTGCCATATCCGCCCGGATCAGGAGCATATAAACCAGCCAATCCACCGCCGTCGTCAATACGCCGAATACCAGATAAAGCAATGTTTCCCGATTAATCAGTTTTTTTAATATTTCCATCATTTCATTACCAAGTCTTTTGCTCCCTCGGAGTATAAAATATGATAATCTTCCAAAATAAAATACGCATAAGTATCGGGTATGGAATTGACCAGAGCCATCCCCTTTTCCGCTCCCAAAGCAAAGCAGGTCGTGCTCAAGGCATCGGCGTCCGCCGAAGAGGGGCAGACTATGCTCACTCCGATCAGACCCGTTTTGCAGGGATACCCCGTCTTCGGATCCAGAATATGATGATATTCCTCTCCCCCTATATTAAAATGCCTCTCATACACCCCGGAGGAAACCACCGAGAGCCCCTCTATCGAAAGTCTGGCTATCGTTTCGTTCCTATCCGCAAATGGCATCTGCAAACCGATGGCAAACGCCGATCCGTCGGGTTTCTTCCCTATGCAGAGCACATTGCCCCCGAGATTGATGATGGCGCTTTTGATTCCCTTTTCCACCAAGTATTCCTTGATCTTATCCGCAATATAGCCTTTTGCCACCGCCCCGAGATCTATCCTCGTTTCCGCATTTTTAAAAATGACCGTATTGCCCTCGAGCTCGATGTTTCGATAATCCACCTTCAAGAGCTCTGCGGCTATGCTCTCCTCATGCGGAAGAACCGGCTCCATACTTTTAAAATCCCATAATGCCTTTACCGGCTCTATGCTGATATCAAACGCGCCCTCGCTGAGCTTTCCGTACGCAAGCCCCTTGGCGATCACCTCCGCCAGCTCTGCGCTTACCTCCACCCGGTTTTCCTTCCTGTGGTTGAGTCGATAAAGCTCGCTGTTTTCCAAGGTGGTGGAAAATATTCTTTCATATTTCAGACAGAGCCCCAGCGCCTCCTCAAGTATGTTTTCGTCATCGCTGTCATAGAGGGTCACGCTGACAAAGGTATCCAGAGCAAACTCCGTCTTTTGGATTGGTCCCGTTCCTTTGCCTTCCGTCTTTTTTGCCTCCTCTTTGCCCTGCAAAAGCCTGCCTTGCATGAAATTTGCAGCTGCCGCGCAAATCAGGATCAGCACGGCAACTGCAAGAGCGATTCTTAAGTTATTAGATTGATCTTTTCTTTTCTCCACGTCAAACTTCTTTCCCGGATCAGCATTTAAATATCATCGGAGGAGTAATTCGGTGCCTCCTTGGTGATATGAATATCATGCGGATGGCTCTCCTTAAGCGCCGCCGAAGTAATCTTAATGAATTTCGCGCTCTCCTGAAGCGTCTGAATATCCTTTGCTCCGCAATATCCCATGCCCGATCTGAGTCCTCCCAGAAGCTGGAAAATCGTATCTTCCACATGGCCCTTATACGCCACTCTTCCTTCTACGCCCTCGGGTACGAGCTTCTTCGCATCCGCCTGAAAATATCTGTCCTTGCTGCCTCTTTCCATTGCCGCAAGCGAACCCATGCCTCTGTAAACCTTGTATTTTCTTCCCTGGAAGAGCTCGAACTCTCCGGGAGCCTCATCGCAGCCCGCAAAGAGAGAGCCCATCATGCAGACATTTCCTCCCGCCGCAAGCGCTTTGGTAATATCTCCGGAATACTTGATTCCTCCGTCCGCGATAATCGGAATACCGCTTGCCTTCGCCTCCTCGAAGCATTCCATAATCGCCGAAATCTGGGGAACGCCGATTCCCGCAATCACTCTCGTGGTACAGATAGAGCCAGGACCTATGCCGACCTTGATGCAGTCCGCTCCCGCCCTGATCAGATCTCTTATCGCCTCCGCCGTTGCCACATTGCCGGCGATGAGCTGGAGATCCGGATAGTTTTCCTTAATTGTTTTCACGGCACTGATCACATTCCGGGAATGCCCGTGCGCGGAATCCAAAACCACCACATCGACTTTCACCTTGACGAGCGCTTCGCAGCGCTCCAGCAGATCGGAGGTAATACCCAGAGCCGCGCCGCAGAGCAGGCGTCCCTTTTCGTCCTTTGCGGAATTCGGGTATTTGATCTGCTTCTCGATATCCTTAATCGTAATCAGCCCCTTAAGATCTCCGCTTTCGTTGACGATGGGAAGCTTCTCCACCTTGGCTTTGGCAAGGATCTTCTTTGCCTCCTCGAGCGTGGTTCCCTCCAGAGCCGTTACCAGATTGGTCTTGGTCATGCAGGCGTCGATCTTCTTATTATAATCCTCTTCAAACTTCAGATCACGGTTGGTAATAATGCCGACAAGCTTCTTTCCTATCGTGATCGGCACTCCCGAAATCCGGTACTTTGCCATCAGCTCGTTGGCATCCCTTAAGGTATGATCGGGAGAAAGAGAGAAGGGATCGCTGATGACTCCGTTTTCCGAGCGCTTTACCTTGTCTACCTCATCCGCCTGCTCCTCCACGCTCATATTCTTGTGGATAATTCCTATGCCGCCCTGCCTTGCCATTGCAATCGCCATCCTATGCTCCGTCACCGTATCCATTCCGGCGCTCATCAAGGGTATGTTGAGCCTGATCTTTTTGGTTAAATACGTCGATACGTCAATCTGGTTTCCGATCACCTCGGAATATGCCGGCTGAAGCAGTACATCATCAAATGTAATGCCGTCTCCTATAATGCTTGCCATCTTCTCCTCCTGAATCCATGCCGCCCGGACATTTTATACTTTTTCTTTTGCCTTCATTTCGTTTGTTTTATTTTACTCCCGGCTCCGTCCAATCTTCGCCATTTTTTATCACTCTAATTTTTTGCCTTATATTCTTCCCAGGCTTTCGCATCGGACATAATGAAAAACCTTGTATTCTGGTCACTTGAGCGGATCAAGGTCTTCATATATTCCTCGGGTATTCTGATGCAGCCGGCGGAATACTTATCCTGATCCGTCTTCGTGCAGTGAATGAATATTGCCGATCCCTTATAGGGAACCCCATCCGAATTATAATCCAAAGCAATTCCGTAATGATAATAGGGGGCCTCCTCTATCATATTCTCCGCGGAATTCCAATTTTTAGGTGTTTCGGAAGCGTTGACCATCCGATTATAATAGGGGCTTTCCGGATCATCGACCCAAAGATCTCCTCTGCGAATCTTATGATAATGCATTCCGCTTCCCGGGTCATCTTTGATTCCGAAGGTCAGTGTCGGCGCAAAAAAACCTTCGGGAGTCTTCTTATCTCCCTCCTTTTTCTCGCTGCTGATTCCGTTGCTTCCGCAAATTCCGTTGACCGCCCAGTTCTTCTTCCAGCTTCCGTCCTGCGCCTTGGTATAATCGTTTACCGTAACCTTGTTTTTATTGTCGCTATGCCCGCAGATGACAACGATATGATCAATCACGGCTTCCTCCCCTTTATCGCCTTCTTTTTTCTCTTCGCTTTGCGCCGTCTTTTTTATCCGCCCGGGTCCCGTATCCGCACTGTCCTTATACGGCTTTGCCTGAGATGAAAAACCGCCTGAAAAGAGCAGCGCAGACAAGCCGAACAGGGTGATGAAAAAGCCTTTCTTAAAACATGCCATATTTCCTCCTTGAGAATCCTTACTCTCTGTCCGCGTCTTGGCGGCTTCCTCTTTGTGTTCCGCCAAAAGCAAGATTTGGTTTCTGATATTGTATTGTATTTTTTAATTTATTTCAAGGAGTAAGATCAAAAGGATTCCATAAATTACAAATCTAAAATGCCCGGGCTTCTGTTCAGTTTCACTGAAAATATGTTTTTGACAAAAAAAGCGTTATAACCGATTTCGATTATAACGCTCTTGCCGCTTCTTTTCTATTACATCATACCGCCCATACCTGCTCCTGCGGGCATTGCCGGCGTATCTTCCTTGATATTGGCAACAACGGACTCCGTCGTCAGGAGAGTGCTTGCCACAGAGGTTGCATTCTGAAGCGCGGAACGAGTCACCTTCGCAGGATCGAGAATTCCCGCCTTCACCATATCCACATATTCCTCCTTAAATGCATCGAATCCCATACCCTTCTTGGATTCCTTCACCTTGCTTACCACAACGCTGCCCTCAAGACCTGCATTTTCCACGATGCAAAAAAGCGGTGCTTCCAATGCCTTAAGCACGATCTTTACTCCGGTCTTCTCGTCTCCGTCGAGATTCTTCAGGAGTTTCTCCACTTCCTTGCTTGCATGAATATATGCGGATCCGCCTCCGGCGATGATTCCCTCTTCTACCGCCGCTCTGGTTGCATTGAGCGCGTCCTCCATACGAAGTTTCGCTTCCTTCATCTCGGTCTCGGTAGCCGCTCCGACTCTGATCACCGCAACTCCTCCGGAAAGCTTAGCCAGCCTTTCCTGAAGCTTTTCTCTGTCGAACTCCGAGGTGGTATCCTCAAGCTGCGCCTTGATCTGAGATACTCTCGCATCGATTTCCTTCTTTTCTCCGAGTCCGTCCACGATGATCGTATTCTCCTTGGAAACCTTTACGGATTTTGCTCTTCCCAGCTGCTGCATCGTCGCCTCTTTGAGGTCGAGTCCGAGCTCCTCGCTGATCAGAGTTCCGCCGGTAAGCACCGCGATATCCTTGAGCATTTCCTTTCTTCTGTCTCCGTATCCGGGAGCCTTTACCGCTACGACATTGAAGGTTCCTCTGAGCTTATTGACGATCAATGTGGTAAGCGCCTCGCCTTCCACATCCTCCGCGATAATCAGAAGCTTTGCGCCCGTCTTTACGATCTCTTCAAGAACCGGAAGAACCTCCTGAATATTGCTGATCTTCTTATCCGTAATCAGGATATAGGGATTTTCAAGGTTTGCTTCCATTTTTTCCATATCCGTGCACATATATGCGGAAACATATCCTCTGTCAAACTGCATTCCCTCTACGAGATCGAGCTCCGTCTTCATCGTCTTGGATTCTTCTATCGTAATGACTCCGTCATTGGTCACTTTCTCCATCGCATCCGCTACGAGCTGTCCTACCTCCTCGTCTCCTGCGGAAATTGCAGCCACTCTTGCGATCTGCTCCTTGCCCTTGATCGGCTCGCTCATCTTCGCAATCGCCTCTACCGCCAAGTTACATGCCTTCTTCATTCCTCTTCTGATAATGATTGCATTGGCTCCCGCCGCGATATTCTTCATTCCTTCATTGATCATCGCCTGTGCGAGAACGGTTGCCGTCGTCGTACCGTCTCCCGCCACATCGTTGGTCTTTGTTGCAACTTCCTTCACGAGCTGTGCGCCCATGTTTTCAAATGCATTCTCCAGCTCGATTTCTTTTGCAATCGTTACTCCATCGTTTGTGATCAGCGGCGCTCCATAGCTCTTGTCCAGCACCACATTTCTTCCCTTGGGACCGAGTGTAACTCTAACGGTATCCGCAAGCTGGTTTACTCCGATCTCCAGAGCCTTTCTTGCATCTACTCCTGTCTTAATCTCTTTTGCCATATCCGTCTTCCTCCGTATGAACGCTCTTTATTTTTATGATTCAATCACTGCGAGTATATCGCTCTGCTTTACGATAATAAATGTTTCCTTCTCGATTTCCACTTCCGTACCGGAATACTTCGAATAAATCACCTTTTGTCCCGGTTTTACCTGCATTTTGATTTCCTTTCCCTCGATCACTCCGCCCGGACCTACGGAAATCACCTCAGCCTGCGAGGGTTTTTCCTTTGCCTGTCCCGGCAAAACGATACCCGATTTCGTCGTTTCTTCCGCAATCAGTTGCTTTAATACTACTCGATCAAATAAGGGTACTAATTTCATAGTTATATATGACCTCCTTGAATATCTCTTTTATTGAAATCTAAAATAAGTTATAACATTAATTATTAGCACTGTCAATAGTTGAGTGCTAATAATTGCAAAAAATCATTTTTCCGGCTATATTCCTGTCAGATAGCGGATCGCGGACATCGTCTCCTCCTTGACCCTTTGCAGATCGCACTCTCGAATACTGCACCCCTGCTCCAGCTTATACTTGCAATAGCTTAAAATCAATTCATTAATTAAATCGATGTTCTGCGCATTGACCTTGCAGTCGCAGGCAATCAGAGGTTTTAGTATCCTGAGGCTTCTTTCTTTAATATTCTTTCCGAAATACATCTCCTTGATCACCTCGGTAAATTCGCTCAGTTCTTCCGGATAAAGCTGATAATAGCGATCTATGATTCTGCTCAGATCATCACTTCTTCTTCCGAAAAAGAAATTATTGAAAATACAGGGTTTTTCTAAAAAGCACTGGAAGAATACATCCCAGATAAATAAGAAATCCTCCTGCGGTGTATAGGACTTATTGCTCCTCGTGCCCAAAAGCATGCTGTATCTCTTGAAATATTTCAGCGAAGCAAGCATTAAAAGCTCATCGATGTCATCAAAATAAAGATAGGTGGTTGAATTATGAAACCCCGCCCTGAAGGCAATCTTCCTGAGGGAAGCGCGATTGAAGCCTTCTTCATCGATCAGAGCCTTTGCCGCCTCAATGAATCGAATCGTATTTTCTCTCTTATCCTCTTCGCTGAAGGCATGCTTTCTTCCCTTTTTCGTGCTCTTCCATTCCGAGGCTTCCGGCTTTTTGCCGTCGGCTTTCCCGATCTGATCTGCCGCATCCTGCTCCTCTGCTCCGATATATTTTTCCTTAAACTCCATCTTCTCTTTTACTTCCTCTTTTTATTCTTGTTCAAAACTCAACACATTGTAACATAATCTGTCATCCATGTCATCCTTTATATAGTATTTTGTATCTTTAAATGTTAAATATTTTCTTTAATTGTTAAAAACTTGTTGACAATAGGTTTTCTTATTGCTATATTCATAGTGTAATATTACATATAAGCATGCTTATTTAAATTATTCATTGTAGAAAAATAACAGGGTCATTCTTTTGTTTAAAAATGCTTCTGATTATAAATGTTTTTGAAACTATGGACCGCACAGATATTGATAAGGAGGATCAATATGAGATTAGAAATCGGAAATTTCTATGTAAAAGAAATTGTATTCGGTGATCAGCTTTCCTATGTGCAGGGCGTACTCTCCATCAATAAAGAGGAGGCGCTGGCATTCATCAAGGAGGATGAGCGAATCACGGAGGCGGAGCTCTATATTGTAAAACCGGGCGATAAGGTTCGTCTCTGCCCCGTAAAAGAAGCCATCGAGCCCAGAGTAAGACCCGATAAGAGAAGCGCTTTTCCGGGCTATACCGGAGAGCTCAAGCCGGCGGGCAGCGGAAGCACTTATGCGCTGAAAAACTGCTCCGTTCTCGTTGTCGGAAAGCACTGGGGAGGATTTCAGGACGGACTGATCGATATGAGCGGAGAAGGACAGAAGTATACCCTCTTCGGCGAGATGAAGAATATCGTTCTGGTTGCGGATACCAACGAGGTATTCGAGCAGCGCGAACAGCAGAAGAAAAACGATGCGCTCAGGCGTGCCGGACATAGACTTGCCGAGTTTATCGCTTCCTGCGTAAGAGAGCTGACACCGGAGGATACGGAGGTATTCGAACTCGGCTCCGTGCTTTCCGCAGACGAAGAGACAAGAAAGCTTCCCTCCGTCGTATATGTGATGCAGCCCCAGTCTCAGATGGAAGAAATGGGATATAACGACTTGGTGTACGGATGGGATATGAACCATATGGTTCCCACCTTTATGCATCCGAACGAGGTGCTCGACGGCGCGCTCGTTTCGGGCAGCTTCATGCCGGTATCTTCCAAGTGGTCTACCTATGATTTCCAAAACTGCCCCAATATCAAGGCGCTGTACAGAGAGCACGGAAAGACGATTAACTTCCTCGGCGTGATTATGTCCAACCTCAACGTGGCACTCGAGCAAAAGGAGCGCTCCGCACTCTTCGTTGCGCAGATCGCAAAGAGCCTCGGAGCGGACGGCGCGGTGCTTGCCGAAGAAGGCTACGGAAATCCCGACGCCGACTTCGTTCTCTGCTATGTTGCCCTGGAGGATGCGGGAGTTAAGACCGTCGGCGTTACCAATGAATGTACGGGAAGAGACGGAAAGTCTCAGCCTCTGGTTACTCTTGACGAAAAATGCAATGCGATCGTATCCTGCGGAAACGTATCGGAAATGATAGAGCTTCCTCCGATGGAAACCGTACTCGGCGAGCTCGCTTCACTGGGAAGAGACGGACTCTCCGGAGGCTGGGCTCACGACGAGATACTCGGACCCTCCGTCAGAGAAGACGGCTCGATCATTATGGAAAACAATGCGATGTTCTGCGGCGACAGAGTATGCGGCTGGTCTCCGAAGACGATGAAAGAATTTTAAGGAGGTAGCGAGATGAAGAAAGCAATTCTATATATCAACCAGTTTTTCGGCCAGATCGGCGGTGAAGACAAGGCTGACTTTGCACCCGAGATCAGAGAGGGAAAAGTCGGACCCGCCAATGAGTTTGCAAAGGTTCTTGACGCGGAGCTGACGCATACGATCATCTGCGGAGATAACTATATGGGCAGCAATACGGAAGAAGCGGTTAAGACGATACTCGGCATGCTCGAGGACAAGGAATTCGATCTCTTCCTCGCCGGACCCGCATTTCAGGCAGGACGCTACGGCGTAGCCTGCGGAACCATCTGCAAAGCCGTACAGGAACGCTTCGGTGTTCCCGTTATCACCTCGATGAATGAGGAAAACCCGGGCGTGGAGATGTTCAAGCAGAATATGTATATCTTAAAGGGCGGCAATATCGCATCGAAGATGAGATCCGATGTCGGCGCAATGGCAAAGCTTGCCAATAAGATTCTCCATCAGGAAGAGCTTAAATCCGCTGCGGAAGAAGGATATTTCGGAAGAGGCATCAGAAAGCAGGTTTGGCTTGAGGACAATACCCCCGCTTCGGAGCGCATGATCTCCATGCTCTTAAAGAAGCTTAAGGGAGAACCCTTCGAGACGGAGCTTCCCATGCCAAAGCTCGACCGGGTTCCGATCGCTGCGGCAATCAAAGACCTGAAGAAGGCGAAGATCGCGCTGATGACCACAGGCGGAATCGTCCCCGTAGACAATCCGGACCGCATCCAGTCCGCATCCGCGACACGCTGGGGCAAGTACGATATTTCCAAGAGCGATACCTTGAAATCCGGCGAATATAAGACCATACATGCAGGCTTCGACCCTGCCGCGGCAGATGCCGACCCCAATGTTATCACACCGGTGGATGCTCTTCAGGTACTTCTCAAGGAAGGCGTATACGGCAGCCTTCATCCCTATTTCTACTCGACGGTGGGTACGGGTACCACACAGGCGGAAGCGGAGAGAATGGCAAACGAAATCGTTCCGCTCTTAAAGGAGGACAATGTAGACGGCGTTATCATGGTATCGACATGAGGTACCTGTACTCGTTGCGGTGCAACGATGGTAAAAGCGGTAGAAAGAGCGGGATTCCCGATTGTACAGATGTGCAACCTGATCCCTGTAGCAAAGACGGTAGGTTCAAACAGAATCGTTCCCACGATTTCCATACCCTATCCTCTGGGAGATCCCGGAACCTCGAAAGAAGACCAGTGGAAACTCCGTTATCATAGAACCAAAGTGGCTTTGGAAGCGCTTGCCACGGATATCGACGAACAAACGGTATTTCGTGTATAGGCAGCAAGACTTGGGGAGGTAGAAAGCGATGAAAGAGAAAAAAAACACTCTGAATACGGTCTTTATCGTTTCTTTGATCTTGACCGGAATAATAGCGCTATGGTCGATTGCGTTAAAAGACAGCTTTAAGGTATTGTCTGATTTTATCCTGGCATTTTTAACCGTGAAATTCGGCTGGCTTTATATGATCGCCATGCTTTTCTTCGTCATCTTTGTCCTGATCATAGCGATGAGCAAATACGGAAGCATCCGGCTCGGCGAGGATGATTCGAGACCGGAATACAGCACGGTATCATGGTTTGCGATGCTCTTCGGAGCCGGCATGGGCGTGGGACTCGTTTTCTGGGGTGTTGCCGAACCCGTATCCCATTATATCAATCCGATGGGAATGAGCGGAAATACTCCCGAGGCGGCGGAATTTGCGATGAGGGTCTCCTTCATGCATTGGGGAATACATCCTTGGGCAAATTATGCGATCATCGGTCTCGCTCTTGCCTATTTCCAGTTCCGCAAGCATAAACCCGGGCTGATCAGTTCTATATTTGATCCGCTTCTTGAAAATAAATCCTCCAAGAAATTTTTATCGGATCTTATCGATGTTCTCGCCGTATTTGCAACCGTAGCCGGAGTGGTTACCTCTCTCGGACTTGGTGTTTTGCAGATCAACAGCGGATTGAGCTACCTCTTTAAGATTCCCTCCGGGCTGGGTATACAGATTATCATCATCGTGATCATATCGGTAATCTATATCTGGTCGGCGGTATCCGGTATCGAAAAAGGAATTAAGCTGATTTCCGATGCCAATCTCTATATCGCATTCGGACTTATGCTGCTTGCCTTTATCGTGGGACCGAAGCTCGAGATGATCAACGGATTTGTCAACGCGCTCGGTCAGTATATCGGCGGAATCATACCGGATAGCCTGGTACTGCATGCATACAGAGATAATTCATGGGTACAGGGATGGAGAATCTTCTACTGGGCATGGTGGATCGCATGGGCTCCCTTTGTCGGAATCTTTATCGCAAGAATCTCAAAGGGCAGAACGATACGGGAGTTTATTACCGGTGTTGTTTTGGCTCCCTCCCTCGGCTCCTTTATCTGGTTTGCCATATTCGGAACGATGGGCATCAGCCTCGGACAAAACGGCAAGCTTTCCGAGGAGACCTTAAAAGCGGTGGCGGCGACTCCGGAAACCGGACTCTTCGTCGTCATGAACGAATACGCGCTCGGAATCGTCCTTTCCCTCGTCGCACTCGTTCTGCTCTGCACCTTTTTCATTACCTCCGCAAACTCCGGAACCTTTGTGCTTTCAATGCTTACCTCCGAGGGCAGCCTCAACCCTCCGAATAATAAAAAGATTCTTTGGGGCATTGTAATGGCGGTGCTTGCGATCGGTCTGCTGATTGCCGGCGGCTTAAAGCCCCTGCAGACCATTTCTATCGCGGCGGCATTCCCCTTTATTTTTATCATGATCTTCTCCTGCGTTTCTTTGATTAAGGAATTGCAGAAAGAAAAGGTCAAATAAACATAAGGCTTAAAAGACGATATATACTCATATACCCCGAAAAACAGATAAAAATCACGCACAAATTCACTTCTCCCTGTTTGAGGATAAGGCTTTGTGCGTGACTTTTTTATTGCCGCCCGGGAAGCAAAAGCGCCTCCTTTTCGGTGCAATCTCTGAGACTGTGAATGCCGCGAAGCTAGGGATTTTCCTCCCTCAGCTCCCTCTCATAGCGGTATATCATCCTTGCCCTGTGAAGCATCCGGAATAAGATGAGCAGAGAAGGAATAATCATGAGCTTTGAAAACAGGTCGATCAAAAACCAGACCGTCTCGGTATTCAGCCCCGGAGGAAGAGTCGATAAGAAATTATTGAGCACATGAATCAGAATCGGATAGAAAATCGAATTCGTTCTATAGTATACAATCGCCAGACATATTCCCATCCATGCGGTATATACCGACTGCACCGGTTCTCCGTGCCAGATCCCGAACGCCACCGAGGAGATCAGGATCGCAGCAAGCATGGAATCGAGCTCCTTGATATAATTATAGATCAAGCCTCTGAATAAAAGCTCCTCCACGAGGGGTCCGAATAACACAACGGAGAAAAATACCCATAGATAGGGTTCCTCTCCCCATCCCGACCATGCATCCTCAAAGCTCTGCATGCTCATGGCAAAGAAGTCGAAGCCTTGCAGATAGCTATCCGCAAAATCCAACCATATCGAGGAAATTCCCCCTATCCCCAAGGTCAAAATGATGCAGAGAAAGATAAGACCGCCGCGGGTATTCTGAGCCGCAAACTCCTTATCGTTTTTGAGCCGCAAAGGCAGCTCTCTTTTTTCTTTCTTAAAGCGAAGCAAAAACCAAGCCAGATAAATCGGAAATGCAAAAATACAGAACCATGCATCCAGAAAAAATCCCTTCTTGAGGATCCATTCATTAATATTCCATCCGCTCAGATTTGCCACCATATAAAAAACATCATAATAATAGCTTTCCAAAAGCCTGTAGCTGAAATAGAGCATGACGGCAAGCATCATATGATCAAAATCTCTTCGTGACCTCTTATCTAACATTTCTCCCCCATATATCCATGTTTCCACTGAAAAGATAAGCCTCTCCTGCTTTCAGGAAAGGCTCATACAAAGACTAGACCAAAATCGCCTTCACGGGTTCTACGGGTTCGGGAAGCCCTTTTTCCTGCCGGAATATTGCCATAAATTCCTTACCCGTAATTGTCTCTTTCTCGATTAGGAATGCGGCAAGCTTATCCATGAGCTGCCGGTTTTCGCTCAACATATCCTTGGCTGTCTGGTATGCGTTTTTGAGCATCTTCATTACTTCCTTATCCACTTCCGTCGCGGTATCGTCGCCGCAGTTCATAACCGTCCTGCCGGACAGATACCTGTCTTCCGTAGTCGCAAGCCCCATCAGTCCGAATTTCTCGCTCATGCCGTACTGGGTTACCATCGCTCTGGCAATGGAAGTCGCTTTCTCGATATCGCTGGAGGCTCCGGTCGTCACCGACCCGAACACCACCTCCTCCGCGGCTCTTCCTCCGAAAAGCCCGACCAAAGCATCTTCAAGCTCCTCCTTGGACTTCAAATAGGTTTCTTCCTCCGGCACATACATAACATAGCCGAGCGCCCCCATCGTGCGGGGAACGATCGTGATCTTCTGCACCGGCTCGGAATTCTTCTGCAATGCGGAAATCAGCGCATGCCCCACCTCGTGATAAGAAACGATCCTTCTCTCCTTCTGGTTTAAGACTCTGTCCTTCTTTTCTTTGCCGACAAGCACGACCTCCACCGCTTCAAAGAGATCCTGCTGACTTACGGCATTGCGCTTATGCTTTACCGCAAGAATCGCCGCTTCATTGATCATATTGGCAAGATCCGAACCCACCGCGCCGCTCGTCGCAAGCCCTATCGCATCGAGATCCACGGTTTCGTCCATCTTCACATCCTTGGAATGCACCTTCAGGATGGCGATTCTGCCTTTGAGATCCGGTCTTTCCACGATCACCCTTCTGTCAAAGCGCCCCGGTCTTAAAAGAGCGGGATCCAGTATCTCGGGACGGTTTGTCGCTCCCAGAACAAGCAGGCCCTTGGATGAATCGAAGCCGTCCATTTCGGAAAGCAGCTGGTTGAGCGTCTGCTCCCTCTCGTCATTGCCCCCGTATCTGGAATCTCTGCTCTTTCCGATTGCATCGATCTCATCAATAAAGATAATACAGGGCGCGGCTTCCTGCGCCTGCTTGAAGAGATCCCTCACTCTGGACGCTCCCACGCCGACAAACATCTCCACAAAATCCGAACCGCTCAGGGAAAAGAAAGGAACCTTCGCTTCTCCGGCAACCGCCTTTGCCAGCAGAGTCTTTCCCGTTCCCGGAGGTCCCACCAGAAGCGCTCCCTTGGGAAGCCGTGCTCCTATCCGGGTAAATTTTGCCGGATTATGCAAAAAGTCCACAATCTCGGTCAGCGATTCTTTCGCCTCGTCTTCTCCTGCCACATCCTTGAAGCTGACCCCGGTCTGCTTCTGCACATATATTTTCGCATTGCTCTTTCCGACTCCCATGATGCCGCCGTTTCCCATACGCCGCATCATGAAATTCATGAAAAACACAATTCCTACAAAGGGAAGAATAAAGGAAAGCAGGGACATCAGCATCGTCGTGCTGTCCTGCTTTCGCACCGTGGTCTTTACCTCGGCGCTATAAAGCCTCTCGATCAGCTTATCATCGGGCTCGAAACGCACCGTTACATAATTTACTCCGCTGATATAATCCTGATCCGTATTCTTTACCTTCAGCCTGATATCGCTTTCTCCTATGATAACCGAGTCCACCTTGCCCGAATCTACCATATGCAGAAATTCCGTATAGGAAATCTCCTTTGTATTGCGCAGCCGTATTCTGTTATTTATGACGGAAAAAATCGTAAATGTAAGCAATAAGGCTACAACAATCATGATTATCGTCTGCCCGTTGCCGGGTTTCCCCTGCTCGGGCTTTCTTTGATCTCTCTTATCTCTTTCGTCCATAATCCTTCCTTTCATCATATTCGATTCGGTAACATTATATACTTTAATGATGATGAAAGCAATCAAGCAATCCATGAAATTATTGTGAAAACTGATCTCCCGGATCTTCCCGATTGATCCTCGGCGCTCTCATCTTATTATAATTAATCAGACTTCCCGCCTTGATAATCTCTCTCTCCTCCTTGGTCATCTCCGAAATATAGAGCTCCATCCGGGTGATCTCCTTCCCTCTTGCGATAATATAGGCTTGGATCCCCTTCATATCCCCCTCCAGAATTTCCCGGATCCCTTCTATATAAATATAATCCCCCACTTCAAAATCCGCCGCAGCATCAAGCTGGAAGGGCAGCATGCCCCAGTTGATCAGATTCGAGCGGTAGCGCTTTGTGGCATATTCCTTGGCGATATTGGCAAGACCTCCCAGCACTCTTTGGCAGCTTGCCGCCTGCTCCCTTGCCGATCCGTCTCCAGGCTTTCTTGCATAGATCATGCTTCCAAACTCCGTCCTGAGCGGATCCGCCCTATGCCCTTCTTTTCTGAGCCTGGACAATACCTCGGCAATTTCTTCGCTGCTTTTTTCCAGAGAGATTCCCTCTCTCCTTGCCTCCTCTATCTTCTTTGCCTCCTCCGCTCTTTCGACATAAGCCGGATCCCGCCTCGAAAGCGTAAACTTCGCAAGCCCGAGCGGGTTGGAGCGATAGGATGAGGTCTCCCCCGAGGGAATCAGTTCATCCGTTGTCGTCACCTCGTCCTCTATCTTGGAGCAGACACGGAGCAATACGGCATCCTCCAATCTCGACATCTCGGGCCAATCTTTGATATTCGGACCGTATACGAGCTTCGTTTCCTGCTGCGGTTTTCCGAATCCCTGATATACCCGGTTCTTATACACTCTGTCATCAAAATAATATTCCGGTACGAGGTATTCCTCGGCAATATCGGTTGCCGGAGTCAGAATGCCTCCATTTGCCGCACTTGCCGCAACCGAACGCGCATCCATCAGCGCAACCGCGGACATCTGTCCCGAACCGGGCTTTGAGCCCTCTCTGTTCGGGAAATTTCTCGTCGTATGGCGTATGCTCAGCCCTCTGTGTGCCGGAGTATCTCCCGCCCCGAAGCAGGGACCGCAAAATGCGGTCTTGATAATCGCTCCGCTCTCCATCAGGCTGCCGATCGCGCCCTTTCTGTCCAGATCCAGATATACCGCCTGAGAAGAGGGATATACCGAAAGCGTGAACTCGTCGGCGCCGCAGCTCTTTCCCTTGAGAATATGTGCCGCCTCCATGATATTATTGTAATTTCCGCCGGCGCAGCCCGCAATGATTCCCTGCTGCACCTTGAGCTGATTGTTTTCGATTCTTCCTCTGAGATCGAACTGCTCTCCCGCCTCGCCCCCTATGCGCCTTGCCTCCTGCTCCACCGTATAGAGAATATCCGAGAGATTTTCCCTCAGCTCCTCGATGCGGTATACATTGCTCGGATGAAAAGGAAGTGCGATCATGGGACGGATCTTCGCAAGATCGACATAGATCATTCCCTCATAATAGGCGATCTCTGCGGGCGCCAGCTTCTGATAGTCTTCCTCCCGGTGGTGCGCCTTCAGGAATGCTCTGGTATCTTCATCCGTTGCCCAGACGGAGCTTAAACAAGTCGTCTCCGTGGTCATCACATCGATGCCGTTTCTGTAATCCGTGCTGATCTGTGCAATACCGGGACCGATAAATTCCATGATTTTATTTTTGACATAGGCATTTTTAAAAACTGCGCCGATAATCGCAAGCGCAATATCCTGAGGACCGACCCCGGGCAGAGGCTTATTATCGAGATAGACCGCCACCACCTGAGGACGGGCAAGATCGTAGGTATCCGAAAGCAGCTGCTTAACCAGCTCCCCTCCTCCCTCTCCGATCGCCATCGTTCCGAGGGCGCCGTATCGGGTATGGCTGTCCGAACCCAGAATCATCTTCTTGCAGCCTGCCATGCACTCCCTCATATACTGATGAATAACCGCGATATGCGGAGGCACATAGATCCCTCCGTATTTTTTCGCTGCGGAAAGCCCGAACATATGGTCATCCTCATTGATCGTTCCGCCAACCGCACAGAGGGAATTATGGCAGTTGGTCAGCACATAGGGTATGGGGAAGCGCTCCATTCCGGAAGCTTTTGCCGTCTGTATAATGCTGACAAAGGTAATATCATGGGACGCCATACTGTCAAACCTGAGCTTGAGCGCATCCATATCGCCGGAGGTATTATGCGCCTCCATAATGGAATAGGCAATCGTCCCCTTCATCGCCTCTTCTCTGTTTAGTTTTTCCCCCTGATGAAAGTATGGAATCTCTCTGTCTTTTTCTTCCAGAATTTCCTTTCCATCCAGCAGATACACCGGATTCTCATAGAGCTTGATCATATCGAAATCCTCCATTTCAACTGTCTTCTATCCCGCTTTTTATCTCTTTCCCATCCGATCGGGCTTCCTCGGCGGCATCGCCTTAAAGATCGGAAGCTTCTTGCCGAACGGATATCTATAGTATCTTATCATCTATTTAAAATCTTGTATAGACGAGAGTTTTGCCGAAACGCCTGCCTGCAAAGCAAAGAGGGGATCTTTTCAAAGTCCTTCCCGATTCCTCCAAGAGAGTATTTACATTTTTCACTTTTCACTATATGATTTACTATAGCCTAGAAAAAGGAGGGTTATATAAATGGCTTATAAATTTGTAATGGTACGGCATGGGGAAAGCGAGTGGAATAAGCAGAATCTCTTTACCGGCTGGACCGATGTCGAGCTTTCCGAAACAGGAGTCAAGGAAGCGATCAACGGCGGCAAGCTCTTGAAAGAGGCGGGTTTTTCTTTCGATGTATGCTATACCTCATACCTTAAGAGAGCGATTCATACCGCAAATCACATACTGGAGCAGATGGACGAGGAGTGGATCCCCGTTATCAAAACCTGGAAGCTCAATGAAAGGCATTACGGAGCGCTGCAGGGACTGAATAAGACGGAAACCGCCGAGAAATACGGAGAGGATCAGGTAAAAATCTGGAGACGTTCCTTTGATGTGACTCCTCCCGCTCTCGATCCCGCAGATCCGAAGAATCCGGCACTTCAGCTGCCTTACCGGAATGTAGACAAGAGCGTGCTTCCTCTCACCGAAAGCCTCAAGGAAACGGTTGCAAGAGTCATTCCCTATTATGAGTCTACGATACTTAAGGATATCAAAGAGGGCAAGCAGGTATTGATCGCCGCACACGGCAATTCTTTGCGCGCACTCGTAAAATATCTGGATAATCTCTCCGAAGAGGAGATTCTCGAGGTGAACATCCCTACGGGCACTCCCCTCGTATATGAGCTCGATGATAATTTTAAAGCGGTAAAGCATTATTATCTCGGAGATCAAAGCCTGATCGAAGCAAAAATGCAGGCAGTAAAAAATCAGGGAAAAAAATAAAAACTCACCCCGCAGGTCCCGATTTTTGAATCATCAAAACCACCGGATGAGTTTATCGCCTCTCATATCCATGGGGGGCGATCATTTTTTGCATATAGAAAACCGCCGGATAGTCCGGGGGGCTATATAAAAAAGGGAGTATGAAAAAATGAGAAATCATTTTTTCATACTCCCATATTTATTGATGATATCGGATAAAATCATTGGAATAAAGCACTTTCAGATAGGAAACCAGTCTGCCCAGTGTAGGTCGTGCTTTTTCTCCGAAGTTTTTTTCCAATTCCTCGGATAAATCCTGCACCGTTTTTTGTCCGTCCATGCTTTCCCAAATAAAACTCCCGATTTCTTCCAGCTCTATCTTGCTGATTTTCGGCTTTTTGAGAAGTTTTTGCGCCAGAAAATGAAAGAATCCCTTATTGACCAAATCCAGCTCTATATGCTTGTTTTCGAGCTTCCTCCATACGATATCCGGATTTCTTTCCGGCTTATATTCGAGCAGATTATCCTTTCTGTTTAATTTCTTCATCATTCTATGCTTCTTTATTATCCTTATGCCAAATGGTAAACTTCAAAATGCTGAGTATGATCAGCGCAAAGAAAAACAAGCCTGCAAAATTTCCCGCCATTCCCTCAAATCGGAAAGGAAGAACCCCTCCCACAAACTGAGCGAGGCTTTGCGTGGTCTCCACTCCGTCCACAACCACGGTTTTAAAAGGAATTACGGCAAGCGCGGCAAGTGCGATTCCGATCAGACCCTCTCCCGCAATCAGTCCGGAAGAATAAAGCAGCCCGTAATCCAATGCCTGTTTTCTGGTTTCTTCTTTCTTAAACTTCTTCTTATCCACCCAAAGACGAACCAAGCCTCCGAGCATAATCGGCGTTGAAAGATGGATGGGCAGATATACTCCTATCGCAAACGGCAGCACGGGGATGCCGAGGATCTCTACAACCACAGCCATAAATACGCCGACAAAAACAAGTCCCCAAGGAAGATTGCCGTCCATAACGCCTTCTATTACGAGTTTCATCAAGGTCGCCTGCGGTGCCGGAAGCTCTGCGGAACCGTATCCGTATCCCTTATGGAGCAGATAAAGTATGCCGCCGATTGCCAATGCGGATACCAAAGCACCAAGAAGCTCTCCGATCTGCTGCTTCTTCGGTGTCGCACCAAGAATAAATCCCGTCTTCAGGTCCTGAGAGGTATCTCCCGCCATCGCCGCAATAATACAGATAATCGAGCCTATCGTAATCGCGCTGACCATTCCTGCAATTCCCGTGCTTCCTGTCGTCTTGAGAATCATCGTCGTAATCAGGAGGGTCGCGATCGCCATTCCGGATACCGGGTTATTCGAACTTCCTACGATACCTACCATACGGGAAGATACCGTAGCAAAGAAGAAACCGAAAATCACGATGATAAAGGCGCCGATCAGGCTGACCGGGATAAAGGGCAGAAGCCACATTACAAACGCCATTGCAATGCTTCCTCCGATAACGAGAGCCATCGAAAGATCGGAAGAGGTTCTTGAAACCACGGCGCTCTTCTTTCCGAAAACCTTTACCGCCTCGCTGAAGGTCTTCATGATCATCGGAAGTGATTTGATCAGGCTCATGATACCGCCTGCGGCAACCGCTCCCGCGCCTACATAACGGATGTATTTATTCCAGATTCCCCAAACGCCAAGCTCCGATATCGGAACCTCTGCGGGAAACATAATCTTATCTCCGCCAAACAAAGCGATGATGGGAATAAAAACAAACCATGCAACGGTACCGCCCGCCATGAGGTAGGATGCCACGCGGGGACCGCAGATATAGCCGACACCGCCGAGCGCCGGCAGAACATCCATACCTATGCCCGAGGTATATCCCGTTTTGCTGAAATCAAAATCCGCCTCCGAAGGAAAGAACTTGAATCCGTCGGTAATAAATTTATAAATCGCTGCAATACCCAGACCGGAGAAGACGATGCTCGTCTTTGAGCCGCCCTCCTCTCCCGCAATCAGAACCTCCGCGCATGCGGTTCCTTCCGGATAGGGGAGGATTCCGTGCTCCTCCACGATCAGTGCGTTGCGCAGAGGAACCATCAGCAGGGTTCCCATAATACCGCCGCAAAATGCTACTGCGGAAATAAACAAAATCGAGGGTGTCTTTGTCAAGCCTTCATTCGCCCACATAAATACCGCCGGCAAAGTAAAAATCGCTCCCGCAGCCAAGGATTCTCCCGCAGAGCCTATGGTCTGCACGATATTGTTTTCCAATATGGAATCCTTCTTCATAATCTTTCTGATGATTCCCATCGAGATTACGGCAGCCGGTATCGATGCCGAAACGGTCATGCCCACTCTGAGCCCCAAATATGCATTTGCTCCGCCGAATACCACAGCCAAAATCGTACCGATAATGATCGCGGTGGGCGTGAGCTCCGGCATCGTCTTCTCTGCCGGTATATACGGTTTAAAATCTTTTTTATTTTCCATAAAACCACCTTCCCTATAAATTTTCCCGCCCATCATACCATATATCGTTTTTTTCAGCAAGATTTTATTCATTTAAATTGCTAAAACTTCGGAAGGCACTCCTCATTCAAATAATCGAAGCAAAGCGAAAAATAATTATCCGGAGTTGTACGGATTTCTGATCAAGTTGTTTCCCATAAAAAATAGAGGGATTTGATTTTATTCATCAAAATCACCTCTATCCATTGCTTCGGGAAGCAAAGCTTCCTTGCTCCGATTCAATTTGCATGCGCCCGAAAGCTTTTCCGCCTCATAAGCCTGCCGATCTTCCTACTCTTCTATCGTCGGAATCCTCTTGATTCTCTTGTCGGTAAATATATCGTACTCGTCATAGCACTGCGTGCTGAATTCACTCACAACCGCGCCCTCATCCCCCGCCTGAAACCAATGCTTCGTCTCCGGCTTGAGCGTATACTGATCTCCTTCATCCAGAATAATCTCATGAAATACCGTAAAATACTGCTCGGCTCCCTCCGGGAGCTTTGCGTGGATCTTCCTGCTCGGCTCTCCTTCCACATAAAGATAGATCCTGCCGTATCTGCAGCGGAAAGTCTCTTCTTTTCCGATATAATCTCCTATCGGCGGATGCAGATGCTCGGGGCAGGTCTGCCTCGGAAAGAGCACCATCTCTTTTGCGCAGACTCTGTCGGTATTCATGTATACGATGCTTTCCAAACCGATCTCATGCACCTGATCCAGCCCGAAGTCCGCAACTTCGATGTTTTCCCGCTCTTTTTGCGTGATGATAATATTTGCTCTGTCGTAATATTCCGCGGCTTTTTTCTGCAGTTCCAAATATAAGTCTTTTTTCATCTCTGCCTCCTGATTATCGTGATTACCTTATAAAACACCTGCCTGATTGACGAGTTGCCCTGCTTATTCTGAAAATACGCTTAGAAGAAGTTTTTTATCTTATTTATCATAATACAAAAACCTTATTTTTTCAATCTGCCCGGGCTTTCTCTCCTTCTTCTTTTTTACAGCGATCCTGCAAAAAACACCTCCTTCTACAAGGCGCTCACCCTTTCCTGAATTTGCTTCACTCCCTCTTTTCGATCGGCACCGAGCCTCAGCTCATCCAACAGGAGACCGTCTTTCATAAAGAGTACGCGATCCGCTCTCGATGCCACATGAATATCGTGAGTGACCATAAGAATACTCTTTCCCTCCGCATGAAATGCCGAAAAGAGATCGAGCACCTCCTGACCCGTTTTGGAATCCAATGCCCCCGTAGGCTCATCCGCAAAAAGAATCTTGGGATCGTTGATCAATGCGCGGCATATTCCGGCGCGCTGCAGCTGCCCGCCCGAAGCCTGAGAAATCCTATTGCCCGCGATCTGCTCAATTTCCAGCCTTTTCATCAGACGTTTTGCCTTGGCGATCGTTTCTTTCTTGTTCTTCCCGTATTCGGTCGAGGGAAGAAGGATATTATCCAATATACTCAAATTTCGGATCATTTTGGGCAGCTGAAACACAAAACCGAAGGATTCCCTGCGCAGCCTTGCCTTTTCTTCTTCTCCGAGATGCGTAATCTCTCTTTCCCCGAAGAGGACTTCTCCCTCGTCCGGAGAATCCAGAGAGGATAAAATATTGAGCAGGGTGGATTTTCCCGAGCCCGACTTTCCCATAATCGAGACAAATTCTCCCTCCTCCAGATCAATATCCACACCCTTTAGCACCTTGGTTTTCAGCGCATCCTTATGATAAGTTTTTTCCAGATTTCTTCCCTTTAAAATCATTCTGCTCATTCCTCCATTAAAAAACAGGCAATATTCATCTTGTTCAATCCCTTAATTCCGACTCCCGTGGCAAAAAAAGCGGATAAAAGCATCGCAAGAGGAACCAAAAAATAACTGAAAAAGCTGCTCCTGATAAAGCGCACGCCGTGAACGCCGATCAGAGACAAAATCATTTCCGCCAATTTATCCCCTATGCCCCATACCAGGAGATTCCCTATAAAAATACCTGCCGCCAGACTGAATATCGTTTTTGCCAGATATTGGAAAGATAAGCTGCGATTATCAAAGCCGATCGCTTTTAAAATCGCATTCTGCCCTCTGTCTTTGAGATACATCATTCTGACAAAGAGGCTTACAATCAGAAAAATTAAAAAGAGAGAGGCGGCAAATGCCACTTTTACAATGCTTTCTACCATCGCGATCGTATTGCCGAAGATCTGTTTAAGATAGGTCTCGGTATCCGCAAATTTGGCAAAGGAATAGCGCTGCGGATAGTTTTCCATAAAGTCCCGGGCAAAAGAGCCCTCGCGCAGGCGAATGGGAATCACCGTCCATACCCCCTCTCCCTCTTCGATATGAAAGTTTATTTTTGCCGTCTTTCCTCCGTTGGTAAGATCGGAGAAAATACCGGATACGATGAGCTCTCTTTCTTTTTCTCCGATGAGGAGGGTAATGCTCTCCCCCTCTTTTTTTGAAAGTTCCTCGGCGGCAAGCTTTGACAGGGCGATTTCATGATCTCCCGAAGGAGCGCTTCCCGAAATATATCGTATCGGAAAGCTGCTCTGCTTACCGGAATCGATCCAGAGCTTTTGTCTCGTCCCTTCCTCGGTCCGATAATCGACCGGCTGACCTCTATAAATCCAAATTTATCTATCTATAATCCTCTAAACCCCTAAAACGCTTGGTTTTTCATAGGATTTCGCTTTCTTTTTTGCTTGGTTTCC
>JAUMWW010000025.1 GCA_030529445.1 Johnsonella sp. | reverse complement strand
ATTTGGCTCTTCTCTGCCTTCTCCTCTTTTTCCATGCTCTCTCCGGAAGCTTCTTTTTCAGCCGCCATGCTGCTTGCCGCCGTGCTCTCTTCCTTCTTTCCCTGTGCACAGCCGATCAGCGCCGCCGAAGCCAGAACACAAATTGCGCCAAAAATCTTATAGTTTAATTTCTTTATCATCTTCTTCCATCTCCTTATTTCATTTATTTATTTTATCTCCACCGGGATCTCTATTGCTTAAACTCGTTTTTTCCAAAAGAGCCGAGCCCCTCTAATTGAAGAGCCTCTCGAAAAATGCCGTAACCCAGGAAACCTGATTAAACATCAGCACCAGCCCCATCGCCACAACCATGGCTCCTCCTATGCGCTTAATCATGGGAAGATGCTTTTTAATGCTGTTGAAATTGGACATGATCAGGTTCGAAAAAAGCACCAGTATAATAAAGGGGATCATGAGTCCGAGCGTATATACGAGCATCATAAATCCTCCGTAAAGTGCAGTTCCCTTGCTGGAGGCGGCAAGAATCACCGCGCTGAGTATCGGTCCCACGCATGGTGTCCATCCTATGCTGAATGAAATTCCCAGCAGATAGGTTCCGAGCGCTCCCCCTCTATTGCTCTGAAAATTCACTCCCTGCATTTGATCGAGCTTTTTAATATGAATCAGCCCCATCTGATGGATCCCCAGCAATACGATGATCAGACCGGCAAAGAAATACACCCATTTGTTCAAGAGCAGTTTTCCCAAAAATCCGGCTCCGAATCCGAGTATCACGAAGCTGGTCGAAAGCCCGAGCACGAAGGTTATCGTTTTGATAATCGCTCCCTTATTGATGCTGAATCTGCCTATATTGATTTTCTTGTACTCTCCGTCCGCATCCGTCAGAATTCCCAAATAAACGGGGATCACGGGAAAGGTACAGGGGGCAAAAAAAGAAGCGATGCCCGCTATAAAAACCGTGCTGATCAGTAAATTATCTCCTAACATAACATCTCCTTTACAACTTTTTATCAACCCATAAGACCTATAGGAATCTTATTTACTGAATATAATAAATTAAATTGTGCACAATGTAAAATTAATTTTTTCTTAACTTAGGCTTCTTCTATCCGTATTTCTCCTCTGAATACTTCTACCGCTTCTCCGCTCATATGGATATGCTCGCTCTCTCTGTCGAGCCTGATCTTGAGATTGCCCCCGCGCAGACAGACCTCCACCTCATCCTCGCATTTTCCCAGCAGCATGCTTGCATATGCGCTTGCCGCGGCGCCCGTCCCGCAGGCGAGCGTCTCCCCGCTCCCTCTTTCCCAGACCCTCATATGGATCCTCTTCGGGCTCTCGATAAATACAAACTCGGAATTGACCTTATCCGGAAAACGGGGATGCTCCTCATAATATCTTCCCCATTTTTCCAAATCCAGTGCATGGAGCTCCTCGGCGCTTTTCACATAGTATACCGCATGGGGATTGCCCATGCTGATGCCGACGAATTCTTCCTCGGCATCCTTTATCAGGATTTTCTCCGGCAGATTGCTTTCCAATATCGGAATGCCCATATCTATCCTGACCGCCCTGATCTTTTGATCCCTAAGCTCAAGCTGCGCCTCCCGGTTTCCCGCCGCGGTCTCGATCAGAAATTTCGTCTTTTTTACATAGCCCTGTTCATATGCGTATTTTGCAACGCATCTTGCCCCGTTTCCGCACATCTTCCCCTTCGAACCGTCCGCATTATACATCTCCATTTTGACATCGGCACGCTCTGAGGGGCAAATCAATATCAGTCCGTCCGATCCGATTCCGTAATGCCTGTCACTGACGATGCGCGCGACTGCCGGAGGATTTTTTACCTCATATAAAAAGCAGTCCACATAAACATAATCATTTCCGATTCCCTGCATTTTCACAAATTTCATTTGGACTCTCCTTTCTTCCGGAAACTATAGCAAGTTTATCCCCTCCTGTCAACGAAGAGGATTTCCCCTCTTTTTTCGTCAAAAAAAATTACTGAAAAAGAAGCAGATTCTTAATTCTTCTTCATTGATATCGCCTTGCGGCATAAAGCGGAAAATGCTAAGATAAAAAAACAGATACGGTATTGTCTTTTATCTTTGGGAGGAGAAAAATGATGAAAAAAACAAGGTATTTTATTTTATTTTCGATGGCTCTCTTTCTGCTTTTCGGCTGCGCGGCAAGATCTGAAAAGAGCGCCGCTCCGGCGGAATATCCTAATGATCGGGCTGCCGAAGACCTCTCCTATAACGAAATGGCAATGCAGGAGGAAATGAAGCTCGATCGAAATCTGAGCGAGTCCCCTCCTCATGCAGGGGATGGCGGAGTTGCGGCGGAGATTCCCGACCCTTCGAGAAAGCTGGTAAAGACCATTGATCTTTCTCTGGAAACAAAAACTTTCGACGAGCATCTGGAAGCCATCAGCCGGGAGATTTCGCGTTGCGGAGGTTATATTGAATTCAGCGATATTCATAAGGATTCCCTATCCTCCTCCGATTATAATTATTATAATTATGAGAATTATAATCCCGCCGGAAAACAGCAATATGCCAATATCCTTGCCAGAATTCCCGTCGGAAAACTCAATTCCTTTGTCGATTTTCTTTCCGCTGCCGCAAACATGACCTATAAAGCGGAAAACACAAGCGATGTGACCCTGCAGTATATCGATATGGAAAGCCGCAAAAAATCTCTTCAGCTTGAACAGGAGAGCCTTTGGAAGCTCCTGGAAGCCGCCGATAATGTGGATACGATTATTGCAATACAGGCGAGACTGAGCACGGTGAGAGCGGAGATTGAAAATTATGAATCCCAGCTCAGACTCTTTGACAACCAGGTAGAGTATTCTACGGTAAATATTTCTCTGCAGGAAGTCAAGGACTATCAAAAACCGCCCGCAGAAGGTTTTTCGGAAAGGGTTTCGAGAGGATTTGAGGAAACGCTCAAGAATACCAAAGAGTTTTTTACCGAGCTTTTGATCTTCCTCATTATCAAGCTTCCGATTATCCTTTTACTGCTGATTCTCTTCCTGATCATTTTCTTCCTGATCCGGGCATGGCGAAAAAAATCGGGAAAGCGAAAGAAGGCTTCGAGAGAAGAAAAAACGCTTCATCCTTCGGCAGCTCTTCCTCAAGAAAGCAAAGAAGAGGAGAAAAAAGAAAATCCCGGAAATTAAGACCGGTGAAAAAACAGAGCTTTGCCGGAGCAGAGAAGGGAGAGGAAATCTCCGAAAATCATATGCTCCGGCAAAGAAGAAAACCGATAAGGATTCGGAAGGAACCCTGGTTTTAAGATATGAAACACACAGATGTATAAACCTATGTTGTTATATCAATTCTAGCATATATAAATCAAAAGACAGTCCGCTTCCAGTTTGGTATCGTGTTTTTATAACTACTATTGGTTGTTTGGGGATTTTTTCATAAAAAATACAGGCTGAAGGCTCATTATCGAAGCCTCAGCCTGTGTTTTTTTATTCTCTCTCTTCCAAAAGCTTATCTATGCTGACCAGCTTCGTGCAAAGACAAAGGAGCTCGGTCGCAAGCTTAAGATCTTCACAATTAGGATAGGTCGGTGCAATTCGGATATTGGAATCCTTCGGATCCTTTCCTCCCGGGAAGGTGGCTCCCGCACCGGTAAGCACCACTCCCGCCTTCTTGCATTTTCCGACTACTTTTTTCGCACAGCCTTCGAGGGTATCAAAGGAAATAAAATATCCTCCCTTCGGCTTTGTCCAGCTTGCGATCCCCAGACCGCCAAGCTCTCTCTCCAAAATCTCGAGTACGGATTCAAACTTCGGACGGAGAATATCCGCATGCTTTCTCATATGCGCCCGGATTCCCTCCATATTCTTAAAAAATCTTACATGGCGGAGCTGGTTCACCTTATCATGCCCTATCGTCTGAAGCATCATCTGCGCCTTGATATCCTTAAGATTATTCGGGGATGCCGCCAACGCCGCAATTCCCGAACCCGGAAAACTGATCTTCGAGGTCGAAGCGATCTTATATACCAGATCCGGATTTCCCGCCTTTTTGCATTCCTCCAAAATCTCGATCAGCTGATCCTGATCCTCGTCATATAAATGATGAACCGTATATGCATTATCCCAATAAATTCTGAAATCCTTTGCCGCGGGCCTAAGTCTTGCAAATCTCCTGACCACCTCATCGGAATAGGAATTCCCGGTCGGATTGGAATATTTCGGCACGCACCAGATGCCCTTTATGCTCTCGTCCTTTGCAACCAGCTCCTCTACCATATCCATATCGGGACCGTCCGCGAGCATAGGAATATTGACGTTTTCTATCCCGAAATGCTGGGTGATGGCAAAATGCCTGTCATATCCCGGAACGATGCAGAGAAACTTCACTTTATCCAGCCTGCACCAAGGTGTTGCCCCCATTACGCCGTGAGTATACGAACGGGATATCGCATCATACATCACATTCAGGCTGGAGTTTCCGTAAATAATGATGCTTTCCGCAGGAACTTCCATCATCTCGCTCATCAGCTCCTTGACTTCGCTGATTCCGTCCAGGCATCCGTAGTTCCTGCAATCCAATCCCTCTTCGCAGGTAAGATCCGCCTTTCCCGAAAGCACATCCATCATTTCCATCGAAATATCCAGCTGCCGGATCTCCGGCTTGCCCCTGCTCATATCGAGCTTCAGATCTTTGCTCTGCATCTGCTTATATGCTCTCGTCAGCTCCTCTTTTTGTGCTTCCAGCTCTTCTTTGCTCAGCTCCTTATATAACTTCATCATTATCTCCTCGTCTTAGTCAAATAATAGTTTCCCTCTCCCCCTTATCACGAGAAGAAGATTTACACCTGGGTAATCCGCAGTGTTTCTATCTGTTTTTCCTTCTCTTTAATTCTTTGCTCCGCCGCAGCAATTCTCGCAATATGTTCGGAAACGAGCTCGTCATCTTCCAAAAGATTATGACCGGCAACATATTCTCCTATGATCAGCTTATAGGATTTTATATTGCGTTCCTCCGCCTTGATATCGAGCTTGAGCTTCCCTACATCCGCCATTTCCTTTCCTTTTAATGCCAGACCCTGCGCAAAATCCGCAAGCCTGTCCATCAGATTTCCCATACTGCCCACCTCCTGATTATTTTTTCATCTTATAAGATATAATAATATCTTTCAGAAGTCAATCAACAAGCCCCTCTCTTACAAAAGGCTTTTGCGTTTATGACCGCAAAAGCCTTTTATCTTTTATCGCTTTTTGAGTTTCTTCGAGCTCTTTTTCCTTATGAAAGTATCTTTTTCATTTTTTCTTCGAATTCAACCAGAGAAATAATTCCCATGCTAAACTGCTGCTCTATCCTTCTGATCTTATCGTAATTCTCGAGCTTGCGCCTCGCATAGTCGAGCTTTTCTTCAAATTCCTCCTCCGAAATCACATCCAGCTCCAGAGCTTTTTCAAGCTTCTTCTTCTCGGCCTCAAATTCCTCCTGCGCCTTCTTTTGAAGCTTTTCCTCATTTTTTTGCTTGAGCTGCTGCTCCTTCTCCGCAATAGAAGCCTTTATCTCGGACAGTTTCTCCAGATCCTCTTTCATCTTTTCCAAGATCTCGTCTACGGAAAAAGCCGCTCCGGTATCGCAGTTTTCGATATATTCCACATATCTCTTTCCGATTTCGGTATAACTCTCCGTAAGCTTCTTCTCAACAACCGCTTTCTGGACATTTAATCCCGCAAGCTCTCCCTGTTCCTTCGTCGTGCTGTATAAGCTCGTACCGAGATTTTTTGCCGAACTGATTACCGTATCGCTTACGTTCTTCGCAGCTCTGCCCGCCTTTTCAAACATATCCATATAAACACCTCCCAAAAATTTGTATAATGAGTATCGGTTTTATGAAAAGCCGGTATCATGGATCTTACTCCGACTTTTTTCCATTATAGCATATCGCAAAGCAAAAAACTTTGAATTTTTAATGAATATTGGGCTTAAGATCAGGCGTTTCCGTATTGGCTCCGATAGAGCTCTGCATAAAACCCGTCTTTTGCCAGCAACTCCTCATGCCTTCCGCTCTCGATGATTCTTCCCTCCTTCATTACCAATATGCAGTCCGCATTTTTAATCGTCGAAAGCCGGTGTGCGATGACGATCGCCGTCCTCCCCTTCATCATCTTGTCGAAGGCCTCTCTGATCCTCATCTCCGTCATCGTATCGATGGAAGAGGTCGCCTCGTCCAAAATCAGTATCGGCGGAAGCCTGAGCATGAGCCTCGCAATACAAAGCAGCTGCCGCTCTCCGGCGGAAAGATTGCTCCCGCCCTCGCTGATTAAGGTATCGTATGCATGAGGAAGCTTTTTGATAAATCCCTCCGCATAGGATTCCTTCGCCGCCCTGAGGATCTCTTCCATACCGGCATCCTCTCTTCCCATGGCAATATTCTCTCTGACGCTCCCCGATTTAAGCCAGGTTTCCTGCAGCACCATGCCGAAGGATTTGACCAGACTCTCTCTTTTCAGGCTTCTGATTTCCTTTCCGTCTATGGTAATGCTGCCTCCCTGTATCTCGTAAAATCGGAGCAGGAGATTGACCAGCGTTGTTTTTCCGCAGCCCGTAGGTCCGACAATGGCGATCTTTTCTCCGCTTCGGATACGAATATTCATCTTTTCGATAAATTTCTTATCTCTATTGTAGGAAAATACAAGATCGCTTATTTCAATATTTCCCTTCGCATCGTGCAGGAGCTCTTCGCCCGCATCCTCTTCCTCCTTTGCATCCAGGAGGGCAAAAATCCTTCCCGCGCAGGCGAGAGAATTTTGCAGCTCGGCAATAACGGCGGAAATATCATTAAAGGGCTTGCTGTACTGCGTGGCATAGCTGAGTATGCAGATCAGCGCTCCCACCGTAATCTCTCCTTCTCTTGCCGCCAATGCGCCGAAAAGCCCGGCTCCCGCATAAACCAGAGCATTTACGAAGCGCGTGGCGGGATTGACCACGGAGGAGTAAAACACCGCCTTAAAACCCGCTTCCTTAAGCTCCTCATCCGCCGAGGAAAAGCTTTTGCAGACCTCTTCCTCCCTGCAATATGACTTAATCGTCGAGAATCCGCCTATCATTTCATCGACAATCGCCGTCATCTGGGAGCGCTTTTTTGCCTGGGCGCTGAAATGCATATAGCTTTTTTTGGCGATCAGCGCCGCCGCAAGCATCGATACGGGTGTGATAAGCACCACGATCAGCCCCGTTTTAATGTTTACGGAAAAGATAAAGTACAGGGTCAGAAAGATCATCAGCACACTGGTAAAAAGCTGAGAAAATCCCAACAGCAGGCCTTCGGAAAACTGATCCGCATCATTGACCATCGTGCTGATCATCCCTCCCGTACTCCTTGCATCCAGGTAGGAAATCGGCAGCTTCTGCAGCTTGGCAAAAACCTCTTCCCTGAACTCTCTTACGATATTGTATACCAGCGCATAATTGATCTGGCTCATCCCGTACTGCGTAAGAGCGCAGATTCCCGCGGTAGCGAGAATCCGGAGCAAAAGCATCCCGATCTTTCTTTCCTGCTCTTTGCCCGGCAGCAAAATCAGATCGATCACCTCACCGCTGAGTCTCGGAATGGAAAGCATTCCGAAGACGCTCAGCGCCGCGAGCAGGAGGCTGCATAAAATACGAAACCGGTATGCGGATATGCGTTTTATAATCCGCAGAATCAGCCGGCTCCTGCTCTGCTTTTTTCTTTCTTCCTCATCAAGCAAGCTCATATTCCCCCCTGTACCATTTCCTGAGAGCGGCATATTTCCTGATAAATTCCGCAATTTTCAAGCAGTTCCGAATGTGTTCCCATTCCTGCGATCCTTCCCTCATCCAATACGATAATCCTGTCCGCCGAAGCAATGCCGGCAACCCTCTGGGAGACGATAAAAAGAGTCAGATCCTTTTTCAGCCTTCCTATCGCCTCCCTGAGCCTCGCATCCGTCAGATAATCCAACGCGGAGGAGGCATCATCGAGGATGAGAATATCCGCCTCCTTGATCAGAGCCCTCGCAATCGAGAGCCTCTGTCTCTGTCCTCCCGAAAAATTCCTTCCTTTCTGAAACACCTTCTCATGAAAAGCATCTCTTTTTTCCCGAATAAAGGAGAGCGCCTGTGCCGCTTCGGCAGCGGCTTCCATCTCCTCCTCGGAGGGGTTTTGCTTTCCCCACTCCAGATTGGAGGCGATGCTCCCCTGAAACAGACGGTTTTCCTGATCCACTAAGGCAATCTTGCTCCTCAGGGAGGAAAGAGAATAGTCTTGAATATTCCTTCCCGCGATAAGAATCCGTCCTTCCCCGGTATCATAAAACCTGGGCAGCAAATGCATGAGCGTCGATTTTCCGGAGCCCGTGCCTCCGATAATTCCTATGCTCTCTCCCTTCCTTACTCGAAAGCTGATCTTTTCTATTGCATTTGCCGAGGAAAGCGGATAGGCGAAGCCGACCTCGCAAAATTCGATAAAGCCCTCCTTGGCATCGAAGCTTTCGCAAGCCCTCTTAAAATCCTCCTCTCCCTCCCGAAGAGAGCTTCGGATATCGAAGATTTCTCCCACTCTTTTTGCGGAGGCAAGGGATTTTGCCAGCAGAATGATCAGATTGGCAAGCTTAAGCAGCTCAACGAGAATCTGCCCCATATAATTGACCAGGGCGATAAGCTCTCCCCCGCTCAGTCTTTTGCTGCCGACATCCGCCGCACCGATTTTGAGCAGGGCTACGATGCCGAGATTGATGATGATATATGTAAGGGGATTTAAAAGACCCGAAAGCCTTCCCGCCGCATTCTGTTTTTCGTTGAGCTCTTTTGCATCCAGATTAAAGGCTTTCTTCTCCCCCTCCTGTGCATGAAATGCGCGCAGCACTCTGACCCCGCTCAGATTTTCCGAGATTTTTCCCGTAATCCTATCCACGTTCTTCTGCACGCTTTTATATCTGCGCACATTATGCTTCATGATCAGAAAAACCACCAAAAAAAGCAGCAAAATGACGACAAAAAAGATCATCGCCTGTCGTAAATCAATTAAAGACGCCATAAACAATGCGCCGAAGACGATCAGAGGAGAGCGAAGCACCAGGCGGAAACAGAGATTGACTCCTGCCTGAATCTGCGCCGTATCATTCACAAGCCTCGTCGTCAGGGTATCCTTTCCGAGCAGATCCGCCTCCGCATGGGAAAGCCTCATGATATGGGCAAAGAGATCGTCTCTGAGCTCCGTCACATATCCCAGCGCCAGCTTCGCCGCAAAATACTGCGCGGTAATCGCAAAGAGCATTCCCGATACCGCAAAGAAAATCAGCAGAAGCGTCATGCGCAGAATATGCCCCGTATCTCCCCCTCTGATTCCCCTGTCTATCATGCTTGCGACAATCAGGGGAACCAGAAGCTCAAGCCCCGCCTCCAGAAGCTTAAAGAGCGGAGAAAGCAGGGCTTCCTTCTTATAATGTTTAAAATACTTCCCTAATTTCTTCATTCCAAGACCCTCTTGAGATGCCCGCGGGAGGGATTACATAATCTCCTCGACAATATAATCCTTGGTCAGCTCCTCCTCTATCGGTATCTTTTTCATTTTTGATTTTTCCCGAATGGCTTCGATCACGGGAACCAGAAATATCGCAACGATGCCTCCCGCAAAGCCGTTATTATAAAGATTCATTCCGCTGTAAACCACGCCGACATTGAGTGCGACGGAGGAATGCAGAAATCCGGCAATCAGCCCTACGAGAATACCGAATTCCCCGGCGATCGGCGCAAGCGTCGTCGAAAGGAGCAGGGTAAGGATAGCCGCCGGCTCGTTGATGCGCCAGAGCTTCGTCATATCCGCAAGCAGCACGCCGAACATAATGGGAGCGATATTGCGCAGATGCTTTCCCGTCGATGAAAAGGCGACGATCGTAAAAATCGAACCGATCGTCGGTCCGTTGAGATCTCCTCCCGCCAGAATCACGAAAACCGTCGCAAACAGCCCGTTGACTCCCATATTAAAGATAACGGTATAGTCGCTGAAGGCTTCCACAAAATCGGGACCCTTGATTCCCGTAAGCTGCAAAAGCTCTCTATATTCCTTAAACAGCTGCTTTCTCCCCTCAATGATCGCATAAACAATCATCAAAAGGAAGAAGAGGGTGAGCGCTATCGAAAAAAGCCGATTATACTGCGTTGCCCAAATCAATCTGGATTCTATCTTGATTCCGAAGGATTTAAAGAGGGAAGCGACGATGGTCGCTATGATTCCTGCCGCAAATCCCACATTATAAAGAGAGTAGCCCCCATGCACGATGCGGCTGTGAAATGCGATCGGAAGCAGCACATAGCCTATGATCACTCCCGTTATGATGCTCAGCCCCACCTGCTGCCAGGGTCTGAGATTTCCGATATACATGATCTGGGTAATAATGGGCGAAAGGCAGGTTCCGTAACAGCCCACATAGAGGTATTTCTTTACCGAAACATGGTGAAGCTTCGCATAGATATATACTCCGAGGAAAATCAGCCAGATATTAAAGATGTTTTTTCCGAATAAAGAAAATCCGAACATCATGAAGCAGGAGGTTATCGTATGCCCGTCAAACTCTATTTTAAAATAATAATGAATAAAAATCAGCGCAAAGGTCAGTATTCCGGCATTCAGAAAGGAAGCGCCCACTCCTCCGACGACGAAATAATCCGTAATCAAAAAGTCCGATTCCCTGATGATATTGACGATGCCCTGCACGATATCCCCAAAGGGCTGCACGATAAAGCCTATTACAATAAAATAAAGAGGAAATAAAGAAAGCAACAGCAATCTTTTAAAAAATGAAAAATCTTTTTTTACAAATCCCTTCCCTATATTCCTTATATCCTGATTCATCCTCTCGCCTCCGATCTTTCTGTATTTTATGCGCCATACGATAAGTATAATATAAAATCCCTCTTTCACCTAATATAAATTTTCAAAGAATATTTTTGTATTTAAAAAAATACATGAAGGCAAAGCGGTGATTTTAATTGACAGCATATCCCATCTGTGATAGTATATCAAAGTGTTTTCCGCACATCATTAGGGGAATAGTTCAATGGTAGAGCACCGGTCTCCAAAACCGTAGATGGGGGTTCGAGCCCCTCTTCCCCTGCTCGATAAAAAACCCGTTCATGATCCTATCGTGAACGGGTTTTTCTTTAAGTTTTCTTCTTATCTTTATCTTTGCCAAAGCCTATATCCGCTCCAATGCCTCTCCTATGCTTTCCACTCCGATTAAGTCTATATCGCTTGTCTTTTCCAGTTTCTGAATCGAGGATTTTGGAAGGATGCATCGCGTAAAGCCGAGCTTGAGCGCTTCGTTGACTCTTTGCTGCACCATATTCACCGCCCTGACCTCTCCGGAGAGACCGACCTCTCCGAAAATCACCGTTTTATCGTCTACCGCCCTGTCTCTCAGGCTGGAAATAACAGCGATGATGATGGGCAGGTCCAATGCCGGATCATTCATCCGCATTCCGCCTGCAATATTGACATATACATCATATCGGCTCATCTGCAGTCTGCATCTCTTCTCGATCACCGCCGTCAGGAGATTGAGCCTGTTCAAATCCGTTCCCACCGCCGTTCTTCTGGGCATACCGAATGCGGTCGGCGTCACCAGCGCCTGCACCTCCAAAAGAATCGGACGGCTTCCCTCCGCCAGACAGGATACCACCGCTCCCGAAGCCGCGCTCGGTCTGCCGAAAAGCATGTATTCCGAGGGATTTTTCACCTCCGCAAGCCCGCTCTCCCGCATCTCAAAAACGCCGATCTCATTGCTCGCTCCGAAACGGTTCTTCACTCCTCTTAAGATCCGGTAAGCAAGACTCTTATCTCCCTCAAAATACAGAACCGCATCCACCATATGCTCCAGCACTCTCGGTCCGGCAACCTGCCCCTCCTTCGTCACATGACCTACGATAAAGATTGCGACGGATCGGCTCTTTGCCAGCTGCATCAGCCTGGCGGCAGACTCCCTCACCTGTGTCACGCTTCCGGGAGCCGAGCCGATATCCGGCTTATACATCGTCTGGATCGAGTCGATTACCGCAACCTGAGGGATTTCCTCAGCTAAAACTTCTTCTATCTTATCAATATCGGTCTCCGAAAGAAATTTCAGTTCTCCTTTAATCTCTCCGATCCGCTCCGCTCTCATCCTGATCTGTTTGAGGCTTTCCTCCCCCGATATATAGAGCACCCGCTTCCCCGATGCCGCAAGATTGCGGCAGACCTGGAGAAGTATCGTCGATTTTCCGATTCCGGGATCCCCTCCGATCAGGATCAGAGAACCTTCTACGATGCCTCCTCCCAATACCCTGTCCAGTTCAAAGAGCCCGGTTTGAAAGCGATCGCTTTCATCAAGCTCGATCTCCTTGAGATAGGAGGGCTTGTTGAAGATTTTTGCATCGGCTTTTGCCCTGCCTATTGTCTTTTTGACTCCGGGCGCCTCAACCATGCAGTTCCATGTTTTGCAGGAAGGGCATTGCCCGAGCCATTTTGCGGATTCAAATCCGCATTCCTTACAGAAAAAAATCGTTCCCTTTATCTTTGCCATCTCAGCTATGCTTTACCAATCTTATCTTCACCGGCACTCCGGGTTCGAGCTCCACGCCCAGAACCAGCTTGCCGCTGAGATTCGTTTTCATGATTCCCATCGGACTCGCGCTGACGAAAACCTCATACTCGGTATCCTCCTCGAGACCGAGGGTAATCTGCACATCCTCTTTTCCCTCCACATTGAAGATAATCTCCGCGTTATTCACGGAAAAATGATCGACACCGGTTCCGGGCACCGATTCATATACGAACATTCCGTTTCTTTCCAGCTTCGTTATCTCATGGTAGGTCTTTACTTTATACAGGTCTTCCCTATGCTCATAGTCCGAAATCTTGCTCTTGCTCTCAAGCTCGTAATTGCCGAAGCTTAAGCTTCCGTCCTCTTCCGTGCGGATCAGTTCAGTAATAACAGGCATGATTAACCTCCTTGATTATGATAAATATGATATTTTTATTGTAAGGCAAATACTTTCATTTATCAAGACTTGGTGATCTCCAAAATCTCTTTCTCCTTCTGTGCTTTTCCGGTTTTAAACAGGAGCTTCTTCTCCTCTCCTTCTCCCGTAACGCCTACCTCGATATGCGCCCCGGGCTTTATGCTTCCTTCGAGAATCTCCTCTGCGAGCCTGTCCTCCAGAAGGCTTTGCAGGGTTCTCTTGAGCGGTCTTGCTCCGTATTTCTTATCATATCCCTTATCGATCAGATATTCCTTTGCCGCCTCATCCACCGTGATGCGCATATTCATCTGCTCCCTGATGCGCTTATCCATTGTCTTCAGCAGAATCTCGATGATTTCCTTCATGTTTTCTCTGCTGAGCTGGTGGAATACGATGATCTCGTCGATTCTGTTGAGAAACTCCGGTTTAAACGATTTCCTCAATTCCTCCATGACGTTGCTCTTCATATTCTTATAATCCACGGCTTCATCGGAGACGGAAGCAAATCCGAGCTGCTTTGGCGCAAGGATTCTCTCCGCTCCGGCATTGCTCGTCATGATGATCACGGTGTTCTTAAAGTCTATCCTTCTTCCCTGTGCATCCGTAATATGCCCGTCATCCAATACCTGAAGAAGAATATTGAATACATCCGGATGCGCCTTCTCTATCTCATCAAAGAGGATCACGGAATAGGGATTCCTGCGCACCTTCTCGGAAAGCTGCCCTCCTTCCTCATAGCCTACATATCCCGGAGGGGAACCTACCATCTTCGATACGGAATGCTTTTCCATATACTCGCTCATATCCACCCTGATCAGCGCATGATCCGTGCCGAACATCGCCTCCGCGAGCGCCTTGCTCAGCTCCGTCTTTCCCACTCCGGTCGGTCCCAAAAAGAGGAAGGAGCCGATCGGTCTCTTCGGATCCTTAAGCCCGACTCTGCCTCTGCGAATCGCCTTTGCCACCGCATTGACCGCCTCTTCCTGACCGATCACTCTCTGATGGAGCAGGGATTCCAGATTTTTCAGTCTCTGCGTCTCTTCCTCCGCAAGCTTTTTGACCGGTATTTTCGTCCATGCCGAAACCACATCCGCAATATCGTTTTCCGTCAGCACCAGTTTCTTGTTTTCCTTGTCCTTCCTCCACTGCTCTCTGAGCTTCTCTATCTTTTCCGCCTTTTTCTTCTGCCTGTTTTTAATTTCTCCCGCCTTTTCATACTCTTCGGCTTTGACCGCCTCTTCCTTCTTCTTCTCCAGCTTTGCGATATCCTCATGCAGGGATTTGATCTGGGCAGGCTCCATATAGTTGCTCAGCCTGATTCTGGAAGCCGCCTCATCGACAAGATCTATCGCCTTATCCGGAAGGAAGCGATCCGATATATATCTTGCGGAAAATTTCACCGCGGCATCCAGCGCCTCATCGCTTATTTTTACCTTATGATGCTCTTCATATCTGGAACGCAGACCGCGCAAAATCAATGCGGTCTCCTCCTCGCTCGGTTCATCCACGGTGATGGGCTGAAATCTTCTTTCCAGCGCCGCATCCTTTTCGACGTATTTCCTGTATTCCTCCAGAGTGGTCGCTCCGATCAGTTGCAATTCCCCTCTTGCCAGCGCAGGCTTGAGAATATTGGAGGCGTCCATCGCTCCCTCGGCTCCTCCCGCTCCGATGATCGTATGCATCTCGTCGATGAAGAGCAGCACGTCTCCCGCCTCGATTACCTCCGCCATCACCTTCTTGATTCTTTCTTCAAACTCTCCCCTGTATTTTGAGCCGGCAATCATGCTCGGAAGATCCAAGGTTACGACTCTTTTTTCCATGATCGTTTCGGGAACCTCTCCCTTGATGATGTTTTGTGCCAGTCCTTCGACCACCGCCGTCTTTCCGACTCCGGGCTCTCCGATCAGACAGGGATTGTTCTTCGTCCTCCTGCTTAAGATCTGCATCAGACGGTTGATCTCCGCATTTCTTCCGATGACGGGATCGAGCTTTCCTTCCCGGGCAAGCCCCGTCAGATCTCGGGAATACTTATCCAGGGTGGGCGTATTGCTCTCCTGCATGTTTTTTGCGTATCCCTGCGCTCCCTGCTCCTCTCTTGCGTAATTAAGTCCGACCTCTCCCATCGCGCCGAGCATCTCCGCATAGATCTTCTGCACATTGATATTCATCGTATGCAATAGCTTGCTTGCGATGCAGCCGCCGTCCTTAAGGATTGCGATCAGAATATGCTCCGTGCCGATCAGGGGAACCTTGAATCTGACCGCCTCTCTGAATGCGCTTTCCAGTATCTTGACCGCCATCGGCGTGTATTGCTGCCTGCTGTCCTCCGATACCGAATAGCCCTTGGAAATCAGCTGGTCGATCAGATCCAGCACCTTATACGAGCTCACCCCGTTTGCTTCCAAAACTTTTGCAGCCAAACCGCTACCCTCCTGTATCAGTCCGAGCAGAAGATGCTCCGTTCCCACGCTGTTATGCGCCAGCCTCTGCGCGGCATCCTGTGCAAGGCGCAGAGCCTCTCTTGCCTGACTCGTGTATCTTTCCATTTCATTCTCCTTTATGATGATCCCCTCCCGATGAGGGGAACTTATCTTCTCTTTTCATTGCCCGTATCCGTAATTTATCCGGCTTAATCCGCAATCTCCGCCAGCCTCTGCCTGATATAGCCCGCTCTGGCAATCTCCATCTCATTTTTTCCGAGAGGTCTTTCGGAAAGCTTGAGCAGATTATAGGGCTGTACGCCGAACATCAGTCCGTATACCGCCTGCGGATCCTTCAGCTCGATAATGCCGTCCGATACACCCTGCAAAAGAGCGCTCAAATAAATCAGCGCATCTTTTAACGAAAGCTTTCTTGCATATTTTAAGATGCCGAAAGACTTATACGCCTCGTCCTCTTTTTCCAGCCTATGCTCCCGAAGCGCAAGCTTCCTGACATTTGCCTCCTGCGCATTCAGCTGCATCGCAACACGGCTGATCTGGTCGATGATCTCCTTCTCACTCTGTCCCAAGGTTTTCGGATTTGAGATATCGTATAATGCACCGTAATTTTCTCTCCCCTCTCCGTACACTCCCTTGATCGTCACGCCGAAGCGGCTCATTCCCGTCAGGAGATTTTGAAAATTCTTCCCGAGGGAGAGGGAAGGCAGGTGAAGCACGATGTTTGCCCGCATTCCCGTTCCTATATTCGTGGGATAGGAGGTGAGATATCCGTACTGCTCGTCAAATGCATAGCGGAATCTCTCATTGATATAATCATCCAGCTTATCCGCTCTCTTCCACAAATCCTCCAGATGCATGCCCTCCGAAAGCAGCTGCAGCCTGATATGGTCATCGCCGTTGAGCACGAGGCTGATATCCTCTTCTTTACTCAGAATCAGACCTGTGGCGGTCTTTTTTGCGGCAATCACGGAATTGAGCACTCTTCTTTCCTTGAGCGCCATCCGGTGAATATCGGAGCTCTGGCTGATCATGCTCGTCTCGCAGTCTCTCTCCTCCACCTCTCCTATATTCGCAAGTTCCTTCATCATGATTTCGGTCAATACCTTGGACTCCGTCTCGTCAAGCTTGGACGGAAATACATGCTCGTCCAGATTTCTGACCAGACGAATCCTGCTGCTCACATAATTATAATCCGTGCTGAGCTTCGTCTTCTCAAACCATCTCCTCATTTTTCTATTCTCCCTCGCTGAGCGATCTGATCTCATCCCTGCACTGTGCGGCAAGCTCGTATTCCTCGCTTGCAATCGCCGCCTTCAGCATGATTTTCAGCCTGTTTATTTTGGTATCCCTGTCTTCTTCTCCCTCTTTTGCATTTTTTTCATCCCTTGCCTCGGCATTTTTTGCCGCCGCCCTGGAAGCCGCAGAGATTCTATCCGCCGGACGCTTTCCCTTATGGGTATCGCTTCCCTGAAGCTGCTTGATATTTTCCTCGATCAGGAGTCGAAATACCTCATAGCAGTCCTTGCAGCCGAATCTGGAATTATTGATAAAATCCTCATACCCCGTCTTGCACATCGGGCAAAAAACCTGGGTGTATTCATTTTTCTTATCCGCAACGGCTTCCTCTCTCAGGAGCCCGGATAAGAGCTTTGCAAGCGGAAAATCCCGGTCGAAGATAGAGGAATACTGTCCGAAATCCATTTCCTTCGCACATTGTATACAAAAATGATGCTCTCTCTGCACTCCGTCCATAATCTCCGTATATAATAGATTTGCCTCTCTGATTTTGCATCTTTCACATAACATAGTTTATCCTCTCCCCTGATAAAAGTTCTGATAGAGCTCGTCGATCAGCTGATGCGCCTCTTCTCTTGCCACTCCGTTGCAGATGCCTCTTGCGACCACCAAAGCGAGCTCACGCTTCATGTTTTCCAGTACCCTGATCTTATTGACATCCACGCAAATAATCGCTCCCCTTCTTCGATCCAGCTTGATAAAACCCTCCTGCTTCAATATGCTGTAAGCTTTGTTGACCGTATGCATATTGATGCCGACCGTATCCGCCATCTGCCTGACCGAAGGAAGCGAGTCGCCCTCTCTTATCTTTTCCGAAGCTATCCCCATGATGATCTGGTTGCAAAGCTGTATATAGATAGCCTCCTCGCTGTTGAAATCGATATAAAGTTCCATCTTCCACCTCTTAGCTCCCCGAAAAATATTTTACTCCTCCCTCCTGAGGAGCGATCGGGATTTTTCCATAAAAACCGAGTCAAAAAATACCTTTCAGTTATAATTGTTCTATGGATAGTATAACATTTCAAGGAAAAAGATTCAAGTTTTTTATGCCTGCCTTTCCATTCTCTTTCCAAAAAAGGGGCTGTGAAAAAATGATTTCTCATTTTTCCACACTCCCCTTTCTGCAATTGCATTCCATATTATAATATCAATGCCTATTCTTTTGAATCCTCTCGGGAAAAAGAGAGCCCTCTTTTTTCTTCGTCACCCGATTTTACTTCGCTTTCCGGAGTATCCGCATCATCCAGATCGTCCAGATCCAAGATTTCCAGATCCTCAAATTCCTCCTCTTCCTCGGAATTCATCTCCTCTTCCTCTCCGGCTTTTTCGGGTACTTCCCTCTCGGAGTCCTTCTCTTCGAATACTTCCTCTTCGGCTGCTTTCTCCTCGAATATTTCCTTTCCGGAAACTTCCGCTCCGAACACTTCGTTTTCGGGCATTTCCTCTTCGATCATTTCCTCTTCGGGCACAGAGCTTTTTACCGCGGCAAGGTTTAATGCCTCATCCTCCGAAGCTTCCTCGTTCCTTGTCTTAGCCTCCTCTAAATCTACGATTTCCGGCTCCTCTTCTTTAAGCTCATCCTCTCTCCTGCTTACCCTGACCTTCGAACGTCCGCGATTTTCTTCACGTTTAATCTGCTCTCTGACCAAATCCGTCTTGGCATCGCCCTCTTTCTTTCCTCTCCTTTTTCCGGCGCTCGCTTTTCTGCCGAGCGTCAGCAGAATAAAGAGTAAAGCCGCAAGCAGGATCAGCAAAGCGATCACGAGAGCGATCAATATTTTCCCTCTCAGATCATAATCTTTGAGCAATGCATTATACTGCTCCTGAACATGGTTGAAATCCTGCGTGCTGATGCCGTTTTCTATCGCCGGATCGCTGAAGAATCTCTGTATCGTCTTTTCCGCCTTGTCATATCTGTAGAAATTCTTCTCTCCGTTGGCATTCATTCCATATACGATATAATATCTTTCCTCGGGATCGCTCGCCCAGGTCCAGCCGGGGATTTTTACCCCCGTGCTCGTCAGCTCCAGCGTGTTTTCCTTAAATCCCTCGGGAACGCTCACATCCGCTCCGATCGGAATAATCGTAATCGCCTTGCTCGCAGAGGTAAGCTTGGTATAAATCGTCCACTGATTGCTCTGCGGATTGTAAGAATACAGGCCTCCCGAACCGTTGGCGGCGATCAGATACATAATGATAAAGTCCTGACCCTCGGCATGCCCTGCCGCAACATCCTTTCCGTTATAGGAATATCTTCCGAGGGTAAAGCCCTCCGGCAAAAGGCTGGTATCAAAAGAAGAAGCAATATTGTATTCGATTCCGTGTAGGCTGACATTTTCGCTGGAAAGCTCCGCTCCCCCCACACTCTCGATCTGCGTCACCACGCCTTCCTGCTTGGTCAGAGTAATCGTATAGGTCTTGCTTGTGACCCCGTCCTGGGCGGTAACCTGGCACTGTATTTTATTCTCTCCGAGCACGAGGCTGTCGTTTCCGCTGATAATGACCTTGGAGCTCTCCAAAGCCGGTATCGCACTCACGGTGACCTTTTCGACATCGGTTCCCACAAGTGTCGTATACTCCGTAACATCCGGAGAAAATTCCGGCGCCAGGATGCCCGGGGCGATCTTTAATGAGGAAAGATTCGCATCGGCTCCGACGCTCTCTCCTCCGCTGACCGTAATTTTTGAACTTCCCTGCTGTCCGAGACTCGCCGCCTGCCCGTCCGCATCATAGATCTCCCATGTGCTGACGGTAATTTGGCTCTCTCCCGCCTGCAATGCCTTGAATTTGAGAGAAAACGCCCATTCCGTATCGCTTCCCCCTTCGGAAGCGCTGATCTTAACGGAACCGGCTCCTCCCTCCGCATGCTCTCCCCCTAAAAACTCCAGATACTGGCTGTCATAAGAGAGCATGATATCAACCTTGCCGATCTTCGGACCGTCGAGAGAATTCACCTTCATGCTTACATCAAATTCGCTTTCCAAGCTTGTCGAGGGATCCGAGAAAGCAATCCTTGCATCCAAAGCATATGCCTCTCCTGTTCCCGTTCCGAAGAAAAGCGCAAAAAGCAGGGTAAAGAAGACGGCGCTTCTTCTTATGATTTTTTTCGGTTTCATGCTCATCATTCATTTCCTCCGGGAGCGCTCAGCTCCGCTTTTTTGCACCCGCGGACTGCCTGTTTCCGGGTGTAAGACCTACCGCCGCATTCTGCGCGGTGCTTTCCGAAGAAGCCGGGGCGCTCGTCCCCGCCGTCGGGGGGCTGAGTCTGATATCCGTATCCCCCGCTTCCGATGACTCTGCGTGATTTGCGCTCGGATTACCTCCCTGCGCTCCTCCCTCTCTCCTGATCTGAATCGTATACTTTTTGACTGCGGAGTTTTGCGCCTTTACTTCTATCGAAACCGTGGCGCCTCCGCTATCCAGAGAAATATCTCCCGTTCCGCTGACGGAAGCGTTCGCATCCGCCGCGGCTGCATTTACCCTCACGGAGGATATGCCGGAGGGCACGATAAGATCGTAGCTTTCGGTATCCATACTGAAGGTCGGCGTCAGTGCATAACCCTCTACAGCAAGTGATTTAAGCTTATTATTCGGGCTTCCGTCTCCTTCGGGGAGGGAAACCGTATGCTCCGGCATGTTTTTGAATACCGGAATCGTAAATACAAGACCGGAATCCTTAAGCTCCGTCGAATAGGCTTTTGAAAGCCTCGCTCCCTCCAGAGCCGCTCCTTCGACATAGGTCATATACTGGTGCTTATAGAGATTGTCTCCCTGCACATTGAATTTCTTTAAATAAAAGGTATCCTGCCCCGATTTCACATAATTATTTCCGTAGAAAATCGCTCCTCCGATGATTGCCTTATCCTTGGAATTCCAAGGCCGGTTATAGGAGCCGCTCTGAGATGCCCACCAAAGCCCTCTCTGGGTCGGACTCATATTGCCCGACTGATATGCCTCTATATTATAGAAATTATATATGCCCTGGTAGGGCTCCGTATTTCCGCTGATCAAACCGCTGCTGCCCTGAAGCCCCTGCTCCTGGATAATCATCGAAGCAAGCACATACGGGCTGACGCCCGATGCCACCGCCGCTTCCAAAAGCACATCCACATAGGTCTTGTCGCCTGCGATGGGCTGGTAGTCCGTCGGAGCCGGATCGTTATTTGCCGTGGGGCTTCCCGAGGATGATCCCGCAACGCCCGGTCCGGTGCTGCTGTCCGATGAATTCTTCGGTATCATGCTCATTGCAGCCGCCGGTCCTTCATTTTCCGCTTTTGTCTGAGCCTGCGTCTCTCCCGGAGCTTCAAGGCTCACGCTTCCCCCGCCAAAAGAGAGCGGCGTAAGACCGCTTCTGACCGCCTCCGTCGTTTCCTCCGCCGCAAGACTCGTCTCTGCGGGAGCCGAGGTTTCCGCCGAAGCAAGTGAGGCTGCCCCCGCCGCCGCATCCGAACCCGGAGGGGTTTGAGAAACGGAAGCATTCTGCGAAGCCGAGGGAGCCTGGGATGAAGAGG
>JAUMWW010000011.1 GCA_030529445.1 Johnsonella sp. | reverse complement strand
TTGAGCAGAAGGCTTTTGAGAAGGATGAGATTCTTCGGGAGAGATGAAAAGACCGAAAAAAGAAAAAAATAAAATCAAAAACAGACGGGAAGAAGGCGCAAAAGAAAAGCCCGAAACAAAAGCTCGGAAAGTTCGTGAAAAGTTTTCGAAAAAAAACCGCATATCTTCTGGAAAACGCAGAGAAACTCAAAAAGACGATCCGCAGCAGGAGACTCAAAAAAGGGCTTGGGAAAATATGGGATGCGCTTTGGAAGCTGCTTAGGCATATTTGGATAAAGAAGATCGGAGGGCGGATTCGTTTCGGTTTTGAAGATCCTTATACGACCGGCAGGGTGCTCTCTTATGCCGCTTTTTTCTACCCGGCATACAGCAGGCAGCTTGAGCTTGTGCCTTTTTTTGACCGGGTGATTATGGAGGCGGATGTAGAGCTTAAGGGCAGAGTGCAGATTTTCTATCTATTATGGATTTTGGGCAGGCTATGGTTTGATAAGGACTTCAAATATGTATATAAAAAATACAGAGCATGGAAACGATAGATTAAAATAAAAATCGGAGGAAAATATGGCAGATAATAAGAATTTTATCTCATCAGTCGAATCTATTTTTAAGGGGATGGACGGATTTATCGACACAAAGACTGTCGTTGGAGACCCGATAAAGATAGATAATGCGATTATTATTCCGCTTGTGGACGTAAGCTGCGGAATGGCGGCGGGAGCATTTGAAGAAAGCGCAAAATATAACGGAGGAGCCGGCATGAGTTCGAAAATGAGTCCGGCAGCGGTTTTGATCATTCAAAACGGAATCACCAAGCTCGTCAATGTCAGAAGTCAGGATGCGTTTACAAAAATTCTCGATCTGATTCCCGATATTATCAATAAATTCAAGGCGGATAAGGAGATTTCCGAAGAAACCCTGGAGAGTGCAAAGGGAAGCCTGAAGGAGGAATAGCTTTTTACAGAGGGGAAAAAGAAAAAGAGCATTTTACAAAGCCTGAACAAAGGATTTTTCTTAAAAATCAGTTGACTATTTTCAAATTTATGGTATGATGATGTAGAATTTTAATTTCACAACCGGAGGGAGGTTAGAGTTTTTCGATGTCAAACGTGATTGTGAAAGAGAACGAGAGTCTCGACAGCGCATTACGAAGATTTAAAAGAAATTGCGCAAAGGCTGGCATTCAGCAGGAGATTCGCAAAAGAGAGCATTACGAGAAGCCAAGCGTTAGGCGCAAAAAGAAGTCTGAAGCTGCAAGAAAACGTAAATTCAACTAATGCATACATTCAGTTCCCGGTCGAGACTTCGGCCGGGTCTTTTAATGTATAAGCAAAGACAAGCTGTTTTAGGAGAGTAAAGAGTTGAGCATAATTGAGAACATGATTGATATACCGATAGAGCATGAGAGAAACGTATGCGGAGATTTTGACGTTTATCTGAAAAAGATAGAGAGAACATTGCAGGTAACGATGCTCAGCAGGGACGGAGCGATTAAAATCATCGGTCCCGAGCTGCAGGTTGCCAAAGCCAAGTCTATTTTTTCGACCTTGATAGAACTCTCTAAGAGAGGAAACCAGATCAGCGAGCAAAATGTGGATTATGCGATTTCTCTTTCGTATTCGGAGGGAGAAGAAAAGATTCTGGAAATCGACAAGGATATTATATCCAGAACGATCAACGGGAAACCGATAAAACCAAAGACCTTGGGGCAGAAGCAATATGTGGATCTGATCCGCAATAAAATGATCGTATTCGGTGTGGGTCCCGCGGGAACCGGAAAGACCTATCTTGCGATGGCGATGGCGATACAGGCATTTAAGGAAGGAAAAGTAAACCGGATTATTTTGACCCGACCCGCAATAGAGGCGGGAGAGAAGCTGGGTTTTTTGCCGGGAGATCTGCAAAGCAAGATCGATCCTTATCTTCGCCCTCTTTATGATGCGCTTTATCAGATTATGGGAGCGGAAAACTTTCTGCATAATGCGGAAAAGGGGCTGATCGAGGTCGCTCCGCTTGCGTATATGAGGGGAAGAACTCTGGATAACGCATATATTATACTCGATGAGGCGCAGAATACGACGCCTGCCCAGATGAAGATGTTTCTTACCCGCATCGGCTTCGGATCGAAAGTGGTCGTGACCGGAGACAGGACACAAAAAGACCTGCCGAAGGATGCGGTCTCCGGCTTGGATACCGCATTGAGGGTGCTTGCAAAGATTGATGATATAGGAGTCTGTACCTTAAGCAGTGCCGATGTGGTGCGGCATCCTTTGGTACAAAAGATCGTCGAGGCTTATGATGTGTATGAAAAGCGGCAGACAAAGCCGGGGCTTCGCAGAGCGTCCTTAAGTGTGAGAAAAAGACTTAAGGGAGGAGAATAAAAGGAGATTCCATGACAATAGATATCAGTTATGAAACGGATATCCGTCTCTTTATCCCCTATAAAAAGATTATCAGAGAAATGGTGCTTGCCGCGCTGGATTATGAGGGCTGCCCTTATGAGGCGGAGGTTTCCGTAATTCTGACGGATGATAAGCATATCCACGAGCTCAACTCCATGCATAGGGGAGTGGACAAGGCGACGGATGTTCTTTCCTTTCCGCTGAATACTTATCGATCTCCCGCCGACTTCGGGGATTTTGAAGAAAGAGAGGATGCATTTCATCCTGAAAGCGGAGAGCTTCTTTTGGGAGATATCGTTCTTTCCGTAGAGCATATTATTGCACAGGCAAAGGAGTACGGGCATACGAGAAAGAGAGAACTGGCTTTTTTAGTTGTGCACAGCATGCTGCATCTGATGGGATACGATCATATGGAGGAAGAGGAGCGCAGCCTGATGGAGGCGCATCAAAGAGAGATCCTTCTTTTGCACGGGTATTGCAGATAGAAAAAGGCTGAAGCGATTTGCCTTTTTGACCGTAAATTTAAGGGAGTAAAAGAGATGAGAGGAAAATCCGAACACAAGGCAAGATCAAATTTTCTGGTGCAGGGCTCCATTCTTGCGGCGGCGGGAATTGTGGTCAGAATCATCGGTCTGCTCTACCGCATACCGCTCAGGAGAATTATCGGTAAGGAAGGGATAGGATATTATTCGTTTGCATTCAGCGTATATGCGATTATCCTTCTGCTTTCTTCCTATAGCCTTCCTCTTGCCGTCAGCAAAATGATTTCCGCCAAGATTGCGGCAAATGACAGGAAGAATGCCGGAAGGATTTTTAAGGCGGCACTATGGTACGCGAGCATTGTCGGGGGGCTTGGCTGCGCATTGCTTTATTTCGGCTCGGATTTTTTTGCGCAGATTTTTTTCAAGGCGCCGTACAGCCTCTATGCTTTAAAAACTTTGGCGCCGACGGTCTGGGTAATGGCATATCTCGGAGTGTTCAGGGGATATTATCAGGGGCATTCCACGATGATCCCCACCGCAGCCTCGCAGCTTTTGGAGCAGATTGTCAATGCGATCGTCAGCATCCTGGCGGCAAAAAAACTTTCGGAACATGCGATCGGGATGATGGAATCCGAATCCAAGATCAGAGCGTACGGAGCGGCGGGAGGAACGATAGGAACGGGAGCGGGAGCATTTTTTGCTCTGCTTTTGCTGCTCGGATTATTTTGGTATCATAAGAGGAGAGAAGGAAAAAAATCCGCAGAAAAAAGCGAGGGAAGGTCGGAAAGCTATGCCGAAATTACCAAGCTGCTCTTTCTCACGGTGATTCCGGTGATCCTTTCTACCGCCATCTATAATATTAACGGGATTATTGACGGAGCGGTATTCGGAAACGTAATGGATTTTATGGGAAAAAATCCTGCCCATACCGCCAGTGAATACGGGATTTATACAGGAGAATACCTGATTTTGATCAATGTGCCGGTGGCAATCTCCAATGCGCTTGCCTCCTCTTTAATCCCTGCGCTGACCAGGGCGAGCGCTTCGAAAAAGCATTCGGAAGTATCGCAGAATATCACCAATGCGATTCGTTTTTCCATGATTATTGCGATGCCTGCGGCAGTCGGGCTGGCAATTCTTGCAGAGCCCATCTACGCGCTCCTGTTTGCGACCTCGGGCATGTCCGTTTCCTTTATGCGCATGGGATCCGCGGCGGTTGTCTTTTCCTCGCTTTCGACCGTAAGCAATGCGATCTTGCAGGGAACGAACCATATGGGAGAGCCCGTCAAAAATGCGGCGCTTTCTCTTCTGATTCATGTCGGGCTGCTCATTCTCAGCCTCTTTTACCTGGGAGCCTATGCGCTGGTATTTGCCAATATTCTCTTTGTATTTTTAATCTGCGTATTTAATGCGCTCTCGATCAGGCGTTTTTTAGACTATCGTCAGGAGCTCAAGAAGATTTATCTTCTGCCTTCTCTTTCCGCCCTGCTTATGGGAGGGATCGTCTTTTCGGTATTTTTTGCATTGGAAAAACTCAAGGCGGATGATTTTATGATTTGTGCGCTGCCGATTGCAGTCGGAGGGCTCTCCTATCCATTGATTTTGATTTTGACCAAGACCCTGAGAGAAGAAGAGCTCAGAGCGATGCCGGGCGGAAGAAAGCTCTTTGCGGTATTGAAAAAACTGAGGCTTTGCCGAGGAAAATCATAAGAAGAAGCGGGAGATATCGTGATGAAGCAGAAAGAAATCGGGATTATAGGGGCAGGAGCGGCAGGTCTTGCCGCCGGCATCTTTGCGGCAAGAGAGGGAGGAAGCGTAAGGATTCTGGAGCATGGGGAAAAGGCGGCAAAGAAAATACTGATGACGGGGAACGGAAAATGCAATTATACAAACGCTTTGATCAGCCCCTCTTCCTATCATGAAAAAGAGGGCTCCTTTGTCATGAAAGCGATCGAAAGATTCAGCAGCGATGAAACGATCGCCTTTTTTAAAACGCTCGGCGTGGAGCCCCTCTCCAGAGAGGGCTATATTTATCCGAGATCGGAGCAGGCTTCCTCCATCAGAAACGCCCTCCTTTATGAAGCGGAAAGGCTGGGAATAAAGATTGAAACCTCCTGCAAAATAAAGGAGATCCGCTCTTCATCGGAAGGCTTTATCATACAGAAAGAGGGAGAGAAGCTTTTTGTGGAGCGCCTGATCATTGCAAGCGGTTCACTTGCCGCCTCTTTTACCGGATCGGACGGAAGCGCTTTTCGATGGATCGAGAAGATGGGGCATCATATTATCAAGCCGCTTCCCGCTCTTTGCGCGATTCACTGTAAGAGCGAGAAAGGATTTTTTAAGCTTGCCGCGGGGGTGAGGGTAAAGACCGCGCTCCGGCTCTATATTGAGGATGTGTTTTTCCGGGAAGAATTCGGAGAGGTCCAGATTACGGATTACGGCTTGTCCGGAATTCCGGTGTTTCAGCTGAGCAGGACGATTGCAAGAGCTTTGGCTGAGGGCAAAAAAGCGGAGCTTTCGATGGATCTTTTGCATTTTGCCGAAGAGGGGGAGGCTTATCTGCTTTCCCGGCATCGGGATACGGGCTTGGATACATTGGAAAAATTCGGAAACGGGCTCTTTAATCAAAAGCTTTGGCAGGCGATTCTCAAGCTTGCTTCACTTGAGGGGAAAATGAGAATCGGAGAGGAAAACAGGAAGAGCCTGTGTAAAATTCTCGCAAAATACCTGAGTGAATACAGATTTTTGGCACTCTCTACGGCGGAATACGATAAGGCGCAGGTCTGTACCGGCGGGGTGGATCTGAAAGAGATCGATGAAAATACGATGGAGTCGAAGCTGAGAAAAGGGCTTTATTTTGCCGGAGAGGTTATGGATGCGGACGGAATCTGCGGAGGATATAATCTTCAATGGGCATGGACGAGCGCATATATTGCAGGAAAGGCGGCTGCAAAAAGGGAGGGAAGATAAAGCCCGGGATTTCGGCAAAGAAGAGTGAAAATAAAGGAGAAAGCCCTTGCAGAGAGGGAGAAAATATGGTATTCTTATAAAGTTAAAATAATCATATGCCGAGAGGCAAAATAAACACGCCTGCTGCTTATAAAGAGGTGCTGCACAGTCCTTTATAAGATTCTTCAGGCGGATGAAAAAACCAAAAGGAGAGTAAGAAAATGAGTGTTATTTCAATGAAGCAGCTTCTTGAAGCCGGTGTTCATTTCGGGCATCAGACCAGGAGATGGAACCCCAAAATGGCTCCCTATATTTATACGGAGAGAAACGGAATCCATATCATCGACCTGCAAAAGAGCGTAGGCATGGTGGATACCGCATATAAGGCGATTGCCGATATCGTTGCGGAGGGCGGAAGCATACTTTTTGTCGGAACAAAAAAGCAGGCTCAGGATACGATCAAGGAAGAGGCGGAGCGCTGCGGCATGTTCTATGTAAATGAGAGATGGCTCGGAGGAATGCTGACGAACTTCAAGACGATTCAGTCGAGAGTAAAAAGACTCCAGAAGATAGAAGAAATGAGCCAGGACGGAACCTTCGAGGTTCTTCCCAAAAAAGAGGTGATCGAGCTGAAGAAGGAATGGGAGAAACTGGAGAAGAATCTGGGCGGAATCAAGAATATGAAGAAGCTTCCGGATGCGATTTTTATCGTGGATCCCAAGAAGGAGAGAATCTGCGTACAGGAGGCACATACCCTGGGTATTCCGTTGATCGGAATTGCGGATACGAACTCCGATCCGGAGGAGCTTGATTATGTAATACCGGGCAACGATGACGCGATACGCGCAGTAAAGCTCATTGTGTCCAGAATGGCGGATGCCGTAATAGAAGCAAATCAGGGCGAGGCGGTTTCCGCAGAGGAGCTGGAGAGTGCGGAAGCTGATTTGACAGAAGAGAATACAGAGGAATAATTTGAGGAGGTAATATATGGCAGAGATTACAGCTGCATTGGTAAAAGAGCTGAGAGAGATTACCGGTGCCGGAATGATGGACTGTAAGAAGGCATTGACCGCAACGGAGGGAGATCTGGATAAAGCTGTGGATTTCCTCAGAGAGAAAGGGCTTGCCGGAGCACAGAAGAAGGCAGGACGTATCGCGGCGGAAGGAGTGGTGGAAACTGCAATTTGCTGCTGCGGACAGGATGCGGTAATCGTGGAAGTGAATGCGGAAACCGATTTCGTGGCAAAGAATGAGAAATTCAAAGGCTTTGTTGCGGAAGTGGCAAGCCAGGTTTTAAAGTCGGAGTCAAAGAATATCGAAGAGTTTATGGAGGAAAAATGGCTTCTCGATGAGAGCCTTTCCGTAAAAGACAAGCTTTCAAGCATGATTTCCGTGATCGGAGAAAATATGAGCATCCGCAGATTCGAAAAGGTGAAGGAGCCCAAGGGTCTGGTGGTGGATTATATTCATGCAGGCGGCAAGATAGGCGTTCTCGTGGATATCGAGACGGATGTGGTCAATGAAGCAATCAAAGAGATGGGCAAGAATCTTGCGATGCAGATCGCGGCGCTCAGACCGGTATATACTTCGGAGAAGGAAATCTCCGCGGAATATCTTGCAAAAGAGAGAGAAATCATTCTTGCGCAGATAAAGAATGATCCGAAGGAGTCTCAGAAGCCCGATCATGTGATCAACGGCATGGTAAACGGACGTCTCAACAAGCAGCTTAAGGAAATCTGCCTTCTCGATCAGGTTTATGTTAAGGCGGAGGACGGAAAGCAGAGCGTGGCAAAATACGTTGAAGAAACGGCAAAGGCAAATTCCGCAAATCTCAACGTAAAAGGCTTTATCCGTTTTGAGACGGGAGAGGGTCTGGAAAAGAAGAGCGAGGATTTTGCAGCGGAAGTTGCAAAGCAGATGGCATAATATCATCAAGTGTATAAAAGCGCCGGAATCGACAGGATTCCGGCGCTTTTTAATCGATTTATCCTTATCAGGATCCGCCTAAGAGTACAAAGCCTTTCCTTTTCCTCAATCCAGGTATTCCTTAAACTTCTTAAATGCGGAGGGAATGGAGTAATACTCCCGGATATCCTTCAGATGGACAAGAAGAATGGGGCTCTCCTCTTTGGTAAACAGCGGACTTAAGGCTTGCCCGGAGCTTTCCGCGATCTTAAGCGCTTCAACAGAATGAGAGGAAGATGGATAGGGCTCGAGAGCATCGGTCAGAATATCATAGCCTATCATATCCCATTCCTTATGGGTAAAAACATGTTTTGCAAATCCCAGTTTTTTAATTCGGATAGGAGAGAATCCGAGACTTTTGCTGTATCGGATCACGGCATCCTCATCCAGATGCTCTTCGCAATTGGGAAATTCGTAAAGACCGGCGAGAAGCCCCCGCTTCGGTCTTTTTTTAATGGCGATTTTGCCGCTGTCATGAATCAGGAAAACCGTGCGCTTTTCTATGCTCCGCGCTTTTTTTGCGGGAACCAGAGGAAAATCCGCCGTCCTGTTTTCGCAAAAGGAGCGGCAAAATCCGCTCAAGGGGCAGGAAGAGCAGAGAGGCTTTCCGTTGGGAAGACAAATCGTAGCTCCGAGATCCATTAATGCCTGATTGAAATCTCCCGGACGGTCTTTCGGCATGCATTCCAGAAAAAATGCATGGGCGGCTTTTTTGGCGGCAGCTTCCTTTATACTCTCGGGATAGGAGGATAATCTTGCAAAAACCCTGAGAAGATTGCCGTCAATGGCAGGTATGACCTCACCGAAGACAATGGATGCGATCGCCGCGGCGGTATAGGGACCGATGCCGGCGATATTGAGAAGCTCGGTATAGGAGGAGGGCATAATGCCGCCATATTCTTCCATAATCTGTTTTGCCGCCTTATGCAGGTTTCTGACCCGGGAATAATAGCCGAGCCCCTCCCATAGCTTCATACAGGTATCTTCATCCGCATGGGCGAGAGACGAAATATCCGGCAAAGCGTCAAGAAAGCGCCGGTAATATCCCTTGACCGCCTCCACCCTTGTTTGCTGGAGCATGATTTCGGAAAGCCAGACATGATAAGGGGAGGGAGATCTTCTCCAGGGAAGATCCCTCGCATTCAGATCATACCAGCCGATCAGAGCCGAGGAAAGGGGATGGGGTTCATGATGAAGAGACATTGCTAAACTCCTTTGTACTGATGTATCTTCAAATCATAAACGATTTTTGCGATTTTCACAAGGAAAAGATCAGATAAAAGAAGGTAAAGAAAAGAAAATAAAAAGAGGAAAAAAATAAAAAAAGGGAACCCTTTTTCGGGTTCCCTCAGGTTTGTTAATTGTTTAAAGCATCCTGGTAAGAGCCTTGGATCTGTTCCGCGAGGCTGTCACTCAGTCCCTCTATCGTCGGAGCGAGTGCTTCCAGCTGCTCCCTCGTTCCGTGCGCCTTGATGACGTCGATCGCCGATGTGCGGGCAAGAAAGTCGGCATTCGGGTCGGCGACAATATCCGTCATCAGCGAGACGATTTCGTCGGGGTTATAAAAGGGTGCATTCGCCTTCCAAGCCTCGATGCTGTCCTCGTCGATATTGCTGATATTGTTAACCGCCAGCCAAAAAGGAGTATTTTCGCTTCTCGGTGTTTTTTTGAAATACTCCATCGATGCAAGGTAAGCCGATTCGAAATGTTTTTCATGGAAGGGGTAATCAAGCCAGAGAGTGGAAAGTGAATCCATGCAGGCTCCGTGAAGCTCGTATTCTTCATCCGTATTCAAAATTTCAGCCAAGGGGGCTACCGCCTCCTCTTTGCCGAGGTTTCCGATATAGGTGCAAGCCCATTCACGAACCTTGGGATCGCTGTCTTTCATGAGCTCCAGCATTGCTTCCAGGGCGCCCTCCATATTCTCGTTCCAGCTTGAGCCGATGGAAGAGGCTGCCCACATTCTTACAACAGGATCTTCATGTTTTGCCGATTCAAGGAGGAATGCGGCAATATCCGGGTTGGCACCGCCCTCGCTGCCGAGATATCTGACTGCGGCTGCAATGACATGAGGATCTTTCTCGGAAGAGAGCATTTTCACCGAAGACTCGATATTTTCATCCGATATGCCGAAGATGCTGGACATTTGGGAATAGCCCCATGCCCTCAGCTGGGGAATATCGCTCTTGATCGCCATAGGAATTACCTCATCATAAGGCAGATCCACATCATTATCGTTGAGCATGTAAATAGCCTTGGAAGTAATATTGGAGGCGAGAGAATAGTCATCATAGAATTCCACATATTCAAAGGTGGAGAGTAAATCCATGAATTCCTCCTTATTCAGCTCTGTTTTACCTTCAAAATCCTTGATCAGATCTTCCGGGGTCAGATTGGCATAGTCGAGGCTTTCTTTCTCCGTTTCGGTCTCTGTTTCGCTTTCCTTTTCCTTCTTCTCCTTCTTGTCTTTCTTTTTTTCCTTTTTTGCTTCCTTCTCTTCTTTTTCCGCCACGGTCGTATCGGAGGAATCGCTCTTGGAAGAGCATCCGCCTGCCGCGATGATGCAGATCAATAATAGAATTGACAGAAGATAATTATATTTTTTCATGAATACAACCTCCTTATGGTAATGAAATAACTTTGCTTTATTATGTAATAGCAGAAAAAAATGATAAAAACACTACCCATAAGTATAGTTTTATTAATTTTACGATATTTTTTGTAAGAAAAAATTTAATTAACAAAAAAAATAAGAGTGGAAAACTGACTCGCACTCTTATTTCGAGATTAATGAAAATATTCTTTTACAGCGGCTTTCAGGGCGGAAACAGAGTACAGAGAGCCGCTTGCGATAATGAGCTCCTCTTCGGAAGCGGAAGAAAGCGCGGAAAATACGGCTTCTTTTATCGAGGAAAAAGTATAAATCGGAATTGCCGAATCTTTCGAAAGCCCCTGTCTGATGAGGGGGGCAAGCTCCTCTGCGTCAAGCGCCCGTTCAGAGGGAGGAGTGATCAGGTAGAAGGCAAAAAGTTTTTTTTCAATGCACTGCTCACTGCCGAATAAGGCGGAAACCGCATTCTTATCTCTGAGGACGCCGAGAATAAAATGTATTTTTTTATCCGGAAAAATCTTCTTCAGACTGCGCATGCTCTCCTCCATACCCGCCCGGTTATGCGAGCCGTCGATGATGAAATCAGGAGAAAGGCGGCAAAGCTCAAATCTTCCCTCCCATTTTACCGATTTTAAGCCCTCCCGGATATCCTCTTCTCCGATTTTAAATCCCTTGGAGGAAAGCAGCTTGAGGGCTTCTATCGCCAATGCCGCGTTTCCTGTCTGGTAAGAGCCGATCAGGGGGAGAGAAAGCTCTTTGAGCTCTCCGTAATCAAAAATCGTTTCCCGGGGAGAGCATTCTCTTTCCCGAAGATCTTCCGGACGGCTTCGATAGAGTGCGGCATTTTTTCTGCGGCATTCCTTTGCGAAAACATCCATGATATCGGCATTTCTTCCGTCCACCAGCACATCGCGGGAAGCTTTGATGATGCCTGCCTTTTCCGCGGCAATTTTTTCTATGCTCTCGCCGAGCTCGGCAATATGGTCAAGTCCTATTGTCGTGATAATCGATACGAGAGGCTGCTCTATAATATTGGTAGAATCGAGTCTTCCGCCCAGCCCGGTTTCAAGAAGCACGATATCGCAGCCCTTCTCTTTAAAATAATCAAAAGCCATGGCGGTATAAAATTCAAACTCCGTCGGAGCCTCCTTCATTTTGGGAAGGAGGGCAAGAAGCTTTTTTGTTTTTTCGACCAAATCCTCGTCGGAAATATTTTGACGATTGATTTGTATTCTTTCGTTTACCCTGAATAAATGCGGAGAGGTAAAGAGCCCCGTCCGATAACCGGCATGCCGCAGAACGGATTCGAGGCAGGCGCAGACGGAGCCCTTTCCGTTTGTTCCGGCGATATGCAGGCAGCGAAGCTCCTCCTGGGGATTGCCAAGGAGGAGCATGAGTTCTCTCATTCTTTCCAAACCAAGCTTCGAGCCCGGTTTACAGTGTTTTTGTATCGCGTCGATTGCGTCCTGATATTTTTTCATACTTTTGCTTCCGATTTTTCCGCTTTTACGAATTGCTTTAATGCTTCCACCCCGATCAGCTTATGTATCATGAAGGCTTCCGCCAAAGCAACGAAGAGATAGAGCGGAATCCGTACGCTCAGCAGAAGCAAAAGAGGCTGCCCGAAGAGACGGTGAAGCAGGAAGGTCGTAAAGATCATTTTGACCAGGATATTGCTGGTCAGCGTCATGGTGAGGGTCTTAAAAAAAACTTTTTTCTCGGTAAAGACGAAGCTTCTGAAAAAACCTCCGATCAATCCGACAGCCATTGCCGCCAAGGTAAAGGGAATATCGAATCTTGTGCCGAAAAGATTTGCACCCAGAATATCGGCGGCTCCTCCCGCAACTGCCCCCGCGCCCGGACCGAAGAAGAGCCCGGCAAGCAGAATGGGAACATTGCCGAATTCGATTCGAATGCTGTTTCCGATCTGTATCTTGCAGATTCTGGTGAGGATAATGCTCAATGCGATCAGCATTGCCATCATGGTGAGCTGTTTGGTTGAAATTTTGTTTTTTTGCATAAAAAAAACCTCCTTTAAAATTGTGCTTGCCACATAAAGGACGTCAATTTGTATCCGGTATGCAGCAGCGGGATGCGGATACCGGACCGCAGAGCCTCAAGAGCTCTTTCGTTCCTCTGTCAACTCCCTGTACAGAAGACACTTAACGCCGGGTATCCTACTCTGCTTTAACTTTTGTCATGGGTATACTATCAAATCGGGATGAGAAATGCAATAAAATTTTCGCCGAAAATCTTGAATATTTCCGCTCTTTTCGATATTATTACTTGGTAATTCAATATAAGCCAAGGAGAATCGAAGATGAAAAAGGTATATCAGGGCAAAACAAAGGACGTATTTGATTTGGAAAACGGAAAATTTCTGCTGAAGTTCAAGGATGATGTTACCGGCGTGGACGGAGTATTCGATCCGGGTGCCAATACGGTAGGTCTTACCATGGAAGGAGCGGGAGAAGCGGGACTTAAGCTGACGAAATTCTTTTTTGAAAAGATCAATGCCGCAGGGATAGCGACACATTATCTGGATGCGGATATAGAGAACAGAACGATGACGGTGCTGCCGGCTGCTTCCTTCGGTCAGGGCGTGGAGGTAATCTGCCGTTACAGAGCGGTAGGAAGCTTTATTCGCCGTTACGGGAAATATATCAAGAGCGGACAGCCTCTGGATGCATATGTTGAACTTACACTTAAGGATGATGAAAGAAACGATCCTCTGATTACGGAGGAGGCATTGGATATGCTCGGCATTATGAGCAAGGAGGAGTATGCCGTCCTCGTCGATATGACCAGAAAAATCGCGGAGATCGTAAAAGATGAGCTCGCAAAGAAGGGCATGGATCTTTATGATATCAAGTTTGAGTTCGGAAGAGTCGGAGAGGACAGGCATATTGCGCTGATCGATGAGATTTCCGGAGGCAATATGAGAGCCTATAAGAACGGAGAGTATGTAGAACCGCTCAAGCTGGAAAAGATGATGCTGGAAGCATAAAATCAAAGTAAAAATCCATAAGAAAAGGGAGACGAGGATATGCTGAAACATATTGTGATGTGGAAGATAAAAGAAGAGGTTGCGGATAAGGAAGCCGTAAAGAAGAGGATTAAGGAAAGCCTCGAGAGGCTTCCCGGGATCATACCGCAGCTTTACAGCGCAAAAGTCATAGAAAATCCGCAAAAAAGCAGTACGCATGATATCGCCTTAATCAGTGAGGTAAAAAATGAGGAAGATTTAAAGCTCTATGCGGAGCATCCCGCTCATGTCGAGGTGGCAAAAAACGAGATTAAACCTTTTGCCTGCGAGAGAGTCTGTCTGGATTATTATGAATAAGGGCATCTTATTTTCGGCTGAAAGAGAGAATGCCTTTGGCGTTAAACATCAAATCAAAGAGGTGAAATATTGAAAATACTGCATTGTTTGGCGCAGCTTCCCTCGATGACGGGGAGCGGAATTTATTATTCTGTTTTGGTAAAGGGACTTGCAGAGAGGGGGCATGAAAATGCCCTGATCTATGCTCTCGATTCGGAGAAAAAAGCAGATTTTCCGGAAGATATCCTGCAATATCCCGTGGAATTTTCAAGCAAAGAACTGGATTTTCCCATTGCGGGGATGAGTGACGAGATGCCCTATACTTCCACGGTATATTCCTCGATGAGCCCCGAGCAGATAGAGCTTTGGATGGGAGCGTTTGAAAAAAGGCTTTTGAAAGCCAAGGAGGAATTTGATCCGGATATCATTATCTCGCATCATCTCTTTATGCTGACGGCATTGGCAAGGCGCTGCTTTTCGGATAAAAAAGTTCTGGGAATAGGGCATGGCACCGATATACGCCAGATCAAGAAGCACGGTTATTTTCGTGAAAAATATATGGAAGGAATTGAAAATCTCGACGCATGCTTTGTGATCGCGCCCAAAGATATCGAAGATATCGAGAAGCTGATAGGAATCCCGTCCTCCAAAATCGAGGTAATGGGAGGGGGGTTCAATCAGGAGGTTTTTTATGCCGAGGCTTCCTCCCGCCATGGAAACGAAGAGGGCTTGGAGGAGAAGAGAACGGAGCTTCTCTATGCCGGAAAGATAGCCTATGCAAAGGGAGTATACGAGTTGGCGAAGGCATTGCCGGAGATTGAAAAAAGCGATGAAAAGATCAGGCTTACCCTCGTAGGCAATGCGGATCTTTCGCAGAAGGAGAAGCTGAGAGAATGCGCTGGCTACAGCAAGAATCTGGAATTTCTTCCTGCACTGCCTCAGCATGAGCTTGCAAGGAAGATGAGAGAATCGGATATTTTCATCCTTCCCTCCTATTACGAAGGGCTCGGGCTGGTGAATATAGAGGCGCTTGCTTCCGGCTGCCGGGTCGTAAGTACGGCTATCGAAGGGCTGGTCTGGCTGCTCTCGGGAGAGATCAATGAATCCGGGCTGATCGAGTATGTAAAGCTCCCTCGGCTGATGGAAGTGGATAAACCTTATGAGGAAGATAAGCCTGCCTTTGTCGAAGCCTTAAGAGAAAAAATTCTTATGCAGATCGCGAGGGTAAAAGCGCAGGAAGAGCCCTCTGAAGAGGTGCGCAGGAAAATCGACGAGCATTCCTGGAAGGGCATCCTTGATAAGACCGAGATTTATTTGGAGAAGCTTCTCAAAGCGGAGGGATAGGAGAGATATGTACATCAAGGAGGAGGGAGAAGAAATATCCCGGGAAGAGCTCTTATGGGAAGAGATGAAGGATAGGGAAAGGGAAAAGGCGGCGAAGAAAGATTTTAAAAAGAGGATAAACAAGCTGTCGAAGCATCTTTTTCTCTATCAGCTCCTGAGCATTATTTTTGCTTTTCTCTATTTTTTCCTGCTGATTTTTTGGTGGGGAATAGATCTGGAGGCGGATATAACGCAGCTTAAGGATCCCCTGAAGAGATTTTTTCTGGGAGACGGCATCATCACGATTGCGGGGATCCTGCTCAGCTTCGGAATGCTTTTGCTGCGCTTAAGAAAGGAGGAGGCGGGAGAAAGGATCTTCCTCTTGGAGAGAAAGATGACGCTCCGTACCCTGCTTTACTGTGTTTTGCTCAGCCTTGCCTTTCAGGGAATCTTTACTTATTTGAACGGGATTTTCGAATTCCTCTTCAATCTCTTCGGACTTACGCTTAAGGAAGCCTTTATTGCCGCAACGGATCCGGGAGAGGATGCGGCTGCGCTTTTTTATACCGCGATCTTTGCCCCTTTGGTGGAGGAGCTGATTTACAGGGGACTGGTTCTTCGCTATCTGGAAAAATACGGAAAGGTATTTGCGATTCTCATGTCGGCGATGTTTTTCGGCCTCATGCACGGCAATCCGACCCAGGCAATCTTTGCCTTTCTGTTCGGGATTTTATACGGATATATTGCCTTGGAATATTCCATTTTCTGGACGATCTTTCTGCATATATTCAATAATCTCGGACTGGGAATCCTCTATCCTGTCCTGATCGGAATATTTCCCGCAGGCTTTTCTTTTGCCGCAGAAAGGATCTTCGAGATTATTTTTATCATTGCGGCAATTTTTGGGCTTCTTAAGAAGAGGGGCGGGATACGGAATTATCTGTCGGAGCATAGGAGCTTAAAAGGGCTTTATGCCGGGAGCTTTTCTTCGATCTGGATGATCGTTTTTTGGCTTTTCAATGTTTTGTTTATGATCAGTATCATTAAACCGATATAATAAAGCGGGAGGGGATTTGATAATCCCCTCCACTCTTATTATGCCAATTTAAGATATTCATCTTCAGCCAGCACCTGATATAAGGCCTCATAATCCTTGTCCATGCAATGAACCAGACTGCTTTTTGCTTCGAAACGCACGCAGGTTCCGCAGGAGGAAGAAAGCTTTCTCGGCACGGGTTCAAGCCTTACCTTTTCCGCTTCCGCCTTGAGTTTTTTACCGGTGATCATTGCGGAAAGATGAGTATGAAATGTTGCCAAATATTCTTGCATATCTTATTTTTTCGACTTGTTATTTTTGCAGTTCAAGTCTGAAATCCTCTCCTTCTTTATTTGAACTCAGGCGATAGCCCTGACTCTCTGCGAAGCGTGTAATATTTTCGACCGCACAGACATTATCCACCAAAACGCTCAGAGTTTGCGGTTTTTTTGCTTCAATTTCTTTTTTTACCATCAATACGGGAGTGGGACAGGAAAAACCTCTTGCGTCTATCATATTATTTTGCCTCCTTCGGAAGATTAATCAGGGAAATCGCAATCAGCGCAGCCAGACAAATAAAAGCGGCTGCTTTGCCGTTGGCGGAAAGCCCGCCGACTACAAGCTCCTTTGCCTCGTTCAGAGAATCGGGAGCCGCTGCAAGCTTAAAGTTATGCGCAAATGCGGCACCTGCGATCATGCCCGCCACGGTTACCGCGGAATCGCCGTTGCCCTCTCCTGCGAGAATAAGCTGACGGAAGGGGCAGCCTCCGAGCAGGACGGAAGCCCAGCCGACCAGTACCATGCCCAATAAATTCCAAACATGGCTGCTATGTGAGATGGGCTGAAGCGCAAAACCGGGCTTGAACTTTTGCAGGATGATGTTTCCGACCAATACCAAAACCAGAATCATAGCGGAACCGGAAAGAAGCCTTGTGTCTTTGAACATGATGAAGTCGCGGATTCCTCCGACCGTGCAAAGCCTTGCTCTCTGGGATAAAACGCCTACGGCAAGAGAAATCAGCAAAGCGATCAATAAAGGAGCATGCTTTGAACCGGGACCTTCCTGACTGAAGATAAAGATGGAAGGAATAACGAGTAAAAGCACCAAAAGCAGAGCCATCGCGGCAGGCAGCACATAGCCGTCCGTCTTTCCCACATCATAGGAGCGCTTCAAGGAGAAGCCCTTATTGAGGAAGATCGTTCCGATATAAATTCCGATGATGTAGCCGACCAATCCGGTGATTGCATTAAAGTCTCCTCCGGCAAGGCGCAGCACCATTCTGAGCGGGCAGCCGAGGAAGATAAGCGCCCCGATCACCAGTATCATACCCAAAACAAATCGGGTTGCGGGAGAGGAGCCCGCCTTAGGCTTAAACTCCTTTGTAGCGATTGCGGTTCCGAAAGCGCCGATGACGAGTCCGATGATTTCCGGACGAAGATACTGCACCTTATCGGCACGATGCAATCCCAGCGCACCGGCAATATCTCTCAGAAAGCATGCAATGCAGAAGCCCATATTTGCGGGGTTTCCCAAAAATGAGAGAAGCAAAGCGGCAAAGCCGGTCAATGCTCCGGCAAGAAGTATTCTTGCGTCTGTGTATTTTGTTTTCATTTTCCTAAAATCTCCTTTTTATTTTTATCATACTATTTCCCTTATCACCTTAATCGCATAGTCCACGTCGCTTTCGGTATTGAAATAACCGAAGGAAAAACGTACGCTTCCTCTCGTATCCGTGCCGTAGGTTTTATGAGCGTTCGGTGCACAGTGCAGACCGCATCTGGTCATAATATGGTATCGATCCGCAAGCTTTGAAGAGATCAGTGCATTATCCTGCTCGATAAAATCCAGGCTGACAACGCCTATATGTTCTTTGCCCTCCTCTCCCAGTATTTTTATATGATCAAGCGTTTTTAATGCCTGCATAAATCGAAGAATCAGCTTCTGCTCATGTTCGCGAAAGCTCAGGACTCCTTTTTCTTCAATAAATTCAAGCGCCTTCTCCAGACCGTATATTGCCGGAATATTCGGGGTGCCGGGCTCAAACTTATCCGGCATAAAATCCGGGGTAAATTCGCTGTCCGAGGCGCTCCCCGTGCCTCCTTCCAGGAGAGGAGAAAGTTTTTTTGCAAAATCGGGGTCCAGAAACATGAGACCTATGCCCTGAGGACCGAGCAGCCCTTTATGCCCGGGCGTTACCATTGCGGAAAGTCCGCTTTTGGTGAAATCGATGGGATAATGCCCCGCAGTCTGAGCCGCATCAAGGATAAAATCGATTCCGTATTTCCTGCAGATTGCGGATACTTTGTCGATATCATGAAGGCTTCCGCTCACATTGGAGGCATGAAGCATGATCAATGCCTTCGTATTTTTGCGGATCAGCTTCGGTATGGACTCATAGTCCATCGTGTTTTTCTCGGAATAGGGAATTCTCGTATAGCTTGCAAATTCCCGATATTTTAAGTCGGCGGCATCGATGAAGCGCTCCGTCTTCCTGTCCCAGAAAAGTTCTTTTGCAATCGAATGGATGGGGCGCATGACCGCATTATGCTCGAGGGAGCTGAGCAGGACATGGTCCCCTTTTTGAATAAAGCCTTTAATCAGCATATTCAGACCCGCAGTCGCTCCGGGAGTAATAATCAGATGGTCGATCTGGGGGAAAGAAAAGATCCTGCAGGCTCTTTCCCGAAGAGAAAGCGTCGTCATTCCGGCATCTACCGCAGATTCATAGGTAGAGCGGTTAATGCTTGCTCCGATTTCATCCATATAGTATTTTACCGCCTCGCTCACCCCCGGAGCCTTGGGAAAGCTGCTTGCCGCATTATCGAGATATATTTTTTTCATGATCCGCCTCATTTTCGTTGAAGCGCCTCCGCAGAAAAAAAGCAGGAATGCAGGAGGAACTTAAGAAAAGTTTTATATTTTTTTACAATCATATTGTAATTATACAATTGTTTTTTAATTTTGTACAGGTATTTTGTAATGTTTTGTAATTTTAAGTTATCAATAAAATGGAAATTAAAAGAAAAAAATCTGCATTTTGATGAAAAATATGATATTATAGATAATAGTTAGGAAAAGGTAACTCATTTTTTAAAAGAAATGAGGGAAAAAGAAATGGGGCATTTCAGAAAAAATATTTTCAGAGCCGCGTTCAAAAATAAGGGAACCTATATAGGCGCCGTCCTGATTATCGCTCTCGGGATCTTCGTCTATGTATCCATGGTGGATACCCTGAAAAATCTGCAATCTCAGGTAGAGGAGTATTACGAAAAAAACCGGATGGCAGATGTGTTTGCCGAGCTCATGTATATGCCGAGTTCGGAGCTGGAAGAGCTGGAGGAAATTCCGGGAATTAAAAAAGCGGCGGGGCTTTTGTCCGCGGATGTGCGCATTCTCACGGAAGACATGGATTCCATCATCAGTCTGCATCTGCTCGGTTATGAGAGCGATATGGAGCTTAATCAAATCAGAATAGACAGTCCCATGCCTCCGCAGAAAGATCAGATTTTCATAGGAGAAAAGATGATGGCGGCAAGAGGGTGGAAAGCCGGGCAGGAAATCAGTATCATTATAGAGGGAGAGAGCCATAGATTCACGATAGGCGGAAATGCATATGCTCCGAATTATATCTATACGATTCCTCCCAGCGGGGCATTTCTCAGCGACGGAAGCGAATACGATATGGCGGTTATCGATGCACAGAGGCTGAACGACATTATGGGAAGAAGCCGGAGCGTCAATGAAATCGGATTTTTGCTCGATGAGGGATATCGCTATGAGGATATGAAGCTGATTTTAAGCGAAAAGCTCAGGCAGTACGGATTAAGAAATATACAGGAGAGAAAGAACCAGACCAGCTATAATATGGTAGAGGGAGAGCTGGAAGAGCTGATGGCGATCGGACTTAGCCTGCCCCTGATTTTTATGGGAATGTCCGTTTTTATGCTCTATGTCGTATTAAAGAAGATTATCGATCAGGACAGGAGATTGATCGGTACGATGAAGGCAATGGGATTTAAGAATCATGAGCTGATTCTTCCCTATCTTGCTCAGGCGATTCTGATCGGTCTGACGGGAAGTTTTCTGGGCGGAGCTTTCGGAGGATATTTCGGAAGATATATGTTTCGCCTATATCAGGATTTCTTCGTGCTGCCCGGAAGCGATTATAAAGATTTTTTATCCACCAGAGCGTTTGGCATGGTAATCGCCCTGTTTTCATCGATATTTGCGGTCTTCTTCGGAGTCAGGGGAATCACGAAGATCCAGCCGGCGGAAGCCATGAGGGCGGCATCCCCCAAAATACTGCGGCAGTTTGCAGGCTTTGACGATGCTCTGCATAAGCTCCATACGATGGAAAAGATGGGAATCCGCTCGATTTTTCGAAGCTTTCCCAGAACGGCGCTGATCGCTCTTGCCATTGCCTTTCCCTTCGGAATGTCCAGTGTTTTGCTCTCCTTTGATACGATTTTGGATAATCTCTTCTTTGTTCAGTTTGAAAGAGTGCAAGTCTATGATCTTAAGGTATCGCTTGAAAAATTTACCACCCCGTCCCGGGCAAAGGATGCCCTGAGCGGGATAGAGGGAGTTTCGGAGACGGAGAGTTATTGCGAGATCCCCGTGATTTTGCGTTTTCAGAACCATAGCGACTACGCGATACTGAGCGGGCTGAGCAGGGGCTCTCTTATGCATAGGATTTACGCCATGGATAAGCGTTATTACGAGCCCTCCGGAGAGGGGCTGATCATCAATGAAAGGATAGCGAAAAAACTGGGAGCAAAGGAAGGGGACAGAATAGAGATCAGCAGCGGGTATCTGCCCGAAAAAAGCAGTAAAATCATGATCAAAAAAATCATCGGCGAAACATTCGGAAGAGGATGCTTTATCGATTTAAATGCGGTAGAGGAGTATTTATACATTGAAAAACCGGTGAATACGATATTGATCAATGCCGAAAGAGGAAGGCTTAAGGAGGTAAAGGAAGCGCTGATTAAGAGCTCCGGAATCTTTTCGATTGCGGATACCGAAAACATGCTAAGAACCTATAGAGAGAGATTGGGCAGCATGAGGTTTATGATGGATACTTTTATTTTCATGACGATTGCGGCGGGAGTTATCCTGATCTATAATATTTCAATGATCAGCATAAGGGAAAGAAAAACCGAGTTTGCGACCCTCATGATTATGGGAATCAAAAAGGGAGAAATCCGAAGGATGATTTTTATCGAGCAGCTCGTTTATATGGTTTTGGGATTAATTATGGGCTTTCCGGTGGCGTATTTATGCAGGAAATTTTTTGAAGCGATGATGGTTTCGGAAACTTATATCATAGAGTTTAACATCCCTCCCTTCTCCTATGTCAAATCCTTTTTCCTCTGCGCCGTGATACTGGCGCTGTCCACGCATTCGATATTGAGAGCGATTCAAAAAATAAAGGCGGTAGACAGCTTGAAGGAGAGATAAGATGAAGAGATTGATCAAAGCAAGCGGTATTTCAAAGATTTTTTCCTTGGGAGAGGTCAGGGTGCAGGCGCTTAAGGAGGTCAGCTTCGAGGTGTATGAGGGAGAGCTGATTGTGATTTTAGGCCCTTCGGGATCCGGAAAGAGCACGCTTTTAAATATCCTGGGAGGAATTGAGACGGTCAGCAAGGGAGAGCTTTTTTATAAGGATCAGGATATCAGCCGGATGGATGAGGGAGAGCTTACCGTATTTCGAAGAGAGCATATCGGCTTCGTGTTTCAGTTTTATAATCTGATGCCCAATCTCAGCGCACTGGAGAATGTCGAATTGGCGGCGGAAATAGCAAAATCCCCCCTGAATCCCGAAGAGATTTTGCAGCAGGTAGATCTTTGGGACAGAAGGGAACATTATCCGGGAAAAATGAGCGGAGGGCAGCAGCAGAGAGTGGCAATCGCCAGAGCCGTCTGCAAAAATCCGGATCTTCTCCTCTGCGATGAACCGACGGGAGCATTGGATATATCGACGGGAATCCAGATCTTGAAACTTCTGGTGGATTTTAATCAAAGATACCATAAGACGATTATGATTATCACGCATAATGAAAACGTGGCGGAGATCGCCGACAGGGTGTTTTATCTGAAGGACGGAAAAATAGAGAAAATAAGGACCAATGAAAATCCGATCAATCCGGAAGAGGTGGTATGGTAGGATTTAAAAAAATATCGGAAAGGATGTCTGCTATGAATAAGAAAGAAAAACTGAGCTTTTTGAAAAACAAAAAAATGCTTGCGATATCGGCGGTTCTTGTTTCGGTATTCCTTATCGCCTTCCTCGCTCTTCGTCCGAGGGCATATAAGGTAGAGTCCTATAGGGTGGAGAAGGGGCTTGTTGAAGATGTCTATACGGGGGAAGGTCTTGTCAAAGAGGGGGAGAAACTCCATATCATGGCAAGGGTTTCCGGCGCCGTCGAAGAAATCGCCGTCAGCGAGAATATGCTTGTGCAAAAGGGAGATCTGCTCCTTAAAATAGATAAGAGAGATCTGCTCTATCAAAAGGAATTGAGGGAAAACAGCCTTGCTTCTCTGAAAGCCAAGAAGGAGGAGAGCGAGATCAGCAGGCTCATGAGCGTATCTCCCTCCGAATATCTGGGCAGCCTGAACCAGACGGTTTCCAGCGCGGAAGCCGCATATGCGGCGGCATCTTCCGAATATCAGGCAAAGCAGGAGCTCAGTGCTTCCGGTGCGCTCCCCTCGATAGAACTGGAGGCGGCAAACGCTTCCTTTGCCGCAGCGAAGGAAGCCTATGAGGAGGCGAAAGCCAGACGCAACGAGAGCAGAAAATATTTTGAGGAGTTGAAAAAGGAAGGTCTGAGCGAAGCGGATATCAATGAACGCTTTTATGCGAGCATCAATGCGCAGCTGGATGCCGCAATCGGAAGCGAGGAGTCCGCATTGGAACAGATCGAGGAGCAGATGCAGGACTGCGAAATCAGGGCAAAAGAGGGCGGAATGGTTATTTCTTTGCCGGCAAAGGATTTTTCGATGGTCAGCGCGGGGCAGGAGCTTGCCGTTCTCAGTCAAAGCAGCGATCATACAGAAGTGGAATGCGAGGTGCTCACCGGCATCGCCTCCTATCTGAAGATAGGAGACAGGGCGAAGATCAGCTTCAAGCGCAGAGGAGATGATAAAGTATATGAGGCAAAGATCAAGGAAATCTATGAATTTGCCAATGAAGGAAAATCTGCGATCGGCATGAAGGAATACCGGGTAAAAATTATTTTGGAATTGGATGGGGAAGAAAAGCCGGATCTGATGATTAAGGACGGATACGGAGTGGATGTCGATTTCGTACTCTATCGGAAAGAAGATGCGATATCCGTTCCGGTATCTGCGGTATTTCGCTTTGAAGACCGGGATTATCTGTTTAAAATCGTAGCGGGAAGGGCGGTGAAGAGCCCGATTAAAATAGAGTATAAGTCCGCGGTTTCGGCGGTGATCGCCGAAGGCCTGCAGGAAGGGGAAGAGGTTATATTAAATGCGGACGAGGAGGCTCTTGTCGACGGAATCGCGGTAAGACGCTAGTCGGAGCTCATCAGCTTCCGCATGATAAACTGATAAACTTCCTGGCTTTGAGAACTCCAATGATTCGCCATGAGTTCGGCGGTCTCCTCATCGGGCACCGCGATATCCAGTGCAATCAATATGTTCTTGCCTTCTTTGACTTCACAGTGCACGATATAGTCGGAGTTGGTGGATTTATAGAAATTTGCGATGCTTCCGACTTCGTTTCGAATTCGGAAGCCGTTTTCTTTAATATATTCTTTGATGTCTTCAATAATGGCGGGAGAAATTTTCTTTCCGAAAAATTCCAATGTCTGTTCTCCCTCCTTGCTGATCTCATATCGGGAAGAATTATGGGTGCTTTCCATCGTAATCAGTTCGGCCTCGCTGAGCTCGGAAAGCGCTTTTTGCAATACAAAAAAAGTCGTGTATTCACGATTTAAAAAGAAATCCGAAAGCTGCGTATTCGTGAGCGGGGAATTGATCTGCTTGAGCATATACAGAATCATCAGCTTGTACAAGGTCATAGGTTCTGTCAGCATTTGAAACCTCCGTATTGGTCCGTATTTTACAGTTGTCTGTTTGTTTTTGAACTATCATACCAATATTAATCTTTTAATTCAAGGCTTTTTATGTTAAAATGATAAACAGACTTTAAATACGATTTAGATGGGTAAATATATGAGAGATAAGATCAATCGTCTGGCAAGCGGTATAGTGGAGACAGATATACCGAAGTTGAAAATCACCCCCGAATCGATAGATACGCAGGTTTTATACGGAGAGATCACGAAGTTTGAAATAGAGCTCTCAAGTGAAAACAATGTCTATATTAAAGGGCTTGCCTATTCCTCGAATATCCGAGTAAAGATTCTGACTCCCGCATTCGGAGGATATAATGTTTCGATATTTGCAGAGGTCGACAGCAGATATCGGACGGCAGATGAAACGATAAAAGGTGAGATCAATCTTATCACGGGAGGAGGGGAGAGAAGCATCCCCTTCATCTTCAGAGTTTTTGCGGGTCAGACAGGAAAGACGCTCAACAGTCTCAGAACAATCGAAGATTTTACGGCAATAGCGAAGGAGGATCCGCAGACCGCTCTTCGCATTTTTGAATATAAGGATTTCACTCAGGCGCTCTTTATGAGCGATATGAAGCTGAGGGCGTTTTACACCGGTTTTATCGCAAGGCCGGATAAGCAGACCGCGATGGAAGAGTTTCTCGTTTCTTCCAAGGCAAAAAAGCCGATCAGAATTTCTTTTGAACAGGAGAGCTATATCTATGAGAATCTCAGGGAAAGACAGAGCTTCTCGATTCCGATCAGAAAAAATACCTGGGGGCATTTCAAGCTTTCGGTAAAAACGGGAGCGGAATTTATCTATCTTCATCATAAGAATATCTCCGAGGATGATTTTGAAGGGAATACCTGTGTTTTCCAGTTCGATATTATTCCCAAGAAGCTCAGCCAGGGCAAGAATGCGGCCCGGATAGAGTTTTACTGTGCAAACGCCTCCTATGAATTAAAGATAGAAGTGCATAATAAGGCGGAAAAGAGCACGGAGAGAAGAAACTCGAACTATCGCAGGCATTTTTTTGCGTATTTAAGATATAGACTGCTTTACGAATGCCGAAAAGATGATGCTCTGCCGGAAAAGATGATAGAGGAACTCGACAGGATCGCCGAGGAGGGGGAGAAGAGGCTTTTGATTAAGCTCTTAAAAGCGGAGGCTCTTTTCTTAAAGGGGGATGAGTACCTGACGAGAGCGATATTGGATGAAGAAAGAGAAGCGCTGAGATTTCACCGGCATGAGCGTTATTTTGAATACATTCTCTTTGAATATATTTCTCTGATTGCCGATGAGGTGGCGGGGCAGAGGGATTATTTTATTAAACAGGTGAAAAAGCTGATCGAACAGGGCTATTATGAATTTGCCCCCTTTCTGATCAAGGCGGACAGGGTTCTCAATGAGAGTCCGGCTTTATTGTTTGAGTTTCTGAGCGAAGCATATAGGGCGGGAGTGAGATCCCCCTTTATTTACCTGCATTATTGCAGGATTTTAAATGAAAATCCGGAATTTTTACACGGTATCTTCGATATGGAAACGGCGGCGCTGCATTTCGGAATCGATGAGGACCTGCTTTCCGACGCCTTGATGGAGGAGATTGCAATCAGGGCAAGGAATATGCGTTCCTTGAAAACGAGTCATAGCCTGCTCTTTAAAAAAATCTATCAGAAGAATTTGGATAAAGAGATCTTAAGCGCATTATGCAGCCTTCTGGTCGATACCGACTGCAGAAATCAAAGCGTACATATCTGGTATGAGCTCGGAATGGAGGAGGATGTCGCGGTAGACGGAATCTTTGAATATTATATCTACACTTTTCCGGAGTCCGAAAAGAAGCTGATTCATGAAAAGGTCATTGCCTATTTTCTGGTCAATCAAAGCTTGGATCATGTTTCCAAAACTCTATTGTATAAGAATATTTTGGAATATGCCGATAAGGAGGGGGATATCTATAAGGATTTTTATCCCCAGATCAGATCCTTTGCCCAGGAGCAGCTTCTTTCCCTGCGCATCAATAAACATCTCGCTGTGATTTACCGCTCCATACTGAGGGAGGATATGATAGATAAGAGGCTGGCAAAGGTCATTCCTACGGTTTTGAGCGCATATGAGATAGAATACGACAGCAAGCATATCAAAGCGGCGGTGGTGATCTATCCCGAGCTGAACGGGGATTATATTTACAATCTGGATGAAAGCACCGCATATGTGCCGGTTTTTTCGGCGCATGCGAGCATACTTTTGCAGGACGGATTCGGAAACCGATATAATTCGCTAAACGCCAAAAAAGAGCTGCTTCTGGATATGCCGGAAATCTTGGAGGCATGCAAAAGACTCTGCCCGAATCATCAGCTCTTTGAGCTGGAGAGGATTCTTAGTCTGCTCAAGGGAGGAGAGATCAGCTTTGAGGACGCAAAGCTGATGAAGGACGCGACCAGAGATATGAATCTTTCGGATATGTTCAGAAGCCGTATCATGTCCAAAATCATAGAGTTTTTTAAAGAAAACAGCAAGAAACCCAGCGGTCCCGATATTTGGGTGCTCGAGGACAATTACGATTTTCTCGTAGAGGCGGATAAGGAAAGCCTTTCTGCAAAGGACAGGGGCATGATCTGCGATACTCTGATCAATATCGGCTATTTAAAAGAAGCCTATGAAATGGTTCTTAAATACGGTCATGATATTGTCTCTCCGGACCATCTCTTAAAGCTTTGCAGCAGATTGATTTCCGCAAAGCAGTTCGAGCAGGGAAGACTGGGCAGAGTATCTTTCGAGGTGCTCAGATCCGGCTACAGCGATCAGATTCTGCTGGAATACCTCTGTAAGAAATACAACGGAAGCACGGAGAATATGTTTATGCTCTTAAATGCTTCGGTCAGCGAGCATGTGGAAACCTACGATCTCGAAGAAAGGCTGATTGCGCAGATGCTCTTTTCGGGAAATACGCAATATCTCGATCAGAGCTTTGCCTGGTATGTGAGCAGGAAGAAAACCAACGAGCTGATTGTCAGAGCGTATTTCACGCTCAAATCGGAGGAGTTTTTCATGCAGGATAAGGAATTGCCGCAAAGAGTCTTCGAATATCTGGAAAATGCGATTACGAACGCTTCGGAAACCGCAAGAATTCCTACGATTTATAAGCTTGCGGCAACAAAGTATTATGCGGATATGTCCGATATCGAGGAGGAGAAAAAGACCCTGCTCGGGGCGATGATCAACGATCTGATCGATAAAGGTTTTATTTTCCCCTATTATAAAAAGCTTTCGAAATGGATTGCACTTCCTCAGGATATCAAGGATAAGGAAATGGTCGTTTACTACGGCAATAAATTCTCCCTTCCGAGGCTGCGTTCCCGCATTCTTCCCTATGAAAACGAGTTTAAGCCGGATGATATGAGAAGAATATATATGAATATTTTTATCAAAGAAAAGCTTCTTTTCGGCGGAGATATCTGGGAATATGAAATATATGAAGAGGACGAAGAGGGCAGGGAGAGCATAAGAGCGAGCGGAAGCCTGAAGCATGGGATCGAGAGCAGCCTGAATGCGCAGAGCCGCTTTGAAAACCTCAACAGACTGGATATTCTTTCCGTCGATAAATCACAGGGCTTGCAGGAGAAGCTTGAGGATTATATCGTGAAAAACGAGATTGCCGCAAAGTTTTTTGATCTATTATGATAAGGGGGGAGAGTATGACACCTAGAATTTTAGGGATAGATATCAGCGATCATAGTACTTCTCTGGTGAGCTATAAAGAGGAAGAGGCGCTTCGCTTTCCTACGGTGATCGGCAAGGAAAGGATGGAGGAAAGATGGGTAACGGGAGAAGAGGCATTCGAGATCGTGCTTAACGGAAAAGGCGTTAAGACGGATAAGCTTCTCACCCTGATGCTCAGGGATGGGACCTCGACATTGAACGGCATCAAATATTCCGGTATGGAACTGATGAAGCTCTTCCTCAAAAACGTGATCAATGCGGGAATTGAAAAGTTTCAGAGCGGATATCCGGAGAGAATCGTCGTTTCGCTGCCGAAGGTGGACAGCGAGATTATCGAAAAATTCTTTGCCTGCTTTCAGGAATTGGGCTATCTGAGAAACGACGTTCATATCATCGGCAGATGTGAGAGCTTTATTTATTATGTGATGAGTCAGAGCAAGGAAGTGTGGAATAATCAGGTCGGTTTGTTTTCCCTGGGGGATGCGAATCTGACTTACTATGAAATGAGGGTGCAGAGGAATGCGAGGAATACCGTAGTCTATGCAGAAAGAGAGGAATTGGAAGAGGGATTTAATCTGGATCTGATCAATTATGCGGCAGGGGCGAAGCTTGCGGATAAGATTCTGACCTCCTGTGCGGAGAGAGTGATGAAGAAAAAAATCTTTTCTTCCATCATGCTGAGCGGAAAAGGCTTTGAAACGACGGAATGGGCAGCCTCCTTTCTTAAATTTATCTGTTCGGGAAGAAGAGCCTATGCCGATCCGGATCTCTTTGCGAAAGGAGCCTGCTTTCGGGGAGTGGATCTGGCGATGGAAAAGCCGATTTTTAATTTTACCTGCATATGCGAGGGAAGGCTGGATACGGGAATCAGCCTGAATATGAAGAAAAAGGATAAGGAATACAGCTATCAGCTTGCAAATGCCGGCGATACCTGGTACGAAATCAAAAAAAATCTGAGACTGATTGCGGATGATGAAGGAGGACTCGAGATCATTCTTTCTCCGGTGGATATCTACCAGAAGAAGAGAACGGTAAGGATTCCCCTCGATTTTATTCCGCTAAGACCGCCAAAGACGATGAGGATTCAGCTGGAGGTAAAGTGCAAGGACGATAAGACCATGCTCCTTCGCATAGAGGATGCCGGATTCGGAGAACTCTTTCCCTCCTCGGGAAAAAGCATTGTGGAGGAGGTGGAATTATGGGATTGATCCTATGTGATTCGCTGAATCCGCAGCATCCCTATTATATCGAGGAGCTGGATATCCATATATACAGTATTGAGGAGCTGAGCTATATTATTTATGAGCATCCGCTTCTCGTCATCGAGGACTTCGTATCTCCGGGGCTCTTTTCCTTTATCAAAAACGAGCTGAAGCTGGGAAGTCTGGGGATGCAGCTGGAAAAAATGTATTCGGACAAGGTCTCGGACGAGCATATCATCCTTTATATCTTGGATTATGTGGATTTTTATACGGGAGCGGAAGTATCCAGATACAGGGCGACTCTTGCAAACTATAAGAAGCTCAGAAGAGCAGAGTTTTTAAAAGAAAAAGCGGATTATATGTTCAGGCAGAGGCGCTTCGGGAAGGCAATCAGATATTACGAAATCATCAGCAAATCCCATTTCGACCGGGGCATTAATGAGAAGTTTCTCGGAAAGGTATACCATAATATGGGCAGCGCATATGCGAATCTTTTTTTATACGATAAGGCATATCAGGCATATCGCAGGGCATACCGCTATTTGGGAGACCGAAATATCATAAAAAAAATTTACTATCTTTCCCTGATGGACGAGGTGATCGAGCAAAAGGAGAAATACCAGGCGGATATCAGGGACTCCATAGGGGAGGAATGGGACGAGGAGTATGAGAAGGAAAAAGAAACTGCAAGGCAATGCGAGAAAATCGCGGAAATCAGGGGGATTATTTCCAAGGATTTATTAAGACGTCATAAATATATTACGGAGCTGATCGCGCAGTGGAAGAAGGAATACCGTAATATGCTGTGATTTAGGAATGAGATGAAAGCAGGAAAGGATTTTCAAGGGAATGAAAGAATTGAATAAAACCTATGAACCCTCTGAAATAGAGGGCAGAATATACGATAAATGGATGAGAAAAAAATATTTTCATGCAAAGGTAAATCCGGATAAAAAGCCCTTTACCATAGTCATGCCTCCGCCGAATATTACGGGGAGCCTGCATATGGGGCATGCGCTGGATAATACGATGCAGGATATTCTGATCCGCTATAAGAGGATGCAGGGATTCGAGGCGCTTTGGCAGCCGGGAACGGATCATGCCGCGATCGCGACCGAGGTCAAGGTCATCGATAAGCTCAAGTCCGAAGGGCGCAGCAAGGAGGAGCTCGGCAGAGAAGGATTTCTGGATGAGGCATGGAAGTGGCGGCAGGAATACGGCTCGAGAATCATCCATCAGCTTCACCGGCTCGGTTCGAGCGCAGACTGGGACAGAGAGAGATTTACGATGGACGAGGGCTGCTCCGATGCCGTAAAAGAGGTATTTATTCGATTATTTGAAAAAGGATATATTTATAAGGGTTCGAGGATCATCAATTTCTGTCCCCTATGCCATACCTCGATATCGGATGCGGAAGTGGAGCATATCGATGCGGAGGGAAGCTTCTGGCATATCCGCTACCCGATCGAGGGAGAGGAAGGAAGTTATGTGGAAATTGCGACGACCAGACCGGAAACCATGCTCGGAGATACCGCGGTTGCCGTAAATCCTAAGGATAAGAGGTACCGCAATCTGATCGGAAAGATGCTGCTCCTTCCTCTGACGGGAAGAAAGATACCGCTGATTGAGGATGAGTATGTTGATCAGGAGTTCGGGACGGGCTGCGTGAAGATCACCCCTGCTCATGACCCAAACGATTTTGAGGTAGGAAAGCGCCATGATCTGCCCGTCATCAGCATTATGGATGATGAGGCGAGAATCCATCTCGAGGGCTCGCCCTATCACGGAATGGATCGTTATGAAGCAAGAAAAGCCATCGTAAGAGATCTGGAGAAGGAGGGATATCTGGTAAAGATCCTTCCTCATTCCCATAGCGTGGGCACACATGACAGATGCAAGACGGTAGTCGAGCCCATGGTAAAGCCTCAGTGGTTTGTTCGGATGGAAGAGATGGCAAAACCCGCGATAGAGGCGATTCATAATCAGAGTCTGCGCTTCGTGCCGGAAAGCTTTTCCAAAACCTATCTTCACTGGCTGGAGAATATCAAAGACTGGTGTATCTCCAGACAGCTTTGGTGGGGACATAGGATTCCGGCATATTATTGTTCCTCCTGCGGCGAACTGAGGGTGGAGAGAGAAAAGCCCGAGTGCTGTGCGAAATGCGGATGCAAAGAGTTTATCCAGGATGAGGATACGCTGGATACCTGGTTTTCTTCCGCGCTATGGCCGTTTTCCACCTTGGGATGGCCGAATTCTTCCGAGGAGATGGATTATTTCTATCCCACGGATGTTTTGGTAACCGGCTATGATATTATTTTTTTCTGGGTAGTGAGAATGGTCTTTTCGGGAATCGAACAGACGGGAAAGACGCCATTTCATACGGTACTCATTCACGGGCTTGTCAGAGACTCTCAGGGAAGGAAAATGAGCAAGTCTTTGGGAAACGGAATCGATCCCTTGGAGATCATCGACCGGTACGGCGCGGATGCGCTTCGTATGACCTTGATCACGGGAAACGCGCCCGGCAACGATATGAGGTTTTATATCGAAAGAGTGGAAGCGAGCAGAAATTTTGCCAATAAGATCTGGAATGCCTCCAGATTTATCATGATGCATATGGAAGAGGATTCGGAGGGGAGAGAAAAAGCAAGCCTTGCCTCTCTCAGGGAAAGCGCTTTGTTCCGACCGGAGGACAGGTGGATGTTTTCAAAGCTCAACGCCCTGATCAAGGAGGTAACGGATAATCTGGATAAGTACGAGCTCGGCATTGCGCTTTCAAAGATCTATGATTTCAGTTGGGAAGAATACTGCGACTGGTATATAGAAATGCTTAAGCCCAGGATCTGGAACAAGGAGGATCGGAGCCGTCCGGCGGCGCTCTTTGCCCTGCGCGAGGTGCTCAGGGATTTATTAAAGCTGCTCCATCCCTTTATGCCCTTTATCACCGAGGAGATATACTGTAATCTTTTTGAAGATGAGGAGAGCATTATGGTCTCTCAATGGCCGAAGCATTGCAAGGAGGGAGAAGATCCCGCTGCTCTGCCTGCGTTTTACCGGGAGGAGGAAAGAGCCGTCGAGACGATCAAAGAAGTCGTAAAGAGCATCAGAGGGGTGAGAAGCTCGATGAATGTGCCGCCCTCGAGAAAGATTACCGTATGCATCGTATCGAAAGATGAGCAGATACGAAAGATATTTGAAGAATCAAGGGAGTTTTTTGCGGCGCTGGCAGGAGCGGAGAAGCTGCTGGTACAGGAGGATAAGGAGGGAATCGCTTCCGATGCGCTCAGCGCGTTTGTGCCCGGAGCGGATATCTATCTTCCTCTGGAGGATCTGGTCGATATCAAAAAAGAAATAGAAAGACTCGAAAAAGAAGAAAAGAAAATGGAAGCCGAGCTTGCAAGAGTCAGAGGAATGCTCGGAAATCCGAGCTTCGTCGGCAAGGCTCCCGCAGCAAAGATTGAAGAAGAGAGGGCAAAGCTTGAAAAATACGAGGCGATGATGGAACAGATTAAAAAGCAGCTTTCTTCTTTTCGGGAAAGGGATAAGGCATAGAGAATGAAGGCTCTTGCCGGTTAGGAGGTAAAATGCTTGATTTTGAAGAAGAATTGAAAAATTTCAAACCCTCACTGGAGATTTCGGCGGTGGAGGATTCCATCGTTAAGAGCGATATCAGCGATCTCAATGATATTATGATGGAACTGTTCAGAAAGCAGATCAGGGAGCAGAGCTGATGGACAGAAGTCGTTTGATCCGCATTGCGAACAGTTATTATAATATGGGACTCGCACGGGCGAAGGAAAGAAATCTGACGGGAGCAATTTCCTGCCTGGAAAAGGCGTTATATTTTAATAAAAAGCATATTCAGGCAAGAAACCTGCTCGGGCTCATTTATTATGAGATAGGAGAGGTCGCGGAGGCGCTTACGCAATGGGTAATTTCCGGAAATCTGAGCGCGGAGAATAATATTGCGCTTAAATATATCGAGCATTTACAAAGAAGAGAAGCCGAGCTTGCAAAATATGCGGACGATATTAAAAAATATAATCAGGCTTTGATGAATGCGGGAAGCGAAAACAAGGATCTGGCGATTATGATGCTCGGAGGAATCGTGGATTTTTCGAAGAACTATATCCGGGCGAATCTTTTGCTTTCTCTTTTATATATCGATAAAGAGGAATATATCAACGCCGGCCGCTATCTGTTGAATGTGCTGAAGGTGGATAAGCATAATACGCTTGCGCTGAGATATTTGCAGATCGTAAAAGAAGAGACGGGAAAAGCCGAGAGCGAGAGAAGAAAGGATGAAAGCCTCTTTCTGCAGAAGAAATCTTCCGATGACAGCGTGATCATTCCGAGCGGATATAAGGAGGGCTTAGGATGGCAGACCGCCGTCAATATTGCAATCGGGCTTTTGATAGGAGCGGCGAGCATGCTCTTTATCTATATGCCGACGAGGACGGCGCAGCTCAGGGATGAGCATAAGAAGGAGCTGATCTCTGTGCATGAGAAGCTCAATACGGCAAATCTGAAGGCGGAGGAGCTGAGCGCTGCGGCGGATAATCTTCAGATCGAGATAGACCGCCTGAGCGAGAGCGTCAATACGGTAGACGAGTCTACCACCTATAAGCTGACCCAGTATCAGCTTCTGGCGGGGATGATCGATGCATACCGTTCTCAGGATTACGGAGAGGCGGCAAGTCTCTATGTGATGATCGATCCGAACGAGCTCATCGATATCGATGACGGAAGCGGAGTTTCGGTGAAATATATTTATAATGAGGTTGCGGAAAGAATGGCAAAGGACGGGTACGAGCTTTTGATCAGTCTGGGAGATGCTTCTTATTCCGCGAGAGACTACCGTTCGGCGATCGAATACTATGATAAGAGTCTCGGATTAAAACCGGATCACCCGATGACGATCTATAAGAAAGGGCTTGCATATAAGCAGATGGGGGATACCTCGACGGCAAACAGCCTTTTCGGAGAGGTAATTACCACTTATCCCGGCAGCGATGTTGCCGATCTTGCCAAGACGGAGAGAGGGTATTAAGAAGAGGGGAAAATAAAAGATAAGACGATCTCGCATGTGACGCCCCCGAAAAGTCGGACTTTTCGGGGGCGTCACATGCGAGATCGTCTTTTTGTATTTCTTTAAGTTCTTGTCTTTTAATTCGGGCTCAAGGTCTGGTATCCCGGACCGATGGGCTGAGCCGAAGAGTTTTTCTCCTTTGGGGGAGAATCCAGACTCGCTTCCGGAGCGGATTCCGCAGGAACACCGGTGTGGATGCTGCAGGTGCCGGGCCATGAAAAGACGGAATCATCCGTAGCGTTTGTGTTGCCTTTTGGCAGGATCGTAATGACTCTCGAGGATAAATTGGTGCAGAACTCCGTGGGCTTTTGCATGGAATCCGCACAGACCGTCATACTCGTATGGGCATCGCAGATCTCATCGGGAATCGTACCCTTTTCAAAATACTCCGTATAGGTGGCGTCTCCTCTGGGATCGTATTTGCAGATGCCGGAGATCGGCAGTTTTCCCGACTTTCGGCAGATCGTTGCCGTTTCAATGCTGTCGGGGACGGGAAAGCCGATATCGGGCTTGCCCTCATGCACTCTCGTCATGATTTTCTTCCAGATTTCCTTGTGAAAATTGACGCCTCCGTTGTCTTCGCTCAGCACCTGGCGATCATCGCAGCCCCCCCAGATTCCGGCGGTATAATAAGGCGTAAAGCCGACAAACCAGACATCGACGCTGTCCGAAGTCGTTCCGGATTTTCCGGCGCAGCTCATATGATCCAAATGCGCTCTCGTACCCGTAGAATTTACCGAAACGCCCCCGCGGGCGAATTTTTTATTGGGAACCATGGAAGCCGCCATCGCATCCGTCAGGAGGAAGGCGGTGGAGTCCTTGATGATTCTGTGGGTTTCCTCCTCATCCTCATAGAGAACCTTTCCGTTATGATCCAGGATCTTCGTAAAAAAGATCGGCTTCGTGTAGATTCCTCCGTTGGCGATGGCAGAGAAAGCGCCTGTAAGCTCGAGATTATTCACTCCCTTCGTCAATCCTCCGAGTGCGAGCGATGCGGTATAGTCCTTGTCTTCCAGGGTGGTGATGCCGAATTTCTTCGCATAATCCACACCGAGGCTCGGGGTTACGGTTTCCATCAGCGTGCGGACGGCAACGATATTCATCGAGTAGATGATTCCTTCCCGTATGCTGGAATAACCCAGATATCCCTGCTTGGAATACCAGTTTGAAATATTCTTCGTTCCCACCGTATAGGGCTCGTCGTAATATACGCTGGCGAGCGTCTTTCCGCTTGCATCCAGAGCCGGAGCGAAGGTGGAGATGATTTTAAAGGTCGATCCGGGCTGTCTCGGATCGTCGGTGGCGCGGTTAAGCGTGAGGGAAGCGGTCTTTGCTCCCCTTCCTCCGCTGATTGCCTTAACCTGTCCGGTTGACTGTTCGATCAAAACAAATGAGGTCTGGGGCTGGAGAAGGGTTTGATATTTTTCGCCGAGGATCTCGTCCCCTTCTTTAAGGAGGTATGCCTTATAGGCATCCACATCCGCCTTTGCCTCCTCTTCGGAAAGATAGAGCCCGTCATAATTATCCTTGAGCACATCCCGGTGATAGCTTCTTAAGGTATTTTCCGAATAATGCTCGGTTTCTCCGTTTGCATGCTTGACGGAGAGTCTGAATTCCACGGAGAGTTTCGCGGCATCATAATTTTGCGGGTCATTGACCTCTTCGTCCACGATTTTTTGCAGATCGGGATCCTGCGTGGTATAAATGGAAAGACCGCCTCCGTAAATCAGATTATGCGCCTGCGTTTCGGTATATCCGAGTTTTTCGACCAAGGTGTTTTTCACCTGATCGATCAGTTCGTCGGTAAAATAGCTATAGGTATTGATCGTACTTTTCGAGATCAGATCGACGTTTTGAATTCTGTCATAGACATTATCGCCGAGGGCTTCTTCCTGCTCCTCTTTCGTGATATAGCCCTGCTCGAACATATACTGTAAAATGATTTTTCGCTTTGCCTCATTGGCTTCCCTTCCGGAGATGGGATTGAGCTTACTCGGATTCTGTGTGATTCCGGCGATGACGGCGGATTCGGAAAGCGTAAGCTCGGAAACATCCTTGTCGAAATAACGCTTGGAAGCCACCTTAACGCCGAGTGTATTATTGCCGAGGTTGATGGTATTGAGATAATTGGTCAGAATCATCTTTTTATCCATCGTCTTTTCCAATTCGAGCGCAAGATACTGTTCCTGAAGCTTTCTTTCGATTTTTGCACCGAAACTGCGCTCTCTTCCGCCTTTAAACACATTATTCTTAATCAGCTGCTGGGTGATCGTAGAACCTCCGCCCAGAGAAGAGTTGCCGTTGATGACACCGAAAACCGCTCTCATGATGGATTTCGTATCGATTCCCTTATGTTTCCAGAAGCGCTCGTCTTCGATCGCGACGAAGGCATCGATCAAATCCTGCGGAAGCTCCTCATAAGCAGCCTCTTCCCGGTTGGAACCCTCCATGACCAGGGTATCGGTAAGATTGCCCTGTGCATCATAAACGCTGGTCGAGAAACCGAGAGGGACGATGCTTTCGATATTGATGCGCGGAGTATTATGGATAATCCCCATAAACACTCCAAGACCTGCGCTCAGGAGCATAATAAAGAAAATAATGGAAATGATAAAAACGGCTTCACCGAGAGAAATTAAGAATTTATTGCCGTATTTTTTGGACTTTGAAACACTTTGTTTTAAAATTTTTTTCGTGTTGGCTCTTCCGTAATTCATACTTTCAGACCTTTCATCTATGGCATTGCGGTACCGAATCCGTCCCGGCATTTTCTGCTATTATACCAAAACGCGGCTTTTTTTACCAGCTTCTGGCTTGATCGGATGATATATGATATAGTATCTCTATCATTATTTTTTTGCAAGAAAGATAAGATTAATTTTTTGTTGATTCGGAGTAAATATGGAATACATACCTTATAAAATCTGTCTTGAGGGAGGATTTGCGCAGATTACGGAGAAAAAATCACGCTTCCTCGCGCATACCTTTCCGATCAGAACGGAGGCGGAAGCATATCTTTTGATGGAAGGGGTGAGAAAGCAGTATTGGGATGCAAAGCACCACTGCTATGCCTTGATCTGCGGAGAGGGGGGCATGATAAGGCGCTGCTCGGATGACGGAGAGCCGGCAAAAACCGCGGGAGTTCCCATGCTCGATGTGCTTCTTGCAGGTAATCTCAGAGATATCTGCGTGGTCGTTACAAGATATTTCGGCGGAGTGCTGCTCGGGACGGGAGGGCTGGTCAGAGCTTATCAGGCGGCTGCGATTGCGGGGCTGGAGGCAAGTAAAATTCTTTTAAAACAAAAAGGGGTGCTGATGCGCTTAACAACGGATTACGAGATCTTCGGAAAGCTCAGATATATGACGGAGCAGGAAAAAATAGGAATCAGAAATCTGGAATATACCGAAAACATCATCTTGGAGGTCGTGATGGGAGAGGAAAAGAAAGAGGGATTTCTAAAAAAGCTTTCCGAGCTGAGTGCGGGCAGGCTGGCTCCCGAAGAATGCAGGGAGATCTTTTATGTCGAAGACGGGGGGCAGATCCGGATTCTTTCCTAGGAAAATATCTGAAAGAGAAAGAAAAAAGCCGCCTGAAAGCGAGGATTGATTGACGCTTTCGGGGAATCGGTGTAAAATATAAATAATGATTGCACAGAGGAGGTTTTGAATATGGCTGCCATTTTTGAGGGAGCAGGTGTGGCATTGATCACCCCTTTTTCAGAGGACGGTTCCGTAAACTATAAAAAGCTCGAAGAACTGCTGGAGGAGCAGATTGCCGGAGGAACGGATGCGATTATCGCCTGCGGGACGACGGGAGAGGCGGCGACTCTGACGATAGAGGAGCAGTTAAAGGTTATTGAGCGGAGCGTACAGATCGTGGGAGGAAGAATACCGGTCATTGCCGGAACCGGATCAAACTGCACGAAGACTTCGATCCATCTTTCCGTAGAGGCAGAAAAAGCCGGAGTCGACGGACTTTTACTTGTCACCCCCTATTATAATAAGGCGACGCAGAAGGGCCTGATCAGGCATTATACCGAAATTGCCGATTCGGTAAAGCTTCCCATCCTGCTTTACCATATTCCGGGAAGAACGGGGCTTGTGATGAAGCCCGAAACGACGGCATATCTGATCAGAAATGTAAAAAACATCGTGGGAGTAAAGGAGGCGAGCGGAGATTTCTCGGCAATCGCAAGAACGATAAGGCTCTGCGGCGATGCGCAGATCGATTATTATTCCGGAAACGATGATCAGATCATTCCGCTGATGGCGCTCGGAGGAAAGGGCGTGATCTCTGTGCTGAGCAATATCGCTCCCCGCCGGACCCATGATCTGTGCAGAGCGATGCTCGACGGAGAGGTGAAAAAAGCCGCACGGATGCAGATCGAGGCATTGGATCTGATCAACCAGTTATTCTCCGAAGTCAATCCCATTCCCGTAAAAGCCGCGATGAATATGCAGGGGAAAGCGGTCGGCGGACTCCGGCTTCCGCTTTGCGAGATGGAGGAGGAGAACAGAAAGAAGCTGGAAAAAGCAATGAAAGAATATGGCATACTATAAAAATCAGAAAAGGCGGTATCCGATATGATAAAAATGATAATGTTTGGCTGTAACGGAGCGATGGGAAGAGTGATCAGCGAACTCGTAAAAGAAGGAGAAGAGGCGAAGATCGTTGCGGGAGTCAGTCCCGACGGGAAGCAGCTTTATGATTATCCGGTGTACTCCTCTCTTTCCGAAGTTAAGGAGAGTGCCGAGGTCATCGTCGATTTTTCGAGGGCGGAGGCGATGGATGAGCTTCTGGACGAGGCGGTCAGGAGAAAGCTCCCCCTCGTGCTTGCCACCACAGGTCTGAGCGAGGCTCAGCTTAAGAAGGTGGATAAGGCGGCAGGAGAAATTCCTCTCTTATTTTCTTCCAATCTTTCTCTCGGCATCAACCTCCTGCATAAGCTGCTCGCGGATGCGGCAAAGGTACTTTCACCGGAGGGATTCGATATCGAAATCGTGGAAAAGCATCATAGGAGAAAGGTGGACGCTCCCAGCGGAACCGCATTATCTTTGGCGGAATCTCTCAATACCGCTCTCGGAGGAGATTATCAATTCGTATTTTCCAGAAGAGAGAGAAATGAGAAAAGACCGGATAAGGAAATCGGCATCAATTCGGTAAGAGGAGGAAATATTGCCGGAGAGCACGATATTTATTATGCCGGAGAGGATGAGGTGCTCGTATTTTCTCATAAGGCGTATTCCAATAAGGTATTTGCAAAAGGAGCAATCAAGGCGGCGCTCTTTATCGTATCCAAGCCAAAGGGCTTATATTCGATGCAGGACGTGATCGGTTAAAAAATTAAAGAAGGAAGATACGCTTATGCTTAACAAATTCGGGGATTTGTATTATAATCACTAAGGTTATGTAAGAATAAGCGAAACGGAAAGGATAACTCAGCTTATGCAAAAGCAGGAACAGATCTATGAGGGAGGAGGAAAGACGATCTATTCGACCGAAGATCCTGAAATATTGATTCTTTCCCATAAGGATGAACTGACAAGCCGCAGAGGAGAGAAAAAAGCGCTGATCGAGGGCAGAGGCGTGATCAATAACCGAATAAGCGCTCATGTATTCAGGCTGCTTGAAAAAAACGGCATTCGGACCCATTTCATAGAGGAAATCGCTCCGAATGAGAGCGCGGTTAAAAAGCTTTCTCCCATCCCCCTCATCGTGAGAATCAGAAACTATGCCTCCAAGGATGTGGAAGAAAAAATCGGAATAGAGGAGGGCAGGAGGTTTTTCTCTCCGATACTGGAGTTTTCATATCAGAACGAGGAGTTGGATCATCCGATGATCAACGGGTATTATGTTTTGGCGATGGAACTGGCATCCCGAGAAGAAATAGATAAAATAGCGGCTTATGCATTCAGGATCAATCAGGTTTTGGAGAAGTATTTTGCAGAGAAAAACATGGATTTGATTGATTTTAAGCTTAGCTTCGGAAGGGATAAAGAAAAGGAGCTTGTGCTCACGGGAGAGATCACACCGGATACCTGCAGGCTATGGGATAAGGAAACGCATGAAAAGCTGGATAAGGACAGATTTCGCAGGGACCTCGGAAATGTAGAGGATGCGTATCGGGAAGTATACAAAAGGATCATCCCCGACGGAAAGGATGGGGAATAATCGAAAAAGCAGACCTTTAGGATAGCCGTTCTAAAGGTCTCTTCATTGATGACAGGGGCAAAAGTCCATAGTGGAGACACGGAAAGGATTGATTTATGCATGACAGATATATGAGCCCGCTCTCGGAAAGATATGCGAGCAGGCAGATGCAGTATATTTTTTCTCCGGAAAAAAAATTCAGAACCTGGAGGAGGCTCTGGGTCGCATTGGCGGAGGCGCAGAGAGAGCTCGGTCTGAATATCACCGAGGAGCAGGTGGAGGAATTAAAAAAATATCAGGATGATATCAATTTTGAAACCGCGATACAGAGAGAAAAAGAGGTTCGCCACGATGTGATGAGCCATGTCTATGCATATGGAGTGCAGTGCCTGAAGGCAAAGGGAATCATTCATCTCGGTGCGACGAGCTGCTATGTGGGAGACAATACGGATCTCATCCTGATGAGGGAGGCTCTGATCCTGATCAGAAAGAAGCTCGTCAATGCGATGCATCTGCTTTCCGGTTTTGCATTGAAATATAAGGCGCTTCCCACGCTTGCGTTTACGCATTTTCAGCCTGCGCAGCCGACTACGGTGGGGAAGAGAGCCTCTTTATGGCTCTATGATCTGATGACGGATTATGAAGAAATCAGCCGTCTGCTTGAGAACATGAAGCTTTTGGGCTGTAAGGGAACGACGGGAACACAGGCATCCTTTGTCGAGCTTTTCGAAGGAGATCATGAAAAGATTAAAAGACTGGATCAAATCATAGCGGATAAAATGGGATTTTCCTCTTCCGTACCGGTTTCCGGGCAGACCTATTCCCGGAAGTTTGACGCCAGAGTGCTTGCCCTGCTTGCGGGAATCGCCCAGTCGGCGCATAAGTTTTCCAACGATATCAGGCTGCTTGCTCATCTGAAGGAAATAGAGGAACCATTTGAGAAAAATCAAATCGGCTCCTCGGCGATGGCATATAAGAGAAATCCGATGAGGAGCGAGAGGATGGCGGCGCTTTCCAATTATCTGCTGAGCGATATGATGAATCCCATGCTGACGGCTGCCACACAGTGGTTTGAACGGACGCTGGATGATTCCGCCAATAAGAGAATCTCGATTCCGGAAGGCTTTCTTGCCGCGGACGGGATTTTGGATCTCTATCTGAATATCGTAGACGGTCTGGTGGTTTATCCGAAGGTGATTGAAAAGCATCTTGCAGAGGAGCTGCCCTTTATGGCTACGGAGAATATCATGATGGCGGCGGTGAAGCAGGGAAAAGACAGACAGGAGCTGCATGAAAGGATCAGAAAGCTCTCCGTCGAAGCGGGAAGACGGGTCAAGGAGGAAGGAAAAGAAAACAATCTTCTGGAGCTGATCGCAAAGGATGAGGTATTTAATCTCAGCCGGGAGTCGCTTTCGGAAGCGATGGACGCATCGAAATATATCGGAAGAAGCGCAGAGCAGACGGAGGAGTTTATCGACGAATACATCGAGCCCATCCTCGAAAGCCATAGACAGGATCTGGGAATCAAGGCGGAAATCAATGTATAAAATCGGATTTAAGCAGGTTTTATCTTAAATAATAATCGGAGGTAAGGATATGGTAAGAGCAATTGTCGGAGCAAACTGGGGAGATGAGGGAAAGGGAAAAATAACGGATATGCTTGCAAAAAAAGCGGATATTATCATTCGCTTTCAGGGAGGAAGCAATGCGGGGCATACCATTATCAATCATTACGGAAAGTTTGCGCTTCATCTGCTGCCCTCGGGTATTTTCTATGATCATACGACAAGTATTATCGGCAACGGAGTGGCTTTCAATATACCGTTTTTCGTCAAAGAGCTGGATGCTTTGCTTGAGCGCAATGTTCCGAAGCCTAAAATTCTGGTATCGGACAGGGCGCAGCTTTTGATGCCCTATCATATCCTGCAGGATACTTATGAGGAGGAAAGGCTGGCGGGTGCGGCGTTCGGTTCCACAAAGTCGGGGATTGCCCCCTTTTATGCCGATAAATATGCCAAAATAGGAATTCAGGTGAGCGAACTCTTCGATGAGGAAGGGCTGAAAGAAAAGATAAAGAAAATATGCGATATTAAAAACGTATTATTCAAGCATCTTTACAAAAAGCCGGAGCTTGACCAAGGAGAGCTCATGGAGACGCTCAGAAACTACAGGGAGATGATTAAACCCTATGTATGCGATACGAGCGCTTTTCTTCATCAGGCGCTGAAGGAGGGGAAGGAAATTCTTCTGGAGGGTCAGCTCGGCTCTCTGAAAGATCCGGATCACGGCATTTATCCCATGGTGACTTCCTCCTCCACGCTTGCCGCATACGGCGCAATCGGTGCCGGAATCGCGCCATATGAGATCAAGGACATCATCGCCGTGGTAAAGGCTTATTCCAGTGCGGTCGGGGGAGGGGAATTTGTTTCCGAGATCCCGGACGAGAAGGCTGCGGACGAACTCAGAAGAAGAGGTGGAGACGGCGGAGAGTACGGCGTTACGACGGGCAGACCGAGGCGCATGGGATGGTTCGATGCGGTGGCGAGCAGATACGGCTGTCGGATACAGGGAGCGACTCAGGTTGTACTGACCGTTTTGGATGTGCTGGGCTATTTGGAAGAGCTCCCGGTTTGCGTAGGATATGAAATCGAAGGAAAGATAGTCAAAGACTTTCCGACCACAAGCATGCTGAAGAAGGCAAAGCCCGTATACGAGTATCTCCCGGGCTGGAAGAGCGAGATCAGAGGAATCAAAAAATACGAAGATCTCCCGCAAAATTGCAGGAATTATATAGAGTTTATCGAAAAGGAAATCGAGGTTCCGATCAGAATGATCAGCAACGGACCGGGAAGAGACGAGATCATCTACAGATAGTCGGAGAATTTAACACAAAAATGCGATCGGGGAATCCGATCGCATTTTCTATCGCATAAATGAAAGAAACAAAAGCGGATAAATACCGTTTTAAAATCCCGAAATTATACGATTTTTCCGATATAATCGTATCCGTCTCCGGATTTATTGTATTTCTGAACCAGAGACTGAAGCTTGGTCGTTGATGAGAGCACCTTCTCGATCGAAACATCATGGTTTAAAGAATTGATGATGGCGGCGAGATATTTGCTGATATCCGCTTCGATATACCAGGGCTTCTCCAAAAGAGAGGGATCTCTATAGCTTAAGTTCGTCGTGCATACATAATCGAAGAGACCGTTATGGTGCGCTTCGTCAAATTTATCGAATCCGTTTGTGAAGAGACCGAAGGTGGCGCAGAGAATGACTCTTCCCGCCTTTCTTTCCTTAAGCTCCTTTGCCGTGTCGATCATGGATTCACCGGAAGAGATCATATCGTCCATGATGATGACGGTCTTCCCTTCCACGCCGCTTCCCAGAAATTCATGTGCTACGATGGGGTTTCGTCCGCCCACGACTCTTGAGTAGTCGCGCCTTTTATAGAACATTCCCATATCCACGCCGAGATTATTGGCAAGATAAACTGCTCTGTTCATCGCGCCCTCATCGGGGCTGATGATCATCAGATGATCCTTATCGATTCTGATATCGGGAAGCCGGCTAAACACCGCCTTCATGATGTGGTGGGTCGGCATGAAATTATCGAATCCATGCAGGGGAATCGCATTCTGCACCCTGGGATCATGGGCATCGAAGGTAATAATATTGCTTACTCCCATGGAAACGAGTTCCTCCAGAGCATATGCACAGTCCAAAGATTCCCGCTTGATTCTCTTATGCTGCCTTCCCTCATAGAGGAAGGGCATGATGACGGTAACCCTATGTGCGGTAGCGATGCTCGCGCTGATGATGCGCTTCATATCCTGATAATGATCATCGGGAGACATATGGTTCACAAAGCCGTTTACCGTATAGGTAAGGGAGTGATTCATCACATCCGCCATAACGAAGACATCCGTGCCCCGGACAGATTCGTGTATGATACCCTTTCCCTCGCCGGTACCGAAGCGGGGACAATCCAGACTTAAGAGATAGCTCGGGGCGTCATATCCCCGGTAATGCAGGCTTTCCTTCTTAAGCGCAAGCTCCTTGCTGTCATTTTTTCTGAATGCAACGATATGGTCATTGACCTTTGAAGCAAGATCCGTACAGCTTTTCAGGGCGGCAATCTTAAGCGGGGCAACCGGAAGCTGTTCGCTAAAAACATATTTATTTGACATAAGTTCCTCCAAATCCGTCTATCATCCATGAACGGCATCCGAATTGCCGGGTACTTTCCGAAGCGAAAAAAGTCTTTCTTTCCTTTCCGGAAAATGAAGCATGGATTTATCGCATATATTTTATAACATTTTTCAATGGGATAAGTCAATCTCGGAGCTTCTTTTCTTTACAAAAATTATTCGTATTGCTATGATATACTTGCTGATGAGAGCTTATGCCGCATAAGACCTGCGGCATAAGCGGGGAAATCAAGGAAATCAGGTAAGCGCTCGGACCGGAACGGGAAAATTTTCAGTCTGATGCGAAGATGAAGTATACAGAAAGAATATTATGGAAGAAAGAGAGAGAAACACAAATACCGGGGGACATCTGATTCAGGCGGTTGCCCCGGGTTCCATCGCGGAGGAGCTCGAGATCAAGCCGGGAGACAGGCTTTTGTCGATTGACGGGCATAGCATAGAGGATGCTCTGGATTATCGATTTTATATCAATTCCGAAAGCATCAATATGCTGATTCTGAAAGAAAACGGCGAGGAATGGGAGCTGGAGATAGAGCATGATTATGAGGATCTGGGGATAGAATTTGATTCCGGGCTGATGAGCGAGTACAGATCCTGCACCAATAAATGCGTATTCTGCTTTATCGATCAGATGCCTCCGGGAATGAGGGAAACGCTTTATTTTAAGGATGATGATTCGAGGCTTTCCTTTTTGCAGGGAAACTATATTACGCTGACCAATATGAGCGAGAGAGATATCGACAGAATCATAGAATTCAAGCTCGCGCCGATCAATATCTCCATCCATACGACAAACCCGAAGCTCAGGGTGCGCATGCTGCATAATCGATTTGCCGGAAGCGCATTGCGCTATCTGGATAAGCTTTATGAGAACAATATCCCGATGAACGGACAGATCGTGATGTGTAAGGGATATAACGATAAGGAGGAGCTGGAGCGCACTTTGGGAGATCTGATGAAATATCTTCCGGTGATGGAATCGGTATCGGTGGTGCCGGTGGGCGTAACGAAGTACAGGGATAAGCTGGCGAGGCTTGAGCTGATCGATAAGGAGAGCGCGATAGAGACGATAGAGATCATAGAGCGCTACCAGAAGCTTGCGATGGAAAAAGCCGGCATGCATTTTATACATGCAAGTGATGAGTTTTATCTTCTTGCGGAAAAAGAGCTTCCGGAGGAAGAAAGATATGACGGTTATATTCAGCTGGGCAACGGAGTGGGAATGCTCAGGCTTTTGAAGGAGGAGGTCAGGGACGCGCTGGAAAACCCCGGCAGGAAGAAAAAAGCGGGGAGATTGCCAAAAGGAAAAAAACGAAGCGGGAAAAGAAGGGAAAAAACGCAGATCAGCATTGCGACGGGAAAGCTTCCCTATTCCGTTCTCCGTGAGCTTGCCTCGGAGATAGAGAAAACACACCCCCATATCAAAATTCATCTTTATCCGATCAGGAACGAATTTTTCGGAGAAAGCATTACCGTAACCGGGCTCCTGACCGGAAGAGATATTATTGCCCAGCTTAAGGGCAGGGAGCTGGGAGAAAGGCTCCTGCTCTCGATCAATATGTTCAGGAGCAACGAAGAGGTGCTCTTGGACGATTTGAGCCGCAGCGATATCGAAGAGCAGCTCGGCGTAAGAGTGGTTATCGTCGGCAATTCAGGCTATGATCTCGTAAATGCCGTATTGGATGCAAATTACAGCGCGGAGTCGGGATATCAGGGATATGAGCCCCAGAGTACAGGAAAGAGCAAAGTTGAGGAGGAAGAAGATGAGTAAACCGGTGGTTGCCATTATCGGCAGACCGAATGTAGGGAAATCGACATTATTTAACGCGATAGCGGGAGAGCCGATATCCATCGTAAAGGATGTTCCGGGAGTGACAAGAGACAGAATATATGCGGATTGCAGCTGGCTCAATATGAATTTCACCCTGATCGATACGGGGGGAATAGAGCCCGAAAGCTCGGATATCATCCTTTCCCAGATGAGGGAGCAGGCAAAGATCGCGATAGCGACGGCGGATGTGATCGTATTTATCACGGATGTGAGGCAGGGGCTGGTGGATGCGGATCTGAAGGTTGCCGATATGCTCAGAAAATCGAAGAAGCCGGTGGTTTTGGCGGTGAACAAGGTGGACAGCATCAAGAAATTCGGCAATGACGTCTATGAGTTTTACAATATGGGAATCGGAGATCCGATTCCGGTATCCGCCGCATCCAGGCTCGGAATCGGAGATCTTTTGGATGAGGTATGCAGGCATTTTGCCGCCGGAGCGGGCAGTGAGGAGGAAGAGGACGATGACAGACCGAGAATTGCGGTGGTCGGAAAGCCCAATGTCGGAAAGTCCTCCATTATCAATAAGCTGATCGGCGAAAACCGCGTGATCGTTTCGGATATTGCCGGAACGACGAGGGATGCGATCGATACCGTGGTGATGAAGAACAAAAAGGAATATATCTTTATCGATACCGCCGGGCTCAGGAGAAAGAGCAAGGTCAGCGAGGATCTCGAGCGCTACAGCATTATCCGGACGGTGACGGCGGTCGAGAGAGCCGATATCGTCATCCTGGTGATCGATGCGAAGGAAGGCGTGAGCGAGCAGGATGCCAAAATAGCGGGCATCGCCCATGACAGAGGAAAGGGAATTATCGTCGCCGTCAATAAATGGGATGCGATCGAAAAGGACGGAGGCACCTATAATGAATATCTTGATGAGATCAAGCGGACGCTCTCCTTTATGCCCTATGCGGAATATGTGTTCATTTCCGCATTGAGCGGGCAGAGGCTGCATAAGCTCTTCGATCTGATCGATATGGTGATGGAAAACCAGACGCTCAGGATACAGACCGGCGTGCTCAACGAGATCATCACGGAGGCGACCGTGCTTCAGCAGCCGCCCTCGGATAAGGGAAAGAGGCTGAAAATCTTTTACAGCACCCAGGCGGGAGTCAAGCCCCCGACCTTCGTGATTTTTGTGAACAATAAGAGCCTGATGCATTTTTCCTATGTCAGGTATTTGGAGAATAAGATAAGAGAGGCGTTCGGATTCAGAGGGGTCTCCTTAAAATTTATAATCAGAGAGAGAAGTGAGGATAAATAAATGCTTAGAATAGGCTTACTCTTTGCAGGATACCTGCTGGGACTGATCCAAAGCGGCTATATCATGGGCAGAACGCGGAAAATGGATATCAGAGAGCACGGAAGCGGCAATGCCGGAACGACCAATGCGCTCAGGGTCATGGGAAAGAAGGCGGGATTGATCGTATTTTTGGGAGATTATCTGAAGGCGCTGATTCCCTGCCTGATTGTCAGATCTTTGTTTGGAGATGCGCAGTTCGGGCTCGTATTCGTATATATTTTCTATACGGGGCTGGGAGTGATTCTCGGGCATAATTATCCCTTTTATCTCGGTTTTAAAGGAGGTAAGGGAGTGGCATCCACCGCCGGCGTGCTGAGCGCGATTGATCCCAGATTGCTGCTTGCCTGTGCGCTTACCTTTCTCTGCATTGCGGCACTGACAAGATTCGTTTCGCTCGCTTCGATTTTGATGATGCTCGTATTTATGGGATTATGCTTCTTTTTTTCAGGCAGAGGAGATTACGGACTGGGGGCAGGAGAGCTGATGGAATTTCGGATTTTGAGCGCGGCGATAGGATTGCAGTCGATTTACAGACATAAAGAGAATATGAAAAGGCTGCTTAGAGGCAGCGAGAATAAGCTTGATTTTTCTAAAAAATAAAAGAAAAAGGGGTAAAACGATGAAGAAAATTGCGGTGATTGGTGCAGGAACATGGGGAATGGCTCTCGGCGTTTTGCTGTTTGATAACGGGCATAGAGTGAAAATATGGTCTGCCCTGAAGCAGGAGATAGAAGAATTAAACAAGACTTACAGGCATAAGAATCTCCCTCAGCTGGAAATCCCAAAGGAAATCCTGTTTACGGACGATTTGGAGGAAGCGATGGAGGGCGCCGATATTCTTGTGCTTGCCGTACCTTCCGTATTTACGAGAAAGACCGCGGCGCTGATGAAGAAATATTACAAAAAAAATCAGATCATCGTCAATGTTGCCAAGGGAATCGAGGAGGGCAGCAATCTGACCCTGACGGAGCAGATCGCCCAGGAGATAGAGGGAGCCAATATTGCGGTTCTTTCCGGTCCGAGCCATGCGGAGGAGGTTTCCAGGAGACTGCCTACGACCTGTGTGGCGGGAGCCGCCGATCCGGAGACGGCGCAATGCATTCAAAACACCTTTATGAGCCCGGTATTCAGAGTGTATACCTCCTCGGATATTATGGGAATAGAGATCGGAGGAGCACTCAAAAACGTGATTGCCCTGGCGGCGGGAATTGCGGACGGCCTGGGTTACGGAGATAATACCAAGGCGGCGCTGATCACCAGAGGAATTGCGGAAATCGCGAGACTGGGAGTCAAAATGGGAGGAAAATCCCAGTCCTTTTACGGGCTTTCCGGAATCGGGGATTTGATCGTAACCTGTGCAAGCATGCATAGCAGGAACCGCAGAGCCGGCATACTGATCGGAAAGGGGTATACGATGCAGCAGGCGACGGAGGAGGTCAAGATGGTCGTAGAAGGCGTGTTTTCGGCAAAGGCGGCAAAATCATTGGCAGAGAAGTTCGGCGTGGAGATGCCCATCGTCAGCGAGGTCAATGCCGTGCTTTTTGAAGGAAAGGATGCGAAGCTTGCCGTGGATTCCCTGATGCTCAGGGAGAGGATCCCGGAAAACAGCGAGCTGAACTGGAATATCTAAGAGGGTAAAGACTCTGCCCTGAGGGAATCCGAAGCGGTTATATTTGGTATAAATTTTACGCATAACAAACAAGGGCTTTTATAAGTATAGATTATTGACAGATGATTTATGCATATATATAATATGCCTAAATTCGATGAAGATAAGATATTTACAGCTTTTATCGGGATTCGAAAATAAAGGAAGGAGAGGATAATTATGAGAAAATTTTTAGGTACGGCTTTTTTTGCGATTTTTGCACTCTCATTGTCGGCATGTTCCACGCAGCCCGCAAATGAGGAGACGACCAAGGCGGCAAGCGAGGCACAGAGCACGGAAGCCGGGAGCGAGGCGCAGAGCGCTCAAACGGGAGAAGGGGATATGGCGGATGCCGAGACCTTCGCGATCGGATCGATCGGACCGATTACCGGACCCGCAGCTTCTTACGGAACTTCCGTAAAGCAGGGATCGGAAATCGCCATCAAAGAAATTAATGAGGCGGGCGGAGTAAAGGTAGGCGATAAGACCTATAAGCTCGAGCTGAATTTCCAGGATGACGAGGCGGATCCGGAGATGGCGGTTACCGCATACAATTCACTTATAGACAGCAAGATCAATGTGCTCCTGGGCTGTGTAACGAGCGGTTCTTCACTTGCGGTGGTGGATCTGAGCTCGGAGGATGAGATTTTACAGATCACTCCCTCGGGATCCGCACAGGCGATTACCGAAAATCCGAATGTATTCAGACTTTGCTTTACCGATCCGCTTCAGGGCAAGACGATTGCGAAATATGTAGTGGATCAGGGATATGAGAGCGTAGCGATACTTTATAATAATGCGGATGAGTATTCGACGGGAGTTTATGAGGCGTTTAAGGAAGAGCTCGAGGCTGCCGGAAAGGGAGATCTTATCGTGGCTACGGAATCCTTCGTTACCGAGGATGTGGATTATAGCTCACAGCTGACAAAGATTAAGGCGACCGGAGCAAAGGCGATCTTTGTACCCGGATATTATGCGGCGGCTGCCTTTATCACCCAGCAGGCGAGGGCAAACGGAATAGAGTCGGATTTCATCGGATCGGACGGATGGGACGGCGTAATCGCACAGGTTACGGATACTTCGGTTCTTGAGGGGGCGGTTTTCCTCAGTCCCTTCGTGGCATCGGATAAGGCGGAGAACGTAAGCAAATTCGTGGAGGCATATCAGGCGGCATACAATTCCATACCGGATCAGTTTGCGGCGGACGGATATGATACCGTATATGTAATCAAGGCGGCAATGGAAAAAGCGGGCACGATCAATAATGCCGATCTGATCAATGCAATGACGCAGATCAGCGTAGACGGAGTAACCGGCAAGGTAAGCTTCGATGAAGACGGAGAGCCGAAGAAGGAAGCGAAATTCGTCGTGATCGAAAACGGCGAGTATATGTTTAAGGATTTGAACTAATAAAAAGCCGAAAAAGAGGGCGAGCTATGCTCCGCCCTCTATACTTATTCGGCATGGGAGAGGGATGAATATGCTTGTAAATGCAATTGAACAATTGATCAACGGCTTGAGAACCGGCAGCATATATGCATTGATCGCATTGGGCTATACGATGGTTTACGGTATTGCGAAAATGATTAATTTTGCGCACGGAGATATTATTATGGTAGGGGCATATCTGCTCTATATCTTTATTTCGGTGCTCGGTATTCCGGTGATACCGGCTTTGCTGATTGCGATCGTCGGCTGCTCGGCTCTGGGAATCTGTATAGAGAAGATAGCATACAAGCCTCTGAGAAAAGCTCCTCCTCTTGCGGTACTGATCACCGCGATAGGAATGAGCTATTTGCTGCAGAGCGGAGCCTTGATTTTATTTAAGGCGACGCCGATACCTTTTGCTTCGATTATACCGAATTCGAATATCAGCCTCGGAGCGGTCTCCGTATCCAATATCACTTTGGTGACGCTTGCGGTGAGCGCCATGTCCATGATGCTGATTACCCTATTTATCAATAAGACAAAAACCGGTTCCGCGATGCGTGCAGTATCCGAAGATAAGGGCGCTGCGGAGCTGATGGGAATAGATGTAAACAAGACGATATCACTTACCTTCGCAATAGGAAGCGCTCTTGCGGCGATCGCCGGCGTGCTCTATATCTGCCAGTATCCTTCGCTTAAGCCGACACTCGGCGCATTGCCGGGAATCAAGGCATTTGTCGCTGCTGTTTTGGGAGGCATCGGAAGCATACCCGGAGCGATGTTCGGCGGTATCCTTCTTGGTATCATAGAGAGCCTTTCCAAGGCATATATATCGACCGAGCTGGCGGATGCGATCGTATTCGGCATCCTCGTAATCGTGCTTTTGGTAAGACCCTCCGGACTGCTCGGAAGAAAAAAGACGGTGAAAGTGTAGGTGAAAGAGATGAAGGAAATACAGTACAAAAAATATCTGAAAAACTTAAAATACCTTGCTCTGATCCTGCTATCCTATTTTTTTATGGTATGGCTTCTCAGGAGCGGTCTGCTGACAAGACAGTACCGTTCTCTGATTGTGCCTATCGGCGTCAATATCATCCTTGCGGTATCGCTTAATCTGGTTACCGGATTTCTGGGAGAGCTCTCCCTCGGGCATGCCGGATTTATGTCCATCGGAGCATATACGGGAGCCTTGATCAGCCTGCATTTAAAAACCTTGCCGGCTCCGGCCGCATTTGCCGCCGCCCTGATCTGCGGAGGTATCACCGCGGCGATATTCGGCTTTTTGATCGGCGTGCCGGTGCTCAGGCTGAGGGGAGATTATCTTGCCATCGTTACCCTTGCCTTCGGTGAGATCATCAAGTCCATTATCAATGCGCTCGGCTTTACCGGGGGTGCAAAAGGCTTAAATAAGATTCCGCTGTATTCGGATTACAAGAATTTCAATCTGGTCTTTTTGCTGACGATTTTGAGCGTGATCCTGATCGTCAATCTGGTCAATTCCAGAAGCGGAAGGGCGATTACCGCCATCAGAGACAATTATATCGCGGCGGAATCGATAGGGCTCAATATCAGCGAGCATAAGGTGAGAGCATTTGTAATTGCCGCATTCTTTTCGGGAATTGCGGGCGTCATCTATGCTCATAATGTCGGAATTATCAAGCCTTCCACATTTGATTACAATAAATCCATAGAAATTTTGGTTATTGTCGTGCTCGGAGGGATGGGAAGCATCACCGGTTCCGTCATCGCGGCGATTCTGCTCACCGTATTGCCCGAGTTTTTAAGAGGGGCGGATAATTACAGACTCTTTCTGTATGCAGTCGTTTTGATTGTGATGATGATCTTCAATAATAGCAGGATGAAGCAGAGCCTGATGAATAATAAGGTCTTTGCGAGGCTTCTCGGAGAAGGAAAGGAGGGATAGACTTGGCATTGCTCGAGTGCAGAAATCTCGGCATACAGTTCGGAGGACTTAAAGCCGTAGATAATTTCAATATAAAAATAGAAAAGGGCAGGCTCTACGGTCTGATCGGACCAAACGGTGCCGGAAAGACTACGGTATTCAACCTTCTTACCGGGGTGTATAAGCCGACCAAGGGGAGCATCAAACTGGACAATGTCAGCATAGGAGGTCTCCCTCCCCATAAAATATGCAGGATGGGTATTGCAAGAACCTTTCAAAACATCAGATTATTCGGAAGAATGAAGGTTATCGACAATGTCAAGACCGCCCTGCATAAGGTAGGGGATTATCCTCTGCTTGCTTCCTTTCTCCATACCCCCGCTTATTTTAAGGGGGAAAAAAATATGGATAAGAAAGCGCTGGAAATCCTCGAGGTATTCGGACTGGAGGATTCCGCCGATATCAAGGCGGGAAATCTCCCTTACGGAAAGCAGAGGAAGCTTGAAATCGCCAGGGCGCTTGCCAGCGCGCCGAAGCTCCTTTTGCTGGATGAGCCTGCGGCGGGAATGAATCCGCAGGAAACGCAGGAACTGATGGATACGATTCGTTTAGTCAGAGATAGATTCGATATCAGCATACTTCTGATCGAGCATGATATGAAACTGGTGGCGGGAATCTGTGAGTATCTTACCGTGCTCAACTTCGGTACGGAATTGGTGAGCGGAGTGCCGGAAGAGGTGCTTAACGATTCTAAGGTGATCACCGCATATCTTGGAGAATAGGGAGGCTGATATGATAAAAGTTCATGATCTGTGCGTAAACTACGGGGTCATACAGGCGGTAAAAGGGGTGAGCTTCGAGGTAAATAAAGGAGAGATCGTAGCTCTGATCGGTGCAAACGGCGCCGGAAAAACCTCCATACTGCATACGATCACGGGTTTGATTTCGGCAAAGTCCGGAAAGATAGAATTCGGAGACAGGGATATTACGAAGCTCCCCGCCCATAAGATTGTCAGCATGGGAATGGCGCATATCCCCGAGGGAAGGAGAATTTTTGCGGAGCTGACGGTATTGGAGAATATCAAGCTCGGCGCCTATACGAGGAAGGATAAGGAAAATATAGAGAGCGATATTCAAAGAATATACAAAAGATTTCCGAGGCTGGAGGAGAGAAAGGCGCAGGTGGCGGGCACGCTTTCGGGAGGAGAGCAGCAGATGCTTGCGATGGGAAGAGCGCTGATGAGCAAGCCGAAGGTAATCGTGATGGATGAGCCTTCCATGGGACTTTCCCCACTCTATGTGAACGAGATATTCGATATTATAAAGGAAATACATGAGAGCGAGACGACGGTGCTTTTGGTCGAGCAGAATGCAAAAAAGGCGCTTGCGATAGCGGATCGCGCCTATGTTTTGGAAACGGGGAAAATCGTTCTCAGCGGAAATGCAAAAGAGCTGATGAATAACGAAGAAGTGAAAAAAGCCTATCTGAGCGAATAGGGCGCTTTTTTGCAAGGGAGCATCCATGCCCGCAGCCTCCAGTAAGAGCTGCGGGTATTTTTGCGGGAAGGAAAAGCATGGAAGATGCAGACGCATAAAATGCTAACAATTTAATTTGAAAAAATACATATTTGTCTTATGAAGGAAAATATAGTACAATATAAAGCAATTTAGCATGACTTACAGAGGAGCAAGGAAGAGCATGATCATTACGAAAACCCCGTTCAGGATGTCTTTTTTCGGCGGAGGAACAGATTTCCCCGGCTTTTATGAAGAACATGGAGGATCCGTTATTTCAACCAGTTTCGACAAGTATTGCTACTTGACGGTGAGACATCTGCCGAGGTTTTTCGAGTATTCGTCTCAGATTGTTTATGCAAGAACCGAATCGGTAAAAACGGTGGATGAGATAGAACATCCTGCTGTAAGAGAGGCGATGAAGTATTTGGATATGCATGAGCTGCGCATCACCTATGATGCGGATTTGCCGGCACGTTCCGGACTGGGAACGAGCAGCTCCTTTGCAGTAGGCTTGTTAAATGCATTTTATGCTTTAAAAGGAAAATATGCGGATAAGAGAAAACTTGCAGATGACGCAATCTATCTGGAAAGAGTGCTCTGCCGGGAAAGCGGCGGAATTCAGGATCAGATAGCTGCGTCTTTTGGTGGTTTAAACAGAATCCGTTTCAGTTCCGAGGGCTATGATGTCGAACCTCTGATCATTTCTCCGGAGAGAAAGGCATTATTGAATGATCATTTGATGCTTTTTTTTACCGGATTTTCAAGATTTTCTTCCGATATTCAGAAATCTACCGAAACGGCGATTAAGGATAAGACGAAGGAACTTCTCGAAATGCTTGCCTTGGTGGATGAAGCGCATGGCATCCTGACCTCGAAAAGAGATCTTTCGGAGTTCGGCAGGCTGCTTGATTATACCTGGAAGCTGAAAAGAGGGATAGAGAGCAAGATATCCACGGACGGAATCGATATGCTCTATGAGAAAGCAATCCGTGCCGGGGCGCTCGGCGGAAAGCTCCTCGGAGCCGGCGGCGGAGGCTTCCTCCTTTTTTATGTGGAAAAAGATAAGAGGGAGGCGGTCTTAAGCGCATTGGAGGATCTTTTATATGTTCCTTTCCGTTTTGAGAACGGGGGGGCGAAGGTCATTCATTATTCACCGGAAAGTTATGAGGTGAAAAAGTGATAACAGAAAATAAAAATGAAAAGCTCCTCTCCGTAGTCGTTCCGACCTATAATGCGCAGGCATATTTAAGGGATAATTGCGAGTCGTTCTGCATTCCGGAGATTCTTCCCCATATCGAAGTTTTGATTATCAATGACGGCTCGACAGACGATTCGCTGAGGATTGCGGAAGAATACCAAAGGAAATTCCCGGAGAGCTTTAAGGTGTATTCTAAAGAAAACGGGGGGCATGGTTCCGGAATCAATTATGGGATCAAATATGCGAGAGGGAAGTATTTCAAGGTCATCGATGCGGATGATTGGGTAGATCGGAAGGGATTTATCAACTTGGTAAAAGAGCTTGGGGCGGGAGACGCGGATATTGTTTATTCGGGATTTTTATGGGCATTTGATAACGGTTCCGGCGATATTACAAGTTTTGCTCTCAAGGCGGAGATCAAAAAGGCATTTGAGGGAGTGGAGTATCACCGCAGCTATGTTTTCGATGAAATCGCCGACAAGCTTTATATCAAGATGCATAATATGACGATAAAAACCGGGATATTGCAGAAAAACAATATTTTGATCGACGAGAAGATGTATTATGTGGACAGCGAATACATCCTCTATCCGATTCCCTATGTAAAGACGGTTTCTTTTATCGAGGACTTTGTATATTATTATCGGATCGGCACGAAGGGACAGAGCGTAGATATTAAAAAAATGCAGTCCAACGAGCTCCAGTACGATAAGGTGCTTTCTTCGCTTTTTTCTTTTTATGAGAGGCTTGAGAAGGAGATCCCATGTTCACCGGAAAAGAAGAGCTATATTGCAAGAATTATAGCAAGGATTATTGCGGGAAAGGCAAAAATACTGCTCAGCTATCCCTTGTCTCACGGGAAGAAAAAGGAGCTGATCGCCTTTGAACAAAACTTAAAGCAGAAGCATCCGGGTATTTACGACAGGAATATCAATAAGGCGATTAAGCTGTTGAGAATGACGAATTATCTCAGTTTTTCTCCGATTTCAATAATGGTAAAATTATTTTATGGAAGATAGGAATGCTTCGGGAAGGATTTTTTAAAGATGTCAAAATTTATAGACAGAATCAATACATATAAACATTATGAGCCTCTGCTCAGACAGCTGATTTTCAAGGATATCAAACTGAAATACAGAAGAAGCTTTCTCGGTTATATCTGGAGTATCATGAATCCCTTGCTGATTATGATTATCATGGTAATGGTTTTTTCCAATATGTTCAGATTTGATATCAGCAATTATCCGGTATATCTAATCATAGGTCAGACCATTTTCAACTTTGTTTCGGAGGCGACAAATCAGGCGATGTGGTCGATTACCGGCAATGCGGCATTGTTGAAAAAAACCTATGTCCCGAAATATATTTTCACCGTTTCCAAGGTTACGAGTTCCTTTGTAAATACTCTCTTTGCACTCGGAGCGATGATTATCGTTTTTTTCGTAAGCAATGTAAAATTGAATCTCAACATGCTCTTTATTCCCTTTGTGCTTTTGCAGGTCTATATCTTCTGCGTAGGTTTGGGGCTTTTGCTTGCACAGGCAACGGTGTTTTTCAGGGATATTCAATATATCTACGGCGCATTTTTAACCGCATGGATGTATTTGACGCCGATTTTTTATCCGATATCGATGCTGGAGGAGTGGATGGCAGAATTGATTATAACCTTCAATCCGCTTTACGGATATATTACGCAGTTCAGAATGCTTGTGCTGGATAATGTTTTTCCGCCGGCGCAGATGATCAAGGCGGGCATAATCTGGGCAATTGCTTCCATTATGATAGGCACTTTTGCGTTTTTGAAGACGCAGGATAAGTTTATACTATATATTTAATATAAGAGGTGGATTTAAAGTGAAATCTGAAAAGACGGGAACGGACGCTACAGAGGAGATAAAGAAGGATTATGCCGATTTTGAGCATGATAAAAAGGAAGAGGCGAGAACGGTCGTAAAGGTTGATGATATCACCGTAAGATTTAATATGGCTTCCGAAAAGATAGATAATTTAAAAGAGTATTTCATCAAGTTTATCAAAAGAGAGCTGATGTTTAAAGAGTTTCTTGCCTTAAAGAATGTTTCTCTGGAGATTAAAGAGGGTGAGGCATGGGGACTGATCGGAACGAACGGTTCGGGCAAATCGACATTGCTCAAGCTGATCAGCGGAATATTAAAGCCTTATAAAGGAAAGGTAAGGGTGAGCGGAAGCATCGCGCCTCTGATCGAGCTCGGAGCCGGATTTGATGCGGAGCTTACCGCAAGAGAGAATATTTTTCTCAACGGGGCGGTGCTCGGACATGATGAAAAATTCATGAAGGATCATTTCGATGAGATCGTTGAATTTGCAGAACTTGAAAATTTTTTGGATATGCCGATCAAGAATTATTCTTCCGGTATGGCGGCAAGACTCGGTTTTGCGATAGCGACGATGGCAAGGGCGGATATTCTGATCTGTGATGAGGTGCTTGCCGTAGGAGATTTTGCTTTTCAGCAGAAATGCGAAAAGAGAATGCATGAGCTTTTAGATGGGGGAACGACATTAATTTATGTATCGCATGCAATAGATTCCGTTAAAAGACTTTGCGATCATGCACTTTGGCTTGAGAAAGGAAATGTGGTGATGAAAGGGAATGCAATAGAGGTTTGCGATGAGTATATCAAGAGTCAGATCGAGGAAATCGAAGCTTCCGTCGAGGGAGAGGAAGTGGAATACATTGTGATTCAGGCGGGAGGCAAGGGAACACGCTTAAAAACTCTGACGAAGAATAAGCCTAAGGGTATCGTTCCCGTGGATAATCTTCCGATTATTTTTCATTTATTCAGAAAATATCCGAATAAGAAATATATTATTATCGGAGATTATAAACATGATGTTTTGCAAAAATATCTGGAGGCTTTCGGTTTTGTATACTGCATCACCGTTAATGCGAGCGGAACGGGAACCTGCGGAGGAATTAAACAGGCTCTTGCCGGTATTCCGGATGATACCAGATTTATGCTGATTTGGTCGGATCTGATCCTGGATAAGGAATTGGATATAGACAAAACAAGAGGAAACATCATCGGTATTTCGGAGGAGTTTGAATGCAGATGGTCCTATAAGGACGGAGAATTTGCAGAGCTTCCCTCCGTGGAAGACGGTGTTGCCGGCATGTTTATTTTTGAAGATAAAGAGCTTTTGCGGGAAGTGCCGGAAAGCGGAGAGTTTGTCAGATGGCTGCAATCACGCGGTATCGGTTTCGAGAGGCTTCCTCTGCAAAAAACGATAGAAACCGGAACTTTGGATGCGATAGAAAAAGCCAATCAAAACAAAAGCATGTTCAGGTGCAGACCATTTAACAGCATAGAGGACAGAGGAGATATGCTGATTAAGCGTCCGGTGGATGACCAGGGAAGACAGCTTGCCGTGATGGAAATCAAGTGGTATAAGGAGCTGAGGAAGTATAATTTCAAACAAATACCGATGATTTATGAGTATGATCCTCTGGTGATGGAAAAAATAGACGGCGATAATATTTACAGAGTAGAGCTTGGCGAGGAAGAGAAGAAGAAGGTTATCGATTCTCTGATCGCTTCTTTAAACAAGCTTCATTCCTTTGCTTCCGAACCGGCAGATAATTTCAGCATCATGGAGACTTACTATCATAAGACCTTCAATCGAATCGATAAGGTAAGGAATCTGATTCCATTTGCGGGAGAGGAAAGCATTGAAATTAACGGAAAAGATTGCCGAAATCCTTTCTTTTACAGAGATGAGATCCGGAAATTGGTGGAAAAGCTTTGCATTGACCAAAAGGAAGATTTTGCTCTGATTCACGGAGACTGTACCTTTTCCAATACGATGGTTGATAAGGAACTGAATGTGATTTTCATCGATCCGAGGGGATATTTCGGAAGCACCGAGTTTTACGGAGATGCAGATTATGACTGGGCAAAGGTGTATTACTCCATATACGGAGATTATGATCAGTTCAACAATAAGAAGTTTGAGCTTGATATTTTCGATAAGAGCGTAAACCTCAGGATTGAAACAAACGGCTGGAGGGATCTTGCCGATTACTATTTGAGCAATATTCCGAATTGCAATTCTAAAAAGATTAAATTCCTCCATGTGCTGATCTGGCTCTCTCTTACCACATATGCATGGGAAGATTATGATTCGATCTGCGGCGCATTTTATAACGGAACTTATTTATTTGAGGAAATCTTGGATGAACTTTTAGAGGAGATAGCAAATTGATATTGAACCTGTCATCATTGCCGAAAACTTGGATTTTCGATTTGGACGGAACCCTGCTTCGCCATAACGGCTATAAAGAGGGAGGAGATATTCTCCTCCCCGGAGTAAAAGAGCTCTTTGCACAGATTCCCGAAGAAGATTATATTATTATTCTGACGGCAAGAGCGGATGAGGTAATGGAAGAAACCGAAGAGTTTTTATTGAAAAACGGAATCCGTTACAATTCCATCCTGAATAATATACCATTTGGAGAGAGAATACTCTTTAATGACAGGAAGCCCTCGGGCTTGGATATGGCTTATGCCGTTAATCAGGACAGAGACAGGGGCTGTGATGTAAAAATTCGTATAGATGATAAGCTTTAGTCATAAAGGAATAAGAGGATGTTGACAGAAGAGAAGGAATCGGTGAAGGTGAGTGTGGTGATGCTCACCTATAATCACCGTGATTATATTTCTCAGGCGATAGAAAGCGTTTTGGCTCAGCTTGCCGATTTTAAGATAGAAGTTTTAATCGGAGATGATGCCTCCGGAGACGGAACCGCTCAGATCGTAAAAGAATATGCAAAGAGATATCCCGATATCATAAGGGCGACACTGCGGGAAAAGAATATCGGTCCTGCGAATAATCTGGTAGATCTCTTAAAACAATGCAGGGGAAAATATATTGCAGGCTGTGAGGGAGATGATTATTGGACGGATCAAAACAAGCTTCATATACAGGTGAGTTTTCTTGAAGAAAATCCTTCATATATTGCGTGTACACATGATGTATCCAGGGTAGACAGGGAAGGAAACCCATTAAAAGACCAGAAGATAAGCTGGATTTCCGAGAAAAGAGAGTATGGGCTGGAAGATTTTCGGGGGATTTTTCTTCCCGGTCATCCAGTTTCCGTTTTGCATAAAAATATATTCCATGCCGATTGTTCTCCGGATACGATCAGCAGAATTCATTATACAATAGCGGATCGGACGATAGCGGTCATGCTTGCCTGCAGGGGAAAGATATACAGGATCCCCGAAATCATGGCTGCATACAGAATACATACAGAGAATAAGAGCAATGCAACCCATCGGATATATAGTGATTTTCATTCCTATCTGACAGATTATGAGTTAAGCAAGAAGCTGGAAATGTATATACATGAAAATACCGGGGAAAATATTGTATTTTCAGATTTTGAAAGAAATTTGGTATTAAGAGCGACGCTTAAGTTTTTCTTCCGCCCGTCTTTAAAAAACTTTACATTATTGAAAAAAATATATAGAATACATTTTAAAGGATAGCAATTTGGAGGTGTAAGATTGAAAATAGGTATTATGCAGCCATATTTTTTGCCATATATTGGTTACTGGCAGTTAATTCAATGTGTAGACAAATATGTCATTTATGATGATGTGAATTTTATAAAAGGTGGTTGGATTAATCGAAATCGCTATCTTTATCAAGGGGAGGCAAAGATTTTTAATATTATTATGAAAGAAGCAAGTTCATTTAAGAAGATAAATGAAGTTGAATTAATGCCCTCCAAAGAGAAATATAATCCGATGGAAAAATTACTTTCGACCTTTACGATGGCATATAAAAAGGCTCCATTTTATCAGGAGGTATATGCAGTTTTGGAGGAAATAGTTTACTTTGAAACAAATAATTTATCTTGTTTCATTGAAAATTCTATCAGAGAAATCTGCAAATATTTGCAAATAGAGACAGAACTGATTCTTTCTTCAAAGATCGAAAAAAACAATGATCTTAAGAAAGAAGCGCGCGTAATAGAAATTTGCAAGCACTTAGGAGGAGATACCTATATTAATGCAATCGGAGGAAAGGAGCTTTATGAAAGCAAAGACTTTGAAAAAGAGGGGCTTAAGCTCAATTTTCTTAAGACCGGAGATATAGTTTATAAACAATTCAATAATGAATTTGTGCCGAATTTATCCATTGTGGATGTAATGATGTTTAACAGTAAGGAAGAAATAAAAAAGATGCTTTCTGATTATAGTTTGGAAGTATAAGATAATGAGAGAGATAGGCGGATATTTTGAGCTTGAGCTCAAAAAAGAAAAGGAATATTACCAAGATTGTATAAGATTGAATTCTGGAAGAAGCTGTTTGAGATATTTTATCAGAGTCTTGGGAATAAAAATGATATGGATACCGGCATATACCTGTCCGATTATATGGGACGTTCTTGAGACAGAGAATTGCAAATACTCGTTCTATGATATTGATGAGAATATGATGCCTAAGATAAAATTTAAACAGGGTGATTTTGTCTTATATACAAATTATTTTGGCATATCTGCAAGGCAAGTTAGAAGAATGAAAGAAACGGTTAAAAATCTAATTATTGATGATTCTCAAAGTTTTTTTTCGATCAGACAAGGTAATATGGGATTTAATTCTGCAAGAAAGTTTTTCGGTGTTTCGGATGGAGCATACTTATATATTTCAGATGAACACAAGGCAATGGAACTGGAACAAGATATTTCTTGGGATAGAATGCCTTATCTTCTGAAAAGACGAGAGCTCGGAGCCCGGGAAGGATATTCGGATTTTCAGCGCAATGAAGAAATTCTTGATCGGGAAGGAATAAAGGAAATGTCTTCCTTAACACGAAGCATTCTTTCCTCGATCGATTATGAGCAGGTTAAAAAATCAAGAATTGAAAACTATGAGTTTTTGCATGAAAACCTGGAAAAATTCAATGAATTGAAGCTTGAGAGGGAGCAGCAAATTCCTATGGTATATCCCTTTTTATGTTCAAGGGAGGGATTAAGAGAAAGGCTCATATCGGAAGGAATTTTTGTGGCAACATATTGGAGAGGGCAAAAAGACGGCGGCTTCGGAAAGGTATTGGAAAACAGGCTCTGCCCCTTGCCGATTGATCAAAGATATACGAGAGCGGAGATGGAAATAATTGCAGATACGGTTAAGGAATTTATAAAAGGAAAATAGAGTTTTCATTATTATTTGGAGAGTATTTGGAGAAAAATATGAAAATAGGAGTTTTGATTTTTCCGGCAGGAGAGATTAATTCGGTCGAGTTGCATGATGCACTCTCTACTTGTGTCAATATAAGGCTCTACGGCGCCTCTTCCATAGATAAGCATGGGGAGTATGTGTTTAAAAATTATTTTTCAGGTCTTCCCATGATCAGCGATGACGATTTTTTTGAAGCCTTCAATCGACTGATCGAAGAGAATCAAATAGATATTGTTTTTCCGACTCATGATACGGTTGCAAAATTTTTTGCGGATAATAAGGAGAGAATCAAAGCCAAGATCATCTCGGCAGATCGGATGACTTCGCGGATTTGCAGAAATAAGGCGGAAACCTATGAATTATTTAAAGAAGAAGAATTCTGTCCGAAAATATATACGGAAATTGAAGACTTTCCCGTCTTTATCAAGCCGAAAGAGGGACAGGGAGCAGTCGGAGCAAAGCTTTTAAGATCGGCAGAAGATATTCCGGAGAAGGCGGATTTTTCGGACTATGTTATTTGTGAATATCTTCCCGGGGAGGAATTGACGGTAGACTGCTTCACGGACAGAAAAGGAGAACTCAGGATTATTCTGCCGCGTTCAAGAAACCGGATTTTTGCGGGGGTATCGGTTTCGGCATCGGATGTGGAGCTCAGCAATGAATTGCGATCGATTGCGCAAAAAATAAATACTTCCCTCAAGTTCAGAGGACTCTGGTGGTTTCAGCTGAAAAAAGATAAAGATGATGCATGGAAGCTGCTTGAAATTTCCACCCGATGTGCAGGAACGATGTGCATGGCAAGGGCAAGAGGGGTTAATCTTCCGCTGCTTAGTGTATATGATGCGATGGATTGGGATATCGACATTATCCTGAATCCTTATCATATTACGGTGGATCGCACATTGATATCCAGGTATAAAATAGATTATGAATACGATACGGTGTATTTTGATTTTGACGATACCTTGATTATTGACAAAGAGGTATATCTTCCGGCAATTTCTTTTCTGTATCAGTGCAAAAATAAAGGGAAGAAGATCGTACTCATTACAAAGCACGAAACGGATATTTTTGAGGATATGGATCATTATCTGATTCCGAGGAAATTATTTGACGAGGTGCATTTGATTGATCCGAAGGATAATAAGGCAAAATACATTAAGGATAAGAAATCGATATTTGTGGATAATGCTTATGCGGAGAGAAAGGCGGTATATCTTGAGCATAAAATACCTGTTTTTGACGTAGATGCAATAGAAGTATTATTGGATTGGAGGGTCTGATCTTGGGAAAATCTTACTTTAGAGATATGGAACTTGCTTCGGATACATACTATTACTATTGCGGAGCGGGGCTTGGAGATACGATGGTTACGGCAGCCATCAAAACTGATTTGGAAGAAAAATTCAAGGCAAAAGTTATATTTTTAGTAAAAGACACACATGCATTTATTCCCCCCATGTATGGGATAGAGGAGTTCTATATCATTAATTCGAAGGAAGACATGAAGTATATAGAGTCTCAAGCTGTCAGATTTCCGACTCCGGGAAAGATATTTGCCGCTCATCCGGTTTTTCATAAAGAATTGGCAAAAATGTTCCAGCCTGTTCGCGACCAGGTATCTACCGAAAAATTTTTACCTTGGTATATGGGTTTTTTTGGTATGGATAAGTCTACCGAAATGAAGTATCCTATCAGATATCCGGAAATGACGGATAAGTTAAGAGAGAAGATTGAGAAAATTGCTCCTCTTGAAAAAATAGTGATGATCAGTCCCGAAGCGACCTCCATGGTAAGAATAAATATAAATTTTTGGAAAGAAAAAATCAAGAAAATAAAAAACAGAGGCGACTTTGTCATTTCCAATGTGATTGATAAGACCAATACCCTGCCCGGAACTGCGTATGTAAATTTAAGTTCCCTGGAAGCGGTGCAACTGGGGCTATATTGCAAGGAGGTTTATTCGGTCAGGAGCGGGCTTTGTGATATACTTTTCAGCCGCGGAAAGAATCTCTATGTTTATTATCCTACACATAGGGCATATTTTCTTTACTGTTTAAATGATATGTTCAGATGTACCAAAATCAACGAAGAAATAGTGATAAGTGAGCAATGGTAAGGGGGATATAATGGAAGAGCGAATTTTATGTACGATTTTGGTAGTAACATATAAGCATGAGAAATATATAGGAAGAGCATTGGACTCCATTCTTTCTCAGAAGACGGAATATCTCTATAAAATCAATATTTTTGATGATGCCTCTCCGGATAGGACGGGAGAAATTATCGAGGAATATGCTTCTCGATATTCGGATAAAATCAATGTATTTAGAGCGAAAAAGAATATGGGAGCGCAGGCGAACATATGGAGAGCGTTGGAATCGGTAGATACGAAATATTTTATGATTCTTGAAGGGGATGATTATTGGTGTAATGATCATAAGCTTCAGTTGCAGATCTCTGTAATGGAGAAGTATCCGGAATGCAGTTTTTGCGGTCATAATTCCTATTTGATATCGCTGGATGAGACAAGCAGAGAATATGAAGAAAATTCTCTTTGCTGTACACAGAAATTTTTGAAAACAAAAAATATTTTTAAATATAAGGATTTTTTGCATAAGACGGAAGGAGGCTATATTCCCTATGTATCTTCCCGACTGATCAGGTCCTCGGCGATTGATTTGAAGGAAATAAAATATAAGGAAAGTGTATTATTTGATTTTACGCAGTTTTATTATCTTCTTCTGAAAGGCAATTATTATTATATAGATATGCCGATGACGGTATATCAAAGAACCGGTGCAGGTGTTTGTTCGGGTATTACACCGGTTGAATTTTTGAATACCTTCATTCAAAACGCAATTGATTTTAATAAAGAGACAAATAACGTTATTGCAGATAAGATTTTTTCGGAATGCATGTTGCAGGCTGATTTTCGCTTGCAGCTGTATAAAAATAATTATATTAAAAGACCGTTGAAAATACATACCGACAAGAGTGGTGAAATGAAGGAGCGCATGAATAAATCCGATATTAAACAGAGCATCATCTTAAAAGAAGAGTTTTTTTCAGAAGAAAAGTATTATTATCTGTGTAATGCCGGTATTGGCTTTACGGTAATCGTTTGTGCATTGAAACAGGAATTGGAGATGTTGAGAGGTGCTTCTATCTGTCTCCTGGTACAGGAAGAGCACGAATTTATTCCTAAGCTTTATGGTATAGAAGACTATATTTTGGTTGATACGGAGGGATTGGATTTAGAAGTATTGAGTAATAGATATCCGAATCCCACCAAGGGGAAAATTTATGTGGCACATCCCTTTGCACATAAGGAAGAGAGTCTGTATTATGCTCCGATCCACGGGCTGTATTCAACGGAAAGATTTTTGCCTTGGCTGTACCGCTTCTTCGGCTTAGATGAGGATACGAAACTGAAGTATCCCGATAGGATACCCGAGCTTTCCTCAAAGAGCCTGAAGAAGATGAAACGAATCGGGGATCTTTCAAAAACGGTTCTTTTCCTTCCGGAAGCGATAACGATAGATTGTGTTTCTGAAAGATATTGGGCAGATATAGCCTCAGAATTGAAAGAGGAGGGGCTTCGAGTGATCTCTGCGCCGAAGACTCGTCAATACACGGTTAAGGGAACTCGTTTTGAAGATCTCAGTGCGGAAGAAATTACTTATATAGGAATGAAATGCCATTCGGTATATGCCACGAGAAACGGATTTTGTGAATTATTGGCATCCAGAGGAAGAGATCTGCATGTCATATACCCCTCGCATAATACACATTTTATTTATTCCTTTAATAAACCGGGAGTTCCTGTTTTTATAGATGAGAGAATAGAGCTTTCCTTATCGAAGTTCAGCAAGGGAAACAGCAGAGATACTTCCAGAGTTGTTCCAAAATTATTTGGAATCATCAGAATCCCCGATTTTGTATATAGCTTTTATTATAAGCATAAAAGCTTTTTCAGAAATCAGAAACTGATCCGATTTTTTGTAAAGTGGAAATAAAAATACTAAAAATAAGAGGTTATAAAAATGAAAAAAATACTTGTAACCAGATCCTCCATGCCGCCCATAGAGGAGTATATGGAGGAGATATCGGGACTTTGGGAGAGCAGATGGCTTACCAATGTCGGAGAGAAGCATAAGCGGCTTTCCGCAGAATTAAAAGAGTATTTTCAAGTCGAAGAATTTGAGCTCTTTACCAACGGGCACTGTGCACTGGAAATCGGTCTGGAGGCATTGGAGATCGAGGGAGAAATTATCACCACACCTTTCACCTTTATCTCTTCTACCAATTCCATCGTAAGAAGCGGTCTTAAACCGGTATTTTGCGATATTGATCCGGAAAGATGGACGATAGATCCGAAGAAGATCGAAGACTTGATCAGCGATAAGACTTCTGCGATTATGGGAGTGCATGTATACGGCATTCCCTGCCATATCGAGGAGATCGATGAAATTGCCAGAAAAAACGGACTGAAAGTGATCTATGATGCCGCTCACTCTTTCGGAGCGAAATATAAAGGAGCTTCGATGGCGGGATACGGAGATATGTCGATGTATTCCTTCCATGCAACAAAGGTTTTCCATACCGTGGAGGGGGGGGGACTGAGCTTCAAGGGAGAAGGGCTCGGAGAAAAAATAAGGCATTTGAGGGATTTCGGTCTATGCCCGGGAGGGGAAGAGGCGGATCATATCGGGACAAATGCAAAGCTGAGCGAATTCCATTCTGCGATGGGACTTTGCAACATCAGGCATGTTGATGAGGAGATCAGGAAAAGAAAACTTGTTTTTGAAGTCTACGATTCCTTCTTAAGAGGAACCCGGGGAATCAAGCTCCTGCCGGAGATTGCGGGGCTGGAGAGAAATTATGCCTACTATCCGGTGATCTTTACCGATGAGTATAAGTACAATAGAGATGAGGTCGCAAGAAGATTGGGAGAAGAGGGAATATTGGCAAGAAAGTATTTTTATCCGCTTACCAGTTGCTTTTCCTGCTATAAGGATTTTGATAAGGGAAGAACGCCCGTAGCGGAATATATGTCAACACATGTTTTATGTCTTCCGATGTATGCAGATCTGGAGCCGGAAAACGTAGAGAAAATATGCAAGATTGTTCTTGGATAAAAAGGAGTGTGCGATGATAAAATACTACGAGAAAAACTTTGAAATTCTTAGGAAAGCGATTGCATCCATTGATGAAGAAAAGTATGAAATGCTTGTGGAAGAATGTTTCCGGACGATTAAGCGCGGAAATAAAATCATTACTTCCGGATTGGGAAAAAATGTTCCCATCTGTGAGAAATTTGTCGGTACAATGAATTCTTACGGATTAAATGCCGGTTTTTTGCATACGAATACAGCCGTGCACGGTGATTTGGGAATAGTAAAAGACGGTGATCTGGTGATACTGCTTTCCAAGAGCGGAAACACTTCGGAAACGATAGTTCTTGGGCATCACTTAAAAGCAAGGGATTGCAGGCTTTGGGCGATGACTTTTAATAAGAGCTCACAAGTATGCGATTTGGCGGAGGAAACTCTGCTGATGGATCTTGAACATGAGGGCGACCAGTGGGATATCGTTCCGAATAACTCAACGACCACCTACCTTATCGTTTTGCAGGGGATTGCCGTTGAACTTGCCAACCGTTTCGAAGTAGACAAAGAAAGTTTCGGAAAAAATCATCCGGGCGGAAGCATAGGAAAGATTTTAAACGCATAGTCGAAAGAAGGTCCGGTCATGGAAGAGAAGAAAACAAGCCGAATAGCCCTGCTGGTATTGAGTTTTGGAATTATGGCTCATATCGTTCCGTATTTTTACGACAGATCGCTCTGGATAGAGGAGGCGATGCTTGCAAGCTCCATTATAAACAGAAATTTGAGCAATATGCTGGCATTTCCCCTGGATATGGGACAGAGAGCTCCGGCAGGATATCTGTATATTGTAAAGCTGCTTACCATTATTTTCAATCCATCAAAGCTGGTGCTGAGAATTTGGTCTCTGATCTCATTTGCAGCCTGCCTTTATCTTTTAAAGAATATTTGCGAGCGCGTGCTGGATGTAAGGAGATGGTGTATATATACGGCTTTTGTTGCGATTATCCCCATCTATATTTATTACGGGAATGATCTTAAACCTTATATGTCGGATTGCTTTTTTGTTTTATTGGCGATATATCTTTTTGCCTTATATGAAAAGAGAAAACTCGATCTGAACAGGCTTTTACTCTTCAATTCAATCATCATATGGTTTTCTTATGCCGCGGTGTTTTTTGTCGCCGCGGGAATGCTCCTTCTTTTAGGAGAAGACTGCATTAAATTGGTAAAAAAAGAAAATGATTTACTTCGGCTGATCAGGAAAACATGGAAATATCTCTTTGTATTGCTCAGTTTTATCCTGAATTATTTGCTTTGGCTTTCTTATCGGCATAATAATTCGGGAATCCCGGAAAAAAGGGAAACATTAAAATTTCCGCTGATTCCCCGAACAATCGAAGCGCTGCATACAATGATTGATATGCTCAAAGAGATCTTTTATCCGCTGAGAGAAATGAGCCTCATCCTCCCCTTGGTGATGATCCTGCTTGCCTTGCTCCGATTGGTAATGATCATCAAGGAAAGATCCCTGAAAACGACAGATAAGCAAATCTGTCTCGGTATCTTTATTTTGCTGCTTGCTTCTTGTCGGGGTTATTATCCGGTTGCCACGAGATTTATGCTTTTTATTCCCATCCTGCTTCTGCTTTTTAATATTCCGCTAATGGAAGCGGTTATTGATTACTGCATGGAAAAAGAGGGAGTATTGTTAAAAGCGGCGCTCATTTTATTTGCTTTTTTCACGGCTTTCCAATATGGAAAAGGGGTGCTCCCTTCTTATACGGCGAAGGGGGTGTATTTGCCGGGCAGCGAGGTGAAGCCGGGCATCAGGTATTTAAAAGCGAATCTTCAAGAGGGGGATATGGTTTATATCAGAAACTTTGCCATACCGAGCTATCTTTACGAAACCGGTTATGGGCAGGGAGATGTCAATCTTATGGCTCAGACCCCTAAGATTATCGGAAACTGTATCTTAGGGCAGGAAACTTATGATTATTCCCGACTGCAATCCGAAGAGCAAATGATTCTTTATGACGCGATTGCAGAGGATCTGGCATTGATTGAGCAATATCCTTCGGTTTATATTTTTTCCTCACATGAGAATGCGCAGATCCAGCCGGATGTTCAGCTCTTGCTGGAAGGTCTTTGGAAAAGCGGGAAGGTAGATCTGATTTCCGATGCAAATGAAACCTGTCTTTATCATTACTATAAGACGGAGAATGCAGTGCAGTAAGTAAAAAGGGAAAGAATATGCCGATCGGACAGAGAGATGCGACTGCCGCATTTCTCTGTTTTTTTTTGACTCTTTTTTGCTTTGCTCAGGCGCCCCGCATAAATAAATCTTGCAAGTCTTGCCTATAAAAGATATACTCAAAGATAGTTTCTACTTTGCAGGATAAGGAGGTCTTTATGATACTTGAATTTATAGGAGCCGATCATGAGGTGACCGGAAGCTGTCATTATCTGGAATGTGCGGGAACGAAGCTGTTGGTCGATTACGGTATGGAGCAGGGTATCAATGTGTTTGAAAACGCTCCCCTGCCGGTCGCTCCGGCAGAACTGGATGCGGTATTGCTGACCCATGCGCATATCGATCATGCGGGGCTTCTTCCGCTTTTATTCGCTCACGGCTTCAGAGGACGAATTATCACCACCAATGCGAGCAAGGCGCTCAGCAATATCATGCTGAAGGATTCCGCTCATATCCAGGAAGCGGAGGCGGATTGGAGAAACAGAAAAGCATTGAGGGCGGGAACCGCACTGGTAACTCCGCTTTATACGATGCAGGATGCAATCGATGCGCTTAAGCTTTTTGAGGGCTTTGATTATGGGGAGATCGTCGAAATCGGAGAGAATATCAGGGCGAGGTTCATCGATGCGGGGCATCTTCTGGGCTCGGCTTCGATCGAGGTCTGGCTGAAGGAGGGAGAGGTCCAAAAGAAGATTGTTTTCTCCGGAGATATCGGAAACTTTAATAAGCCTTTGATCAAGGATCCGCAGTATATCAAGGAGGCGGATTATGTGGTAATGGAATCCACTTACGGAGACAGATATCATAAGCCCGGTGTGGATCATTCGGCAGAACTTGCAAAGATCATGCAAAAGACCTTTGATAGAGGAGGCAATGTTGTCATTCCCGCATTTGCGGTGGGAAGGACGCAGGAACTTTTATATTTTATCCGCAGGATTAAGCAGGAGGGGATGATAAAGGGGCATGAGGGCTTCGAGGTCTATGTGGACAGTCCGCTTGCGGCGGAGGCGATCTCCGTTTTCAGAGATAATCTGATGGACTGCCTGGACGAGGAGACGAGAGAGCTCGTAAAAGCCGGAATCAGCCCGATTGCCTTTGCAGGGCTTAAAACTGCGGTGAGTTTGGAGGAATCCCAGCAGATCAATTTCAATCCGAATCCGAAGGTGATCATTTCCGCTTCCGGAATGTGCGATGCGGGAAGGATCCGGCATCATCTCAAGCATAATCTCTGGAGGGAGGATTCGACGATTGTTTTTGCCGGATATCAGTCCGTAGGAACATTGGGACGCACGCTGCAGGACGGAAGCGAGAGCGTAAAGCTCTTCGGAGACAGCATTATGGTGAATGCCGCGATAGAGACCTTGGAGAGCATAAGCTCCCATGCGGATAAGGGAGGGCTCGAGAAGTGGATAAGCGCATTTTCCCCGAAGCCGGAAGCCGTTTTCATCGTGCACGGAGAGGACAGCGTATGTGAGGGCTTCGAAAAAAATCTGAGAGAGGAATTCGGCATCCATGCGAGAGCCCCTTTTTCGGGAAGCATATTTGATCTTGCCAATGGAGTCTGGATCAAAGAGACGATAGGCGTTCCCATCAGTAAGGAAGTCGAAAAGAACAGGAGGGAGAGCGGCGTATACCTAAGGCTGATTGCGGCGGGAGAAAGACTGAATGCGGTGATCAAATCGAGCAAGGGAGGAAGCAATAAGGATTTGGCAAAGTTTGCAGATCAGATCAATGCACTCTGTGATAAATGGATGAGATAAGATGAAAAAGGCTAAGATCTTAAATATAACGATTGCCCTGATTCTGTTTTCGGGTATTGCCCTGAGCTGGTCGGTAGATCGCTATATCGATGCTGAAAAAAGGAAGGAAGAAAGTCTTTCGAAGGAGGAGACTTATCCGATTTCGGAGGAGTTTTTGCAGGAAGAGAAGCTCTATTACGAGTATCTAAAAAGCAGCTTAGATGAAACCGAGCTGAGAAACAGCAGCATAAGGAAAGAGAACAGGGAAAGCCCGAATATCAAGCAGCTCAATATTTTTTCGGCGGAGCTTAAGGACTGGGAGAGAAAGCTTGAAATCATCTATGACGAAATCATGCGCTCTTTGGACGATCAGCAGGCGGAAGTGCTTGCAAAGCAGCAGCAGGAATGGAGGCTGCAAAGAGATATTCTGGCGACGGAGGCGGCGATGAAGGCAAGCGGCTCCAAGGCAAGTCTCGAGTATGTGAAGAGTCAGGTGGAGAGCACGAGGCTGCGTGCCTACGAACTTTTAGAGGAGTACAGGGGAATCTTTGAGAAGAGCATGGATGCAGAGCCATATTGAGCAAGTTTGCTTTTCAAAAATATAGATTTATGCTATACTGGCAAGGGAAAATAAAAGGAGAAACAGCGCAGAGGCGCTTTAATACAAAGAGGATGAAGAATAAGAGAGTTATGCTGAAGCTGAGCGGCGAGGCATTGGCGTCAAAACTCAGTACAGGGTATGATGATGCGGTGGTTCGCTCCGTTGCAAAACAGGTCAGGCAGGCATTTTGCTCCGGCGTAGATGTGGGAATTGTGATCGGCGGAGGAAATTACTGGAGAGGGAGAAGCTCGAAGGACATCGACAGGACGAGGGCGGATCAGATCGGTATGCTTGCCACGGTGATGAACTGCATCTATGTTTCGGAGATTTTCCGCAGCGAAGGAATGGATACCGCAATTTTTTCGCCTTTTATCTGCGGAACGATGACGGCGCTCTTTTCCAAGGACAGGGTGGAGCAGTGCTTCTGCGAAAGAAAGGTGGTATTTTTTGCCGGAGGTACCGGGCATCCCTATTTTTCGACGGATACCGGAATCGTACTCAGGGCGGTGGAGCTGGAGGCGGACATGATATTGCTGGCAAAATCCATAGACGGAGTCTATGACAGCGATCCGAAACAAAATCCGAACGCCAAAAAATATGAGAAGGTGAGCATAGAGGAGCTGATCTCCAAAAAGCTCGGCGTTGTCGATCTGACGGCTTCCGTGATGTGCATGGAGCATAAGATGCCGCTTGCCGTTTTTGATTTGGGAGAGGAGAACGCAATATCCGACGCTTTGCAGGGAAAGATCAGAGGTACGATCGTTACGGTATAAAAAAGACTGCGCCTTTTGCAGCAAAAAAATAAAAGATCAATGGCAGGAAATCTGCCCTACAGGAGGATAGTATGGAAGAAAAAATCAAACAATACAAAGAAAAAATGGAAAAAACCATTCATGTTTTGCAGGAGGATTTTTTGACGATCAGAGCGGGACGTGCGAATCCTCATGTGCTGGATAAAATCAAGGTAAATTATTACGGAACGCCTACTCCGATACAGCAGGTAGGAAATATTTCCGTTCCCGAAGCGAGGATGATTCTGATACAGCCTTGGGAGAAAAGCCTTTTAAAGGAAATCGAAAAGGCGATCAACACCTCGGAGCTCGGCATTCATCCGACCAATGACGGCTCCGTAATCAGACTGGTTTTCCCGGAGCTTACCGAGGAAAGACGTAAGGAACTGGTCAAGGATATCAAGAAAAAAGGCGAGGCGGCGAAGGTTGCGATCAGAAATATCAGAAGAGACGCGATCGATCATATGAAGAAGGCGGAAAAAGCTTCGGAGATCAGCGAGGACGATTTAAAGCTCTTTGAAGAAAAGATGCAGAAGGCTACGGATAAGGCGACTGAAAAGATAGAATCTGCGGTAGAGGCAAAATCAAAGGAGATCCTCACGGTATAATCGGGAGGCAAATATTTCGGGCAGGAAAAAGGGGGGTATTGCAAAATGATTTTTAAAAATATTTTGCATTACCCTTGATTTATAGTATGATAGCTTGAGCATAGAAAAGGTATCGGAAAGATCGTAAAAGAGGAGATTATGAGCGAATTCAATATCGAAGAACTGAAGATTCCGGAGCATATTGCCATTATTTTGGACGGAAACGGACGTTGGGCAAAAAAGAACAATGTGCCCAGAGCGATGGGGCATAAGGCGGGCTGCGAGACCTTGGAGGGCATCGTGGAGGACTGTGTGAGGTTCGGTGTTAAATATCTTACCGTATACGGGTTTTCCACGGAAAACTGGAAGCGCAGCGAGCAGGAAATAGCGGCATTGATGAAGCTGTTTCGCTTTTACATGGTAAAGCTGGTTAAGGTCGCCAATGATAATAATGTCAAAGTAAGAATGATAGGAGATAAATCCCGCTTCGATCCGGATATTATCGAGGGAATCGACAAGCTGGTAGAGAGCACCTGCGAGAATACGGGGATGGTCTTTGCCTTTGCCGTAAACTACGGGGCGAGGGATGAAATCACCAGAGCAGTCAGGCATATGCTGGAGGATGCCGCTTCGGGAAAGCTTGCTTTGGATTCTCTCAGCGAGGAGCTGCTTGCCTCTTATCTGGATACCGGGGGAATGCCGGATCCCGATCTTTTGATCCGGACGGGAGGAGATCTGCGTGTATCGAATTTCCTGCTCTGGCAGATTGCATACAGCGAGTTCTATGTTACGGATGTGTTTTGGCCGGATTTCCATAAGGAAGAGCTGATTGAGGCGATCCGGCAATACAGCAAGAGAGAAAGAAGATACGGAGGCCGATAATGTTTTTTACGAGGCTTATTAGCGGGATCATCCTGCTCTTAATGGCATTTTTCTTTGTAGGCTCGGGAGGGGCTGCGCTCTTCGGGATTTCCGTCCTGATCTCTCTGATCGGGATGTTTGAATTGTACAGAGCGCTGAAGATAGAAAAGAAATGGATCTCCTATATCGGGTATGCTGCGGCGCTGATTTATTATCTGTTGATTTATTTCAATGCCGAGCTCTATCTGGCATTGTTGATTATTTCGACCCTGCTGATTTTGATGACGGTTTATGTGTTCAGCTTTCCGCGATTTAAGACGGAAGAGATCAGTTTGGTATTTTTCGGGATGTTTTATGTGGCGGTGCTTTTTTCCTATCTCTTCAGGACGAGAATGATAGCGGACGGAAGATATCTGGTATGGCTGATCTTTTTATCGAGCTGGGGAAGCGATACCTGTGCCTATGCCGTAGGCATGCTGATCGGAAAGCATAAGATTGCGCCGAAGCTCAGTCCGAAGAAGTCGATAGAAGGATGCCTGGGCGGCGTGCTCGGAGCGGCGGCGCTCGGCTTTATTTTTGCTGCCGTATTCAGGATGCATATGCAGGAGGTGGAAAATCCGCAGCTGGTCTGCGCGCTCGCCTCTGCGATCGGTTCGGTGATTTCCCAGATCGGTGATTTCGCCGCTTCCGCAATCAAACGAAATCATGAGATTAAGGATTACGGAAATCTCATCCCCGGGCACGGCGGCATCCTGGATCGTTTCGACAGCATGCTCTTTACCGCGCCGGCAGTATTTTTTGCATTGAAGTTTTTAATATAGGTCGAGGCATAGAATGAAAAAGATAAGCATATTGGGTTCCACGGGTTCGATCGGAACCCAGACCTTAGATATCGTAAGGTCAAATCGGGATATCAAAGTGCTCGGACTTGCCGCAGGAGCCAATATCGGGCTTTTGGAAAAGCAGATCCGGGAGTTTGAGGTCGAGTTTGCCGCAGTCTGGCAGGAAGAGGATGCAAAGCTTCTTCGCGAGAAAACAGCCGATACTTCCTGCAAGATCCTAAGCGGTATGGAGGGCTTGAAGGAAATTGCCGCTCTGGAAGAGATCGATACCGTACTCAGCGCAATTGTCGGAATGATAGGCATAGAGCCGAATCTTGCGGCGATCCGGGCGGGGAAGGATCTTGCGCTTGCCAATAAGGAAAGTCTGGTTTGCGCGGGGCATATCATCATGCCGCTGGCAAAAGAGAAGGGAGTGAGGATTCTTCCCGTCGATTCGGAGCATTCCGCCGTTTTCCAATGCATACAGGGCAATGAGCATAATCCGATTGAAAGGCTGATCTTAACGGCTTCGGGAGGTCCTTTCCGGGGCTATGAAAAAAAGAGGCTGGAAGAAGTCAGTCTTGAGGCGGCGCTTCGCCATCCGAACTGGAGCATGGGAAAAAAAATCAGCATAGATTCCTCCACAATGGTCAATAAAGGGCTTGAACTGATCGAGGCATGCCGGCTTTTTGATCTGCATCCGGATCAGGTTGAGATTTTGATACAGCCGAGTTCGGTGATCCATTCCATGGTGGAGTTTGCAGACAAAGCCGTGATGGCACAGCTGGGAACTCCGGATATGAAGCTGCCGATACAATATGCGCTCTATTATCCGAAGAGAGTTTTTCTTGCGGCAGAGAGGCTGGATTTTGCAAAGCTTGGAGGGATAGAGATGGAAAAGCCGGATTTTGAAGTCTTTACCGCTCTTCCCCTTGCGTATGCCGCGGCAAAGGAAGGGCAGAGCATGCCTACGGTTTATAATGCCGCAAATGAATATGCGGTCGCCCGTTTTTTGGAAAGAAAGATCCGCTATCTCGAGATTACTGCGATGATAGAGGAAGCAATGGCTGTGCACAGGCTTCGCCCCGCGTCGAATATCGAAGAAATCTTCGAGATACAAAGAGAGACGGAGGAGTTTTTAATCCGCCGTTTCGGGGTGAGATAAAGAGAAGGCATATAAAAAGCCTGAGATAAAAAGAAAAGAAAAAGGAAGAATATGAATATCATTATATCGTTATTAATTTTTGGTCTGATTGTCTTAATCCATGAATTCGGACATTTTATTTTTGCAAAGAAAGCGGGAATTACGGTAATCGAATTTTCCGTGGGAATGGGACCGAGGATTTTCTCGGTGCAGGGAAAGGAAACCAGGTACTCGCTCAAGCTCCTTCCTCTCGGAGGCTCCTGTATGATGCTTGGGGAAGATGAGGAAGAGGAAACGAATCCGGGAAGCTTTAACTCCAAATCTCCCCTGGCAAGATTTCTGGTTATCGCCGCCGGTCCTTTATTTAATTTTATCCTTTCCTTTATCGTTTCGATTTTTATCGTTTCCGCAATCGGTGTCGATAAGCCCGTGATTTCGGATGTGATGGAGGGCTATCCTGCCGCGGAGGCGGGGATGCTGCCGGGAGACGAGGTTCTTGCCATCAACAATCATAAAATCGATTTTTACAGGGAGATCAGCATGTATTTTGCGCTGAATCAGGGAAGAGAGACCGATCTGAGGATAAGGAGGCAGAGTGATCAGGGACCGCAGATCCTTGATTTTCATATTCGTCCGAAATTCAGCGAGGAATACCAAAGCTATATGGCGGGAATCGTCTCCAGCGGGACAACCAAGATAAAAAATCCATTTGCCGTCATGGGATATGCGGCAAAAGAGGTGGCTTACAGCATTGAATCCACTCTGACGGGACTGAGGCTGATCATCTCGGGCAGGATAGGAGCGGGCGAGATCAGCGGTCCGGTCGGCATAGTGAATATCATCGGAAGAACCGTCGAGGAATCGAAGACGGAAGGGATTCTTATCATGCTGCTTTCCGTAGGAGGCTTGGTCGTCGTGCTGAGCTCGAACCTCGGGGTGATGAACCTGCTGCCTCTGCCCGCATTGGACGGGGGAAGAATCTTATTTATTTTGGCGGAGGCGATCAGGAGAAAGCCTCTGAACAGGAGGCTGGAAGGCATGATTCATCTGACGGGCTTTGCACTGCTGATGGTTTTAATGGTTTTCCTCCTCTTTAATGACGTGAAAAATATTTTATTCAGATAGAGCGTTCTATCGAAGTCTTTGAGCAAAATCCTCGATCAAGGTTCTTGATCGGGTGAAAGAGGAAAATAAAGAGCGATCGGATATGCAATAAATTTGGAGAAATAAATGCTTACAAAACAAATCAAGATAGGAAATAAAGTGATAGGAGGGGGGGCCCCCATACTGATTCAATCCATGTGCAATACCAAGACCTCGGATATCTTTGTGACAGTGGAGCAGATCAGGGGCTTGGAAGATGCCGGATGTGAAATCATCAGAGTGGCGGTTCCCGATATGGAGGCGGCAAAAGCGCTGGGAGAGATTAAAAAGCATATAAGGATTCCTTTAGTGGCGGATATCCATTTCGATTACCGGCTTGCGATAGCGGCGATCGAAAACGGCGCGGATAAAATCAGAATCAATCCGGGTAATATCGGCTCTGAAGAGAGGATTCGGGCGATTGTGGATAAGGCGAAGTCTGCGCAGATTCCGATCCGGATCGGAGTCAACTCCGGCTCTCTCGAAAAGGAGATTTTGGCAAAATACGGAGGGGTAACTCCGGAGGGCATGGTGGAATCCGCAATGGATAAGCTCAGGCTTTTGGAGAGCATGGGATATGACAATCTCGTCGTGAGCATTAAGTCTTCGGATCTGATCGACTGCGTAAAAGCGCATGAGCTGATTGCGAAGCAATGCATATACCCGCTTCATATCGGAATCACGGAGTCGGGCACGGTAAAGAGAGGAACGATAAAATCGAGCGCCGGGCTGGGAATCATCTTATACCAGGGCATAGGAGATACGATACGGGTGAGCCTTGCCGGAGATCCTTTGGAGGAGATTATCTGCGCAAAACTGCTCTTAAAAAGTCTCGGGCTGAGGAAAGAAGGGATAGAGGTCATCGCCTGTCCGACCTGCGGGCGCACGCAGATCGATCTGATCGCGCTTGCCGATGAGGTGGAGAAAATGACCGCCGATTATGATCTGAATATTAAGGTTGCGGTAATGGGCTGTGCGGTAAACGGTCCGGGTGAAGCAAAAGAAGCGGATATCGGCATAGCCGGAGGAAAAGGAGAGGGGCTCATCATCAAAAAAGGAAAAATCATCCGAAAGCTTCCGGAATCCGAACTGCTTGCAGGCTTAAAATTTGAGCTGGATGAGATGGCAAAGCAAAAAAAAGGATAAAACGCAGCGTTTGGGGGAGAGCTCTGCCGAAACGGATAAAGAGCAGGTAAGAATGATGAAATTATTTTTCGAAGTCTTTCCGGGTCTGGAAAGAAAAGGCGAATTATTTGAAATATTTAAAAGCGTGCAGGTCGAAAGAGTGGTTTCCTCTCTGCGCTCCGAACAAATAAAAATCTATATTCTATCAAAACATCTGATTGACAAATGGCTTATTCATGATATGGAAAAACTGATCAAGGATAAGCTTTTTCCGTATAGAAAGATCATGATCAGGATTATCGAGTCCTATACGCTCTCCGCAATGTATACGCCCGAAAATCTTTTTGCGGCATATAGGGAGAGCATTTTATACGAATTAAGGCAGTACAGCATTGTAGAGTATCTGATGCTCCAAAAGGCGGATATTCTCTTTACGGAAGAAGGCTCGGCGGAGATCCGCATAGAAAAGAACTCCCTCAACCTCTCCAAGGCGGAGGATCTTTTACGGGTATTGGATAAGATTTTTCGGCAGCGCTGCAGAGTTTCCTGCAGATTTCAAATCAGGCATAAGGATTATCTGCCGCAAAAGCGCAGCGAGGAGGTATTTCTGCCCCGGGAGAAAAAAGAGCAGGAGCAGCCGATGAAGACGGAGTTTCTCCCCGTATTTATGGAGGAGGACGGAGAGAAAAGCACAAAAGGCGGATCGGATACGAAAAAAGAGGAAAAAAGAGAAGCGAGGAGTTCGGCTTTTTCTCAAAAGGCAAAGAAAATTTACAAAAAGGAATTTAAATATGCAAAGCGCTCCCATCATCCCGATGTCATTTACGGGAAAAATTTCGAGGATGATTTTATCGAGATCAAAGATATTATCGGAGATATGGGAGAAATCAGCATCCGGGGAAGCATACTGAGTCTGGAGATCAAATTTTTCGAGAAAATGGGCAATACGCTTTTTACCTTTGCATTGACGGATAGAACGGACAGCATAGTCGCAAAGATTTTTGCAAAGCCCGAGCATGTGGAAGTCTTAGAAAAAGAGCTGAAAAAGGGAGCCTGCATAAAACTTCGGGGATTTGTCGGTATCGATAAGTTTGACGGAGAAGTGATCATGAGCTTTATCAGCGGAATTAAGAAGTCTGAAAATATTTTCGGAGAAAAGAGACAGGATCTTGCGCCGAGAAAGCGTGTGGAGCTTCATTGTCATACCAAAATGAGTGATTTTGACGGCGTTTCCTCCGCGGATGAAATCATCGGACAGGCGCTCTCCTGGGGAATGGAAGCGATCGCCCTGACCGATCACGGCAATGTGCAGTGCTTCACCGAGGCGTTTCGCAGCGTCGGCGGGATGAAAAAGAAAGGGATGATTCCTCCGAAGATCATTTACGGAATGGAAGGCTATATCGTCGATGATCTTAAAGAGCTTGTGCATGCTCCGGGAGAATACACTCTCGATGACAGCTTTGTCGTATTTGATATAGAGACTACGGGATTTTCGGCTCTCCACGACAGGATCATCGAGATCGGCGCCGTGAAAATGAAAGATAACGAGATCAAGGAGAGGTTTTCCTGCTTTATCAATCCCAAGATTCCGATTCCCTACAAGATACAGGAGCTGACCGGAATCAGCGACGAGATGGTGATGGATGCGCCCTTGATCGAAGAGCAGTTGCCGCTTTTTCTGGAGTTTTGCAAAGACTCCGTTTTGGTCGCGCATAATGCCGTATTCGATACCGGCTTTATCAGAGAGAATGCAAGGAGAATGGGAATTGCTCATGATCCCGCGATTATCGATACGCTTGCTTTTGCGAGACTGCTTTTGCCGAATCTGGGAAGGTTCAAGCTGGATAATATTGCAAAATCTCTGGGCATAGAGCTGAAGAATCACCACAGGGCGGTGGATGATGCGGAGTGTACCGCCTTTATCTGGCAGAAATTCGTAGAGATGCTTAAGGAGAGAGGAGAGAACAGGCTGGATAAGATCTCCGGGCTCGGAGAAAGCGATCCGAATATGATAAAAAAAATGAAATACCATCATATTATTCTCCTTGCAAAGAATCATGTCGGCAGAACGAATCTTTACCGGCTGGTATCGCATTCCCATATCCGGTACTTTAACAAGAAACCGAGGATTCCGAAATCTCTGCTTGCAAAGCATAGGGAGGGACTTATCCTCGGGAGCGCCTGTGCGGACGGGGAGCTGTATTCCGCCATTCTCAGGGAGGAGAGCAGCGAGGATATCGCAAGAATCGTAAATTTTTATGATTATCTGGAGATCCAGCCCATTGCAAACAACGCTTTCATGATAGGGGAGGAGCGCTATAATATCGGATCGGAAGAGGATTTAAAAAAGATCAATTCCCGTATCGTCGCTCTCGGAGAGAGCTATCAAAAACCGGTTGCGGCGACCTGCGATGTGCATTTCCTCAATCCCGAGGATGCCGTTTACCGAAAGATCATTATGCACGGAAAGGGATTTAAGGATGCGGATCTTCAGCCTCCGCTCTATTTGAGGACGACGGAGGAAATGCTCGCCGAATTTTCCTATCTCGGAGAGGATAAGGCGTATGAGGTCGTCGTTGAAAACACGAATAAGATCGCCGATATGATCGAGCGCATCGATCCGGTGCGTCCGGATAAATGCCCTCCGGTCATCGAGAACTCGGATGAAATCTTAAAAACTTCCTGTTACCGGAAAGCATATGAGCAGTATGGAGAAAATCTTCCGAAAATCGTCTCCACGCGCTTGGAAAAAGAGCTGCATTCAATTATTTCAAACGGTTTTGCCGTAATGTATATCATTGCCAAAAAGCTCGTGGAGAAAAGCAATTCGGACGGCTATCTGGTGGGTTCCCGAGGCTCGGTCGGTTCTTCCTTTGCCGCATATACCTCGGGAATCACCGAGGTCAACCCTCTTCCTCCGCATTATTACTGCGAATGTAAATATGTGGATTTTGATTCCCCCGAGGTCAGGCAGTATGCGGGGATGGCAGGCTGCGATATGCCGGATCGGCTCTGTCCGGTCTGCCAGAGAAAGCTGAAGAAGGACGGATTTGATATTCCCTTTGAAACCTTTCTCGGCTCCGAGGGAGAGGAAAAGGAGCCGGATATCGATCTGAATTTTTCCGGAGAATACCAGCTCAGAGCGCATGACTATACAGAGGAAATCTTCGGAAAGGGCTATACTTTCCGTGCGGGAACGGTAGGAACGCTGGCGGAAAAAACCGCATACGGTTATGTGAAAAAATATTATGAAGAGCACGGACAGTCGAAGAGAAAAGCGGAGATCAACAGACTGACCGGGGGATGCGTGGGGGTGAAACGCACGACAGGGCAGCATCCGGGAGGAATCATCGTCCTGCCTCACGGTGAAGAGATCGACTCCTTTACTCCGGTGCAAAGACCGGCAAACGATATGAATACGAAGATCATCACGACGCATTTCGATTATCATGCAATAGAGCATAATCTGCTCAAGCTTGATATTCTCGGGCATCAGGACCCGACAATGATCCGAATGCTGCAGGATTTGACGGGAATCGATCCCGTCCGCGATATTCCTTTGGATTCGAAGGAGACGATGAGCTTGTTTCAAAACACCTCCGCACTCGGAATCGAACCGAAGGATATTTTGGATTGTCCTCTGGGAGCATTGGGAGTGCCGGAGTTCGGAACGGATTTTGCGATGCAGATGCTTATCGAGGCAAAGCCGAAGGGGCTTTCCGATCTGGTGCGCATCGCAGGGCTTGCCCACGGAACCGACGTATGGCTGGGCAACGCGCAAACCCTGATCAAGGAGGGAAAGGCGACGATCCGAACCGCGATCTGTACAAGAGACGATATTATGATTTATCTGATCGAACAGGGGGTAGAGGAAAACCTCGCATTTAAGATTATGGAATCCGTCAGAAAGGGAAGAGGGCTCGATGAAAAGCAGGAAGAAGCGATGCGCAGAGCGGGAGTTCCGGACTGGTATATTCTCTCCTGCAAGAAGATCAAGTATATGTTTCCCAAGGCGCATGCGGCTGCATATGTGATGATGGCATGGCGCATCGCATATTGCAAGATTTTTTATCCGCTGGCATATTATACGGCGTATTTTTCGATTCGGGCGAGCGGCTTTTCCTATGAGCTGATGTGCATGGGCAGGCAGAAGCTGGAGCATAATATTGCAGAATATAAGAGAAAGGGAGATGCCGCGACGGCAAAGGAGGCGGATAGCTTAAGAGATATGAGGGTGGCGCAGGAAATGTATGCAAGAGGGTTTTCCTTTGCTCCGATCAATATCTATGAGGCGGAGGCGACGAGGTTCAAGATCACGGAAGATTCCCGCATCATGCCCTCTCTCTCCAGCATAGACGGTCTGGGAGAGATCGCCGCGAGACAGATTTTTGCCGCAGCCAGAAAGGGAGAGTTTATTTCGAAAGATGATTTGATGTCCAGAGCAAAGCTCGGAAAATCGACGGCGGAGCTTTTGGACAGGCTCGGGATCTTGGGAAATCTTCCGCAGAGCAATCAGATATCGCTTTTTGATATGATGGGATAAAAACCCGACAAAATCAAGATATTTTCGGCTGCGCTTTATAGACAAAAGAATAAAAGTATGGCAGAATGAAGAGGTAATCATTAACAAAAAGGGGGTATTTTTATGCAGTATAGAGAAGAAATAGAAAAATATATCGAGCAGCATAAGCAGGAGATGCTGGATGATATCATCCGCCTCTGCGAGATCAACAGTGAGAAGATGCCTTATAAAGAGGGGATGCCCTTCGGAGAGGGAAATTTCAAGGCACTTCATGCCGCTCTTTCCATGGCGGAGGGACACGGCTTTGCCGTTAAGAACTATGACAATTATGTTGCGGCGGTAGACCTTAACGATAAGGAAAAGGGATTGGATATTCTCGCCCATCTGGACGTGGTTCCGGCGGGAGAGGGCTGGGTGAAGACAGAACCCTTCAAGCCGATGATCGAGGACGGAATGATCTACGGAAGAGGAACCTCCGATGACAAGGGACCGGCGGTGGCTGCGCTCTATGCGCTCAGAGCCGTAAAGGATCTGAATATTCCGCTGAGCAAAAATGTCAGGCTGATTTTGGGAACCGATGAAGAATGCGGAAGCGAATGCATCCGTCATTACTATAAGTTTGAGAAAGAAGCCCCCATGTCCTTTTCTCCGGACGGTGAATATCCGGTAGTGAATATAGAAAAAGGAAAGCTGCACGGAAGCTTCAGAGGAAGTTTTGAAAAGGAAACAAAGCTGCCGAGACTGGTATCGATAGAAGCGGGAACGAAGGTAAATGTGGTTCCGCCCAAGGCGAAGATGGTTTTGGAGGGCTTTGATATCGAAGCGGTGAAGAAAGAAGCGGATAAGGTGAGCGAGGAAACGGGCATCCGTTTTTCCTATGATCTGGAGCCTGTTTTTGAAGTGACCGCGCTCGGGGCAAACGCTCACGGTTCTACGCCTCATATGGGAAATAATGCGATTACCGGGCTTCTGCTTTTGATTTCGAGGCTGGGATTTGCAAAATCGAAGAAGGTGGAAATACTCAATAAGCTCTATAAGCTGATGCCGCACGGAGAAACCGACGGAAGCAGCATGGGACTTAAATGCAGCGACGAGAGAAGCGGGGAGCTGACGCTTGCCTTCTCCTTGCTTAAGGTGGACGAAGAGAGCATAGAAGGCGGATTCGACCTGAGATCTCCGGTAAGCGGCTGCTGCGAGCATATCGTAAGCACGATTAAGGAAAAGCTTGCGGATGCCGGAGTAAAGCTTCTTGATGAGAATATGGTGCCTCCTCATGAGGTTCCCGGGGACAGCCATTTCGTAAAGACATTAAACCGCTGCTACGAGGAATATACGGGTCTGGAAGGCGGCTGCATCGCAATGGGCGGTCTGACCTATGTTCATAATATCAAGAACGGCGTTGCCTTCGGTGCGGTATTCCCGGGAACCAATACCCGTATGCACGGAGCGGATGAGTTTGTTGTGATCGATCAGCTGATTGCTTCGGCAAAAATTTTTGCACAGGTTATCGTGGAGCTCTGCGGATAGGAAAAATATTTTGTCAAATCCGCTTGACAAGATCTGTTTTTTTTCGTATTATATTCGAAAATCACTTGGAAAGGAGTCAATTATGAGAATCGATATCACCTTACAGAAGGATATGATGGGTATGATGATGAGTATGGCAGGCATGTGCTATACTTCTTTGAGTACAATAAAATATCTTATATAATATCTGTATGGTGCTTTCTTGATAATTGATTTAAAATAGACGGATCATGCGGTTCGTCTATTTTTTTGTTTGTTTTTATATTTTCAGGATGAAAAGATAAATCGGCTTCTAAAAAGCGCCGGGGATTACGGGATAAAAAGGAGAAATTATGGGGCTTAGTGATAAAGAAAGCAGCGGAGGAAAGAAAGAAACGCGCGGTACGGAGGATCAGGAAGCAATCTTAAACGCTTCGACAAAGGAAAAAGAGAAGGGAAATCAGCCCATCATAAAGATTTGCGATCTCGGAAAGCTCTTTCGATCGGGATCTGTTGAAGTAAGGGCGCTCGACAGGATCAATCTGGAAATCGAAAGAGGGGAAATCTTCGGGATTATCGGGCTTTCCGGAGCCGGAAAATCGACTCTGGTAAGATGCATCAATTATCTGGAGGAGCCGACCGAGGGAGATGTGATCTTCGAAGGGGAGAGCCTCAGAAATATGTCGGAGGCGGGCAGGAGGAAGAAACGCCAGTTAATGGGAATGATTTTCCAGCAGTTTAATTTGCTGGCGCAGAGGAACGTGCTCAAAAATATCTGTTTTCCGATGGAAATTGCGGGGATTCCCTTTGAGCAGGCAAAAAAAAGAGCATATGAGCTTTTGGAACTGGTCGGTCTCTCGGATAAGAGCGAGGCATACCCCTCACAGCTTTCGGGAGGGCAGAAGCAAAGAGTGGCGATTGCGAGAGCGATTGCGAACTATCCGAAGGTTCTGCTCTGCGATGAGGCAACCAGTGCGCTGGATCCGAATACGACCAAGCAGATTCTGGAGCTGATTAAAGATATCAATAAAAAGCTGGGAATTACGGTCATCGTGATCACCCATGAGATGAAGGTCATCGAGTCGATCTGCGACAGGGTCGCGATCATTGCGGACAGCAGGATTGCGGAGCTGGGCAAGGTATCCGATATCTTTTCCGATCCCCAGTCAAAGATCGGTAAGCAGCTGATTTTGGGCGATGCGATTCAAAACTGGGATAGGGTTACCGGAAAGAAGCTGAGGATTACCTTTGACGGAAGAAGCTCTTTCGAACCGATTATTTCCAATATGATTTTATCCTGCAATATTCCGATCAATATACTTTACGCTTCGACGAGAGATATCAAGGGAGAGGCGAGAGGGCAGATGATCGTCCAGGTTTCCGATGACGAGATAGAATATAAGAGAGTGATTCATTACTTAAACAGCACGAAGGTTACCTATGAGGAGGTGGACAGCCATGAATTTGGATAATGCATTGATAGGATTGTTTTGGCAGGGTCTGGGGGAAACCTTGTTTATGACTTTTCTCTCCTCCCTGCTTGCCTACCTGATCGGGATTCCCCTGGGAATCCTCCTGGTGGTGACCGATCAAAACGGGATCAAACCGCATAGGGCGCTCAATACGGTGCTGGGAATCGGGATTAATCTCCTGCGTTCCGTACCCTTCATCATACTTTTGATCTCGGTCCTCCCCCTTACTAAGATCATTGTGAGGACGACGCTCGGTCCGAGAGCGGTGATTCCTCCTTTGGTGATTGCGGCATTTCCCTATATTGCCAGAATGGTGGAGTCTTCGCTTAAGGAAGTGGATGCCGGGGTGATCGAAGCCGCAAAATCCATGGGGGCTTCCGCTCCCCAGATTATCTTTAAGGTATTGCTTCCCGAATCCAAGCCCTCACTCTTTATCGGAGCGGCGATTTCCGTTACGACGATTTTGGGATATTCCGCGATGGCGGGATTCGTAGGCGGAGGAGGCTTGGGGACGATCGCGATCAATTACGGATATTACAGGTATAATGTTCAGATGATGGCGATTGCCGTGGCAATTCTCGTGATTATCGTTCAGCTGATTCAGGAAAGCGGAATGAGGATTGCAAAGGCGCTGGATAAGAGAATCAGATAAAAATGTTTAGTTTCCGCTGCCTGCGGTTTACTATAAATAAAAAAAGAGGAGAAAATTTATGAAGAAAACATATTTATTTGCGACCAGTATTATCCTTGCGGGTCTTTTGAGCGCATGTGCCGGAACTGCAACAGAGTCGAGCACGGCTGCCGATTCGGCGCAATCGGCTCAGGTCGATTCTTCCGCGGAAAAAAGCAGTGCAAAGCCGGAGGAAGACAAATCAGGTGAAAAAAAGGAGCTGATCGTAGGCGCAAGCCCGGCTCCGCATGCGGAGATCCTGACGGAGGCGAGCGCTCTGCTTGCCGAGAAGGGATATGAGCTTAAGATCGTGGAATACACGGATTATGTACAGCCAAATAATGCATTGGAATTTAAGGATCTGGATGCGAACTATTTCCAGCATCTTCCCTATCTCGAGGAGTTCAACGCGCAGTATAAGACGAATATCGCCTCTGCGGCTGCGATTCATTACGAACCCTTCGGCATCTACCCGGGAAAGACAAAGAGTCTTGAGGAGCTTAAGGAGGGGGCGAAGATCGCGGTTCCCAATGATGTGACCAATGAGGCGAGAGCGCTTCTTCTTTTGGCGGATCAGGGGCTGATCGGTCTGAAGGAAGGTGCCGGACTGACCGCAACGAAGAATGATATCGTAGAGAATCCGAAGAATCTTGAAATCATCGAGCTGGAAGCGGCACAGATTCCGAGATCTCTGGAGGATGTCGATCTTGCGGTAATCAACGGAAACTATGCGATAGAAGCCGGATTTAAGGTGAAGGATGCGGTAGCGCTTGAGGATGAGAAGTCGATCGCGGCACAGACCTATGCAAACATTATTGCGGTGCGCAAGGGAGAAGAGAATAACGAGGCGGTGCAGGCTCTCATCGATGTGCTTCAGAGCGAAGAGATCAGAAAATTTATTGAAGAAAAATATGAGGGATCGGTGGTTCCGATATTTTAAGAAATCATGAGCAAGGAGCGGCGTATGCCGCTCTTTGCTTTGGAATGGACAAAAGAGGAATAATCATATATAGTATGCTTATGAATATATGCAGAGGAGGGCAATGATGAAATGTCCGTTTTGTAATGCCATAGATACCAAGGTGATCGATTCAAGACCTGCCGACGATAATTCCTCGATCAGGAGGAGAAGGCAGTGCGAGAGCTGCAGCAAGAGATTTACCACGTATGAAAAAATCGACAGCATTCCCCTGACGGTAGTAAAAAAGGATGAAACGAGAGAAGCCTATGACAGAAGCAAGATCGAGGCGGGAATCATAAGGAGCTGCCATAAAAGACCCGTATCCAGAGCGAGGATCAATGCTCTCGTGGACGAGATCGAGGCGGAGCTCTTCGGTACGGAGGAGAGGGAGGTCAAAACAACGGCGATAGGGGAGCTTGTGATGTCCAAGCTCAAGGAGCTTGACGAGGTTGCCTATGTGCGCTTTGCTTCGGTATACCGAGAATTTAAGGATGTCAATACGTTTATGGAGGAGATCGGCAAGCTGCTGATCAAAAAATAAAGATGAGCAAGTTATTTCCGGATGCGGAATGGGATTCCGTTTATGATATCGATTTTCATCATCTTTATCTGGAGGGATTTCGGGCGATTATTTTCGATATAGATAATACGATCGTTCCTCACGGAGCGCCTGCGGATCAAAAGGCAATCGATTTTTTTGGCATGCTTCACCGGGAGGGCTTAAAGACCTGCCTGCTTTCCAATAATAAGGAGAAGAGAGTGCGTCCGTTTGCGCTCGCGCTGCAAAGTCCTTATATCTCAAAAGCAGGAAAACCGGGGATTTCGGGATATGAAGAAGCAATGCGGATCATGGGCAGCTCCCGAAAAGATACCTTATTTATCGGAGACCAGATTTTTACCGATATCTGGGGAGCAAAGAGAGCGGGACTGCGCAGTTATCTGGTCAGACCGATTAATCCCAGGGAAGAGATCCAGATTGTTTTTAAAAGATATCTGGAAGCCCCGGTGCTTTTTTTCTTCCGGAAAAAGAAGAAAAAAACTTTGCAGAAAGCGAATCGCTAAAGGAGAAAAAATGATGTTTACCGCTTGCGCCAAAGTCTGTGCAATCATAGGAAATCCGGTGGCGCATAGTCTTTCCCCCCTGCTCCACGGCATTTTGGCAAGAGAGAGCGGGAAAGATTTCGCCTATGTTCCCTTCTGCGTCGGAGAGGCGGATCTTGAAAAGGCATTGAAGGGAGCCTATGCGCTCGGCATAGAGGGAATCAATATCACGCTGCCCTATAAAAAGGCGGTGCTTCCCTATCTTGAAAAAACGGATACGGAGGCTGCCGCCATCGGTTCGGTTAATACCCTGTGCAGGGGGAAGAATGCTTATATCGGTTTTAATACCGATATGCCGGGACTTGCCGATGCAATCTCGCGAAATGGAAAAACGCTTTGCCGGAGCGATATTATCCTGCTTGGAGCGGGGGGAGCGGCACCCGCCCTGCTTTATCTTTGCGCAAGATCGGGAGTAAGCAGCATATCCCTCATTAACCGGAGCAGGGAAAGAGCGGAGAGGCTTGTCGAAGAGTACCGGAGTTTTTTCCCCTTTGCTATAGAGATCAGGACTCCTCGGGAGATAGAGGAGGCAAAGAGCAGATCCGCAATGGATGCTTTGCTGAGAAAAGACGAGTATCTCGTTTTTCAGGCAAGCTCGCTGGGGATGTATCCCGATATCCTTTCCTGCCTGATTCATAATCCGCTTTTTTACGAGAAAGCGCAGTGGGGGATGGATTTTATCTATACTCCCTCGGAAACCCGCTTTATGCGCTATCTCAGAGAGGCAAAAAAGGAGGCATGCAGCGGTTTGGATATGCTCATCGGTCAGGGGATTCTTTCCTTCGAGATTTGGAATCCCGGGATCAAAATAGGAGAAGAGACGAGAAAAAGGGCAAAAGAAGAACTGAGCGCCGCATTGAAAGAGCAAGAAGCGTTTTGGAGGGAAAGATGAAAATATGGATTATTAACGGAGCAAATCTGAATTTTCTCGGAAAAAGGGATATCAGCCAGTACGGAGAAAGAAGTTATGAAACACTTTGCGATATGATTCGGGAAAAGGCACAGGAGATATCGGCACAGGTGCAGATCTGCCAAAGCAATCACGAGGGAGAGCTGATCGATAAGCTGCAGGAGGCATACCAAAGCAAAGTGGATGCGCTGATCATCAACCCCGGCGCATTTGCGCATTACAGCTATGCACTTCGGGATGCACTGGAGGTGCTCGACTGTATTAAAATCGAGGTGCATATTTCCAATATCCAAAAAAGGGAGGAATTTCGCCGCAAATCGCTTACGGCAGAGGTCTGCGATGCCGTGATGTCGGGCTTTGGTCTGGAGGGTTATCTGCTTGCCATGGATTACCTTATGCTGCTTTGCGGAGGAGAAAAAAACGAAGTTCAAAAAAAAGAGCAGAAAGTATAAAATCTGATTGACAGATATAAAAGATTCAAGTATACTTACGTGGTACTTAATCAAGGATTGAGTGCAGAGTTGAGCAGAAATGGCGGAATTGGCAGACGCGCACGGTTCAGGTCCGTGTGGTAGCAATACCGTGAGGGTTCAAGTCCCTCTTTCTGCATTAGCAGATTATCCGAAATCATTTTCGTTTGAAAAGGGTTTCGGATTTTTTTATATGGAAAATTTTCGGATAGTCCGGGAGGCTGTATAGCTTCCGGCTTTAAATCCTATTTGCCAATTATGATGAATGATATTATATTTATGATAGAATATAGTTTATGAAATGGGCTGTTTGAAATTGAGCAGTTATCATAAGATAAGGAGGAAGCGGTATGAGTGCAGAAAACCTGCTTAACGGTGTAGAAGATACTTTATATATCCCGCTCGCCGCCTTTCTCAAAGGAGGCTATTGCATCATGTGCTATAATCCTCGCATATTTCGATGCAACCAAATCCGGCTTTCTACGAGTAGATAGATGAAGGGACTTTCAAACAGAATCTAACCGAAGGAGATGATCGAATGGAGGATTATCGTATTGTTGATTTGTATTGGCAGCGAAATGAGAGCGCGATCTTTGAAACTGCAGCAAAGTACGGAAAATATCTGCACAGTATCTCGTATCAGATCCTCTTAAATGATGAAGACGCAGAAGAATGTGTAAACGATACATATAATGATGCCTGGCAATCCATGCCGCCTCACCGTCCTTCCATTCTTTCAACCTTTTTAGGGAAGATCACACGCAGAATCTCTATTGATCTATGGAGAAAATACAGCGCGAAAAAGCGTGGCGGCGGTGAAATGGCCCTTGCTCTTGATGAACTGAAAGAGTGTGTGTCAGGAACGGGAGATGTCGAAACTGAGGTTGAAAGGCTTGAATTGCAAAGAAAACTGAATGCTTTTCTGTTGGCGCTTCCTCAGATTGATCGTCAGGTATTCATGTGCCGGTACTGGTATATGGATTCTATTTCTGATATTGCGAAACAGTTTTCCTATTCTGAGAGCAAGGTCAAATCTATGTTGTGCCGGACAAGAAACAGGCTCCGTACAATACTCGAAAAGGAGGGCTACTAAAATGAAAGCAAATGATCTGCTCGATATGATAGGGAATACCGATGACAGTATTATTGAAGAAGCAAAGAAAAGAAAAAGGCCTGTGATACCAAGATGGACAAAGTGGGTAGCGGCTGCCGCATGCCTTTGCTTAATCGTGGGAGGACTCGTTGCAATTACCCGGCCTGCTGGAACGCCCCCCGGCGTTTCAGGAGAGCTTCCTCAAATTGTGATTCCAAAATATGAAAGCGATGGCATGGGATTCGAGGGATTGATGTACTACAGCGCTGAGGAATTGGAAAATGGGAATCCCTGGCGAGAAGACATGGCGTTGGACACATTGCCTGTTTTCAGGAACGGCAGCTATGATCCATCCGGTGCCGGCGTGCCGCTCGGCTTAAACGAAGCGGAAATGATTGCGGAACTGGAAAGTGCCGCAAAAGTGTTGGGTCTGGAAATTCTGGATACCGAAGTTGAAACAAATACCACAAAGAGCGAAGATGATGCGATTATTCCCGGTGATACGGTTTACAGTATCCGTGCGATTACCGGAAGAGGGAACCTGACGGTTTACGCCGATGGTTCACTGGTATATGATTTGCCCAGCGGCTATGAACTCCCTGACGCGTATCATTTTACCTATAGCAACACTTCAGACTCGGAAGCGGAGGCGGCCATGGCCTATTTGACGGAAATGTACTCCTCTTTTTTGAATTTTGACCATCCTGAGATCGTGTTGCAGGGAGATTATACTTTCAGTGGAGACTATATACGTCGTTACTTAGTCTATGATTCCGGAACAGATATGACAGAAAGAATCCTCAATTATAACTTCCGCGTTGCTCAATTTGTGCCGGATGATAGTGGAAATTTGATGCTGATCAGGCTTAGCGACGGTCTTCGCATGGGGGAAAAGCTCGGGGATTATCCGCTGATTTCCCTTGCAGAAGCGAAGGAAAAGCTACTGGATGGTCAATATCAGACAAGTGTTCCTCTTGCTATGCCCGGGGAAAAGTATATTGCGAAGGTGGAACTGGTCTATCGCTCTGGATCGAGAGAAGAAACATTACTTCCGTACTATCGATTCTATGTTGAGCTGCAGGATGCAGATGGCTGGCAGATGACACAAAGCAATGGTCTTAAAACCTATGGTGCCTATTATGTTCCGGCAATTCAAGACGATTATATTTCCAACCTATCAAGGTATAAAGGATATCCCGGGAACAGCTTTACAAAGCAGATCGAAACAGCGCTTGCCCATGTATTTTCGGAATACCGGCGGGCAGATAAAAAACTTTGCTTTAATTAGGTGCAAACCAAGATTGAAGGCATGTTTATGTAAGTGAAGAAAAGGAGGAATAATATGAAAAGGAGGGTCTTCACAGCGGCCATATTGATTCTTATTATCACAGTCGCACTTGCTCTTCCTATTTATCTCAAGTTTGTGCGAAAAGGAGGCCTCAAGGTGGAAACAGGCGAGTTTATCGGTATGAAATATTCTCCGGGTTTTAAGGACAGGAGGGGCGGCATTCACAGCGCGACTCTCAAGAAAAACAAGAGCGGAGAATGGATTATCGAGAGCAGGGATCGGGAATCGCGCGCCGATTCGATTCTGGTAGTGACCTACAGCGTCGATGAAGAGAAGCTTGCCAAATTCGTGACTTTCCTGAAGGATGAGAATGTCGCAGTTCTGTCAAAGAGAAAGAAAAGCGATGAATTTATCCATGATTACAGCCCCTGGTCTATAAGCATCAAATTTGACAACAGCGCGATTGGCGGGTCAAAATCCGAATGGTATAAGTTCGGGCAGTATCAGAATTATTCCGACGCTGATCATGAACTGATAAAAGAAGTGGAAACGCGTTTCGGCGCACTTTACGGTGAAAAGCTCTCGGAAAAAGGAGGTCTCAAGGTGGAAACAGGCGAGTTTATCGGTATGAAATATTCTCCGGGTTTTAAGGACAGGAGGGGCGGCATTCACAGCGCGACTCTCAAGAAAAACAAGAGCGGAGAATGGATTATCGAGAGCAGGGATCGGGAATCGCGCGCCGATTCGATTCTGGTAGTGACCTACAGCGTCGATGAAGAGAAGCTTGCCAAATTCGTGACTTTCCTGAAGGATGAGAATGTCGCAGTTCTGTCAAAGAGAAAGAAAAGCGATGAATTTATCCATGATTACAGCCCCTGGTCTATAAGCATCAAATTTGACAACAGCGCGATTGGCGGGTCAAAATCCGAATGGTATAAGTTCGGGCAGTATCAGAATTATTCCGACGCTGATACTGAACTGATAAAAGAAGTCAATATGCGTTTCGGCGCACTTTACGGTGAAAAGCTCTCGGAAGAATCCGTGGAAGACTGAGGATGGCTCCTGACAAATTTACGCATAAGCGCATACTGGTCTTCAAACTTCCGGAAGCCGTAGAAGAGGTAGACATGCCATATGCCTTCGGCAAGGGTAAGCGAAGAGGAAGCGTCGCAAAATGAATATGCCCACTTCGCGGTCGCATTCATTTGTGCTTGTGCGCTCCAAATCCCAATTTGCGGAGGCTAAAGTGGTGCAGAAAAATAATAGAAAAATAGCCTTGATTGCTATCTTGTTATTTACTATCATTCTGGTTTTTGTTGTTGGAATAGCTTTTACAGTGTTGGCAGTAAAAACAAATAGAATCAAAGATGACTATTCTGTTGCTGCAAATAGTGAAAAGTATCAGACAGCGGTTTTTGTTGATGGTATAGAGCTTATAAATCAAGATCTTTCTTGCGGATATGCTGTAATTGAAATGTTTTCTGCATGGAATGGCGGAAAAGTTACGGAAGAAGATCTTTATGAAAAATATGGAAAAGTCGTGACTTCCACAGGGAAAGCTTTTTGTGATGAGTTTAACCGTCAGTTCCCCGAATTTCAGACAACAATGTACAAATACCTTACCAATAGCGAGTTGATTGACAAAGTATATGACTGTTTAGCAGATGGTGTTCCTGTCCCATTTGAATGGGCAGCAAAACATGATGACGAATGGACATTGCATTATTCGCTGGTAGTTGGAATGGACATAAGAAATGACAGCGTTATAATTGCAAATCCATACGGATATATTGAAACAATTTCCTTAAATGAATTTGTAAATAGGAC
>JAUMWW010000010.1:49350-97514 GCA_030529445.1 Johnsonella sp. | reverse complement strand
GCTTTGATCCGCCTTCTCTATCGTAAGGAGGTTTCCGTTCGGATCATAGGTATAGTGAAAGTCTCCCACGGGACTTCCCGCGTTGATCGCCCGTACCTGCGTGATCCTTCCTCTCGCATCATAAGTATATTCCGTCCGCAGCAGATCCGTGTCTATGCCGCTTATCCGCCCGAGACGGTCGTATGCATAGCGCACGCTGCCGCCCGGCCCCTCCGCACGCTCGAGCCTTCCTGAAGAATCCCGCAAGAGCCTCGTCTGTCCCTCCCCTCCCTGACAGGAGATCAGAAGGCCGTTTACATCGTAGCCGTATTCCTCCCTGCTGCCGTCCGGATACTCCGCCCGGACAAGATTTTGATCCGCGTCATAGGTATAGAGGCTCTTCCTCCCCCGTACATCCGTCTTTTCGACCAAGCTACCGACAGTACCATAGCTACGGCAGCCGATGCTCCGGTCGGTACACCCTGTCCCGCTACGACATTTTGACCCCTTCGTTTCTTATTATTCTCTTAGTCTTTACATTATCTTTTTCGCAAATCACTCTCCAATATGTATTTAGGAGATTTGACCAGAAACTCAATACCAGAATATCCATCACGATGCACAGGATATATAATATCCCAACCGCTCACCATATATTCAAGCATTTCCTCTCTTATTTCCTCTGAATAATACTCTCTCTGTTCATCCACATAAAACACAAATAAATTACTGCTTATCTCAAACTCATATGGAAGCGAGTAATCCCAAGGTATAGGACCGACAATATTGCAATACGCTTTGCTCCTCAATCCTTCAGTAGCCTCTGTGACATACCAGTCAAATCCCGTAGTTCTGACAGATTTACATACAATATATTTTCCTTTTATATCTTCTCGTCTGATTGCTGTTTTGATAATCGGTTCTAACACAAATACTCTCCGAAGCAAATTAAATATGCAGATAACTAAAATAAAAATTACTATAATTTTATTTTTTTTCATTTCACTGCTCCCTTTTAAATATTTTCCCCTCTCCATTTGTGCCTAACTCAGGCTTCCAAAGGGATTGATACGGCTGTCCATAGCCTCCAACACTCCCCAATCTGATAAAATAATATAAGTATTTTATATATCTCTCTTTCTTAGTTCTTTCCATATTTATTCTTTTATAATCTGTTCGTCCTATCGCCGCTTTTGTTTTTCCCCCTGTTATACTGACCCATTCCTGTGCAAATGAAGTCCCTTCTTTCATTGTTCCGGCATTGCAGGAATAAAATACGGAAAAAGTGTCTTTAAATGCATCAGGATGAAGCTTGCCCCCTTTAATCTTATCTATCGTAAGGCTTAGCTTTTCACTTTTTTCTTCACCTATACCCGATGCATGAGCAAACTCTATGCTTCCTTCATACCCATGTGAAAACACTCTGAAATCTGTCACCGGATCCTCTCTCCGCTTTCCGTTCGGTCCATTATTTATATACTCTATCAATTCATTTACATCCGTAAAAAAAACCGGATTAACATGATATATTCGAGCACTCTCTTCTATCGCATCTAAATCATTCTTTGTATATCCGGCATTTGCGACAAATAATGTTGTTTTTTCAAAATCATACTTTTTTTCTTTTTCCTCTCCATACCTAAGAGACATCACCTCTTTTAATGCAGAATCGATAAACTCAAAATAATATTCGCCGCTATCCCTCTTTTCCGCAGAATATATCCCTCCTGAAACAACAATATTTTCTCTTCCGTCCGGATCCACATACCTGAGCGGATTATTCCTGCAATACGCATACCAATTCAATCCGTCCCTACCCGGATCACTCGAGATGAAGCGCTTATCCTCCGGGGAATACATCCTCGCCTTCGCATAGTAAAGGTCGCTGATCGCCCCGTAGGCATGCCCCGTGTAGCTTGCTTCGCCAAGCACGCCGCCTACATGCTCCCCCTTCACATAAGCAAAGAGCGGCTCGCCCCACGCACCGTAATCCGCCGCAAGGACCGTCTCTCCCGCCTCGCTGCGGATCGTTCTTGTGCTGTAGAGCCTGTCCTTTGTCAGGCTGTACATATGGTAGTCCGAATACAGTCCGGCGCTTCCCTCCGGTCCGTAGACATAGGCGGTCTTGCCCTCCGGCCCGTACTTAAGCAGTGCAAGATCCGTATCCGCCGTATAGTCCGGTATATATGTGCAAAGCTGCGGCATGCCGGCGCTTCCTTCCTCATACCGCGTCTCCCCGATCAGATGATTCAGCACATCATAAGAATACCGCGTCTCTCCCGCCACCGTTTTTACCCGAACGATTCGGTTTCCGGCATCCGATTCGTAAACCCTGCTCTCTCCGGCGCCCTCCGCCCGGATCAGATTTCCTCCCGCATCATATCGGTAGCTTTGCTCTCCCTTTTGCAGCAGCTGATCCGCGAGATTGTAGCGATAGGAAAGGCTTACCTTTTCCCCTCCGGCATTTTCACTCTCCTCCTCGATCAGATTCCCTCTCGCATCATAGGAAAAGCGCCGAAGGCTGCTTTGGTCTCCCCTCCTTCTTTGCTCCTGTATGAGCCGATGCGCCGTATCGTATTCGTAAGAGAGCTCCGTTTCCTCTCCCCAAAAGCCCTCCCTTGCATAGAGCAGATCCCCGCTCGGGTCATAGCGGTACTCGGCGAGCTGCTTTTGCCCCGCTGCAATTTTCGTCAGGCGGTTTCTCGCGTCATAGCTTCTGTGCTCCGTGCTTTGATCCGCCTTCTCTATCGTAAGGAGGTTTCCGTTCGGATCATAGGTATAGTGAAAGTCTCCCACGGGACTTCCCGCGTTGATCGCCCGTACCTGCGTGATCCTTCCTCTCGCATCATAAGTATATTCCGTCCGCAGCAGATCCGTGTCTATGCCGCTTATCCGCCCGAGACGGTCGTATGCATAGCGCACGCTGCCGCCTGACCCTCTACACGCTCGATCCTTCCCCAAGGATCCCGCAAGAACCTCGTCTGTCCCTCCCCTCCCTGACAGGAGATCAGAAGGCTGTTTGCATCGTAGCCGTATTCCTCCCTGCTTCCGTCCGGATACTCCGCCCGGACGAGATTTTGATCCGCGTCATAGGTATAGAGACTCTTCCTTCCCTGTGCATCCGTCTTTTCCAACATATTGCCGACAGCGTCATACCCATAGACCGTCTCCTGCCCCAGGGCATCTCTCTCCCCGATGAGGAGACCGCGCCCATCATAGGTATAGCTGATCTCTGCGCCCCCCTCCCTGCGGATCGTGCGCAGACGCCCGTTTGCATCATAGCCGTATTCCGTCTTATATCCCAACGGATCCCGCTCCTCGATGAGATTGGAAAGCGCATCATAGCGATAGCTGTACAGCGCACCCGCTTCATCCGTATAGGACAAAAGATTGCCCAGAGCATCATAGTGATAGGAAACCGTGCTCTGATCGGGGTACTCCACCCTGCTCAGGCGGTTTGCCGCATCATGGAAAAGCCTCGTCTCCCGGTCCAGTCCGTCACTAAACCCGCTCAAGTTCCCGTTTCGGTCATAGCGATAGTGCACGCCGCTTCCGTCCGGATACCGGATCTCTTCGATTCCGCCTCCGGCTCCGTATCGATACAGTGTAGACTCCCCGTTTTCATTGCGGATCTCTGTCAGGCGGTTTGCCGCATCATAGGCATAAAAGATGCTTTCTCCCCTCGCATTAACGACCTCCGTCAGGTTTCCCGCCGCATCATAGATATAGCTGCTTTCTCCTCCTATGAAGCTTGCCTCGCCGACCCGCCTTCCCAGCACATCATAACGAAGCTTTCTTGCATTGCCCCGCTTATCACTCTCTGCGATCCGCCGATTCCCCTCATCGTACAGGAAATAGCGGTGATGCCCGGCCGCATCCGTGACATCGGTGAGATTGCCGTTCGGATCATAGCCGAATTCAGTCGATGCGCCGGAAGGATCCGTGATGCCGACGAGCCGGTTCAGGGCATCATAACGATAGAGGGTAAGATTTCCCTCTCCGTCTCTTTTTTCAATGAGATTACCTCGCTCGTCATAGGTCAGGCTCTGCCGGTTCCCCGCCGCATCCGTGATCTGCGTCAGCCTGCGGTTCTGATCGTATGCATACCGGGTTTCGTTTCCGTTTGCATCGATGACCTTAACCGGGAGAGACAGGGCATTGTATTCCACGACGGTGCTTTCTCCCAAGGCATTTGTCGTACCCAGCAGATTGCCGCGGGCATCATAGCGGTAGGAGGAGGTATTCCCCTCCGCATCCGTTTTCTCCGCCAGCCTGCCCGACGCATCGTAGCGATAGAGGACCTCGCTGCCGTTTGCATCGTTTTTCACCCCGCTGAGGTTGCCCGCGCCGTCATAGCGATAGCTGATGCTTCGTCCCGCTTCGTCCCACATCCGACTGACCTTGTTGTCCGCTGTATACTCTGTTTGTGTTCGATTCCCCCTCGGATCCGTGCTCGCCGTTTTATATCCGTTCTTATCATATTCATAACGGGTGACCCCTCCCAGGGCGTCCCTTACCTCGATGAGCTTTCCCGCCTCGGTATAGGTGTAGCGGGTCCCCCTCTCTTCATTGCCGATTCGCTCTGCAACCACTCTCCCCGCCTCATCATAGGCATAGCTTCTTTGTACTCCGTTTCCGTCTATCGCGGCAACCACTCTCCCCGCATCGTCATAGCTATAGCGATTGCGCACCCCGAGCGGATACAATACCTCGCGCAGATCCCCCCGCTCGTCGTAGTAATAGCTCGTGATATTTCCGGAGGCATCCCTAAACTCCTCAAGTCTTCCCTCCTGTGTATAACGAAGACTCGTCTTTTGACCCAGCGCATCGATGAAGCCGTTTCTCCTTCCCTCCTCATCGTATTCGTATTGCATCGTGCTCCCGTCCGGGTAACGGATCCGCAGCAGATTCCCTCGCTCATCGTATTCATATTCGGTGCTGTTTTTGTCTCTGTCCTCCTCCCGAATCAATCTGTGCCGCTCATCATAGGTATAATGTCTCGTGCCGGCAAAATCCGTCTCCGATACGATCCTGTTTTGCCGGTCATACTCTATCTCCGTAAAGAGCCCCGCCTCCGTACGGTAGCCGTTCTTCCTCTTTGCCGTGTCGTAATAATAGGTGAATTCTCCCAGTCCCTCCACCCTTTGTGAAAGCACGCGGTTTTGCTCGTCATAGCGGTTTTGTACATATACCGTGCCGTTTAAATCGCTGACCGCGGATAAGAGGGAGTTTTCGTCATAGCCGTAGGAAAAGCTGTCTTGATCGGGATTTGTGGCAAAACGCAGGTTTCCTCTCTCATCATAGGTATACGAAACGCGCCTTCCTGCATTGTCGGTGATCTCGCTTAACAGGTCCGCCTCATTATAGCCAAGCTGCAGGCTGCCGGCACGGTTTTTTATCATGCTGAGCCGACCTCTTTCGTCGTATGCATAGCTTGTTTTATTTCCTGCCGAAAAATCCGTTTCCAGAATCCTTCCCTCCCGGTCAAAGAGAAGGCTTCTGCCCTGCCCGATCTCGATTTTATATCCTTCCTCCGGATTTTGTGCGCTCCAGGAAGAGCCATAGGCGGAAACGTAACGATCTCCTTCCTTTTGAAAAACGGAGGTACCGCCTCCCGGCATGGACAGAAGCAGTCTCTCTCCGACGATCCGCAACCGATAATCATGATTGCTGCTCCATCCCGGACCCAGGATCGAATCCGCATTGCTCGGGCTATGCGCCGCATCGCTCGGACTGTGTGCCGTCTTCTTTTGCTGCGGCGTCCTGTACAGCCGTTCAAAGCTGAGCTCATTTGCTCCGAGCACCGACAGATCCTTGTATTTCCAGATAAACTGTCCGCTCAGCAGATCCACAGGATCCTCGGAGGTGCATTCCTTCAGGGTACTAAACTCCTCCCTGTTCAGATATTGCAGATCAAACTCCCCCCTCTTGAGAGAAAAGCTGTGCGGAATCTTCGTCGTACTGTCCCCGAGCATCTCCAGCCATTGATCGATCAAAACGTATTCTGGATCCTTGATTTGCCCGGATTCAAACTTGATCACGGTGGAAAACTCCATAAAGAGGCTTTCTCCCGGCCTCAGCACCTCCACGCTCAGCCGGTGGTCCCTGATCTCCTCGTCCTTAAAGACCTTTACGGTTTCTCCCTTGCTCCTCTTCGTGATCCGGTGCTGCTTTTCCCTGTTCAAAAGCAGACTCAGATCAAAGATATCGCTCTGCGATTCATTGCGCAGCTCGAAGCTGACATGGTATACATCCCCCCTCCCATGTCCTGTCCTCCGCACAGATATAAAGATGCATCGCATTTCCCGCAAGAGCCTCCAGAGGCTTGGCCGTCTCGAAGCGATGCAGAAAGCTCTGTCCTCCCCCGCTCATCTCGCCCGCCACCTCGCCGGAGATATTGTAGCTGCCCTCCTTATCCGCACGGACATACCAGCTCGCCGATCCCGAGCCCCCCGGCAAGATATCGGCCATATCGATCGTAAGCTGCTGCTCTCCCTCCTTCCGGTCGGCAAGGGAGAGCCCCTCCGGCAGGTGCAGGCTTGCTCTGACCGCTTTTAGCGATTCAAATCTGCTCCTGTTGACCACCACCAGGGATACCCGGTACATCGGCTTGAGCCAGCGGCTCTCTCCGTAAATAACCAGATAGAATCTCTCACTGATCGGCTGCACCCGAACGCCGCGCCACTCTCCCTGCGGTATGATGGCTGTAAAGCCCTCCAGGGGCTCGCCTCCCTCTTTACCGATATAGGAAAATTCCATCGAACTTTGCGCCGCAAACTCAAATACCACCTTGAAGCGAAACAGGTGCCGGTTTCCCTCCGCATCCGGGTCTATCCCCGCCGCAATGATCTCCTCTCTGCTCAGGGCGGTGACGTCCACCCTGGTCTGCACCACCTCGTCACTGTTTAGGATCAGTTCTCGTTTTATGCTTTCTCCCGACCTGATTTCCGCCGAAAACTCTCTCGGCCGATATCCCAATGCTTCCACCACAAAGCGATAGCTCCCCACGGGCAGCCAGATGATTTCCGTCGCGCTTTGCCGCCGGATGAAACTTTCTCCCCGATAAATGCCTACACTCGCATACTCCGGCTTTTTCCCGCTGATCCCGTCCTTTAAGAGAATCTCTATGCTTCCCTTCTCCGTCTGCTCTCCCCCGAGCAAAATATTTTTTTGTATCGTTCCATAGCGGAGGCTGTGCTGTCCCTGCGGCAGATACAGATATACATTCCGATCGTCCTTAAGTACCCCTCCCATCGGATATAATGCATCGTCTACGAAGAATCCGGCCCTATGTCCTTCCTCCACACCCTCCTCTACATGCAGGTACAGCCTCCTTCCTTCGCCGTCCTTCGGATAAACCTCCCGCTCGGTACCATCCTCGCGCTTTCGTACGCCGATATCCGTGCCGCTTTGCTCTCCGCCGACCGCCCGGATGCTTCCTCCGGTGATCGTCAGCTCCTCCAGCCCCTGTGTCTTGCTTCGATCTCCGATTCCGGAGCAGCTGCCGATTCCCTCGGCATAGACGCTTCCCCCGCTGATCCGAATCCGGCGTGCGCCGATCGCACTGACATCGGATCGGGAGGGGTGATAAAGCACCCGCGCATACACCTTGCCCCCGCTGATCTCGATTTGCGGCGCTTCGATCAGAGCCTCCTCTCTAAAGAGCAACTTTCCGCTGCATTCGATCTCGCATCATGCCCTTTTTTTATCTCCGTCTCTCCTCCCTCTATTTCGATCTCCCTTGCCTTCATCGCGGCGCTTTGCATCTTCGGCGTAAGCAGGAGCCTTCCTCCGGAAACCAGAATACTTCCCCGGGCCTCGTGTTTGAATCCGTATACGCTCATTCCGATCAGCGAAGCCCCCCAGCCTCCGTTCAGCTGCAGCTTTCCACCTCGAACACAAATCCTGCCGCTCTCGCCGTCGGCGCCGGCTCCGCTTCCGATGCAGGCTCCGGAAAGGACCTTTTCGATCTCCAGCTCGACCTCTCCCCCCAGGATCTCTATTGCCTCCCATCCTGCGCCCCTGCCTCCTCCGATGCAGGCTCCGTACCCGTGATGGATTCCCTTGATCCGTCCGGATTCCATCTCTATTGTTCCGCTCTTTTCTCCCGCTCCTCCGCCAATCAGCGCTCCCCTCGCCTCCTGTGCGGATTCCAGGCTCAGTTCTCCGTCTCCTCCGATATGCAGACTCGCACCCGAAGGCACCTCAATCAGAGCCCTCTCCAAGGATTCTCCTGTTGCCGCACTGCTTCCCGAAAGCTCGAGATCGATATGGGCGGAAGCCTCCATCCGGATCAGATTCTCCCCTCTGAAATGCAGCTCCTGCAAGGAAAGCCTTGCGCTGCCCGAGCGGACGAGGATTCCGTTGGCGGTTTCTTGCGCCGCCTCCTGCCTCACGATAATCTTTGTTTCCGTATCCAATGCGGCTTCTATTCTCTCTCCGCCCGGGCCGTATGCCTGCAGCTGCCCCTCGCCGATCTCGATACTGCCCCGATCCAGGCAGCAGACGATGCTCTCCTGCTCCGCCTCCCGGGAAAGGCTGCGGTTTTTTATGCCGGCATCCGAGGGACTCGCATAGAAGGTCCCCTCCGACAGGATAAGCTCTTGCTCTCTCCGTTTCGTATCATTTGCATAATTTCCGTAAACACTGTTTTGCGCTCCCAATGTAAGGATCAATATAAGGGAAAGCATTCGCCGCACATTCTTTTTCACACTCTCATCCTCCTGTTTTTATATTTTTCAATACTTTTTTGATTTTTTATTTATTTTTTCTTATGTTTTTATTGATTTCATGACTTTAACCTAACATATCGCATAATTAAAGTCAATTTACTTTTAAATATTTTATTAAAAAAGGATTAAGCAGCGATCCTCTGCTTAATCCTTCTTTATTTCTCTATTGCGTTTTCACAGTCTTATCAAAACGACAAATCAGCTTTGCTTAATGATTATTTTACTCTTTTTTCCAGCTGTCCTGGAAGGAGGGGGTCTTGGGTCCCGTTGAAATAACCGTCGCTCCTATTTCCCCCCAAAGTCCTCCGTATTGAATAAAATATTGCTCATTCAGCGGCACTTCCGTTTCTCCCACATTTAATACTCTGGTCTTTCCATGCATCAACCTTCCCTCTCCCGTATAATCATTGGGAAGATACCAGCCCCTGTACTGTGTTCCGGAGGTAGGAAAGCTTGCATGCGTTCCCAGGGCTAAATAAACCATTACGTGGGTAATTCCTTCCTCTTCGCTGTAAGGAGCGCTCAGTACATCCTCACCATCGGAAAATTTCAATTCACTTTTGGTATAATATTTTCCCTCATTATTATGGGATGCAAAATACACTCTTTCTATTTCGTCCCGCTCATCGAGCTCGACTGTAATATGCTCCCAGTCTCCTTCATGATTCAGTTTCACTCCCCCGACCGAAGGAGCTTCATTGTACGGCAGGAAAACCCAGTACTGAATACTGATTTTCCCCGCAGTATTCAAAAACGAATGCGCATATATCCTGGTTCTGTCTCCTTCCGGATCCCCTCTGTATACGGCTTCCTTCTCTTCGTCATCATCCGGTATCTCCAGAAAATAGCCTCCGGAATAATATACATCCCTTTTTTGATTTGAAAAAATAATTTCATCCGTGTAATTTCCGAGCCAATCCTTATTCCTGTGCTGCATCAATGCGAGATTGTCCTGACCGACCTCACCCTGATTCAGAATCTGATCGTCACTCAGACCCCTGTAGTGAAACCTCATCCGACTCCTGGCCAAATATGCATCTACCGTATCCGCAAAGTATTTTTCATCCGGATGAAAATAATAGCTGGGGACATATTTTTGAATCAGCATCTCTTCGCGAATATCCTCGATGCCGTCTGCATCGAGATCCTCGACTGCAGCATAAGCCTTGCCTGCCGAATGCATCATACCGATCGCGATTAAAGATAATAAAAGTATTTTTCGAATTTTACCTCTCATCATTAACATCCTTCCTTATTTTTTTAAGCCCCTTTCTTCGTCGCCTTGATATCCTTGAGCACAAACACTGCCACCGAAAGAAAGGCGATAATGAGAAACAGCAGGGATATCGGTCTCTTAACGAATATATCCAGAGATCCGTCGGACAATACCAGAGCCCTTCGGAAATTGACCTCCGCCAGAGGACCGAGCACGATGCCCAAGAGGATCGGAACCAGCTGAAACTCCATTCTCCTTAAGAAATATGCCAATATGCCGAACACGATGATGATCATCACATCATAGACCCTGTTATTGGTCGAAAACGCTCCCGATATGCACATCGTCAGGACGACGCAGGCCAGAAGCTCATAGGGGAGCTTCGTGATATTCGCATAAAACGGTATCAGCGCGTTTCCGATCAGATACATGAAGATATTGACCACGATCAGGCCGAACATGATCGCGTACAGGATATTTCCGCTCTCCTTAAAGAGCGTCGGCCCCGGAACCATTCCGTGCACCATGAAGGCTCCCATCAGGATCGCGGTGGCCCCGTCTCCCGGTACGCCGAGGGTCAGCATCGGAATCATCGTCGCGCCGCAGGCCCCGTTGTTTGCCGATTCGGAAGCCGCGATTCCCTCTATCTCTCCCTTGCCGAAGGTCTCGGGATGCTTCGAGGACTGCTTGACCTGGTTATATGCGATGAATGCGGCCAGTCCTCCTCCCGTACCCGGAGTGGCCCCGATGATGCAGCCGATCAGAGAACCTATGCCGATCGGCTTTCGGCAGCGCTTATATTCCTCCTTCGTGATGCGATCCTTCGCGAATTTTCCCGCGACCTTATGATCCTTCTCCGGATCGTACTGCGATTTCATCATGATTTCGGATATCGCGAACAATCCGATCAAGGCGATGATCAGGTCGATTCCGGCCATGAACTTGATATTCCCGAAGGTAAATCTCGCCGTTCCGCTGATCTTATCCATGCCTATCGTGGAAACGAAGACGCCGATGCACGCTCCCATCAATCCCTTTAAGATGCTCTTGTTCGAAACGCCCGCGATGACCGAAAGTCCGAATATCGCAAGAGCGAAATATTCCGCCGGACCGAAGAGCAGCGTAATCTTCGCGATCTGCGGTGCCGCCGCAAGCAGAAGCACCGCACTGATCAGGCCTCCTATCGTAGAGGCATGCAAAGCCATTTTCAATGCCTTAAATGCATGGCCTTTTTCCGCCATGGGATAACCGTCGAACAGGGTCGCCGCATTCGCGGAGGTACCCGGCGTATTGATCAAAATCGCCGTGATGGATCCTCCGTATGTTCCTCCGCAGTATATGGCAAGCAGCATCAGAATTGCCGTCGTCGGCTCCATTCCGTAGGTCAGGGGAATACAAAGTATGATTCCCAGATCGGAGGTGAGCCCCGGTATCGCCCCCACCACAATTCCGAGGAAGAGTCCCAGGGGAATAATCAGCAGATTCTGCCATTGAAACAAAAGAGCAAAGCCCTCACTCAGCCATTCCATTCGATCTCCCCCTTTCTAAAACAATCCCGGCAGGTTTACATTCAGCATATAGGTAAACACTGCATACACAATAAACACGGTTACGACGGCGATCGCATAATACAGCCACTTCTTGCAGCGGTAATAAAACAATATCCCCACCACAAGCAGAATCGTATCCGCGATATACCCTATAATATTAAACAAGATTCCGTACACCAGCAGCATGAGCGCAAAAATCAATGTACGCATTTCCTTCTTAAAATTCGGCGATTCCCAAAGACTCTTATCAAGCACCAGGACTTTCTTCGGCCGCCTCAGCCCCTGTATGAATAAGGCCGTCGAAAAAATGAACAAACCCGCAATCGCGATCTGAGGCACCGTCCTCGCATTGATGGCGCTCTTTTCCAGGGTCTGTATCTGCCCCGGAGTCAAAACCCACATCAGTGCCGCAAGCAGTGCAAATATGCCGCCTGATATCATCTCATAATTATAGCTCAACTTCTTAGCCTGCATTTAAGTCACTCTCTTTTCTTTCTATTTTAATAAATCGATGTATTCCTTCATATCCTCGGTCTGCTTGTTGATCTCATCGATGATCGCCTTGTTGTCGGCCTCCCATGCCTGCATTCCCATTTCCGCCATAAACTCCTGGAATTCGGGATCCGCATATACCTTCTTGATGAAATCTATCAGCACCTGCTTTTTCGCGTCGTCCACGCTGCTGTGTACGGCAAAATAATCCATTCCGACGAACTCCGCCGCTACGCCCTGGGATTTAAAGGAAGGAATCTTTCCGATGCCCTCCACTTCGATTCCGTCCGGAATGAAGGTTCCGAGGCAGGCAAATTCTCCGTTCTTCACATACTCGCGGTATACCGGCGGTGAACCGATCGCAATATCCACATGTCCTCCTGCGAGCGCATTGATCGCCTCCTGTCCTCCGTCGAAGGGAACCGCCTCTGCGGGGATGCCCAGTCTCTCGAAGAGCACGCTGATCATCGTGAAGCTGTCGTTGCCGGGGCCTCCCGTCGTCGCGTACTTGATCGTGTTTCCTGCCGCCGCGTATGCCTTAAGCTCTTCCAGATTCGTGATCTGGCTGTGCTTGGGACTGCTCAGGATTACAAACTCCACCTGGCGCATTCCGATCAGCGGGCTGATATCCTCGAGCTTATAATTCGTTCCCGATACGAAGCTCGGTGTGAGAGAAAAGAGCGGTCCGTTCGCAACCACCATCGTATATCCGTCCGGATCCGCAGCCATGAAATCGCTCATCGCCACCGTACCCGATCCTCCGGTATGATTCTCCACGATGACCGGGACTCCCAGGTATTTCTCTCCATAAGATGCCACCTTTCTCGCTATGGTATCCGGTCCCCCTCCTACCGACCAGGGCATGATGATGGTCACCTGCTTGGACGGAAACGCCGCAGCCTCTTCCTTCTTCTTGCACCCGAAGAGCGACAAGGCAGCCGCTCCTATCAAAGCGCCGATCACTGCATGTTTACAAATTCTTTTCATTTCTTCCTCCTTATTTCTGATTTTTATATTGATAACAGATGTTTTCATCTATTTCAAATACAATGCTCGTATTGCCGTACTCCACCTCTTTCAGATCCCGATATTCCTCGGAGGGATCGGTAAACAGGATCTTCAGATCCCTTTTATCCTCCCTCGCCCAATCCGAAAGATTTTTATAGATTTCCGGATTTGCGCTATTATACCTGCGCTCCGAAGACGAGGTCGTCAGGCAGTACAGAAGCGGCATCCTGCGCATCCTCTCGGTATCGATCGCATCCCTCTGCCCGTGGTGCGGAAGCTTGATGAAATTCACGTCTTCCAGCTCCTCCCCGATCTGCTTCGACCAGTTGCCCGGCACATTATCGGCACAGAAGAGTCCCCTGAAGGACTTGTATCCGATCTTGAGCAGGAGGCTGGTATGATTGGAGAATGCATCCATCTTCTCGACCAGCTCCTCCGCCGCCGCAGGATCTTTACATTCGGACAGGCTCCTGTAATAACGCAGAAAGGTCTCCGTCCGCTCCGGCGCGGCGCCCAGCACCTTCAGTTCCAGACCCGAGAGCCTCTTATGCTCTCCCTCGCAGAGCTCCTCCACTTCTATGCCCCGCTTTGCGCAAAAATCAAGTGCCGAAGCAAATACCCTCAGCGCCCTGAAAAAGAGCTCACTGCTTTTTTTTCTGAAATTCGGATGATCTCCGAATATTTCTATATCCTTGATTTCTCCGAAGCCTTTCGGTATCCATATTTTGTTTACGGAAAACTCCTTCAGGAGCTTAACGAGATTTCCCACATGATCATCATGAATATGGCTCAGGATCAGATGATCGATATGTTTTATTTCTTTATTTTTCAGAAAGCGAAGAATATCTATTCTCTCCGGATAGCCCTCATACTCCTGCGCCATTCCGCTTCCGGTATCCATGAGACAGTTTCCCTCTGCGCCTTCAAAGAAAAACGCATCTCCGTATCCCACGTTTACACAGCTTAGTTTCACCACTGCCATTCCCTCTTTTCTCCGTCGTTTACGATATTTTTTCTACATTTATGCTCTGCGGACCTTCGTTTATGATCCTCATCATCTCGGCGACGCTTCGCTTTTCCAGACTGTGCAGAGTCAAAATCGCACAGAGCGTGCCCTTGGCAAATTTATTCTTGCTGATCTGCACATCCGATATATCAAATTTCTGACTCCTCAAATATTCCATGAATTCGCTGAACTTATCCTTTCCGTCGAACTCCGAATAAATCTCTATCACGCTGGAATGCTTATGAATAAATTCATCCAGATAATGCATCAGCGACATGATGATATAAACTGCAAATCCTCCGATGGCGGCACCCTCATAAAATCCTATGCCGATGGCGAGTCCTCCGCAGGCGGCAGACCAAAGCCCTGCTGCCGTCGTAATACCCCTGACCTGATTTCTTCCCGTAAAGATAATCGTTCCGGCTCCCAGAAATCCTATGCCGCTGATCACCTGTGACCCCATACGAACCGGATCCCCCATTCCGTACAATCCGACTACATACTGGTTGGTCATCATTACCATTGCGGAGCTGAGGCAAACGAGCATATAGGTTCTGAATCCGGCGGGTCTCTTCTTTCTCCCCCGCTCTATTCCCAGTATTCCTCCCAGCAGCATCGCCATAACCACTCTGACAACGATGGAGAGCAGATGCAGCTCTCGTAAATATTCAAGCCAATACAATTCCAATCCCTTCTCACCTCTTTCAACAAGCAATGCAAAAAGCACTCTCTTTTATCTGTAGAATTGTCTGATATATTCCTCCACATCCGAACGTCCTCCCATGAAAGGACCCGGATTTTCCATTTTCAGACTCACCGTCGCCGCTGCGGTCAATAAAGCCTCTTCGATATCACGGTTCAGCCTCTCGGTAATATAGGTGCTGAAGCAGGTATCCCCTCTTCCGCTCCTGCCTTTGAGGTTGCGCGGCTTCAGCGGCTCGGTATAAATCTTTCCGTCTTTATAGATCAGTACCTCCGTATTATGGGTAATCATAATCTCCTTTGCCCCCCAATCGGCAAGCATCGCCGCAGCTCTTCTTCTGTTCTCCGTTCCCGTAAGAATCTGTGCCTCCGCGGCATCCGTCTTTAAGAAATCTATCCTCGGGAGATACTCATGCTTCTTTTCCCAATCCTTATAGCACATTCCCTCCTTATTCATATGACGCAGCAAGCCCTGCACATCCACCGCAAGCTTTGCCTTTTTATGGGCATATTCCAAAATCTCTTCTCCGAAATCGCCGTACATCAGACCCGCAACATGGTAAATCGAAGCCTCGATATCCGGAATATCGCTGATCTGATATGACTCTATGCGGGAGATCTCCGTCGAGGTTCTTCTCTCCTTGTCCGCCGTATGGTACTCGTTTTTAATCGAGGTATCCGTAGCGGAAAAAACGGGATATACATCTACATTTCTCGCCTTTTCAAAATACTGCTTCGCCTGCTCCCTGCTTGCGCTCCCCTTGGGAAGAACCGCCGTCTTATGCCCCATAGCTCCTGCCGCAAAACCGGAGTAGATCACCGCTCCTCCTATCTCATGCACGGTGGTTCCGTCATAATCAATATTGATGTCCTTGGAGATCTGCCCCAAAATAAATGTATCATACATTGCGCTTACCCTCTTTCCGTCTCTTGATTTTTATGTTTTAAAACGCTTTTTTATTTGTATATTTCTTTGAACTTCATATATATATTATATAAAGTTCATGTCATTTTTATGTTTTTTCTATTCTAATATCATAATATCTTGTTGTCAATTTGTAATCTTGCACAGATTTATCGATGAGTTTTTGTGCATTTTGATTGGTTAGACCTTGTTTTGCCCTTAAAATACCGCTTTGCCATGCGGGAGTTTCCCTGCAATGATAAAAAATAAGATTCTCATTATTCTTCCTTGTTTTTCATATTTCCAATCGCTATAATATCTTTGTAGTTTGAAATACAAGGCTTTATCACATAATCAACGAAAGGACGGATATGCCGGGATTTACCACTCATTATCTTTTAGGGATGAGAACCTATAACGCCCTCGAGAACAACAGGCTCAAGCTCATTATCTCCAAGTATCGCTGGCTTTATCAGCTCGGATTGCAGGGGCCGGATATGTTTTTTTATAATGTCCCCTTAGTGCGCCACAGGGATTACCGCAATATCGGCTCTTATATGCATGAGCACCATGTGAATGCATTTTTTGCCAATGCCCTCAATGAAATCAGTCATATGCATTCCAGGCAAAAAAGCGAACAGGCGCTGAGCTTTATCAGCGGTTTTATTTCGCATTATATCGGAGATTATATCTGCCATCCTTATGTATACGGGAGAATCGAGCATAATCCCGAGGCTCCGAGCAACTATACGCACGGGCTCCATGCCGCTCTGGAAAACGATCTCGATGCCATACTCTTAAAAAAATACAAAAATAAAAAGCCCTCTGAATTCAATCAGGCGGCTACGATATGCTTAAACGGCTTTGAAATGCAGTTTATATCGGATTTTTTATCCAAAATCATCAATATAACCTATTATCCGATTACTTATGAAAATAATTTTCAGGTTACTCCGGCGATGGTTCACCGTTCCATTCTTGCGATGCGTTTCGGCTGCAGGACTTTGGCGGACCCGACCGGAAAAAAGAAATTCAATATCGGTGTGGTGGAAAATATTTTTCTGAAAAGTCCCATCGTCTCCCATCGCATCGTCGGAGATAAGCTCTGGGATACACGAAAAAGCCTGAATCTCGATCATGAGGTCTGGGTCAACCCCTGGGACAGGAGCTTGGCTTCCACCCAGAGCTTTCCCGAGCTCTTCCGGCTCAGCCTGAGCAAATCTCATGATGCATTTTATCTTCTCAATGAAGAAATCCGGCGTTCTCAAGGATTGTACAAAAGCGATTTTCACAAGCTGCTCAAGGAATTGGGCAATTATTCCTATCATAGCGGGCTTTCACTGGATTCCCGGTAAAAGCCCGCCTCTTTCTATGCCTGATAAATCAGCCTCTGGTCATTGATCACATAGATGACCTCGGTCAAGTATTTCTTTGCCAGATATTTTGCCATCGGCAGGTTCATGTCCAGATAATTTCCGCATTCCTCCGGGCTCGCTCCGGGGATCTCCCCCTCAAAGTCCCGGATAAACTCGAAGACCTCCTTGATCAGATCTACGATATGCGCGGACTCGTAATCCCCCGCAAGAATCAGGTAAAACCCCGTTCTGCATCCCATCGGTCCGAAATAAATGATCTTCTCCCCGTATTTGGGGTGATTTCTCAAAAAAACCGCGCCCAGATGCTCTATCGCATGAATCTCCGCCGTATTCATCACCGGCTCAAAATTCGGTCTCGTCATTCTCAGGTCAAAGCTCGTAATCGTTGTCTCTCCCACGGTATCTCTTCGGGATACATAGATGCCCGGAAGGAGCTTCAGGTGATTGATGGTAAAACTCGCTATTTTTTCCATGTTTTCCGACGCAGGATAAGACCTGCTACTCCTTTCTCTGGTATTTTTCGATCTGGGAACGCATCCATTCCTCGTCCTTGAAATAAGATATCCTCATCGCGGATTTCACTTCATCAAGCGTGTTTGCGGCAATCTCTCTCGCCTTTTCTGTTCCCTTTTTCAGTATTTCGTAAATTGCGGAAATATCTTTCTCATACTCCGCCCTTCTTTTCCGGATCGGCTCAAATTCCTCCTGCATGATCGCCTCTAAAAAGCGCTTTACCTTCACATCTCCCAGACCGCCTCTTTGATAATGCTCCTTGAGTTCATCCAAGCAGGAATACTCTTTCCAATAGCGCTCAAAATGCTCCGGTCTGCTGAATGCATCCAGATAGGTAAAAACCGTATTGCCCTCTATATGCCCGGGATCGCTCACCTTAAGATGCAGCGGATCGGTATACATCGTCTTGATTCTTGCGCTCATTTCCTCCGCGCTGTCCGAAAGATAAATACAATTCCCCAGAGATTTGCTCATCTTCGCCTTTCCGTCCGTTCCGGGCAGCCTCATACATGCCTGATTCTGCGGAATCAGCGCTTCCGGCTCCACCAATACCTCACGATAAATCGAATTGAAGCGCCTTACGATCTCCCTCGTCTGCTCTATCATCGGCAGCTGGTCCTCTCCCACCGGCACCGTCGTCGCTTTAAAAGCCGTGATATCCGCCGCCTGGCTGATCGGATAGGTAAAAAAGCCCACCGGTATACTAGCCTGAAAATTCCTCATCTGAATTTCCGTCTTTACCGTCGGATTTCTCTGCAGCCTCGCCACGCTGACCAGATTCATATAGTAAAAGCTCAATTCGTAGAGCTGCTCGACCTGAGACTGTATAAAAATATCCGTTTTTTCCGGATCTATGCCCACGCTCAGATAATCCAAGGTGACTTCTACAATGTTTTGGCGGATTTTATCCGGATTTTCCATATTATCCGTAAGCGCCTGCGCATCCGCTATCATAATCAGTATCTTTTTATATTCTCCCGAATTTTGCAGCTCCACTCTCCTCTTGAGTGATCCCACATAATGCCCTACATGAAGTTTTCCCGTCGGCCTGTCCCCGGTAAGAATGATCTTATCCATATGCTCTACCAAATCCTTTCGTCATTTCTTGCCTTATTATACCTCGAATCCGGACTTGAGTAAATAAGACCTTTATCATCTCCTGCTCATTCCTCCCAAAGAACGATTTCTCCCTTTCTTCTGCTTTCCTTCAGGTTTATGATGCGCTGGTTGCTGCTGCCTCTGAATTTCAGCGTGATATCATAGAGTTCGTCTATATATTTGCCGTCCACCATAATATCCATTAGATCGAGCATTTCGGCACTGACCTCGGTATATGCCCTGCCCCCCGCAAGAAAGTCTTTCTCATAGGTATATCCGCTATAACACCAGATCGTCTTTTGCGGATAGCGCCGCTTAAACTCCCTGACCAAAGAAATCAAGGCTCTCTGATTCTGCGGCTCCATCGGCTCTCCCCCCAGGAGCGAAAGTCCGCTGATATAAGAAGGAGCAATCGAGTCGAGAATTTCTTTCTCAACGGCGGGGGTAAACTCCTCTCCGTATTCGAAATCCCATGAATCCCTGTTAAAGCAATTCCTGCACATATGGGTGCAGCCCGATACAAAGAGGCTGGTTCTGACCCCTGTTCCGTTTGCGATATCACAGTATTTGATTGTTCCGTACTTCATCTTTTTTCCCTCTTTCTTCTGCATCTCTTCTCCGGGATAAGCGCAGCTCTCCCGCTTGCTTTGCAACAGGGCGCGGCAAGCCGAAAAAGAGACCGCCGGCAGAGCAGTCTCATTTTTCTTCTTTCATCCAATACCAAAATTTATTCCCCGAGTCAAAGGAATTTTTCCTTCACTCCGATTCTTATAAATGCATCACCCTGTCTTTGATCTCCTGCGTTCTTCCCTGATTCCAAAACTGCGTGCCGATATATCCGCAGGTTCTTCTTGCGACATTGAGTTTTGTCTGATCGCGGTTCTTGCATCTCGGGCATTCCCATATCAGCTTGCCGTCGCTGTCTCCGATATGCATCTCTCCGTCGAAGCCGCATTCATGGCAGTAATCCGATTTTGTATTCAGCTCCGCATACATGATATTATCATAAATATACTCGAGCAGGCTCATCACCGCCTCCAGATTATTCTGCATATTGGGAACTTCCACATAGCTGATCGCTCCTCCGGGCGAAAGCTTCTGGAATTCGCTCTCGAAGCTGAGCTTCGTAAATGCATCTATTTTTTCCGAAACATGAACATGATAGCTGTTCGTAATATAATTCTTATCCGTAATGCCCGGTATGATGCCGAACCTCTTTTGCAGGCATTTTGCAAACTTATAGGTTGTGGATTCAAGCGGCGTTCCGTACGGAGAGTAATCGATGTTTTCCTTCTCCTTCCACTCCGCGCATTTATCGTTCATCTTCTGCATCACGCTCAGCGCAAAGGGTTTTGCCTCCTCATCGGTATGGCTCTTTCCCTTCATATACTTCACGCATTCATAGAGCCCTGCATAACCGAGGCTGATCGTGGAATAGCCTCCGAAAAGAAGCTTATCGATCGTCTCTCCCTTTTCCAGTCGGGCAAGCGCTCCGTACTGCCAAAGTATGGGAGCCACATCCGAAGGCGTGCCAAGCAGTCTCTCATGTCTTGCACGCAGCGCCTTATGGCAAAGTTCCAGTCTCTCTTCAAAAATACGCCAGAACTTCTCTTCATTGCCCTCGCTGGAAAGCGCCACGTCGACGAGATTGATCGTTACCACGCCCTGGTTGAATCTTCCGTAATACTTCGGCTGTCCTTCCTCATCCACATAAGGCGTCAGGAAAGCTCTGCATCCCATGCAGGTATAGCAGTTCCCCCTTCCCGTCTTGTCGATCTTGTATTCCAACATTTTCTTTTCCGATATATAATCCGGCACCATTCTTTTTGCGGTGCATTTTGCGGCAAGCTTGGTCAGATGATAGTACTTCGTTCCCGGTCTTACATTGTCCTCTTCCAGAACATAGATGAGCTTTGGGAAGGCGGGAGTGATCCATACGCCCTGCTCATTTTTCACGCCCTGATATCTCTGCCGGATCATCTCCTCGATTACCATTGCGAGATCTTCTTTTTCTCTCTCGTTCTTTGCCTCATTGAGATACATCGAAACCGTAATGAAGGGCGCCTGTCCGTTGGTCGTCATCAGGGTGACCACCTGATACTGTATCGTCTGCACTCCTTTTGTTATCTCTCTTCTGAGTCTCTTATCGACGATCTGCTCTTTTTGCTCCTTCGATATTGGCAGCCCGTAAAGCTCCGAGTCGAGCTCGGCTTCGATCTTCTTTCTGCTGACATCGACAAAGGGAGCCAGATGCGCAAGCGAAATGCTCTGACCTCCGTACTGGCTGGAAGCGACCTGTGCGATGATCTGGGTTGCGATATTGCAGGCGGTCGAAAAGCTATGCGGCTTCTCGATGCAGGTGCCCGAAATAACGGTGCCGTTTTGCAGCATATCCTCAAGATTCACGAGATCGCAATTATGCATATGCTGGGCAAAATAGTCCGAATCGTGAAAATGCAAAATACCGCTCTTATGTGCCTCTACGATATCCGCAGGCAGAAGGATTCTTTCGGTCAAATCCTTGGAAACCTCTCCTGCCATATAGTCTCTCTGCACGCTGCTGACCGTCGGGTTTTTATTTGAATTCTCCTGCCTTACCTCCTCGTTATCGCATTCGATCAGAGAAAGAATCTTCTCGTCCGTCGTATTGGATTTACGCTTAAGGCTCTGCACATATCTGTAAGTAATATATTTTCTTGCCACTTCATAGGCCCTATGTCCCATGATGCGGTTTTCAACCATATCCTGAATCTCTTCCACCCCTACCGCTCTGCTCATTTCCATGCAGCTTCGGGTTACTTCCTCGGCAATTTCTTCGATCTGCTGCCCGCTCAGTCTCTTTTCCTCTTCCACCACAGCGTTGGCTTTTTTTACCGCGGCTCTGATTTTTTCTATATCGAACTCGACCTCAGATCCGTTTCTTTTAATGATTTTCATCTTCTCACCCCATATTTTGTAAAATTTTCAGGCGTGTTTCCGGAGATTTTCCTCCTTCCGGCATGCCGCAAAAGCGATCCTGTGCCCGAAGCCTGTCCGTCTTCTTCTCAGAAGGGCTTTTTTTTATTATATAGGGCATATTGTGTTTGGTCAAGAAAATAGCACTACATATTGTGTTTTTTATAAATACATTGGCAAAGGCAGGCTCCCGTAGGCGTTGCGGCAAGCCCCCCCTCCGCCGTTTCTTTCAGGCTGCTGCTCATCATATCCCCGACTCTTTTTAAGGCGAGCACGGTTTCATCCGCGGGAATGACGGATTTTATTCCGGAAAGCGCAAGCTGCGCCGCCATCAATGCGGTCGCAACCCCGGATGCGTTTCTCTTGATGCAGGGTACCTCCACCAAACCGGCTACGGGATCGCAGACGAGCCCGAGCACGTTTTTGAGCGTGATCGCCACCGCATGCACGCAGCTCTCCACATCTCCCCCAAAAAGCTCGCAGAGTGCGGCGGCAGCCATCGCGCTTGCCGTGCCGCATTCCGCCTGGCATCCTCCCTGCGCCCCCGATATTCCCGACTTTTTGGCAATCAGCATGCCCACGAAGGAGGCGGTAAACATGCTCATGACGATTTCGTCCTCTCCGAATCCGTGCGCATGAGCGGCTCCGATCAATACTCCGGGAAGTATCCCGCAGCTTCCTGCCGTAGGTGCCGCGACGATTCTTCCCATCGCTGCGTTATGCTCGCTCACCGCCATTGCAATCGCGATCGATACGGTAAACGCATCTCCGCATACGGATGCCCCCCCGCAGGAGCGGTAAAGCTTATATGCATCCCCTCCGCTCAGCCCGCTCAGCGATTTGACGCCCTCCTTAAGACCCTCCTCCTTTGCCTCCAGCATGATCCGATATCTTGCCCGCATTTCTTCGATCAGCTCCTGCGTACCCAGTCCGAGTTCTTTTGCCTGATCCTCCAATACGATCTGCGATATCTTCTTTTTACTCTTTTCATTTTCCTCTATCAGCTCTTGAAAGCTCTCATATTTCAGTCCCATTTTTACTCACCGATGATTTTTATTTTCCGTTCCCTCTCTTCATTCTGTCCTATATCTTATCCAGCAGCTTCGCCCTCGTCACGAAATCTATTTTCTCGATATTTTCGACGCAGGAAGGATCCGGCATGGAGTCCAGTCCTATGCTCATCAATGCCTCTCCCCCCTTCTTCTTTCGCGAAAGCGTGAACCTGCATATATTGATTTCTCCCTTATAAAGCTCTTCCGTTACCGCGGCGATCACCCCCGGATGATCCTGATGAATCACGACCAGAGTCGGTGTTTCAAAATTCAAATCGACCTGATACCCATCCATTTCCTTGACCTCTATGCTCCCCCCGCCGATCGATGCGCCCTTCATTCGGAAAGAATTTCCCTCCCGGTCGCTTAAGATCAGAACCGCGGTATTGGGATGCGCGCCGTCCAGGCTGATTTCTTCTATCGTAAAATCCAGCCCCTCTTCCTTTGCATAGGAAAAGCTTTCTCTGATCCTCGTATCTTCCGGTCCCATGCCCAGTATTCCCGCAACGAGAGCCTTATCCGTCCCGTGTCCCTTTCCGGTTTTGGCAAAGCTTCCGTAAAGCCCGATATAGGCATGGCTCGGCTTTCGGGCAAAAATCGTCCTTGCCACCTTCCCCAGTCTTGCCGCTCCTGCCGTATGGCTGCTTGAAGGACCTATCATCACAGGTCCGATGATATCAAATATATTCATTTCCGACTTTCTCCCTCAATACGATAATGCTTCTTTCTTGCGCCTTATAGCTTTTTTGATCCGGGAGAACTTCCTCCTCTCCCTCTTCAAAATACGCCTCTCTTCCTTCCCTGCCCGTATCTATGCAAAGATGCCATGCCGCATTCTTTGCTGTCCTCGGAAGAGCGAAGTCATGCGCTTCCCAATGCATATTATAAATGACATAGAAGCTCTCTCCTCCCTTTTCACCTTCCTGCTTTGCATATCTCCCGCTATAGAGTATTCCGATCTGCCTCTTGCAGGGCTCAAGCTCCGGCTGCCATGCCTTGATCCCGTGATAGGATACATCCGGCTGTCCGCAGCCGAGGCTGTCAAAGCCCTTGGCTTCCTCTTCGGCACAAAATATGGAATGCTTTTTTCGAAATGCGATTAAAAATCGGAACCATTCAAAAATATTCCGATTGCGCTTAAGCAGCTTCCAATCCAGCCATGAGAGCTCATTATCCTGGCAATAGGGATTATTATTGCCTCCGCGGCTTTGCCCAAGCTCGTCCCCCGAGGCGATCAAAGGCGTTCCCCTGCTCAAAAAAACTAAGATGGAGGCGTTTTTCAGCTGCTTCTGTCTGAGGGCAAGCACCTTCTTTTTTCTGCTTGCGCCCTCTTCTCCGCAGTTCCATGAGTAATTACAATCCGTGCCGTCACGGTTGTTTTCCCCGTTTGCCTCATTATGTTTCTGGTCGTAGCTGAGCAGGTCCATCAGAGAAAAGCCCTTGATATCCGCAATATAATTGATCATCGCCGCATAGGAAGGATTCTTTCCGCTGTTTTCGATCATCTTTCCCAGCTGCGCCTCATCTCCTTTTAAAAATCGCCTCATATCGTTTTGAAAACTCTCCGAAAAAATACCGAGCCGCTTCCTCGGCTCCGCCGCTCTCTCTCTCCAGTATCCGTAAACCAGCTTGATCTCCGAAAGCAGAGGGTCTTCGGCAAGCGCCTCCACATCCGCAAAGCCGGTGATATGGACTCCGTCGATATGATATTCATATACCCAGTAGCGAATCAGATCCAAAAGATAGGAGGTGCTTTCTCTCCTATCGAAAAAAAACTCCACGATCACTTCTATTCCCGCTTTATGCAGGAGCTTGACCATTTCCTTGAATTCATTGACCGGAGATCTCTTCTTTTTGCGGCATAAACTCGCTTTCGGCGCAAAATGCAGAGTTTTTGCATATCCCCAATAATTGATTTTTACCTCTCCCCCGCCCTTTTCTTCAAAAGATTTATAGCCGCTTTGCGGCATCAATTCCTCGAATTCCTGGCAGGGCATCAGATCCAGGGTCGTCACCCCGAGTTCCTTAAAATATTCTATCTTTTCGCTCAGCCCGATGAAGCTTCCTTTGTGAATTACCTTGGAGGAGGGAGAATTGGTAAATCCTCTGATATTCAGGCGATATACTATGCAATCGCTCCATTTGAGCCCGGGTCTTTTATCCTCCTCCCAGTCAAACTCCTCCACATAGAGAGGGGTCCGGCGAATATGGTGATAATGCTCCGGCTTTCCCCAGCTGTCTCTTCCGCTGAATGCTTTTCCGTAGGGATCGCAGAAAAACCCCTCCGCATTTTTAAAATTATATTCCGTATTCCGAAGAAGAGCGCTTTCCTCCATAGCGACCTTAAGAGACCATACCTCTCCCAGTCTGGATTCCGGCAAAAAATCGATGCAGGCATATGCTTCTTTTTCATTCCTTCGATAAAGAAGCATGGATACCGGGCTTTTGCTCACTACTCTTGCGTGGAAGCCGTCTTGTGTCGGCGTAACCCCCATAGGGTAGGCAAAGCTTCTGTTTGCTTCAAGCTCTATCTTCATCTTTTTTATCCTCGCTTTATCCTTCTGATCTTATTTTTCCGATACCGAAATCTCTTCCTTCGTCCTGCCCTATCATTATATAACAGCCGCATATAAATGAAAATAAAAATAACGCAAACAATATGCTTTTACCGCATTGTTTGCGTTATTTTTTCTATTTCGACCGGAAAATATAAATCGTTTTTTCCGTATGGTAATTCGCCAGATCTTCTGCGCTGATCCGAATCTCGTTTTGCCCTTCCTTGAGCGGAACATTGATTTCCTTTACCAGCTCCACTCCTCCGCCTTCAAAGCTGATCGAGGTCTTATCCTCGGATCCGATCAGAGAATCTTCGCGGTAGAGCTTTAAAATCAGAGAATTATCTTTCGAATGAATTTTTATTCTCACGCTGTCCGAATCCAGCTCCCTGTCGAAAACCTCATAATATACCTCGGGAGAAAGCTTGTCATAAAAGAGTCTTCTGACCACGCTCGCACTCTCCTGCTTCTTGGTGAAAACCTCCACTCTGATATTGACATTAAAGCTCTCCGCCTGAATATCCGTTTCAAAATGATAGCCGAAGCCTCGATAAAGCGTTCTCTCTTCCGCCCTATAGTTTACGAATTTCCGCAAGAGATCGTCTTTTTGCAGGATGATCGTCTCTCCCGCATCCTTTCCGTCTTTATCGATCAGCTTTACCTCTACCCTGTCGATTTCATCTCCCTGCTTGATATTTCCGATAAAGCCGCTGAGCTTGATCCTGTCATTCTCGGTAGTATTGAGGGTTGCCACATCAAGAAGCCTCGGGCTCTGAATGAAGATCACGGGATATCTTCCCTCTTTCTGATTGTCTTTGCCCTCATGCTCGGTAATCGTCAGATCCTCATACATTCCTTCCTCCTCTTGCTCTGCATCGCTCGGAGTCGCCTGAGGAAAAAGCGCATCGCTTCCGGTAGCGAGGGTTTGACTTTCCTGCTCATAAAGGATCTCTATTTCGGCATCCTCTTCCAGATCCGCTCTTATCTTGATCGCGTACGGCGAAGCGTTATATCCCTGCTTTCCTTCTACAAGATCAAAATATGCCCTTCTCGGAAGCTCTTTTGCTTCCCCTTTCTGATGCAGAATGATCTTTTTGACCGGCTTGTTTTCTCCCTCCTTAAAAATAAGCTCGAGATAGAGGCTTCCGCTCTCTATATTCAGGACGGGTGAGCCGGCGCTCAGCTCCACTTCCCGGTTCGATACCTTAATCGTCCGGAACTTATCGGGCAGAGCTTTGCTCAAATCGAGCCGGATCTCTTTTTTCTCGGCAACTTTTGGCATAGGACCGTCCTTGAAAATCGTTACGATTTCATAATTCGCATTGAGGTCATCGATTGCAAATTCAACCGCAAGCTCCGCGTCGAGGTAGGCATAGTCGTATTTTTTCGCCGTTTCTTCCACCGCTTTCCCCTCTTTGAGAATATAATCGACCTTCCTTGATTTCTTCACATAGAGCGTAGAAAGATGGGCATCCTCATTGGGAAGCTTAATCTTTATCCTTGCGCTGCCTTTCGTCGTCGAATACTGCGCCTGATCGAGCTTTGTATCGTCGATAAAGATCTCCGCATTTCTTTCTCTGATCGCACGGTGAAAATCCATAAAATGAATCGTATTATAATTTTGGCTGACTCCGCTCTCAATTTCCGAGGAGGAGGTATTGCTCAAATGATCCTTTGCGGAAATATGAATATATGCGGTATCCGCAAAAAACGGGGTCTTGATCTCTATCTCCTCATTTCCGTATCCGTTGCTGTACACATAGATCTGTCTGCTCTCCTCCGGCGCATTCGGAATCTGATCCTGCGGTATCTCAAGCTTTTTATCCACAACCTTCAGAAGCTCCACGCCGTCCTTTACCGGCGTATCGACAAAGCTGATTCTGAGGTATTTTCCATATTTTTTCTTTCCCTTGGGCTGGTTCGAGGCGCTTTCATTTCCCTGCGCCCCGCTTTCTTTTGCAAGCTCCTCACCTGCCGCCTCTTCGCCGCTCTTTGAATCCTTTCTGCCCGGAGGAGCGGGATTGACTCCCGGAGGAAGATTGATTCCGGGAGGTAGTTTCTGCGGAGGAGAAATATTGATCTCGTCCTTTACATACCTGATGGATTGCAGGTAAACATCCATCAGACCGCTTCCCTCGTCCTTTACCCTGAAGCTGATTTCCTTCTTCCTCTCATCGATGCTTTCGAGTTTGATTTCCTCTTTCGGGCTGAGTAGGGGAGCGCTGCGGTCAATCGCCACCAAATACCGGAATATCTGCTCGGAATCCTCTCCCGTATTGGTATTGAGCTTCGCTTTTATCTGATAAATATATGGCTTTCCCTCCTGGGCGGGCATACCTCCTATGTTTCCGTCCCAAACGGATGCCGGCATGGGGACAAAACTGTTTTTTACCTTAAGCCGGTTAAGCTTCCGGACGGATTTGGATACCCCGATCACCCTCAGACTTTCCATCGTCGAAGCATCCAAGATCGAATATTCTATCTCTTCCATGTTTCGCAGCGGGGCAAGCCTTAATGCAAGCTCTCTGTGATAGGTGCTGCTCGGAGAGAAATAAACGATATTCTTGATCACGGGCAGCGGAAGCATCCTCGTCGTCATAAACATCGAGGAACCGATCCCGTTGTCCTTATTCGCATAAAACTGCACATTTCTCTTTCCCTCTCCGAGCTCCGGAAGATGATCAAATGCATCGATTGCCTTTTGCTTCTCCCACGAACCGTAAAAGCCCAAAAAGGGAACGCTCAAATTCGCCTCTCCATCCTCATCGGATAAAAGAAGATAGCCCTCTATAAAATTATTTTCCTTCAGCTGCTGCGCATCGGAATAATCTATTGTAAACTCCTTTATCACCGTTGAATTTGCAGGAACCTCGACAAATTCTTCCTTATCGTTCTGAGCCGAAATCAGTTTCTCGCTGCTTTGCGTTCTATATCCTCTCTCTATCGGTTCATACAGCGCCTGCGCCTGTATTCTGTATTCCTTATCCTGATCTGAAAAATTCTGCAGGCTGAGCTTTACCTCAAAACGCTTATCTTCAAGCTCTTTCAGCTCCAGCTTGCCGTCCGCCTTATCGTCATTGCTTCCCTCCGCTCTCACCAGCACTTTCGTACTGAGCGCGTTTTCCAGATCCATCAGACCGCTTCCCTGCTGCCGTACAAAATAAAACGCCTGCCCGTCCTGCGACTTCGGATTGAATATCGGTCTTGCCGTATTCATCAGGATGAGCTTGATCAATTCGGAAGCATTTTCATGCGGTATGTTTTTTTCTCTGATATATTGCTTGAGAACCGCACCTGCTCCGGCTACCTGAGGCGATGCCATCGATGTTCCCGACATCGTCTTATACTCATCCTCCTCCGCCGTGGAGTAAACCTTTCCTCCCGGCGCAGTGATCTCGGGCTTGATCCTGAGATCCGGGGTCGGTCCCCATGAGGAAAATGCGGAGAGATTTCCTCCCTCGATATTATCCGTTTCCACAAGCTGCGTCGGAAGAGAAAGCTTTGCGTCAAAGCTGCTTGAAGCGTATAGGGATATTCTTTGGTAGGTGCCGTATTTTATTCTTGCAATCGTAAAATCGGCAGCCTTCCCCTCTACCTCAAGCCCTCTGCCCAAAGTGTCGGGACTTTCCCTGTGATTATACAAAATGATCGCCGCGGGGTTTTGGGAAGCAATTTTTTCCAGCTTTTTCAGAAAAGCATCTCCGTCCAGCTTTTTCGGAATTTCTATAAAGGCAAATTTTCCGCTGAGATTGATCCTGCGCAAAATGGCATCATGCCCTTCCTTCAGGTCGATAAAACCTCCGCCGATCTCTGCCGGGGCGTCTTTTGCCTTTTGCAGGGCGACGATCTCCTGATTCTCGATGCCATGCTCATCCGTCCACTTAATAATATATGCGTTCTGCTTGAGATTCTCCATCGAAGCAACTGCTATTGTTTCCTCATTCAATGCCGGATTGGCAATCAATGCGGTATCGTAATTTTCTTCCAAAGGCTTTACGCCGTATATATTTCCGTCCGTTATCGTTCCGTCATTTCCCGCCGCAACGACAACGACGATTCCCGCCTGCTTTGCCTTTGCAATCATCTCTCCCTCGGGATATTCTCTGTTTTCTATCGAAAATCCCGCAGCGGAGCCCAGACTCATATTGATGATATCGGCATCCAGAAGGATGGCATCGTTAATCGCCTTCAGCCAGATATCGGTAAAAGTCGTCGGATACTGGAGATCATCCGAAAAGACCTTCATTCCCAAAATCTGCGCATTCGGCGCAACGCCGAAGACCTGCCCCTCCGCATCATTTGCCCCCACGATTCCGGATACATGCATGCCGTGCATGACCCCGTAGCTGTCAAATAAGTTCCGGTTTTCATCATAATAATTATAGCCGTAAGGAATCTTATCGGAATAATATCCTCCCCTCAGCCCCTTATCGCTGATCAGCGCCTCCGCCTCATCCCGTCTCAGCTTCGCCTTGGAGGGATCGTCCAGCTTCATCGCTTTATGGGTGGGATCTATGCCGGAATCGATCACGGCAACCAAAACTCCCTCTCCCTTATAGCCGAAAGTATTCCATGCATAGGAAGAACCGATGAGCTGATTCGAAGAGCGCAGCAGCGGTCTTTGGTATTCCTGAGAGATATAGACCTTCTTGACCTTCGGCAGCGCTTCGATCTCTTCGATATCTCCCTGCTCCACGCTCAATGCGATTCCGTTAAAAATCGCGTCATAATGCCTGACTTCGGAGGTATCCGCCTCAATATCGGTTCTTTCCAGCTCATCAATGAGTTTCTCCTGATCCTCCTTAAGCTCCTCTCTCTTTTCTTCGATATAGCTTTTCTCCAGCTGCTGAAACTCGACATTCTGATTGATTGCTTCCTGGATCAGAGAGTCCTCTTCCAGCTCTATGATGACCCTTACCTTCTGCTCCGCATCGGAAGCAGTGGAGAGCAGGATTTCCTCCTTGGGCAAGAGTTCCCCTCCTGCCTCTTTCGCAGGCCGGTTTTCAGGCATTTCCTTTGCCGCGGCATGCTCCCTCTCCGGAAGCGGATCTGCATATGAGGCTGCCGGGGCAGGAACGCTGCTTAATAAGACAGAAAGCATTAATAAAGATGATAATCGTCTTTTCTTCTTAAACATATTTCTCCTATTCTATGATCAGATCAACCGCGAACTTGACCTTTCCGTAATTTTTTCCGTTAATGATCAGATCCTCCTTGGTTGATACATTCAGTTCATATTTTCCCTTTGGAGCATTGCTGAGCGCGGGAAGCCCCTCTTTACCCCAGATCAGTTCGTATTCCCTGCCTCCGTTTTCTCCGCTTGCCCGGAGTCCGATAAGTGCGGTTGGGGGCAGCTTGGTCTCTTCTCCCTGTAAATAAACGAGCTCTCCCTTGCCGCGCGTTCTTTCATTCAGAATAATAAACTCTCTGCTCAGCTTCTCTTTTTCTTCGCTCTCTCCCGGCTTTTCGCCTTCTTCCTTCTTCGGCGTCTCTTTCGATTCCTGAGGGGCTTTTTGCCTCGGATTTTCTCCTTCTTTGGGAAGCTCCTTCTCCTTTATCTCGGGAAGGTCTCCGGAGCCGGGAGAAGATTCCTGCGGATTCGGAAGGGATTCCTGTGCTTCGGGGAGAGGCTCCTGCGCTTCGGGGAGAGACTCCTGCGGATTCGCGAGAGATTCCCTCTCCTTCGGAGTTTTTCCTCCCCCCTGCCTCGGACCGTGCTTGCCGAAAGAAGAACCTCCCTCCGAAGAAGCCGAGCTTTTGTCCCGCTCTCCGGCCCCTGTTTCGCTCTTTGCCAAAGTTTCTTTCTGCGGCGCCCCGCTCTCTTTTGGCGAAGCATCCGCTTGGCTCTCTCTGGGCTCTTCCTGCCGCAAAGCGCTTTCGGGCAGGTCCCGGCTCTCGGGAAGCCGGGGCTTCACCGTATCGGTGCCCGGAAGCTCCGGCGCCGGATCATTGCTGCTCAGATCGATCATGCGGATTTGCTCTCCCTGATTTTGTAACGATGAGAACCTGCTCTTGGAAAGCTGTATTTCGATGTTTTTGCTTTCTTTTTGAATATAGAGCTTTTCTATGCTCGAATCAAAAATCTTGATCTTTCCCCCGCTGAGCGCCGGAGTTAAGATTAAAAATCCCTGATCGAAATTTCTGATGCCGCCCGCGGCATTCAGGATAATAAATTTCCCCCGATGCTCTTTTGCATCGATCGTTTTTGCCTCCTCGATCTGCAAGGCAAAAATGCCTTTCAGGAGTTTTTGATATTCCGCTTTATCAAGAAGCTTTCCGGGCTCAAAGTCCCTGCTCTTCGCATCCAAAAAGCCCCATGCATGAAACTGCGCAATATAGGGCTTCGCCCATTCTGCCGTCCTCTCGTCGGGAAGCTCTTTCAAATCGTTCTTCAGATCCGGCTCGAGATATCTTCCCAAAACATAATAAAATTCCTGATGGCTCACCTGCGCATCCGGATTCTCAAAATACGAACTCCCCTCTATAATATAATCGCCCTTTGCCTGAAGGAGCCACTCCTGAAATTCTTTCGTGCTCTCATTCCCGGCGGAGCTTTCAAAAATATTGCCCCTCCCTCCGAGCCGAAAGAGCAGCATCGCCAAATCCTTTCTGGTCAAGGCTTCTTCCCCCTTCTCCCTGTCGGGCTCTCCTCCTCCGCCCTCTTGAAGCTTCGGTTCTTCATTGATTAAGGTCTCGGCGGAAACTTCCTGCTTCGGAGAAAAGCTTTTCTTCGCTCGGACATGAAAAATCCATATTCCTCCGAGCAGGCAGAGCAGGGCGGCTCCGAGCCAAACCCCCGTCTTGATCTTTCGCATCATTTTTTATACCCCCTATATAAGTATTCAAATCTGCCGCATATTCTGACGTCTAAAGCCGGGGGTAAGTATACACTAACCCCCGGCACCTCAAATATCAGCAAAAACCAAGCGGATGGAAAGGGCAATACCCACCGATTCACTTGGTTAAAAACATTGATAAAAATATTAACATATTTTTTTTCAGATTGCAAGAATTTAAATCCGATCTATTCTTATCTGTATTTTTCTTCCACCGCGGAAATCATTTCCAGCCTCGCCTCATGCCTTCCGCCCTCATATTCCGTATCAAAAAATTCATCCACGATCATCTTCGCCATTTCATCCCCGACTACTCTGGCTCCCATCGCGATGATATTCGCATTATTATGGAGCGCCGTCATCCTTGCCGAATATGGTTCCGAACATACGGCAGCCCGGATTCCCGGCACCTTGTTTGCCGTGATGGAAATGCCGATGCCCGTACCGCAGATCAACACCCCCTTATCGATCTCTCCCCGGATAATCGCTTCCGCAACATCGATTGCCGGAACGGGATAATCCGCCCTTTCTCCATCTTTCGCGCCAAAATCGATTACCTCATACCCTTTATTTTTCAGATGCTCCATCAAAAGCTTCTTCAGCTCTATCCCCGTATGATCATTTCCAAATCCTATTTTCATTGCCGCCCTCTCTCTTTCCTTAAATATTGTCTATGCCTTCCTCGTATAAATTATATTTCCACTTGATCAGCGCCATTCCGATAATAATAATATAGCCGATGATGCTCCAAACATCTGGAATCTGCCCTAAAAAAGCGAAACCGAGCAGCATGGAAAAAAGCACCTGCGTATAATCAAAAACTCCGATTTCCTTTGCCGGCGCAAAGGTATATGCCCTCGTAATGCATAGCTGCCCGATCATCGCGGAGCTTCCCGCACCCAAAAGACATAGAAACTGGAACCTGCTCATCGCCCTGAAATCAATCAGCATGAGAGGGAGACTGACCAGACTCGAAAAAATCGAAAAGAAAAAAATAATGATCGATTTTTCGACCCCTCGCAATCCCATTACCCTTACCGAGGTATATGCCGCCCCCGCACAGATTCCCCCTCCTATTCCTGCCAAAGCGCCCATTCCCTGAATCGACAGGCTCGGCTTTGCCACAAAAATCATTCCCAAAAAAGCGATAATCGTCGTGAACCAATCCATTCGCGAAGGCTTCTCTCCCAATACGGCAAAGCACATCAGCATGACGAAAAACGGACTGAGTTTGTTAAGCATGCTCGCATCCGCAATATTCAAATGGTCGATCGCATAAAAATTGCAGATCAGACCAAGTGTTCCGAAAAATGCCCTGCTTAAAAGAGGGAGGAGATCCTCTCTTTGGATATGTATATTCTTCCTTCTCTTAAAAATAACCGGGAGAAGGATTGCGGAAGCAATGATATTTCTGAAAAAAGTCTTTTGAAAGATAGGAAGCTCCCCGCTCAGCCTCACGCAAAAACTCATGAGTGCAAAACCGAAGGCTGCTCCTATGATATAGACGATTCCCAGCCTTCTTTCCTTATTCTTTTTGATTCTGTCCAGCGTTTTTCTTCCTCCTCCGTCTGCAATATATCAGGATATTAGCAGATTCGAAACAATATATCAAGACTTGGAATACTTCCCGAGCATTGCCGCTCCGATCGCTCCCGCAAAACGCCCCATCTCATGGGATTTGACCTCCGTCTTGAGCAGCTTCGATAGCAAAGAAAGCATATAGGCATTGTCTGCAAAGCCTCCCGTCAGAAAAAACGCCGATGCCAGGTTTCTTCCGCGATTCACCTGACCGACTACTTTATTTGCAATCGAGTTGACGACCCCGCATGCGATATCCTCCTTCGGCGTTCCGCTCCCTTTGCGTGCGTACTGATCTCGGTGATTACCTTATCGGCATAGGGTACGGATACTCTTCCGTATCCCGTAGCCGTCACATATGCATGCTCTACATCATATCCCCGCGCTTCCAGATCTTTCCTGATCGCCTCAGAGGTTTCCTTGCTGTTCCAGCCCGTCGGCATCAATAATTTATAAAGAATCTTCTCTTTGCCCTCATCCATTACAATAACCTTTGAAGCAGTAGAACCTATATCTATTCCTATATTCATGCTCTCCCCCTGTCCTGAGCGCTTTTATTTTTCTCCTGATCAAAGGACTGCCTGAAAACTCAGGCAGTCCCCTTTCCATAATACATGAAAACAGGCTTATTATCTTGCCAGTTCCCGAATCGCTCTGATCGCGGCATCACTCTCCTTTTCCGTATTGAAATACGAAAAACTGAAGCGTACCGCCCCCTGCTCCTTCGTTCCGAGCGCCTCATGCAGCCTCGGTGCACAATGCCCTCCGGCTCTCGTCGCAATATCAAATCGGCAGGCAAGCTCGTCGGCAACCTCGGAAGAGTCGTAGTCCCTGATATTGAGAAGGACGATGGGTGTACGCTCCCCCTCCTCGGCTCCGTAGAGCTTGACGCCTTCTATCCTTTTTACCTCCTGATAAAAATGCTTCGCCAGCTCCGACTCTTTTCTCCTGATCCTGTCAAGCCCTGTCCTTTGAATAAAATCAATTGCGGCAGAAAGCCCGGCTATTCCGTGTGCATTGAGCGTTCCCGCTTCCAGTCTTGCCGGATATTCCTTCGGCTGCGATCTGGAATAGGTCTGCACCCCTGTTCCGCCGCTCTTCCATGGAGAAATTTCGATATCCCCTTCTATACAAAGACCTCCCGTCCCCTGCGGACCCATAAGGCTCTTATGCCCGGTAAAGCAGAGGATATCCACTCCCGCTGAGCGCATATCGATGGGAAAGGCTCCCGCGGTCTGAGAGGCATCGACGATAAAAAGAAGCCCTCTTTTTTTCGCAAGTTCTCCCACTCTTTTGATATCTACGATAGAGCCCGTAAGATTGGAGGCATGGGTACAGACGATCGCCTTCGTATTTTCCCTGATCAGGGATTCAAACTCCGCATAATCGATCCTGCCTTGCAGATCCGCTCTGACGAAGCTGAGCTCTATCCCTCTTTCTTCCTCCAGTCTGTACAGAGGACGCAGGACGGAATTATGCTCCAGATCCGTCGTGATCACATGATCGCCTCTTTGCAATGTTCCGTTGATCGCTATATTCAATGCCTCGGTAGAATTTGTTGTAAATACGACATGATTTGCCGCGCTGCAACCGAAGAAATCCGCAATCTTCACCCTTGCTTCATAAACCGTTCTGCCCGCATCCAGGCTTCCCTTATGCGCACCTCTGGAGGCATTTCCCATGCTGCTCATCGCATTGACCACCGCTTCGATTACTTCCGAGGGTTTATGAATCGTCGTAGCGGCATTATCCAAATAAATCATCGCTCTCCTCCCTCTCTTTATTCTCTTTATCCTTAGAGGAGCAGTTCATATGTTTTTTCAAAGCTCAGCCCCGCTTTTTTTATCGCTTCCTCTACCAGCATGCCGGACTCTGCAGGCACCGACCAGCACATCCCGCAGCCTGCCGAAATCTCGCTCGGAACCGGGATCAGCCTGCCCGGAACGGCATTTTGCGTAAAATACCTGTCCGCTGCCATCGCCTCGGTAGTGGTATGGAAAAGCACGACCAGCTTCATCGATTTCTCTCTTAACATCAGGGTCTGATCACCTTTCCCGCCTGCATCAGTTTTTCCACGATATTATACATATTGCTGATCGTACCGACCAAGAGTTTTTCCTTTAATCCGTAAAAATCGAGGCAGGTTCCGCAGGTCATAATCTCGACGCCCTTGCTTTCCATAAATTTCAGATCCTCAATCGAAACGGAGCCTTCCGTCGGAATCTTTGCTCCGCCGTTATAGAATATCACCGTATCCGGAAGTTTTTCATACTGCGATAAGGTATAGATAAAGCCCTTCATCAGCAGAGTGGAAAGTTCCTCGGCTCCTTCCCCGATTTTATTGCTGCCGATCGCCACTACCGTAGGACCCCCGGTCGAAGAGCTCCGGGGCTGTGCTTCCTGCTCTTTGCCGGCGCACTCCCGGTTTACCTCTATTTCCACTACATAATGCTTTTCTTCCTTTTTTTCGCTTTTAGCGGAGAAACCTTTTCCTTCCGCCATTTTTAAGAGGTTTTCTACGGCAATTTCATTGTCTATATGTACCTCCAGTATACCGGGCTCCTTCATTTCATCCAGGGCTTTGATCGACTTGATCACCGGAACGGGGCATTGATCCCCTATTGCATTCACGATCTTATTAGACATAATTTTTCCTCCGAATTGATATCTTTTTATTTAGTTCTGCTATGATCATAAGCATTTTCCCTACTCTTGTCAATGTAACTTTATGTCATATAATATTTATTTTTGTAGTTTGCTTTTCCCCCTTTTCTTACTCCCTTTTCTCCCTTTCTTTTCCCTGCTTTTCTTCTCCCGGGCTTTTTCGTTTTCTCTCCCGCTTCGGTCTGCGCATTTTTCTCCGGGAAATATATATAGCAAATTTTAATGATTTTTGCATGTTATCTCTCTTTGATTTATGTTATAATATTGCTGATTATTCGGCATTGCAGAAGCTTTCTGCCTCCGAAAATATTTTATTCATTTTTAAGGGGATGGTCTTATGAAACTCATAAATATCAGAGAACTCTATAAAAACACTTCGGCATATCTCGAAAAAGAAATCCGCTTAGGTGCTTGGGTGCGTTCCAATCGCGACTCGAAATCTTTCGGCTTTCTGATGCTCTCCGACGGCACTTATTTCGAACAGCTGCAGGTTGTTTACCATGATACAATATCCAATTTTGATGAAATTCGAAAAACGAATGTGGGAGCCGCATTGATCATCGAAGGAAAGCTTGTGGCGACGCCCGAGGCGAAGCAGCCCTTTGAAATACAGGCAAGTAGTATTCTCGTAGAGGGCGCTTCCTCTTCCGATTATCCGCTGCAAAAAAAGAGACATTCTTTGGAATTTTTAAGAAGTATTTCTCACCTTCGTCCGAGAACCAATACCTTTCAGGCGGTTTTTCGGGTTCGCTCTCTGGTTGCCTACGCCATACACCGCTTCTTTCAGGAAAGAGATTTTATCTATGTGCATACGCCGATCATTACGGGAAGCGATGCGGAGGGAGCCGGAGAAATGTTTCGGGTGAGCACCCTCGATCTGCATAATATTCCGAAAAACAGCGAGGGAGGCATAGATTTTTCGAAGGACTTCTTCCATAAGGAAACCTCTCTTACCGTCAGCGGTCAGCTCAACGGAGAAACCTTTGCAATGGCATTTAAAAATATCTATACCTTCGGTCCCACCTTCCGGGCGGAGAATTCAAATACGACAAGGCATGCTGCGGAATTTTGGATGATCGAACCGGAAATCGCTTTTGCCGATCTGAGTGATGACATGGATCTTGCGGAAAGCATGCTTAAATACATTATTCGTTTCGTACTGGAGCATGCTCCCGAAGAAATGGCGTTCTTCAATCAATTCGTCGATCAGGGGCTGATCGAGAGACTGGAGCATGTATGCAATTCCGATTTTTGCAGAATCACCTATACGGAGGCAATCGATATTCTCACCGCTCATAATGAGGCATTTGAATACAAGGTAAGCTGGGGATGCGATCTGCAAACGGAGCATGAGCGTTATCTGACGGAGACCGTTTTTAAAAAGCCCGTATTCGTAACCGATTACCCGAAGGAGATCAAGGCATTTTATATGAAGCTCAATCCCGATCAGAAAACGGTTGCCGCAATGGACTGCCTTGTTCCGGGCATCGGTGAGATTATCGGCGGAAGCCAGAGAGAGGATGATTACGAGAAGCTGGCGCAGCGAATTAAAGAGCTCGGCATGAATATCGAAGATTATGATTTCTATCTCGATCTCAGAAAATACGGCTCCGCCAGACATGCCGGATTCGGACTGGGCTTTGAGCGATGCATTATGTATCTGACGGGCATCAGCAATATTCGCGATGTCCTTCCCTTCCCGAGAACGGTCGGAAGCTGCGAATTATAAGAGCAAACGGAAAAGAGGGTCATATGAAATTTATACATACGGGTGATATCCATTACGGGATGCACCCCGATGCGAATAAACCATGGGGCAGTGAGCGTGCGCAGGATGTAAAAAACTCTCTCGCGCGGATCATTCAGGAAGCCAGGGAAAGAGAAGTCGATTTTTTATTTATTTCCGGCGATCTCTTTCACCGGCAACCTATCGTGAGGGATATTAAAGAGGTGAATTACCTCTTTTCTTCCGTTCCCCGGATCAATATCGTGTTGATTGCAGGAAATCATGACAGAATTAATGAAAATTCCGCGATCCATTCTTTTCCTTGGGCAAAAAACGTACATTATATCAGCTCTCCGGATATCAGCAGCATCTATTTTCCCGACTGCAATACCGAAGTCTACGGTTTCTCCTATCACAGTTACGAGATCCGTGAAAACAAGCTGGCGGGAATCAAGGTGCCCGGCAACGGAAGAATCAATATACTGCTCGCGCACGGAGGAGACCTCAACCATGTGCCTTTTGATAAAAACGAACTGGCTGCAAGCGGCTTTTCTTACTGCGCGCTCGGGCATATCCATAAGCCTGAGGTGCTCGCAGAAAATAAAGTCGCCTTCTGCGGTTCTCCGGAACCGCTTGATATTACGGAGACCGGAAAGCACGGTTTTTATTTCGGCGAAATCGATGATTACAGCCTCTGCGTCAAGAAGCTGGAGTTTATTCCTTCCGCAGTGGTTCAATACATCACCCTGATCGTAAACGTAAACAATACTTCCACCAATGCGGAACTTTTGATGAGCCTGAGCGAAGAGATCAAGAACCGGGGCGCACAAAATATTTACCGCATCAAGCTTCGCGGTCTGCGTGATCCGGATATCGAATTCGATCTGAGCCGACTCTCTTCCCAATATAAGATTTCTCAGATCATTGATGACTCGGAGCCGGAATATGATTTTCCGAAACTCTTTGCCGATCACCCCACGGATATGATCGGTTTCTTTATCCAGGAGCTGAATAAGCATAATCTTACCCCCGTCGATAAAAAGGCTCTGCATTACGGAGTCAGCGCCCTGCTTCGTACCATAGATGAAAGGAGTTAAGTCAAATGAGACTTCTTGAATTACATATAAACGGTTTCGGAAAATTTAAAAACACGGATATCCGCTTCTCCGAAGGCGTCAATATCATCTACGGATATAATGAAACCGGAAAATCGACGATACATAGCTTTATCCGGGCAATGTTTTACGGCATGGAGAGGGGACGGGGCAGAGCAAGAAAACATGATATTTGGTCTAAATATGAACCTTGGGAGCAGGGCAGCGCATACGGCGGAATGATCAAGGTACTCAAGGGAGGAGAGGTCTTCCGGATCGAACGCGATTTTTTGAAATCTGCGGCGCTTCCTCTTTCCGTCATCAATGAGACGAGGGGCAAAGCCGTGGAAGACAATAAAGCCTTTCTTCACGAGCTCATGTGCGGGCTGAGCGAGGTTTCTTATACGAATACGATCAGCATCGGTCAGCTTAAAAGCGCTACGGATTCCGGCATGGTCAATGAACTCAAAAACCATATCTCGAATATGAACGCCAGCGGAAATATCGCGATCAATATCACCAAGGCAAGCGATTATCTCAAAGCCCGGAAAAAAGAATACCTGGGAAAGATTCAGCCGGAAGCGGCAAAGGCTTATGCCGCAAATCTTTCGGAAATTAAATTAATCGAAAACGAAATTTCCTCCCCCTGCTATGCAAACAATATCAAAACTCTCAAGGAGCAAAAGGCAGAGGCGGCGGCGGCGGAAAGAGGGCTCCTTGAACAAAAAGAAGCCTTGATCGGAGAGATCTCCGGCAATAAGCAGCTTCTTGATGATAACGGTTTCGGCAGCGGAAAGGAAATCGATGATTTTAGAGAGGAGCTTCAGCTCGCTTATGAAAAATATGACGCGCTCAAGCCCAATGCTTTCGAGACGGGCATGAAGGCGCTGAGCGTTCTGCTCGTGCTGCTCTGCCTCCTCTCCATCGGATTCACCTTTGCCTTCTTCTTCGGCAATGCAAAGGCGATCTCCGACAATCTGTCCCTAATTAAGCATAATACTCTCACCGCAATTGCGTTTTTGCTTTCCATCATTTTCCTCATTATTTCCGTTTTCATGATCCGGCGCGGCTTGGGAAGAAAAAAAGAGTATGCTCTTGCCCGCGCTCAGCTTCTGGATCTTTTTGAAAGCTCCGAAGAGGAGCTGGAGAGCAGTATTCCGGAACTCTCTACGATGAACGCAAGGCTGGACGAGCTCAAGACTCTTGCCGACGAGCTGGATCTTGCAGAGCTTCGTCTGGTAAGGATCAATAACGAACTGAGCTCTCTGAATGCATTGCAGGAGGAGTACAGCCGGGATATCGAAGCGCAGCAGAAGCATCAGTGGGAGCTTGAAAAGCAAATTGAACAGCTTTCCAACTTAAAAGATGATAACTCCGCGCTGAAGCAGGTTATTTCGGATAATGAGCGCTTCGGGCTTGAGATTTCGGCTCTCGAGATCGCACAGGATGTCATGCAGAATCTCTCCCTGACGATACGAAACTCCTTCGGGCTTTATCTGAATAAGGAGGCTTCGATATTGATCAAGGGCATCACGAAAGGAGCTTACGATTCCTTATCCGTGGACGAAAATCTCAATGTATTTATGAATACGAGCAAAAAGCTCGTTCCGATGGAACAGGTCAGCAGCGGAACGATGGATCAGATCTATCTTGCGCTCAGACTTGCCAGCGCAAAGCTTCTTCAGGGTGAAGGCGAGCCGCTTCCTCTGATCTTTGACGACAGCTTCGTCAATTATGATGAAAGCCGCTTAAAAGCCACTTTGGAATGGCTCCATCAGTATTACGACAGGCAGATCCTGATTTTTACCTGCCATACTCGGGAAGAAGCGCTTTTAAAGGAATCCGGCATTGATTTTAATATTGTAAAAATGTAGACAGGTGTTTTATCGATGAAATATATCAAACAGTTTTTAATCATACTGATCATCAGTTTTATCGGAGAGGGGATAAGATTTCTTATCCCCCTCCCCGTTCCTGCGAGTATTTACGGGCTTATCCTGCTCTTTCTCCTGCTTTGTTCGGGAATACTCAAGGTTTCCGATATTCGGGAAACCGCGATGTTTCTGATTGAAATCATGCCGCTGATGTTTATTCCGGCATCTGCAGGTCTGATGGATATCTGGGGGCTTATTCTTCCCCATTTATTCCCCCTGCTTTTCATCACCTTCATTTCCACCCTCATCGTAATGTTCGTCTCCGGTCATATTACGGCGTTCATCATCCGAGCCGGCGAAAGGAAGGGGGAAAGATGAGTCTTCTGATGCATGATTTCTTTGTCTCTTCCGTATTCTTCTCCGTTTTGATCTGCGTTTTAACCTATGAATTCGGCATCTTTTTAAAAAAGAAAACCGGGCTTGCCCTCTGCAACCCCCTCCTGATCTCGATCGCCCTGGTGATCCTGATTCTTTCCGTTTTTCGCATTCCCTATGAAGCCTTCTATTCCGGTGCCGCCTATCTCTCCGATATGCTCACCCCCGCAACGGTCTGTCTCGCACTTCCCCTCTATGAGAAGGTCCGACTCCTGAAGCATAATTGGAAGGCGATTATGGCAGGCATCTGCGGAGGCGTATTCTGCGGGCTTTTTTCCATTCTCGGGTTTTGTCTGCTCTTTCGGCTTCCCCGTGAACTCTATATCAGCCTGCTGCCGAAATCCATTACCACCGCCATCGGGCTTGGCATCAGCGCCGAGCTCGGAGGCATTCCCACAATCAGCGCCTCCCTGATCATCATTACCGGCGTATTCGGCAATGTCATTGCGGAAAGCGCCCTGAAATTTTTTTGCATCCGTGATCCTATCGCAAAAGGCATTGCAATCGGGACCTCCTCCCATGCCGCAGGTACGGCAAAAGCCATGGAAATGGGGGAGACGGAGGGAGCCATGAGCTCTCTCGCCATCGTTTTGGCAGGAATCATCACGGTGGCGGCAGCCTCCGTATTTGCCGGAATGCGCTGAAACCGGGATTGCAGAAAACTGCAAAAAACTGCCGCATCGAATATTTTAAATCCCTTTCTCCGATTTAAAACATCCGATGCGGCAGTTTTTATTGTTTAAAAGATTCTCCAGCCTACGATGAAGTTATTCTGCCACCATCCGCTGAGCGATCTTGTAACCACTCTTCCGTTTGAAGAGGAGGCATCGATAACCGTCCCTCCTCCGGCACAAATCCCCACATGGCCGCGTACGACGATGATATCTCCAGCCTGCAGCTCACCGAAGCTGTTTACCCGGGTATATCTTCCCACTCCGCGCCAGCCGGAACTCGTCAGATAGGACTGATTGACGCCGGCATTATTCAGGCACCAATACACAAAGCCTGAGCAGTCAAAGGCATTCGGTCCCTTTGCCCCCCATACATAAGGGCTTCCGACCTTGGATGAAGCGACCGAAAGCAAGGTGCCGACTCCGCCTCCGCCGGTATAAACCGGAGCGGAAACCACGGCTCCGCCGCTTCCCGCGTCTCTGCCTCCTCCCGGTCCCGCTGTATTATTATTTCCCGCCGCAGCCGCATTTTGGCTGCCGCTTCGTCTGGGCTGCGTCGGTGTCGGTCTCGGGGCAGGCCTTACCGCATTATCCGACATCAGCTTCGCTATCGTCTGCGCTCCGGCGGATCCGTCCGCGGTCAAGCCGTTTCTCCTCTGAAAAGCCTTGATCGCAGCCTCCGTAGATTCTCCGTAATACCCGCTTATATTTGCATTCTGGATATATCCCCATTTCGCCAGGAGCTTCTGGATATTGATTACCTGCTCGCTGTGATCTCCCAGGGTGAGCCCGTTTGGCACAGCGGAGGAGGACATAATCGCCTCCCTCGTCGAAGGTCCGAGATAGCCGTCCACGATCTGGTCGTTCTTTGACTGGAACGCCTTGACGGCGATGCTGGTATCCAGTCCGTATGCTCCGTCCGGAGTACTCGTCATATAGCCAAGCTCAAAAAGTCTTTTTTGCAGAACCAGGACGACATCGCTTTTTTCGCCGTATGCGAGCATATTCGCCTTCACTTCATCCGAATAAATCAGATCCAGCGTCTTCATTCCGACCATGCCGTCTTTCTCCAGCGCATTGATTTCCTGCAGCTTCTTTACCGCTTCCTCCGTCTTTTCGCCGAAACTTCCGTTGACCAGAGTATTATCCGCAAGATAGCCCAGTTCATAGAGCCTTGACTGAATCCTGTATATATCGTCTCCGACATCCCCTTGTTTCGCCGCGTAATATTTTGCATCCTCCGCCATAATGGACTGCAAAGTGGAAAGCCCGATCACTCCGTCCTGGGCAAGATTGTTTTGGCGCTGGAAGGTCTTTACCGCCGCTTCGCTCACCGGTCCGTAATAATCCGTCGGCTCATCATGCTCCATAAAGCCCAGCTCCATCAGCCTCTCCTGCAAATCCTTGACGATAGGGTGCTGTACGCCTATTCTGATATACTCCGGCACCGGCTCCGTCGTCGGAACCTCCATCGCAATGGAAGGAAAGAGCGCTCCCGTCGGAGAAAGATCCACGATATCCACCGATGCGGCAAAAGAGCTCTCCTCCGCCGTGATATCCGCAGCCGATGAGGGAGTTGCAACCTTGGAACCGGTAAAATTCGAGCTGAGGGCAACGACCGCACAAACGACCAATAAGCAGGCAGCCGCGGCTATTCCTGCAATAATCTTGATATTGCTCTTATCTCCTATGTATTTTTGCATCGCAAGCATCGCATCTTTTCGTGCCAGATCGAATTTGCTTTTCTTTAATTTTCTTTTCTTCATTCTCCCAATACCTGATTTATCCGTTTTCTCTCTTTCTTCATGCTGCCTTCTCTGCGATTTTACAAAGAATTTTATTTTTCAGACTCATTGCCCCTTATTCAAATTTTAAGTTTACATAAAATCCGCAAATAGTCAAGATTTATCTTATTCCTTACTCATCAGAAGATCGGATAAAGCAACAAATTCCGAAAGGCTGAGTTTTTCTCCCCGTATCGCGGCATCCAGCCCGAGCTCGGCGATCGCGGCGGCAATGCTTTCTTTCTTCTTTCGGATCTCCAAAGAATTGCTCAACGCATTTTGCAGAGTCTTCCTCCTCTTTTGAAAGGAAGCCCGGATCAGCCTGAATAAAAATTCCTCGTCTTTTGCCCGGATGCGCGGCTTCGGATCCAAATCCAGACGAATCACCGCAGACGCCACCTTGGGTTTTGGCATGAAGCAGCCCGGAGGCACGACCGTGATAAGCCTTGTCTTTGCATAATACTGCACTGCCAGAGAGAGCGCTCCGTAATCCTTGCTTCCCGGCTCCGCCTGCATCCGCTGCGCAACCTCTTTTTGAATCATGATCGTAATGCTCTCTATCGGAAGCCTCTTTTCCAAAATCCCCATAATAATCGGGGTCGTTATATAATAAGGGAGGTTGGCAACAAGCTTTATCCTCCGCCCCTCCCCATATTGCCCGATCAGCTTGGCAAGATCCGTTTTCAATACATCCTCGTTGATCAGCTCTACATTGCCGCAGCCCGAGAGGGTCTCTTCCAAAATCGGAATCAGCTTCTTATCAATCTCTATTGCCAATACCAGCCCCGCCTCCTCGGCAAGGCATTGGGTAAGGCTTCCTATTCCCGGTCCGATTTCTATGACGAGATCTTCCTTTCCGATATCCGCCGCCTCACATATTTTTTTGAGAATATTCGCATCGACCAGAAAGTTCTGTCCAAATCTCTTCTGAAAGTGAAACTCATACTTTTTGATCACCTCCGCCGTATAGGAAGGATTGCTCAGTCTGTTCATATTCTTATCCTTTATTTTCCTCTTCCTGCCGCTCTCAGCTCAGCCTCGGATAAAGCCTGTGCGCATTTTCGCTGCTTCGATAAATGACCTCTTCCTCACTCAGTCCCTTAATCTGTGCTATCCTGGAAACAATCTGCGGCAAAAAAAGAGAGGAGTTGCGCTTGCCCCTGTACGGCTCCGGCGCAAGATAGGGGCAGTCCGTCTCCAGCACGATTTTCTCCATCGGAAGATATTCGATGACTTCAATCAGCTTTTTGGCGTTTTTAAAAGTCGAGACTCCGCCTATTCCGAAAAAGAAGTCCAATTTCATAAACTCCTTTGCCATATCCGGACCGTAGGCATAACAATGCATGACGCCGCCTACGTCCTTTGCATTTTCCTCCTTCATAATATCGAGGGTATCCTTTGCCGCCTCCCGCGAATGGATGACCAGCGGCAGACCGAGCTGAGCCGCAAGCGCAATCTGCCGGCGAAACCAGAACTGCTGCCGGCTTCTCTCCACATCATCCCAGTAATAGTCCAAACCGACCTCCCCGATCGCAAGAACCTTTTCCTCTCGGGCAAGCCGGGCAAGCTCCTCCAAATCCTCTTCCTTCATCCCGCCCGTGGAAGAGGGATGGACGCCCACGCTTGCATAAATATGTTTGTATTTTTTTGCCAGTTCCAGGGATGCCCTGCTGGATGCCATATCCGCTCCGATATTGACCGCTCTTTCTATGCCCTGTTCGGGCAGACTGCGGATGAGCTCATCCCTGTCCTCTGCGAATGCTTCATCGTTATAATGTGTATGTGTATCGATCATTTCTTCTATACCGCTTTTCCATTCCTCCTAAGAAAGCTGTGAGCCGGTTTTCAATTCCTTTTCCGGCGAAACTGCGGAAAGATTGCCTTCATCATCTTCCGCAAATAAAATCATCCCCTCGGATTTCAGCCCCGCGATCTCCCTCGGCTTAAGATTTACCAGCACCGGCACCTTCTTGCCGATCATCTCCTCCGCCTTATACCATGCTTTTACACCGCTTAATATCTGTCTCGTCTGAGATCCGATCTTAACCTGGAAGCAGAGAAGCTTTTTGGATTTTTTTACCTCCTCGCTGCCGATAATCTCACCGATCTGAATCTGCAGCTTGGAAAAATCTTCAAACTCGATCAGCGGCTTTGCCTCCACATCCATTCCCTCTTTTTCTTCGGGCTTCTCTTCCTTCTTTTCCGGGCTTTCCTGTAAAGCCGCCGCCTTTTCTCTGATTTCCTCGATATCCATCCTCGCAAATAAAATCTTGCTCTCCGGCTGCGTCCTCGTATGATCCGGCAGAAGACCGAATTTTGTCATCTCACAAAGACTTCTCTTGGATGCGCCGATCTGCGCAAGTATCTCTTCCGAGGTTTTGGGCATAAAGCTCTCCAGCAGAGAAGCACCTATGCATATCGATTCCGCAAGATTGTAGAGGACGTTTTGCAGTCTCTCTTTTTTCTCCTCATCCTTTGCCAGGATCCAGGGAGTGGTTTCATCGATATATTTATTGCAGCGCTTAAATATCGTCCAGATCTCGGAGATCGCATCGGCAACCCTGAGCTCCTCCATTTTTTCCTGCACTCTTTCCACCGCAAGCAGCACCGTATCCTTAAGTTCCCTGTCATATTCTATATGGGAGGGCTCGCTGTCATCCTTGGTATTGATTAAGATGCCGCCGAAATACTTATTGCTCATCGAGACGGTTCTGGATACGAGATTGCCCAGCACATTGGCAAGATCGGAATTATAGCGCTCCGTCATCAACTCCCAGCTGATCACGCCGTCATTATCAAAAGGCATCTCATGCAGGACGAAATACCTTACCGCATCCACTCCGAAAACCTCCGTCAGGGTATCCGCATAAAGCACGTTCCCTTTGGATTTGCTCATCTTCCCCTCTCCCTGAAGAAGCCAGGGATGCCCGAAGACCTGCTTGGGGAGCGGAAGGTCCAGAGCCATCAAAAAGATCGGCCAATATATGGTATGAAATCTGATGATGTCTTTGCCGATCAGATGCAGATCCGCAGGCCAAAGCTCCTCAAATCTCTTCTCGCTTTCTCCCGCAGAGTCATAGCCTATGCCCGTAATATAGTTGGTCAGGGCATCCAGCCACACATAGGTAACATGCTTCGGGTCGAAGGATACGGGAATGCCCCATTTAAAACTCGTTCTGGAAACGCAGAGATCCTGAAGACCGGGAAGCAGGAAATTATTCATCATCTCGTTTTTGCGCGATACCGGCTGGATAAACTCCGGATGCTCTTCGATATATTCGATCAGGCGGGGAGCATACTTACCCATATTGAAGAAATATGCCTCCTCCTTTGCCGGCTGCACCTCCCTGCCGCAATCCGGGCATTTGCCCTCCTCAAGCTGGGATTCGGTAAAGAAGGTCTCACAGGGAGTACAGTACATTCCCTCATAAAAGCCTTTATAAATATCTCCCTGATCATAAAGCCTCTTAAAGATCTTCTGTACCTGAATCTCATGCTCCTCATCCGTCGTCCGGATAAATTTATCATAGGAAGTATTCATCAAATCCCAGATCTTCTTGATTCCTATTACCGCCTCATCCACATATTCCTTCGGGCTTTTTCCGGCTTCGGCGGCTTTCATCTCCACCTTTTGCCCGTGTTCGTCGGAGCCCGTCATAAAAAACACATCGTAACCCTGCTCCCTTTTAAATCTTGCGAGCGCATCCGCAAGTACGATTTCATAGGTGTTTCCGATATGAGGCTTCCCCGATGCATAGGCTATTGCCGTGGTAATATAATATTTTCCTTTTTTATTCTGATCGCACATTTATTTTTCCCCGCCTTTTTATTATCCTCATGATTAAATTTAAGGCTCGCAAAGCTAAATGGCGAGCCCTAAATCAGATATCTATTTTTTCAGATTTTTATAATCCGTATTATACTTCATCTCCATGCTCAATTCCCCTGCCTTCAGGCTCAAGGTCTTAAGCTCGAAATTTTCGATAAATGTATTTCCTACCGCGACCGCAAGCGCCTCATTGCTCAGATCCACGCCCTTGAGCTCGAGCTTTCCCTGCTCCCCCTCCTGCACAAAGGAAAGAAGTTCCGCTTCTGCGGGTACCGCTTCGTACTCCTTCATTTTTGCAAAGAGCTCTTTTGCATCCAGTATATTGATCGCATCCATTTCTTTTTGAATTCCCGTCTCCGAGGGTACAAAAACGGAAACCACCTCCAGCTCCGGCACATTCGGATCGGGAACCTTATCTTGTGCTCCCCCGGTGCTTTCGGTTTCCAGATATGCCTGCATCGCACTCTCCTCTATCGACTGCCTCTGCTCCTGCGCAGTTTTTCCCGCCGATTTGCCGCATCCGCCGATTGCCGCT
>JAUMWW010000010.1:0-49340 GCA_030529445.1 Johnsonella sp. | reverse complement strand
CTGCCGAAACGATTACCACCGCGGCAACCAAAGCAGTCATCCCTAATTTTCTCATATTCTAAATCTCCTTATTCTCTTTTCGTTTCTCCAGTAACCACTCATCTATTTTCTTCAACGAAGTGATGATCGCCTCTATTTCCTGATCGGATAAATCCGCAGTCATCGCTTCCACCATCTCCCGATGAAACCTCCGGTGGTGCTCATATGCGGCGATACCCGTCTTCGAAAGCTCCACATTGACGACTCTCCTGTCTTTTTGGCTTCGCCGCCTTTTTACATAGCCCTTCTTGACCAAGCTATTGATCGATATCGTCAGAGAACCCATCGTAATAGAAAGCGCCGCCGCCAATGCGGACATGTTTTTTTGCTCACCCATTCCGATCGCTTCTATGACATGCATATCATTATTGGTGATGTCCTTGAATTCGGAAGTGATGATAGCCTCTTCCTGGATATCCATGATTTCATTGAATAATTTTACCAGAATATCATTAAGTATCGAATAGCGATCCACGGCTCTACCTTTCCAAAGTGGCATACTATAATGTACATTTTCTCATTATACTAAAAATAAAAAGCTGTTTCAATAAAAAAAGCTGATGAAAGATTATCTTTTTCTTAAATAAATTTATGATATATGCAGATATTCGGATATGCTATTCTTTTTCAACACAGAAGCGGGCAAAGCCGCAAATCTTGCCCGCTCTGCCCGCATCGATAAAAGCTGATGAAGCTCTTTTTATTTAAAATATCGTCTGTCCGTCTACTTCCGTAGCAAGCGCATCCAATGCTTTTTCTACGATCTTGCGGCGAAGAGATTTTTCCTCTGCCGGATCCAGTGCCGGATTTCCGAGCGGATGCGGAATCGCAATCGCCGGAACGATTCTGTTTGCTCCTACCGTCATGGAGATCGGTGTTACCGTACATACATGTACTACGGGAATTCCCGCTCTCTCCACTTCCTTTACCATCGTTGCACCGCAACGAGTACAGGTGCCTCATGTAGAGGTGAGAATCACCGCGTCTACTCCGTCCGCCTTAAGCTTCTTTGAAAACTCTTCCGCAAATGCCTTTGCCGAGGCAACCGCCGTTCCGTTTCCTGTCGTTGTATAGAACAAATGATGAAGGCTTCCGATCTCTCCTTCTTTTTCCATATCCCTGAGTACATCGACGGGAAGAACTCTGTCCGCATCCTCATTTGCATATACCGGATCATAGCCGCCGTGTGCAGTCTCATAAGTCGCTTCCGTAAGATCGTTTACACCGGCAATATCGTATTCTCCGTAGCGGGTTGCATTGGAGCTCTCGATATGATCCGGATTGCCCTTCGGACAGATACCGCCCGAGGTAACCAATGCGATCTTAGCCTTCTTAATATCTTTTACCGCGGGATTGGGCGCCACTCTGTCGAAGCTCGGCATAGGATATTCCGTTACAAATGGCTTATCCGCAAGCTTTTTCAGGAGCATGTCCACCGCTCTCTTGGATCCGCGCTCTTTTTCAAAGAAATTCACACGTACGCCGTTGGGTATGTATCCCTCTTCCACGGAGGCACCGATACGCTCTTTTTTAGCAAGCTTCAATGCAAGCGGAGCCATCTTGCTCACCGCATCCTTCATGCCTGCCGCGGAGTTCTTTGTCGATACCATGTAAACCTTGCTGCTAAACATCTCCGCTCCCGGATTCTCCACGTACATACCCGTAATCGCAGGGATTCCCAGCTGCTCCTGTACCGCATCGGCGATCGTTCCGCAGGCAACGCCGTAACGTCCCGCATTAAATGCCGGTCCTGCAATAAAGAGATCCGGCTTCTGAGATTTTACCATCTCTATGATATCCGCACTTGCCTTCTCAAGATTTTCGTTGAAATATGAGTCTCCGCATATGATGGTGGCAACAATCTCAGCCTCTCCCTTGAATGCCTGATTAAATGCAACGCCCGGTCCGACTACTTCTCCCACGCGAAGCTCCGCCTCGTATCCGGCCTTCTCTTCTCCACCGATCTGTGCAAAGAACTGGTTTATATAATGAACAACTTTAATCACCTTATTCTTCTCCTTTCCTATCTTGCACTCAGCTTATTAAAGCCTGTCTCATTTGTCGCTCCGGTAATTACCTGAAGCTCGACCTCCAAAGAGCCGTCCTCCAAAACCGTCTTATCGCTTGCTCCGGCGATCTTCGTCACATAATCCAATGTTCCTATCACCTTATCCAGCTTAGGAAGAATAATAATTTCATTTGCGTTTCCGCCCGTAACCACTGCGTTTGCCGCAATATCCGCATCCGCGAGGGATTGTGACTTTCCGTCTCTTCCGGCATACTCGTCCGTAATGATAACGGTCTTGATTCCCTCCGCCTCGATCTTCTTGCAGTTCATGATCAGGTCGGTATCCGGGTTACCGAATCCCTCCTGAGAAACGATCACGCCGTCCAGATCGAGCATCTTGCAGATCTTTGCTGTCCAATCCGAGGAACGCTGCTTATCTGCCAGATATACGTTTTCATTGGTGATGATTTGGCATACGAAATTCAGCGTTTTTCCATGTTCTTCGAAAAGATCGTGAACCACGGGATTGTTCAGATGAACATAGGTCGGGTTCTTATCGCAGGCGGACACGCAGTTTCCTGAAATAATCGCGCCGTCCATGATTTCCGTAGGATTGAGAATCGTCGGAACGATCTTCTTCGCATCCACACCGTATACATAGGTATCATGCAGAAGTCCCTGGCTCTGAAGCATCTGTACATAGCCTACTCTGGGAAGACCGGGGTACTGTGAAAGCCCTTCCTTAATCGTAGAGGTTTCATATACTCTCGTCTCGTCCGGTGTAAGATTTCTTGCGAGCTCTCCGAGATTGACCGCCACCTTGAATCCTGCGATTCTTACCGCCTTCTCGTAGTCATGCGGCTTGATATCCTCAACCGGCTCGCATACCATCACGAGGTTGAGCGTCTGGGAGAAGGGGGTATACTCCGCGCCCACGCCGCTCATATCGATGATTCCCTCCTGGAAACCTACGATCTTTCCTGCGGTTACCACTGCCATGCCCTTTAATACATAGGTCTTTCCTTCACCTACCGTATCTACGGGAGCAATCACGCCCGGGAATATTCCGCCTCTTCCCTCTACCTTTACACGAGGCTCTATGACATCCTTAACCGGAGTAATTCTCACGGATTCTCCCGGCTTGGCAATATCAAAGTCTACGCTCTTGATCTTTTCGTCCTCAAGAACTAAGGTCTTCAGTTCTTCTTTGGATACATACAATACTCCGTTTTCAATTTTGGATTCGGGAGCAAATACGATATCCTTGATATAAATATTTCCTAATTCCAGCTTCACTTACTATCTACCTCCTTTAATAATATTACACAAAGCTTTACTTTGCACCTTAACCTGTTATACCGAAGCGATCGCATTCTCCAACAGGGAAAAGTCTATTAATTGAAAATCTTCATATACCTCGTTTGTATAATCCTGCTCTTTATTCATAAACTTTTTACATGCGTCCAATGCGGATTCTATAATGGCAAGAGAGTTCAAATCAAGTTCTCCTTTTTCTGTGCTGAGCATTATCGATTTATACGGGGTCTCCCTCGGCTTCACGCTCCCGGAAAGAGGGTGGGATAGGAGCCTGTGACCCTGATGCACCCGATCTCTCGCCTCCCTGAGAATCTCCTCATAGGAACATCTTATATAAATCACCTTATTGCCCTCGCCAAGGCGCCTATCCACCAAGGGATTATTGCTTAATATGATAAACTCCGTATTGCCCATCATGCCGTCCTGTCTTTATGCCTTTCTTCTCAAGTTAATAAAGAAATGAAAAATTTTATGCTCTTTATACCGATAATAAAAAAGGACGAGTACAAAACTTCGTGTAATCGTCCTTCCTGTCTTAACCTCTCTTTTCGCGCCCTTTGGGCGAAAGAAAAAGATTCTTTCAGAAACTAGGTCCGTTCTACAATCCTTCTGCCTGAAAGATTCACCGCTGTATGCACCATCATACAGAAAGCTTGCCTCTTCGGCGGCCCCAAAAGGGGCTCTCTCTTGTAAAACCTCATCCCTGATTGTTATTTCATTATATTGCTTTTTTTAATGTTTTTCCAGTGCTTATTTATCCTTCTTATTAAAATATTCCGCATGCACCGTCTTGATCGTCTTCGTCAGCGCAAATAATGCGATAATGTTCGGAAGAACCATCAATGAGTTAAAGCAGTCCGCCATATTCCAAACCAGCTCAACCTCTGCAAGCGAACCGAGGAATACGCAGATCGCAACAACTACCGCATAAATCTTTACCGCAGAAGGTCCTAAAATATACTTGATATTCGCCTGACCGAAGAAATACCAGCCCAATATCGTTGAAAATGCAAAGAAGAGCATACATATCGCAATAAAGATATCGCCGTAGCTTCCGAAAACCGTGGAAAACGCCGTCTGGCTCAGAGCCGCTCCCGTCAAAATCGGCTTGCCCGGCTCGGAGAAATTGGACTTAAGGTCTACGGAAGTCAAAATAACAAATGCCGTCATGTTGAGAACCAGGAAAGTATCGATAAACACACCCGTCATCGCAACAAATCCTTGCTCTACCGGATGGTTAACCTTAGCCACCGCATGCGCATGAGGAGTCGAGCCCATACCTGCCTCATTCGAGAATAAACCTCTTGCCACACCCTTGGTTATCGCCATCTTGATCGTAACACCTGCAGCACCTCCCAGTACGGATGCCGGATTGAAGGCTCCCATAACGATTCCGGCAAATACTCCGGGCAGTTTTCCGATATGTAAAATTACAACAACCAAAGCTCCCAGAATATATAAAGCCGCCATGATCGGAACGATGAGCTCCGTTACCTGTGCGATACGCTTCGTACCTCCCACGAAGACCAAGAGTGCAAGAATTGCGAGTAAAATTCCCATGATATACTGCGGAATACCGAATGCCTTATTAAATGCCGCTGCAATCGAGTTGGATTGTACCGCATTGCCCATAAAGCCGAGTGCAAAAATAATCAATACGGAAAAAATTACTGCAAGAACCTTTCCCAGCTGTCCTTGGAAAGCAGCCTTGATATAATACACCGGTCCTCCGGTTACCTCTCCGTCTTTTCCAACCTGCTTGAACTTTTGCGCCATGATTGCTTCGGCGTAAATGGTAGCCATTCCGAGGAAAGCCGCAATCCACATCCAAAAGATCGCTCCCGGACCGCCGACTGCGATCGCCGTTGCCGCTCCTGCAATATTACCCGTTCCTACCTGCGCAGCAATTGCCGTTGCCAGAGCCTGAAAAGAAGACATGCCGTCCTTGTCCGCAGCTCCCGTCTTGTTAAACAAACCGCCAAAGGTTCTTCTCATTCCCTCTCCGAAACCTCTGACCTGAATAAAACCAAGATTTACCGTGAACCAAATGCCTCCCAAAACGAGAGCAAATACTAACACATAGCTTGAAAGATAGCCGTTGATTTGTGTGACAATATTATTTAATGTTTCCAAAATATACTCCCCCTTTAATTTTTATATGATAACGTAAAAGCATATAATTGATATAATTTTATCAATCTTTGACAAAGACATACTTACCGATTTGGACAACTACCCTTGTTTAACCTCCCTTCCTCAATAATATATTTATGGTTAAGATCCTCTGCATCCCGCAAGGAATTATCCATTCTTGAATGATCTGTTTTTTTGTTAAATCTTCTGTTCAATAATATAACATTTTCTACAAATAACTTCAACCAAAAAAAGAAAAACAAAAGGCTGATATCCTGCTCTCGCTGTATATCAGCCTTTGCTCTTATCTTTATGATTTCCTTATTTTGATATAGTTCGAATCGGAAAATAAAAATCGCCTCAGCTTCTGTCTTTGAATTCCTCTTCCGATAAAAACGGCTTTGATCGCTTCCTCCTGCGTCTTCCCCGGGCTCTCTTTTGCATCTTTGAGAATCAGAGAATACTTTGCATCCGCCATATCAAAGCGTAACCTGCATTCGCCTGCATCCAGGCTTCCCTTCGCCCTTACGATATTGCCGAACTCTCCGCGTATCAGATTCTCCATTGAAAGAATCATGCTCTCTACCGAAACTTTTCCGATATCCGATACGGAAAAGGTCTCCAAGCCTTCCATATCGAGCGCCTCCTCTTTTATGCTGCTCCCGTCATATCCCGTGGTAAAAATTTCTTCCCACCAGGCAGCATCCATCTTGCTGTAATGCGTGCCGATGATCTGGGCATCTTGATTGAGCTCTCTTAAATAAGCCGTGATGTTTTCGATTTCTTCCGGCGGGGCGCCCTCCATCTTGGAGATCAGAATCCGCTTCGCATATTTCAGCTGGTTCTCATACATTTGCGGAAATTCCCTCCGATACCGATGATAGCTATTCCCGTCCACTATCGTGATCGGAGCCAAAATACCGATTCTCTCATATTCGATCCGCCGGACATGGTCTATAATATTGCCAAGCAATCCCACTCCGCTGGGCTCTACGATCAGATATTCCGGATCTATGGCATTTGCAATCGTCAGTATCGTAGCGGCAAGATCCTTCTTTGTCGAGCAGCAGATACAGCCTTCCGCCAGCTCCCAAATATTGATTTCGCCTTCTCTTGCCTCGCTTTGAAGCCTATCCTTATCCATACCGATCTCGCCGAATTCATTTTCCAAAATAGCGATTTCTCTTTTACTTCGATTTATCAGCTCCTTGATAAAGGTTGTTTTTCCCGCACCAAGAAATCCTGATATAATAAGTATTTTCATGATTAAAATTCTATCTTTACCACAGGCTTGATCAGCTCTGCCGGCTTATCCCTCATCAAAAACAGAGCTTCCTCTATATGATCCCATCCTTCAAAAACATGTGTGCTCAGCGGGGAGAGATCGAGTTTTCCTGCGGCTACCAGAGAAGAAAGCTTCTCCATACGCAGTCTTCCTCCCGGCATAAGACCTCCATTGATCATCTTATGTCCCATGCCGACGCCCCATTCCGCACGCGGAACCTGTATCATATCTCCCGAACCGAGATAATTTACATTGCCGATCTTGCCGCCCGGCTTCAGGCATTTTACGGCTTCTGCAAAGGTTTCAACGCCTCCGCCCGCGATAATGACCTTATCCACTCCCTTTTGATTCGTCAGCGCAAGAACCTGCTCATCTATCGGACCCTCTTTATAGCTGATAAACTCGCTTGCTCCATATCCTTTTGCCGCCTCGATGCAAACCTTTCTTGTTCCTACCGCAATGATCTTTGAAGCTCCCTTTAAGGCTGCTCCCGCAACCGACATCAGACCTACCGGTCCGATACCGATGACCAGCACGGTATCTCCGTACTGCACATCCGCAAGCTCAGCCCCGTGAAATCCGGTCGGAACCATATCCGAAAGCATGCAGGCATCTACCGTATTGATACCTTCGGGGATCAGAGCGAGATTTCCGTCCGCATCATTGACATGGAAAAACTCCGAAAAAACTCCGTCCTTAAAATTTGAAAACTTCCATCCGGAAAGCATGCCTCCCGAGTGCATGGAATAACCTGCCTGTGCCTCGAGCGAATTCCAGTCCGGTGTGATTGCTGGAACCAAAACCCTGTCGCCCGGTTTAAAATCCTTCACGAGGGAGCCTACTTCTACGATTTCAGCACAGCCCTCATGCCCGAGTATCATATTATGACGTTCTCCTATTGCGCCTTCCCACAAAGTATGAACATCAGATGTACAAATTGCCAATGCAAGCGGCTTACAGATTGCATCCATCGGTCCGCAGAGAGGACGCTCCTTCTCTATCCATCCCGACTCTCCTATTTTCAACATTGCATAACCCTTCATCAACAACTTCTCCTTTCTTAAATAAAAAAACGGGGTCTTTGTCAAAAAGATCTGATCTGTACAAAGACCTCTTTGATTGGTTTTTTTATTATAGCATAAAGCTTTTTAAAAATCACTATTATTGTTAATTTTTTGTCTTGTTTTTTTTAAAACCAAACAAGAAACCACGATTATCTTTTGTCAAACTTATTGGTTTTTTCTGGTTTATATGTTTTGTTTTTATTGTTTTTTGTTTGTTTTAAATGTTTTTTATTTCTTTTTGATTTTTATATCCATTTTTTGGAAAACAATTTTTATTCTTTATTTTTTTGCAAAAAACTCTGCATATGAAGCATTTTCTCTTCATTATACAGAGTTTTCCTGGTATTTTAATAGGGAATCCCTTCTATTTTGCACCCAGCGCAGCCATTGTAATATAATTATAGGGTTTGTTGAAATGAGGAAGGAAGAAAATATCCGTCAAGGCAAGCTTATCTACCGTGATTTTCTCCTGTACCGCAAGCGAAAAGAAATGAATCGCCATTGAAACATCATGCTCGCTTGCAATCTGCGCCCCCAGTATCACTCTGGTCTTCGCATCATATACGAGCTTAATTTTTACCTTATGGTTATCATGTTCCATAAATTCCGGCTTTTGCAGATCCTCGACAAAACTCGTCTTTACACTATAGCCGAGAGAGAGGGCTTTTGCCTCGCTCATTCCGGTAGAAACCATCTTCAGCTCATATATATTAATGCCGTTTGATCCCTGCACTCCCACAGTCTCTATCTCTGTACCGCAGGCATTATGGGCTGCGATGATTCCGCTCCTGACCGCATTGGTCGCAAGCGCGATATACTGCCTTTCTCCACTGGCATTATCATACACCGTTGCGCAATCTCCTATCGCATATACGCCGCTCACGCTGCTTTCCTGATGTCTGTCGACCAGGATCGCTCCGTTTTTAAACTTTTCCAATCCTTCCGCAAGAGCGATGTTCGGTCGGAATCCTATGCAAAGAATCGCCATATCCGTCGGATACTCTCCCTTGTCGGTAAGGATGGACTCTACCCTTTCTCTGCCCCTGATCTCTTTTACCTGCTCTTTGTATACCTGTTTAATACCATGCTTTGTCAGGGTTTCTTCCATCAGTTTTGAAAATTCCTCGTCATAATAGCTCGCCAGGCAGGTCGGAGCAAGATCGATCAGCGTCACCTCCTTGCCACATCTTTCAAAAGCCTCCGCAAGCTCCACTCCGATATACCCGGCACCGACTACGGCAACTTTTTTAATCTCCGGTCTTTCCAGCTTATCGATAACCTCCTGCGCATTCTGATAAAGCTTCACCTGCTGCACGTTTTCAAGATCCGTACCGGATACGGAGGGAATAATCGGTTTCGATCCCGTTGCGATAATCAGCTTATCAAAGCCGTCCTCAAACTCCCTGCCGGTTTTTAAATCCTTTACCTTGATCCTTCTCTTTTCATAGTCCACAGATTCTACTCTATGTTCCATAAAAATCTTTGCTCCCTTGGCTTCCAATGTCGCCGCATCGGAATAAAAGAGTCCTTCTCCTCCCGCGATCTGCTTACCGATCCAAAGCGCCATACCGCAGCCGAGGAAAGAAATATTGCTGTTGCTGTCATAGACCACCACCTCGTTCTGTCCCGGATAATGATCCAACATTGTGTTAATGCAGGCTGTTCCCGCATGATTTGCTCCGATTACGATAATCTTACTCATAAGGCCTCCTCTGATTCTAAGACAATTATATTGTTTATTCCGGTCTTATGCAAAACCGGCACTGGCTCGTGAACTTTTTGTCACATTTTCTATCATATCCCAGACCAAGGTTTTTTGCAATATCTTTATGATCATCATTATCATTATTATTTTAATTCTTCATAAACACCACGAGCAGCCTCGGCTCCTCTTTCTCTTAAGTGATCCTCCTCCTTACCTATTCCTTCCTGATCTCCCAAATATTTCCGTAATAGTTGTCGTTATCCAGTATAATGCTCTCGTTAAAAAGCCGCTTCCAGCTCTCCCTGATTTCCGCCTTAATCTGAAGATAAAAACGTGACATATAGGCTTGCGCATCGGAAATTCCATATTCATGCAGGAGGGGTTCATGCCTCTTTTTATCCGCATCGTCCGGCTTTTTTCAAGACCGGGTCCATTTCGGACAAGCCAGTCGTATACCTCCCTCTTTCTTCCAGTATTTTTTCCACGCTTTTATGCTGCTTCGTCCAAACCCTTAAAGCCTTTTTCATCTTTTTTCTTCCTCAACGCAGATACCGGTCTCTATTTTAAAACCGGCGGCTTAGGGCAGATCGTTCCCCGCCGAAAGATAGATCTCGTACCATTCCTTTCTCGTCAGCTCGATATCACATGCCCTCGCCGATTCTGCCAGTCTCTTTTCCTTTGTCGTTCCGATGACGGCCTGCATCCTTCCCGGATATCTTAAAATCCATGCCAATGCGACCGCCGTGCTGCTTACGCCTTTTTTCTGTGCAATTTCGGAAAGTGTCCGATTCAGCTTTGGATATTTGGGAGAATCGATAAATACGCCCTCAAAGAAGCCGTACTGCATGGAGGACCATGCCTGTATGACGATATCATGGAGGCGGCAGTATTCAAAGACGGATCCGTCTCTCATAATCCCTCTCTCCGTTTCCATATTCACATGCAGCCCCGCGTCAAAGGCGGGGGTAAAGGCACAGCTTAATTGCAGCTGGTTTGCCTCTATCGGAAAATGCAGATATTTTCTCAACAATTCCGTCATCATCGGATTAAAATTGCTTACTCCGAAATTTTTTACCTTGCCTTCTCTATGCAGCTTATCAAAGGCTTCGGCAATTTCTTCCGCTTCCATCAGTACATCCGGTCTGTGCAGCAGGAGGCAGTCCAAAGAATCGCTTTTCAGGCGCCTGAGCGAGGCTTCCGCCGCTTCCAGAATATATTCTTTGGAAAAATCAAAATAGGTAAAATCCGGATCTCTTCTGATTCCGCATTTTGACTGCAAAAATACCTTATCTCTGAGAGAGGGCTGCTCCTCAAAAACCTCCCCCAGCAGGCTCTCGCATTTTCCGTACGCATAGCAATCGGCGATATCCAATGCGTTGATCCCCTCCTCCAGGGCTTTTTCCAGGAAACTCCTCAGCTCCTTGACGGACATCGTATCAACGCGCATCAGACCGAGCATAATCTCCGATATTTTCATTTTATCCTTTCCGAATTCAATATACCTCATTGCTTACCTCCTTATCTGAAAAAAGATTGATTGAGGCTCTTTGTCCTCTCTTATATTTCCCATCCCTTACAAACATCCACCCATGCCCTTGAAGAGGAGCAGCGCTCCAATTCCTCCGGGCTCAGCTCCACCGCACTATAGGCATTTCCCGCTGCCGGAAAAATTTTCTGAAATCGCTTTAAAGAACAATCCAGATAGACCTCCGTATGTGGCGGATTCGCAAAAGGGCATACCCCTCCCGGTGCATGGCCGGTATAAAATTCTACCGATTCAAATGCGATCATGCTCGCCCTCTGCCCGAAACAGTCCTTAAATTTTTTATTGTCTATCTTCGCATCTCCTGCCGCCAGTATCAGGATCACCCTTTCCCCCAGCAAAAAAGATAAGGTTTTTGCAATCTCCTTCTCTTCGCAGCCGAGCGCCAATGCCGCTTCTCTCACGCTTGCGCTGGATTGGTGAAAAACCCTGATTCGCTCTTCCAATCCCAGATCCCTGAAATACTGCCTTACTTTTTCCAATGACATGAATTTTCCCCTCACAAAAGCATATATTTTTTATATTCTAACCCAAAAACTTTTAAATAACAATCTTCTGTTCAAATTATTCAATACATGATAAAATAGTTGAATTCAAATCTCTGAATAAAGAATGATCAGAATACAAGCGGAGGTTATTCAATGCAATATAAAAACATCGTTTTTGATATGGGGAACGTCCTGGTCGATTATAATCCCGAAAACGTGATCCGCCGATTCAGCGATGACGAGTCCCTGATTTCCGAGATCAAAAACAGACTTTTCTTCTCTGCGGAATGGATCCTTCTCGATGCCGGACTGCTTTCGGAAGAAGAAGCCATAGAGAAAATTATCGCTCGCATGCAGTCTGCGCAAATGAAGGAACTCACAAGGAAATGCTTTGCACACTGGCATGAATACAATGTTTGGGCAATGCCCGGGATGAGCGAGGTCCTGATCCGGCTCAAGGAAAAAGAGCATCGAATCTATGTCCTCTCCAATGCAAGCATACGCCTTCCCGGCTGCTATCGAAACTTTATGCCGGAATGGCAGTTATATGACGGGCTGCTTTTTTCAGCAGAAGAAAAATGCATCAAGCCCCAAAAAATAATTTATCATAAATTCTTTGAGCGCTTTCGGCTTAATCCCGCAGAATGCTTTTTTATCGATGATTTGCCGCAAAATATCGAGGGCGCAAAATCCTGCGGCATGGACGGATATGTGTTCAAGGGAAATATTGCAGAGCTTAAAACACTTCTCCGGCTCTAAAGCGAATCAAAAACGCTGAAGCCAATAAAAACAGGGGGAGTGAACAAATTGCCGTTCTCTCCCCCTGTCCTGAAAATGATTGGGGTAATTATGGTTTTTATTTTATAGGGGGTTTTATCATTAATATCACTCTTTTAGGGTTTTTTCTTTTTTACAATATATGGATCGATGATCTTCCTTAATTAGTACTTTATGGTTTCTGCCGGTTTTTCCAAAGCGCCTTCATGGTCAAAAATCTTATCCCAGATTGCCTCGCTCTTTTTTTGGATCTCTTCCGCCCGGTCATATAAGCTCTGCTCCTGATCGGCAAGCTCCTTCGTCGCCTTCTCGATCTCTTCATAAATCACATCGAGCTTTTTATCCTGCTGCGCAAGTCTGTCTTCCTGATCCAAAAGAAGCTTCTTTTCCTCTTCCGTCAAGACCTGGGAAGCCTGAATACGTGCACGGGTATCCTTTGCCAGCTCCGGTGAAGTTTCTTCATTGATGAGCTTTTTCCATACATCCTCATTTTCCTTCATGATTTTATCATGCTCGGATATGACGGACTCATGCTTTTCCAAAATAGATTTCTCAATCTTCTCTATTTCATCCTGCACTTTTTCTATTTCCTCGTAAATCGGAGCCATATCCTTCTCGTCCTGTATCAAACGTGCTTTTTCTTCTTCCGTAAGGAAATTCATATCGTAGATATAAGCCTCGATATCCTCGGGTGCAAAAAGCATTTCCCTGTCGAGGGAACTCATATGACCTTCCAGCGTCATGCCCTTTCTATCCGAAGCATCCATATGACCTTCCAAAGTGAAACCGTTTTTCTTATGGGGCTTCATCTCTCCCTCCAATGTCGTCGTGTTATTCTCCCTGATATTTTGTGCGTTCCCTTTTATCACGACAGCTCCTATCGTCAGCCCGGAAATCATCACGCCGGTCAGCGCCAGCATCATTGTTTTTTTCATTTTGCGCTCTCCTTTCCTTTGATTGATGTTTTAAGATCGAATGCTTTGTTTCTGCTGATCTTGGAGATATCATAATATATTTTTTTAAGATAAATCTCCTTTAATCTGTGTCAAATTCAGGATTAAATTGCGGCAAAACTGTAAGAATCTCTTTATTTGCTTTTTCTTTGGTATTCGGGCAGCCAAATCGTAAATCTTGCCCCATTTGCATTTTCGGCTTCGATCTCTCCCCCATGCTTTTTAATGATATCTTTTGCAATCGAAAGTCCGATTCCCGTGTTTCCCCCTTCTCCTTTATAAAAGCGCGCAAAAATATTGGGTAAGTCATTCTCTGCGATTCCCGGTCCGTCATCGGAAATCCGGATCCGGATTCTGTCTCCTTCTTTTTTGCAGCTTAATAAAATTCTTTTCTCGGCATAGCGCAGCGCATTGGAAATAATATTGCCCAAAGCGCTTTTGAGCAGCTCCTCATCCCCGTATACCGCCATCCATGCCTCATCAAAATCGTGCTCAAAGACCAGCTCTCTCCGGTCGGCAATGCTTTTAACGCTCCATGTGCATTCATAGAGGAGCTCTTTCATATCGATTTCTTCATAATGCTCTTCAAAATCATTTTTCTCTATTCTTGAGAGGAGCAGAATATCCGATACCAGAAGGGACATTTTTTGGCTTTCCCTGATAATGATCTCCGAAGCCTTTTTCTGATCTTTCAGCACGCCCGTGCTGATCCCCTCCGCATATCCCTGAATCGACATCAGCGGAGTTCTGAGTTCATGAGAGGCATTCTGAAAAAACTGCTTCTGGCTCTCCTCCGCTCTTTCAATCATCTGAGACATCTTCTTTACGGTATCGGCAAGATCGTTAAATTCCTCATAGGAAAGCCTTTCCAGATCGGAGAGCTCCTTCCGCTCTCCCACCCCTATAATATAGCTTTTGAGCCTGTCCAGAGAATGATTGATTTTTTTTGCCATCCCGAAAAACGCCGCCAGGGATAAAATCCCCGATCCCAGCATCAGTAAAATCAGCATTTCATTTAAGAGATCAATAAAATTTTGCAGAGCCGTTATATTCGTATAGACCACCAAATAGTACGTCCTGCTCTCTTCTTCGGGCGCTTCGATAAAGATATAATCTTCGTATATCCCCTCGTATTTTTTGAGCTTGGTATAATAGGTATCCTTCGGGGTATCAACCTTAAATGCCGTGTTTTCTCTCAAGAGCAGAGGATATTTATCCAGATGCGCCTTTATTGCAAGCGTTCTCTCCTTCTCCTGCTCGGAATACCAGGGCTGATGGGGATATAAAATCTCATGATTTTCATCCAGAACCACATTATAGGTAGGAATAATAAACTCCTCATCCTCTCTCTCATAGCGATATCCGGAATCTTTATACTGCTGATGATAAAAATGATCAAATACCGCAAATTCATCGGAAATCGCTTTATTCGTAATTTTTTCAAGATAACGATGGCTCGCCGCATTGAATACTCCGATGACCATGGCAAATGCAATACATATGATAATGGAAGGAATCAAAAAGAGACTGCGCTTTAGTTTTCTGCTTCTCATCCCTCCTCCTTCTTCGCAAGCTTAAAGCCGAATCCCCATACCGTCTGAATCAGAACCTCACTTTCATTCAGATTCAGTTTCTTTCGTACTCTTTTTATGGTATCATCGGTCACCCGGGTTTCCACCTCATTATCATAACCCCATACCATGCTTAATAACTCATCCCTCGATACCGCCTTATCTCTATGCTCTATCATATAGGAAAGCAGAGAAAATTCCGTATTCGTAAGCTTCAGCTCCTTATCCCTGCAAAAAGCGGATTTCTGCTTCGGGCAAAGACGAATATCTCCGAAAACAAGCTCCTCCTGCTCCGGCTTTTCCTTTTCTTTCGAAAGCCTCTTGAGCATGGCTTTTACCCGCATCGTCAGCTTGATCGGAGAAAACGGCTTCGTAAAATAATCATCGCAGCCCATGGTAAAACCGGTGATATAGTCTGCATCCGTACCGCGGGCGGTCAAGAGGATAATCGGCACATCGGATTTTTTGCGCAGCAGAGAACAAATGCTGAATCCGTCCGTCCCCGGCATCATCACATCCAAAATTACAAGATCCGAGGGCAGATTCTCAAATGCTTTTAATAACTCCTCTCCCTTTTCAAAAAGTTTTACCTCATATCCCTCCTGAGACAGAAACTCCTGTATCAGCTCTCTTATATTCTTTTCATCATCCGCAACATAAATCAGTTCTGCGCTCATCTTGCCTCCTTTGTCTTATTTCCAATCCTTCCAGATATCCGGCTGATAACCTATCGTCGCCTGCTGCATATTCCGAACAATCGGAGTCTTGAGCACCTCCTGATTCTCCAATACCTTTTGATCTTTATCCTCCTTTGCAAGATAAAGAATGAGGGATAAAACCTCCTGATTTCTGCATTTTAAGTCCAGCATCGCATCCAATCCCCCGACGCTCTGCCTGATCTTTATATATTCACCCCTGCTCATTCCTTTTTCCTGCAAATCGATGAACTGATACCTGATTCCCCGTTCTTTAAAATAACGGAGCGCCTTCTTCGTATCAAAGCATTTTTTTGTACCGAATATTTGAATATTCATCTCCCATACTCCCCGCTCGTCAATCTCTTTGATGTTTTAAATCAGCTCGATTATAGTATAGCTCTTTCGTATAATCAATTTTTATTTCTTTAAGGATTTATTGGCATCGTGATAGTTCTCTTTCAAAATCCCCTTAAAAAATACGCCCCGCACCTCAGGATTGCCGAAAGTGCGGGGCTTTCTTTTAAAAATTTTTTACAAAACCAAAGTATCTCGTGCCTTGGAAGCTCAATTTCCCGAAATCTCCCTCCGAAACCGTCCTATAATCCCCCTCCCCTACTTCAAAGCTCATCTTATCTCCGCTTTCCACCTGAAAGGTCAGAAAATAATGAGGGATATTCAAATAGTAATAATGCCCCTGTTTATCAACCTTCTCTTCACTCGTGGTCTTTTCATTCTTGGACAAGACCCTTGCGTCCACAGTCAGCCGTGGGGATTTATTATCTCTATCCCATGTGCGAAGACGAAAAACAAATATCAAAAGGATTGCTCCGACGGCGACTACAAAAACTACGGCAAATATTGCCAAAAAAATCAATATACCTCCCATCCTTATCCTCCTTCTCCGATTCTTCTGCAAATCCTTCCTGCGACAAATAAAAAATTCAGACCGGCACTTTATTTTACTGCTTTATTGTCTTGATTCTATCACAGATCGGATTCCTGATCCACTAAAGCCCGGTTAAAATTCGTAAAATTTATTCTTTCGGCTGCCGCACAAAATTATGGGCGCTCATTCCCGGCAGATTTCCCCGCTCCTATCAATATATAAAATATCAAGAAATAAAAAGCTCCGCAAAAAATAAAAGACTCTGAAACGCTGATTTTCAGCGCTTCTTGAGCCTTTTTCATCCCTCGAATCTCAGAGAGGGGGCAATTTTGTATGCTCCGCAGGTTCAGCTCAGAAAATGACTGAGCATTCCCGAAGCGATAAAAAGCATAAGCAGAGAAAAAGCAAGCAAAAAGATTTTTCTAAGCAGTTTATGCTTTCCAAGACCGATTTTTGCAAGCAGGGATGGAAGGTTCATTGCCACATGTATAAAAATGGCAAGAATATACATTAATTGGATCGCAAGTAAAATATACTTTAAGGCTCCCTCCTGAACCGGTCCTGCCCATATCCAAGCCTCGTGAACAAACATAAGGACGAGGAAGCAGACTCCGGTAAATCTGGTCTTCCAAAAACGGACATTCTGTTTCTTCATCTTTTTGACCGGCTCAGCCGCTTTTATCATGGATAAGAAGCCCTTGAAAGCTCCCCCATTTTTTCCCAAATATTCTTTTAGCTGAGCCATGCTTCTAAGCTCCGGAATAAATATCTGAAATGTCCGAATCAGAGCAAGCCCGAGATGAATAAACACCAGATAGACCGCTGGCTTCGTAAGCTCTAAGCCCATATTGTCCCAAAGCCCCAGAGCTTTGCCGCCTGCCAAAACCGCATGCGTAAAGATAATCACTATGATAGCTATAATTGTTATTGTATTCAGCTTTATTATAGTTTTCATAAGGATTCCTCCTTCCGTTTTTGCTCGCTTAGCTTACTCGGCAAGCTTTCCGACAACCGGAAGCCCTTCCAGCTTCGCTGTTCCGTGAGGCGCTTTCTGAATGGCTTCCGTGAGATCTTTTCCCGCTTCTACTCCATTATGTTTTCCTTCACTCCAAGCCTCCACACCCGTCACGTCATAAACAATTCCGTTAACCGCTACATAAGCCCTTGCTCCGTCTTTTCCGTTGAATGCGGCAAGCTCCTCTATCGTAAATACTTTTTCTTCTGCATTTTCTTTTGCTTCAGAAGCGGTGCTTGCCATACTCTCTGTGGCAGCCGCTTTCTCCTCTTTCTTCTCTCCGCTTCCACAAGCCGCCATACTGAGCGCAAAAGCAAATACCATTGCCATAATTTGTAATTTCTTTCTCACCTTTCCTCCTCATTTAATTCATAAAAATAACTTAGCCATTATAGAGTTCTATCCGCATTAAGTCAAGATTTAAATCCTGCTCCATGTCTAATTTTTTTCACAAAAAAGCGGTAATGCGCTTACCCTCATTGCCGCCCGCTCGGAGATAAAGACGAATCGGTTTTTTGTTTATTACAGCCTGAAATCGGGCTTTTTCGAATTATAATATTCATACTTCTCCCTCCTTTTATATTCCATCCTAATTCCACTCCCCTCCCAATATAGTATCCCTATTTTTTTATCCTTGGATATTCGTACAAATTTTAAAGGTACCCAGATCAAGCTAAACCTTCATATAAGCCCTATCTATAAAATCCTTAAGCAACCAGGCTATTCTGCCCTGAAAGGAATGGTTTCCGTAATTTAAGACAGCCGTCTTATTTCCCGTATTGATGATTTGGAGATAGTTTTTAGCGGCACGATAGGATCTTAAGCTTTGTTCTTCTTTTAAAATCCTTTTAAGATTATCGAATAGGATAGGCGCCTGCCTGATTGCAAACACTCCCGCTTTTAGGTTCCTTTCATCCTTTTTCAAACTGATCATATCTCCCATGGCGATAGAGAAATCATTGGCTCTTAAATCATCATCGACCAATAAGTAGTTTTCTTTCGTCACCTCATAGCCCGAGAAGCGAATCGGCAGCCCCGTATAGCCGTTCGAAATAATATAAAAGTCATAGGATTGATGGGAGTTCCCGGTCATAAGCCCCTCCTGATTAAGTATGAGGACTTCCTCCCCGCTTCGAACATGAATGCCCTTCCTTCTCATTATTTTAGTGATTTTTTCTCTTGCCGAGGTATTGAATTTTGCAAGTATTTCTTTTTCTCGACCTAGAATCTCAATGAATATGGAGGGATATCGCGAGGCGAGAGCCAATGCAATTTCTATCCCCGCCGCCCCGCTTCCTATGATGCCGACACGGATGGGATTTTTTGATTGTGAAGCAGCCCGCAGCTCCTGATATTTCGCTTCGATTCTCCTGACTAAATCAACTATATTTGCTATGGGTTTGACATAAGACATGGTGGTCTCCTCGATTTCAAAAATTTCTCTGGAGGACGCGCCCAAATTCATCGAAATATAATCAAAACCATATTCGCCTCGATTGGTGATTACCTTCTTACGGTCGGCATCGATTTCTATGATTTTTTTCTCGATATATTCTACCTTAACCGCCTCACAAAGCTTACGAACATTAAAACAGATCTCTTCTTCTGCGTAGAGACCTTCAATAAATCCGGGCAGCATTCCGGAGTAATACTGCTTTTCAAAATCTGTAATCAGCAAAATTTCAGTATTTTGAAGCGGAGTTTGTATCAGTTTCTTAAGTACATTGATATGCCCATGCCCTCCTCCTGCCAGCAGCAATCTTTTCATTCTTTCACCTCTTTTGATCTTTTATCCTTTTCATTTTTTATTCTCATTTACGGCTTCCGACTTTTTTATTTCATCCGATTCACAGGAAGGATCCTTATCGCCTTTGTTCCTTTATTTCACCAAACATGGCGCCTCCGATAATCAGTCCCGCACCGATAACTTGCACCGGCGTCATTACCTCATGCAAGATAAAGGCAGAAAAGAAAAGAGCCGAGACCGGATCAAGGTAACTCATCAGTGCAACCGATTGTCCGGATAGCTTTTGCAAGCCGGAAAAATATAGCAAATAGGCAAGACCGGTATTGATAAAACCGATTGCGACAATATAGGGTAAATCACTTCCCTTCAAATAGGGAAGACCGGTAGTACATAAGCTGTACACCAGCACAACGACAAAAGCGACATCCAGTTCAATCGCTGCCGTCTGCATTCCGCTTGTACGGGTAATCTGTTTATTGAAAATAATCAATGAGGCATAAAGAAGCGCTGAGATTATTGCAACCAACAAACCCAAGGCATTCATTCCCCTCATTACAATGCTTCCGCTTATACAAATCAGACCAAGCGCTACGAGAATCATTGCGATCAGCTTTCTTCCCGTAAGCTTCTCGCAAAACAGAATCGGCGAAGACAATAACACGAGAATCGGTCCCACATAATAAACCAAGGTCGCAAGGCTAATATTCAGAAGCCTGTATGCTTCAAAAAGCGAAACCCAGTTCAATCCAAGGGCGGCTCCGCCGAGTAAAAGAAGTTTCCACTCTTTACGCACGCTATCCTTGTCAAATCCTCCGCAAGCCAAAACCAAGCCGCTCAACAGCAGAGCACCGATTAATGTACGCAGCAAAACGATTTGGCTCCCCCTGAATGATATCTGTGAAACAAAAATTCCATTTGTACCAAAAAGCAATAAAGCAGAGGCATATGAAGCGTATGCCAGGTATTGCTTATCCCCTCTCTTATTGTCCATCTTTTTACAACCTCAACTTCGGTTTCTTTTTTATTTAACCTGTTTCATCGACTGAGATTTAAGCATCTTCATCAGAATAATTATCTGTCTGCAAATATTGTTTTCCTCAATAAATACTCCGCCGGATGCAGATCTGAAAAAGTCAATTCATTACCAAACCAACTCCCTTTCCTTTCCGATCTTTATTTAACGGCTTATAAAGGGCCGGTAGCGGAGAAGGCTCTTTATGCATTGAATTATGGAACTTTATATAAATTAAAGTTTGCAAACCATAATATAATCTTCCTCATTTTCATGAGCAACTTCAAAACCTACTTTTTTATACATACGCACTGCATAGTTCACCTTTTGAACCGATAATGATACTTGTTTATATTCTTTCTCTTTCAAAGTCAAAAGAATTTGTTTCATAAGCTCTGTTCCAATACCCAAATTTCTATACTCCTTGAGAAGTGAAATTGAAAGGGACGGTGTTTCATCATCAATATGACCATAATCATTTATTATACGAGTCCATACCGCTCCTACTACCCTTTCCTCAACTTCCGCAACATAACAGAGATCATTTTTCTTACCAAAATCTGAAACATATATTTCTAAATCAGGATGTTTTATAATATCTTTGGATGGTGCCTGTACTCCTTCAGGAATAAAAATAGCCTCATATAGAAATGTATCCAATAGCTTAATTTCACATTGTTTTAATTCTCTTATTTTATAATTCATATTATCCTCCGATTTATGTTCTATAAATTTATATTTTATAAATCGGCAGCCATTCCGCACATACTATACCTCCATACTTTATACGTTACCTCTGCAACTTCAGTGTCATTCTCAACACTTTCCAAGAGGATGATGAGCTTTTACAGTTCATCCTTTGGCTTGTCTACGAAGAAATCAGGGAAATATTCGTCTCGGTACATCTCCCCCGGCAACTGCTCAGCAATGCTTATCTCTTTTTTTATTGGCTTTATCGATTTCTTCTGCTATTTTGCTCTTTCTCAATTTCTTCTGTAGAATGTATTTTAATAAAATAGCAGGATTCAGACTATATGACAACTGAAGCTTATAATAATTTACCCACTCTATCACGGCAAAGATCCAAATGCCAAAAGATATCATCATTATATGAAATGTACTGTAATTTAACAATATTACACAAGCTCCCATACAAAGCAAAATAAGGTCTAATATCTTCAGTATGTTATAAATCTTACCCGTATATTTTACAGCAAATTTGGGCTTCGAAATCCTTTTTATCATAATCCACCAAAAGACAGAACCCTGAATAAGAATAAAGCTTAATATAAATACGGTGAAAGAAATAGATATTAGAGATTTTGCAGTAATGATCCATTCTCTAAACAGAAAAAAATTCATCCAAATTACTGCTACCGCTGCCAGCTCTCCAAGCGCTAAATTAGTCAATTTTTGCTTCATTTGTTTTCGCAAATTAATAATCACCTCCTTGCAGGCAATTTTAACTTTATCTATTTTTATTATATTCAGTTTCATTTTTCTCTTGCATACAATCGCACCCTCTGCCTGCAATGATCATCACAAAGAGAAATCAACAAATTTTCTCATCTTTAAATGCCTTATCCACAAAATCCTTTGCTTATCAGCATATAGAGTTTCCAAAGCTATCGCAGATCATACCCGATGATTGAGATGGAAAGAGTACCCTTGCTTGCAGGAATAACATCTTGAATCTGTTTTGCCTTAAATGCAGGTCGTTTAAAGATTTCATCCGGCAATGTTATCGCATGCTTAGAACTCATATCTGATAAAGATATTTCTTTGAAATCATTATATCAGTCCCGTTCAAAATATGCGCTCATATAGAATGCCGGAATCGGAAGCATATCTCGATAGTAAAGGAAAAGAGGAATAAGCAGTCTTCCTATTCTGCCATTTCCATCCTTAAACGGATGAATCATTTCAAACTGGCAGTGAATCAGAGCTGCCTGAACTTCCGATATCGTTTTGTTCTGTTTTAAATTCCCCCGGAGCTTTTGTCTGAGCTCCTACATTATCAAGAAGAATTTTATGCATTTCTTTGATTAATCTTGAACTGAGAGGTAGTTTTTGTGTTCCTTCTTCAGATGTATCGCTCATCCTATACATTTTATCCCCTGCATAATAGAGTGCATTTCGATAGTTCATAATCTCTTGCATTTCATCTTTGGGAACAGATACTTCATTTCCCGCATCGTAGTGAATGAAGTCTTCAATTATTGCATGCGTCCCCTCTAATTTTGAAGATAATACCGCTTCCTGTGATATGAAAGGCGAAATGAGCAGCATAGGATTAATTGTGTCGACAAGAAAACCGCTGTACGCCCCCATCGCATTATTGGCTTTTGATATTAGCTTGATTATTTCTTTATCAAATAATCCCCCGAATTTTAGACTTAAAATTTTTTTGTATAATAATGGAGTGTTTTTTAGAATAAGAAAATTTTTAGTCCAAAAAAACTCTGATTTTTAAACTATTTTATCTCTTGTTTTAAAAAAGTCAATTTTCCAAACTAATATTAAGATGCCATTCATTCGTAAAATACATAGACGGTCTTTCCGGCTCCCGAAAAACAAAAAGCGGAAGTCGAAGAATCTAAATTCTAAGGGCTTCCGCGCTATATTCTGGCGTCCACGAGAGGATTCGAACCTCCGACCTACCGCTTAGGAGGCGGTCGCTCTATCCTGCTGAGCTACGCGGACTGATATGATTTTCGGCTTATGAAACGGGTTTTCATGCTTTCCCCAAGCCGCTCGGAAAGCTCCCTTCTATCTGATCGGATACAAACGAGATTATAACATGGCTTTTTAAAAATTTCCAGCAAAATTTATATTCCACAGATCTTAAGTCTCAAACTCCACTCTTCCCTGCATCCAGATTCTTCCCTTAAAGCGCCTGCCCACACTCGGCTCGCCCTCCAAGTCAAGGGAATTGATCGCCAGACGAAAGATGATATCATTGCAGTCTACCGTAAAAAGATAAATCTCCTCTTCGGTATAGCTGTTTTTTTGAAGATCTACGGCAAGAATATCTCCGATAATCGAATAAATATCGCATTCTATTCCCTGCGGCATAAAACAGCTGTCGATAATCGAATAAATATCCTCCTTCGCAAGCCTCCTCGATACCATGGCATAGAGATTCATATCCTCCTCGGATAAGGATTCGATTGCCGATTCGTCACCTTTTTTTGCCGCTTCGATCAGGGAATCTCTGTTTTTGCTGGCAGTCTTTGCCAGCTCCACCTGTCTCACCATTTTCTTTACGGGCAGAATAATTTTTCCGGAGGCACACCATGCGCTTAAATAAGTGGATTTCACTTCCACGGATTTTCTTGCCAGGAAGCGCTCAACAAATTCTATATTATTTAACAGACGAAAAATCAAGGAAATTCCGACCCGATTATCATCCAAAAGTCCCGAATAAATATCATAATCGATATGCCGCTGAATCGAGCAGGGAACTCTTGAACTTATTTTATCGGAATCCAGATAGGGAAAATAGTATTCTCTGATGAACTGCCTGCTTTCTTTATCAATGCAGCCGAGCATGCAAATTCCCATATGATCGGAGACCGGCGCTTTTATTTCCCATCTTTTTTCTTCTTCGTTATAGCTGATTAATTTTGCTTTATCCATGTTTTCAGCCTGCAATTGATCCAGCAGTTTCTTTATTGTATGCCTGCTCTTATATTCCGAAAAACCCGCACTTCTAAGGTAAGTATGCATTTTTCCTCCTCTTGCCGATTTTATGGCTAAAGCAATCCCGGGAAGCTTTCAATTATACGATTCCCTGTGCGAGCATCGCATCCACAATCTTCTTAAAACCGGCAATATTTGCTCCCGCAACATAGTTTCCTTCCATATGATAAGCTTTCGCCGCCTGATCCACCTTATGGAAAATATCCTTCATAATTTCTTTCAGCCTGCTGTCAACCTCTTCAAAGGTCCAGGAAAGTCTCATCGCATTTTGGCTCTGCTCCAGACCGGAAACAGCTACTCCTCCCGCATTCGATGCCTTTCCCGGCATGAAAATCACGCCCTGCTTTTGCAGATATTCCGTTGCCTCTATCGTAGTCGGCATATTTGCCCCTTCGACAACGGCAAAGCAGCCATTTTTTACCAATGCCTCGGCCCCTTCCGTATCCAGCTCGTTTTGTGTTGCACAGGGAAGATAGATATCGCATTCTATATTCCAGATTCCCTTGCCTTCCCGATATATCGCTCCCGGAACTCTTTGCGCATATTCCCGGATACGTCCGCGCTCAACCTCCTTGATCTGTTTTACGATATCAAGCTTGATCCCCTCCGGATCATGGATATATCCGTCGGAATCGCTCATCCCTATTACTTTCGCCTTAAGCTCGCTTGCCTTTTCCGTTGCATAAATCGCCACGTTTCCCGAGCCGGTAATAATAACCCTCTTACCCTCTATGCTCCTCTGATTTGCTTTGCATATTTCATCTAAAATATAAATCAAGCCGTATCCCGTCGCTTCTTTTCTTCCGATGGATCCGCCGAAGTTCAGTCCTTTTCCGGTAAATGCACCCTCGAATACATTGGTAAGCCTTTTATACTGACCGAACATATAGCCGATCTCCCTTGCCCCCACACCGATATCTCCGGCAGGAACATCCGTATCTTTTCCGATATGCCGATATAATTCATTGATAAAGCTCTGGCAGAATGCCATAATTTCTCTGTCCGACTTGCCTTTCGGATCAAAATTGGATCCGCCCTTTCCTCCGCCCATCGGCAGCCCCGTCAAAGAATTTTTAAAAGTCTGCTCAAATCCGAGAAATTTTAATATGGACTGATTTACCGAAGGATGAAACCTGATTCCTCCTTTATATGCTCCTATTGCACTGTTGAAATTTACCCGATATCCTTTATTTACCCTTGCATTTCCCTGATCATCTACCCAAGGAACTCTGAATGATACAATTCTTTCGGCTTCTACGATTCTTTCCAAAATCGCATTTTTTCTGTAAAGCTGCTCATCCTGCTCGATCACCGGACGAAGCGACTCCAGAACCTCTTTCACTGCCTGATGAAATTCCGTCTCACCCTTGTTTTGCTCCACCACTTCATTTAATACCTTATCAATATATGACATTTTCGCCTCCCGATTTATCTCTTCTCTGTTTTTGTTTATCGTTTTAGTATAACAATACAGATATTCAAAGTCAATAAAAAAGCTTTTTCGGACGGCTCCCTTCCCGATGCTAAAATATCCCTCATAAAAAGTCCTCCCACAGAATAAGAAATCGCGATTATCCTTATGATTCATTGACTTTTCTTTGGAAAGATACTACAATAAAAACAACTATGGATTGTTAATTATGTAACAGTTGAGAGGAGGTTTTTATGGCTAGATTTACTTTACCCAGAGATTTGTATCACGGCAAAAACGCTTTAGAGGTTTTGAAAACGCTGGAAGGAAAGAGAGCCATCGTATGTGTCGGCGGAAGTTCCATGAAAAAATTCGGTTTTCTCGATAAGACCATTTCTTACCTGAAAGAAGCGGGTATGGAAGTAGAGGTATTCGAGGGCATAGAGCCGGATCCCTCTGTTGATACGGTGATGAGGGGAGCAGCTGAAATGATTAAGTTTCAGCCGGACTGGATTATCGCTATCGGAGGAGGCTCACCCATCGATGCGGCAAAAGCAATGTGGATCAAATACGAATACCCCGAGATCAGTTTTGAAGAAATGTGCAAGGTATTCGGCATTCCCAAGCTCAGAAAAAAAGCAAAATTCTGTGCGATCTCTTCCACTTCGGGTACCGCAACCGAGGTAACGGCTTTCTCGATCATTACCGATTACCAAAAAGGAATCAAATATCCGATTGCCGATTTTGAAATCACTCCGGATATTGCAATCGTCGATCCGGAACTTGCGCATACGATGCCGCAGAAGCTCGTCGCACATACCGGAATGGATGCGATCACTCACGCCGTTGAATCCTATGTTTCTACCGCAAACTGTGATTTTACCGATCCTTTGGCACTTCATGCAATAGAAATGATACAGGATGATCTCGTATCTTCCTATCAGGGAAATATGACGAGCAGGGATCGTATGCATAATGCGCAATGTCTTGCCGGCATGGCATTCTCTAATGCCCTGCTCGGTATCGTGCATTCTATGGCACATAAAACCGGTGCCGTATTCGATGATTACGGTGCACATATCATTCACGGTGCCGCAAACGCAATGTACCTTCCGAAAGTAATCGCGTTTAATGCAAAAGATGAAGCGGCTGCCGATCGCTATGCTAAAATTTCCGATACAATGAAACTTGGCGGAAACAGCAGAGAAGAAAAAGTAAGGCTTTTGATCGCATACCTGAGAAAGATGAATGATGACTTAAAGATTCCGCACTGCATCAAGCATTACGGAGCGGATTCCTATCCCTGCGATCAAGGTTTTGTTCCCGAAGAGGTTTTCTTGGGCAGGCTTCATGATATTGCGGTCAATGCTATCGCCGATGCTTGTACCGGATCCAATCCTCGCCAGCCTTCCGTTGCGGAAATGGAAAAGCTGCTGAAATGCTGCTATTATGACTTGGAAGTTGACTTCTAACTTTCCTTTCTTAAATAAAAAAGATGATTGTTTACTGTTTCTTTTTGTGGTTGACAATCATCTTTTTTTAGTATATATTATAGTCTAAAATTACAGAAAGGTTATAACACGAATATGGTCAATACACTTAGAGAAAATAAAACTTATTTATCCACAAAAAATATGATTTTATCCGCTTTTATTTCCGCTATTATGTGCATACTTGCTCCGATTTCGATTCCTCTCGGTTTTACGCCGGTGCCGATCTCCCTTGCACTTTTGGTGGTATTTTTTGCAGCTTATATCCTGCCGCCTTTTTCGGCAGCGATTTCCGTTTTGATCTATCTTTTTTTAGGTATGGCAGGTCTGCCCGTCTTCTCCGGATATCACGGGGGAATCGACCGGCTGATCGGACCTACGGGAGGCTATCTCATCGGCTATATCCCCGCCGTTTTGATTTCCTCATTTTTTATCCACCGATATAAGAATCAGCGTTTACTGCATCTTTTCGGATTGATAACGGCAGTTTTTTCCTGTTATCTTTTGGGAAGCATCTGGTTTTCCTTCCAGCAAGGCATTCCTTTTTCGGAAACCCTTAAGCTCTGTGTCCTTCCTTTTTTGCCCGGAGATTTTATCAAAATACTGATCTCCTTTTTTATCGGACATGAAATTTCAAAGCGCATGCAAAAAGAATTTTAATATTAAAGAACTCCGGGGCTTAGCCCGGAGTTCTTTCTTTATATCCAAGTGCCTGTTCCAAAGCTTCTTTTTCTTCGCTTCCCAGTAAAACCTCGGTCTGTCCTCTGTCCACCGTTTTAATATATACATAGCAGCCTTCTCTTGAATGAACGGAATTCAATATAAATCCGGAATTGGTATAATCCAGCAAGGCGCATACGAAGCTTAGATTTCCTCCCATTCCTTTGAAGGCGTTATATTTAACCACTCCGAATTTTTGATAGGACGCTCTCTGATTTTTATTTAAAAGTCTTATTGCTTCCTTATTCGCTCTGTCCTCGGATCGGATATCTTTAATATCCTCGCCTATATTTCTGATAAAATCCTCAAGATTTTCCGCCGTTTTCCCTCTCATAAAATAATCAAAGGAGCGAAAGAGTTTCTGGTACCTGATAAAAGATATAATAATTAAAAACAGCAATATCAGATCCATCGCAATAAGCCCGTACAATAAAAAATTTTGATTAATTGTCATATATTTATGCTCCTTAAAACTAAGATTCTATGCTCCGGATCAAATCCATAATCCTTTCCAGTTCAGCCTGGGAATAATATTCGATTTCTATTCTTCCCTTGTTTTTATCCTTCCTGTTAATATGAACCTTAGTACTGAAAATATCCCTGATCCTGTCTTCAAATTCTTTATAAAAAATGGATATATCTCTTTCGCTCTCCTCTTCCTTGGTCTTTTCCTTTTTCTTTCTCCCGAGAGCTTTTACGAGACGTTCCACTTCCCTTACGTTTAATCCTTTTTTTATGATCTCTTCGGCTAATTTTATCTGATCCTCTTTATTTTCGACGGAGAGCAATGCTCTGGCATGCCCCGAACTTATTTTTCCCTCAATCATAAGGATCTGTATGCTTTCGTCCAATTTAAGCAAGCGCAGAGAATTGGTAATCGTGGTCCTGTTTTTGGATACCTTAAGCGCTATTTCTTCATGCTTAAGACCGTACTCCTCCATCAGGCTTCTGTATGCTCTTGCCTCTTCGATCGGATTCAAGTCTGCCCTTTGAATATTTTCGATAATGGAAATCTCCATCGCCTCTTGATCCGTATATTCTCTTATAATAACAGGGATCTCCTTCAGCCCTGCCGCCTGCGCAGCCCTCCACCTTCTCTCTCCCGCTATGATTTCATATGCGTTTCCTTTTCGTTTTACAATAATGGGCTGCAAAACACCGTACTGCTTTATCGATTCCGTAAGCTCTTCCAATTCTTCCTTATTAAATTCTTTCCTCGGCTGATTCATATTCGGCTCTACGAGAGCCGTCCTGACCATCCATTCCCCCTCTTCATTCTTATCCGCCCGCTCATTTAATCCGCCTTCATCTGAAGATTTCTTCTCTCTTGAGGGAACGATAATGCTGTCCACACCTTTTCCAAGCGCCCCTCGTTTTTTCTTTTTCTTTACTTCCCCTATATTATCCTGCATTATTTCTCCCCCTATCTTCTGCCGATTACTTCCGCAGCCAACATTCTGTAGCTTTCCGCTCCGCTCGATTTTGAATCGTATTCCGTTATCGGCATTCCGAAGCTCGGAGCTTCCGCCAGTCTTACATTTCTCGGAATTACCGTATTATAAATTCTTTCATTCAGATTTTCTTTAACGTTTTCGACCACCTGCTGACTTAGATTATTTCTCGGATCAAACATGGTAAAAACGATTCCCTCTATTTCAAGTTTATCATTTAATCTTTCCCTGACGAGCTCTATTGTTCTGATCATTTGACCCAATCCCTCCAATGCATAATACTCACATTGAATCGGAACGATAACCGTGTCCGCGGCAGTCAATGCATTGACGGTAAGAATACTCAGAGAGGGAGGACAATCTATGATAATATAATTATAATCGTCGATTATCTTCTGTATTCCGTTTTTTAAAGCAAACTCCCTTTCTTCCATATCCATCAGCTCTATTTCCGCTCCCGAAAGATTTACATTTGTGGGAAGAATATATAAATTCTTGAATTCCGTTGCCTGGAGCACTTCTTCAATCTCCGATTCTCCAAGGATCAGATCGTAGACCGTTTTTTCCGTACTGTTTTTTTCAATTCCAAAACCGCTGGTCATATTGCCCTGCGGATCAAAATCAATCGCAAGAATCTTCTCTCCCGCTTCCGCAAGCGCCGCAGCAAGATTAATTGCCGTTGTAGTTTTTCCGACTCCGCCTTTTTGATTGGCTATGGCTATAATCCTCCCCATGAAATACTCCCCTTTCAGCTTGATAGAAACAGTATAGCATATTTTTTTTAAATTTACACCCATAAATGTTTCATGTGAAACATTTATGGGTGTAAATTTAATTCTTCTTTATGTTTTTACGGCTTTTTATGATAGGCATTGAATAAGCTTATTCCTTATGGTAAAATCTTAGAGAAATAGAAAATCATCCTATATCTATGTTTCATGTGAAACATTCTATTCAAATATCGAAGGAATTGTTGAGAGGAATATATGAAAACAAAATATAAATTGATCAGCGCCTTATCCTTGTTGTCTGCAAGCGCAATCGGAACGGGAATTGTAAATAAACTTATTAAATTTCACGCCGTATCAAGGAAGCTTCTTTCTTCGGACTCCTCCTGGAATTATTCATGGCGGCTCGGGAAAATCAAATATATGAAGAAGGGAAGCGGAACTCCTCTCCTGCTCATTCATGATTTAAATAGCTCTGCAAGCTCTTATGAATGGAATAAAATAAGCAAGGCTCTTTCCGAAAAGCATAATCTCTTTCTTCCCGATCTGATCGGATGCGGTCTTTCCGAAAAGCCAGATATGACTTATACAAATTTCCTCTTTGTTCAGATGATTTCGGATTTTATCCGCTCAAAAATAGGCAAAAGATGTAATGTGATTACCTCGGGAGCAAGCTCTTCCATCATCATTATGGCGGCAAAGCTCAGTCCGGAGCTTTTCGATAAAATTATTTTAATTTCTCCGGAAAGCCCGGAAAACGGGATGAAAGTTCCCGGAAAAAGAGCCAAGACCTATAAGTTTATTTTTAATCTTCCCATCATAGGAGAGCTCTTATATAATATCTCCCTTTCCAAGAAAAACATAGGCGAGAGCTTTTCGAAGAAAAACTTTTATCATCCCTATCGTTTTTCTCCCATGATTAAGGATATCTACTATGAAAGCGCGCATCTGGGAGAATCTCCGAAATCTCTCCATGCCAGCCTTATCTGTAATTATACCAAGGTCAATATCAAGCCCGCGGTATCCGATATCGACAATAGCATCTTTATTATTTACGGAGAAAATGATTCCGAAGGAAAGCTTTCTGCGAAAGAATTTTCCGCATTGAACTATTCCATAGAAAGCACTTCCATCCCCAATTGTAAAAAATATCCGCAGATTGAAGCTCCGGATCAGCTGCTTGAGTTATTGGATATTTATCTTTAATTTTTCCGATCCGATAAAAAAGAATAGGATAAAACAACAAAGGAGCCCTTATGATAAGGGCTCCTTTGCCGGAATTCCGGCTTTCCTCGGGTACTTATCCGAGGTTTTTTTTGTTTTTCTTATGATGATCAGTCTTCTTTCCGTTTCTTCAAAGAAAAGGCGAAAAGAATATTCTTTTTCTATTTCTCCTCCAAGAATATTGATTGCTTTTTTCGCTTTTTTTAATTCCTCTTCCGATTTATTTGATTTATAGGGAATAAAGGCTCCTCCCTGCTTTAGGAAGGGAATACAGTACTCGGATAAGGTGGAAAGATTTGCTACCGCCCTTGAAAGAACAAGATCAAAAGATTCTCTGTAATTTTTTTCTCTTGCCAAATCCTCTGCTCTTGCATGAAGAGGGTGGAGATTATCCAAACCCAATTCATCTTTTACCGAATGAATAAATTTTATCCTCTTATTTAAGCTGTCCAATGCCGTAATTTCCAAGCCGGGATAAAAAATCCCAGTGGAATGGAGGGAAATCCCGCTCCCGTTCCGATATCCAATACTCTGTAGTTTTGATCCGCAATACTTTCATAGGCTTTTTCCAAAGAAAGGCTGTCGATAAAATGTTTATAAACAACTTCCTTCGGTTTGGTAATTGCAGTAAGATTCATCTGCTTATTCGTTTCGATGAGCATCTCATAAAATTTTTGAAAAAGTCTTATTTTTTCTTCATCCGGATCAAGCCCTATGCCGATCAAAGCTTCTTTCATTTCTTCTCTGATATCGGATTTTTGATCCTCCTCTTCGTTTCGGAAGCTCTCGACCTTTTTTCTAAGCATCTTCCTTCCTCCTGTTTTTCATTCCCTCTATATAAACCAATAATACGCTGATATCCGCAGGAGAAACTCCCGATATTCTCGAAGCCTGTCCGATATTCATCGGTCTTACTTCCGAGAGCTTCTGTACCGCCTCTATGCGCAGGCTTTTTATCTGATGGTAATCTATATCCAAGGGAATTTTTTTATTTTCCGTCTTCTTAAACAGTCTGACCTGAGCCTCCTGTCTTTTGATATATCCCTGATACTTGATATTGATATTAATTTGTTCACGGTAATCTGTCGGAAGCTCTTTTCTTCCCTCATCGATTTCTTTTAAGAGATCATAACTTAATTCCGGTCTACGGATTAATTCCGCAAGGCTTACTCCGTTGCTCAGCCTTGCAGAGCCCTGCCTTTCCAAAAATTCCTGCACAGTTTGCGTAGACCCCACATAGGTGCTTTCCAGCCTTTGAATTTCTTCCTCTATCGTTTTTTCTTTCTCCTCGATCTCTTTCTTTCTTTCCTCGGAAAGCATGCCCATCTCAAATCCTGTTTTACCCAATCTCAGATCCGCATTGTCCTGTCTCAGCAGCAATCGGTATTCCGATCTCGAAGTCATCATCCGGTATGGCTCATGGCTTTCTTTTGTTACGAGATCATCCACCAAAACCCCGATATATGCCTGGGATCTGTCCAAAACAAAAGCATCCCTTCCCTTGATCTTCATTGCCGCATTAACCCCTGCCATAAATCCCTGAACCGCAGCCTCTTCATATCCGGAGCTTCCGTTAAACTGCCCGCCCGAAAAAAGCGCTTCAATTTCTTTAAATTCCAGTGAGGGGTATAACTGTCTGGCATCGATACAATCATATTCTATGGCATAAGCATTTCTTACAATGGAGGCATTCTCGAAGCCGGGAAGGGTTTTGATCATCTCATGCTGCACATCTTCCGGAAGAGAAGAAGACATTCCGGCAAGATACATCTCATTGGTATAAAGCCCTTCCGGCTCTACAAAAATCTGATGTCTTTCCTTATCGGGAAATTTCATCACCTTATCCTCGATCGAGGGGCAGTATCTCGGACCTCTTCCCTCGATGACTCCGGAATACATGGGAGAGCGATCTATATTTTCTCTGATGATGCGATGTGTTTCATTCCCCGTATAGGTCAGATAGCAGCTTACCTGTTCCTTTTGGATACTTTCCCTTGCTGTGCTGAAGGAAAAAGGAATAATGGGATGATCTCCCTTCTGTTCCTCCATTTTAGAAAAATCTATGTTTCTTTTATCGACTCTAGCGGGGGTTCCTGTTTTAAATCGGTAAAGCTTAATTCCCGCTTTTTCCAAAGAATCACTTAAATACTTTGATGATTTTAAGCCGTTCGGTCCTGTTTCTTCACTTACTTCACCGTATATGCATCTTGCTTTTAAATAAGTTCCCGTCGCCAGGATTACCGCTTTGGTAAAATACTCTGCACCGGAAACGGTTTTCACCCCTCTGCACAGCTTCCTTCCTTCTCTTTCTTCAATAATGAGCTCGGAAACCTCAACCTGCCTGATCACTATATTTTCGGTGTTTTCGAGAGTTCTTCTCATTTCCTCCGAATATTTTTGCTTATCCGCCTGCACTCTCAGCGAATGTACGGCAGGTCCCTTGGATTCATTGAGCATCCTGGATTGAATAAAGGTCTTATCTATGTTTTTTGCCATTTCACCGCCCAAAGCATCCAATTCTCTTACCAAATGCCCCTTGGAGGTTCCTCCTATATTGGGATTGCAGGGCATTAATGCTATGGATTCTATACTGATCGTAAAAACTATCGTTTTCATTCCCAGCTTTGCGGCTGCAAGTGCAGCTTCACATCCCGCATGACCCGCTCCCACCACGGCAATATCATATTCTTCTATCAGCGGCATACTTCCTCCTTATCTGATCCGATTTTTTCGTTATTTCCGTCTTTTATTTTCCCATACAAAACTTTGAAAATATTTCATTCACCAAATCATCCGAGATACTCTCTCCGATGATGGTTCCCAGTGTTTGGTATGCATCGATTAAATCGATGGAAAAGAAATCTTCCGGCAGCCCGTTTTCTATGCTGTCAAGAACCATATTCAAAGAAGCCCGCGCTTCTTCCAATGCATGTTTATGCCTGAGATTCGTGATATAGACCTGATCATTAAAATCAAGGCTTCCCTTATAAAACATTTCTTTTATTTTATTCTCCATCTCATCAAGCCCCTGCTCTTCTTTTACAGAAAATACAATTACGGGATGAGCTGCAAATTTGCCGATCTCTTCTTTTTTTATTTTATTTTCCTTATCCGTTTTATTTAAAAGAATAATACAATTCTTTTTGTCGGAAAAAGAATCGAGTATTTTCAGATCCTCCTCTCTTAAGTCCTCCGAGGCATCGATTACGCAAATAATCAAATCTGCGTTTTTAGCCGCATCTCTTGCTTTTTTTATCCCGATGCTTTCTACAATATCATCGCTCTCCCGAATCCCTGCTGTATCGGTGATATTCAGGCTGATTCCCGCCATCTTGATATGTTCCGTAATCGTATCCCTTGTGGTTCCCGCAATATCGCTGACGATCGCCCTTTCCGACTTTGCCAGAAGATTCAGAATAGAAGATTTTCCGACATTCGGTCTTCCTATGATTACGGTATCGATTCCTTCCTTAATCACTCTGCCGCTTTCGGATGTTTTGATCAGCTCGGAAATTCTGAACAGAATAGTTTCCACCTTTTCCTTCAGTTCCCCCTTATAGCCCTCGAGATCATAATGCTCCGGGTCATCCAGAGCGGCTTCAATATACGCCGTTTCTTCCAGGATCAAGGCTCTTATCTCCGATATTTCGCGTTTTAGTCCTCCTTTGAGCTGCTGCATTCCCGACTTTAATGCATATGCATTTTTTGCTTCTATAATATCTATAACCGCTTCGGCACTGGAAAGATCGAGCTTTCCGTTTAAAAACGCCCTCTTCGTAAACTCTCCCGGCTCCGCAAGAGATGCTCCCGCCCTGATTGCCTCCGAAAGAATTCTCTGGAGAAGAAGCACTCCTCCGTGACAGTTAATCTCTACCGTATCCTCTCCCGTATAGCTTCTTGGGGCTCTCATCAGCATAACCAAAACTTCATCTATAATTTCTTTGCTTTCTCCCGATAAAATATGCCCGTATTGAATCGTATGAGATTCACATTCCGCCAATTTTTTCTTTCCTTTATATATCTTATCGACAATGCAAAAAGCGGCTTCCCCGCATACCCTCACAATTCCTATTCCACCTTCGCTCATTGCCGTAGAAACGGCGGCTATTGTATCGTTTATCCTCATTTTTTCTCCTCCTTTTTAAGGATAATAGAGAAAGAGGACCATCGAAAATATGCTTGGCAAATTCTCAACAGCCCTCTTTCACAAAGCCATCAGATAGGTAAATTATTCTGTTTCGGTATTCTTCTCGGTCTTTTCTTTATCATATGCCTTGCTTAAAGATTTAGAATTATGCTTTCCCGATTTCGAATGAAAAGAATTTCTTTTTCCTTTATTATTATTTCTCAATACAACGGTAATATACCTGTTCGGATCTTCTCCCTCACTGATTGTCGATACCTGATGATCATTCTGCAATACACTGTGGATAATTCTTCTTTCATAGGGATTCATCGGTTCGAGAGAAATCGCTTTCCGACTTCTCTTTACCTTGGAAGCAATATTCTTTGCAAGAATCTCCAATTTATCCTTACGTCTCTGTCTGTAATTTTCGGTATCCAGCTTTACTCTGATATAGAATTCCGTATGCTTATTGATTACCAGACTGAGTATGTACTGCAAGGAATCCAAGGTCTGCCCTCTTTTTCCTATGAGTATTCCCATATCCTCCTCGCTTTTAAGAAGAATCGAGATTTCATTATCCTCATAATTGAATTTGGAATCCGGAATGACATTGATATCCATGGTTTTAAATAAATCCGTCAAAAATTTATTCGATCTCTGAATCAATGCCGATGCCTCTTCTTCCGTAAGATTCTTTCTGCTCCTCATCTGAGGCTCTTTCTTATCCTTTGCCTCTTCTTCGATAATTGCAGGCTTTTTCTCCTCCGGATGAAAATTCTCTTTCTTTATCTCCTTATTTTCTTTGAGCTCCGGCTTTTTTTCTTTGGCATTCTCTTTTTTGCCTTCTTTTTTTATTCCCTTGTCAATTTTCTGCGCTTCTTTTTTCTGCTCTTTTTTTGCCGGCTTTACCTGCTGCTCCGGATCATTCTCGTCCTTTATATCTGCTTTTATGATCCAAGGCTTTGCTCCGATAAATCCTAAAAATCCGGAAGTTCCTTCCTGAACTACCTCTACTTTAAGGTGGTCGCTGCTAATCTGTAATTCTATAAGTGCTTTTGTTATCGCTTCATCATAATTTTTTGCAGATACCGTAATCATATGAATATTCTGACCTCCTCCCTCTGTAAAAAAACTATTTGTTTTCTTCCTCTTGTTTTGCCCCATCCTGGTCTTTTGTCTTTTTTCCCGATTTCTTTTCCGCTGTTCTCGCATTATACACAGCTACCATATTGGCTCTCGAGGCAATGGATCCCGGCTTTGCATTCTTATTATAATACTCCGTAGAATCCTTGATCTGTCTTGCATTAATTTCTCTCTTCTTTTCTTCGTTCTCTTTTCCCGCGCTTTCCGCCTGCTTTGCCTTTTCCAGTATATTTTTATTTATTGTTTGAAGAGGAAGTCCTTTTTTTGCTCTTTTTTCATTGCTTTTTCTTAAGTTTTCCTCCACCAGCTTATCAATATCTATCTTTTCGAGATGCTTATTAATAATGATTTGCTGAATGATGCGGCAAACCGCGGAAGCGATCCAGTATAAACCGACTCCGGCGGGAAACATAAAACAAAAATAAACGGACATAAGAGGCATTACATTATTCACCGTCTTCATCTGCTGAACAACGGAATTGGCCTCATCATTTGCCGATCCCGTCTGGGTACTGGTCATCAGCTTAGTTGAATACCACTGTGTCAGACCTGCCAGTATGGGAATAATCCATGCCGGATTGGGCATAAATCCCTGAAATGGATTGCTTGCAAGATTGATTCCTAGGAAAGAGTTCATTCTTTCGATCGTAGGAACATTCTCCGAAAGAACCTTGCTCAGTGCCGGAAAAAGATTGGACACCTCGGTCCAGTCTCCGGGATTAAACTTATATAAAAGATCAATGACATTATCTGCCAAATGATAATCTATCTTATCTGCGGGCATTTTATACTTTGTCGCAAAGCTGCCCAGTAATCCGATATAATTATCCTGCTGCTGAAGCGAAAGAGCTATTCTTTCAAAATATACCTTTACAGTAGGAACATAGGAAGGGATTTTTATAATAACCTGATAAAGCGCAAATAAAATAGGCAGCTGAATGGCAGTCTGCAAGCATCCTCCCACCATGCTCGTTCCGTATTTCTCCTGTACCGCTTTCGTTTCCGCCTGTATCTTCATCGCGGTTTCGGTATCATTCTTCCCCTTATATTTCTTTTGAATCGCCTGAATTTCAGGCTGCATTACGCTCATTAATTTGGATGATTTCTGCTGCTTGATTGTTAAAGGAAGCATAGCTATATTGATAATAATCGTAAAGATAATAATACATAGTCCTATATTGATGATTCCAAAAGAACTTGTAACTCTGAACACTGCTTCCATAATGATTCCGAGTAATTCAGCAACCCAGCCTATAATCGGTGTTGTTGATTTTGCCAATAATATTGCTTCCAAAATTTTTCCTCCTGAACTCAGTTATTCATGATTAATAAGATTTAAGGAACGGGATCATACCCGCCTTTTGAAAAAGGATTGCATCTGATTATTCTCCATACAGCTAGAGCGGAACCTTTCACTAATCCGTGTTTCTTTAATGCCTGTATTGCATATTCCGAACAGGTCGGCACGTATATGCAATGTGTTCTCCATTTAAGAGGCGATAAATATTTTTGATATAATTTTATCATATAAATCAATGTCTTCTTTATCATATCTCTACCTTAGATCGGATGTTTTAAATAATTTATGCAGTTTACATAAATGCAGATATGCATTGTTTAATTTTTCATAATCAAGCAAAGAAGAACCGACTCTTGCAATAACAATAATATTATAAGGAGATTTTATCTTATCGTTATTCAATCTGAATATTTCTCTCAGCATTCTGGAAAGCCTATGTCTGGTACAGGAATTCCCCACTTTTTTAGAAACCGAAATTCCGATTCTGTTATAAGCCTCCCCGCTTTTTTCTACATACATCACCAAAGCTTTATTTCCGCAGGACTTTCCCTCAGAATATATTCTTTTAAACTCTTTGTTATTCTTAATAGAAGGAAATCTCTTCATAAACTCTCTCTTTTACAAGAAATACTTCCGAATAAAAGTATTTTTATTCCTTAATTATGAAAACAGGGACAGTCAATAGACTATCCCTAAGTAATCTTCGACAGGTAAAATTTATGCCGATAATCTTGCTCTTCCTTTTGCTCTTCTGGCAGCCAAAACTTTTCTTCCGCCTGCCGAGCTCATTCTTGCTCTGAAGCCATGAACCTTTGATCTTTGTCTTGTCTTAGGCTGAAATGTCATCTTCATGGATAGGCACCTCCTTTAACCATAAATATTTCAATTTTGAGTCTTTTTCTTTTCTTAAATTTTGAGAACATTCCCAAACATTATATAGAAAGAAAAAACCTAAGTCAAGCTAATTCTTAAGTCTCCAAAGATTTTTTATACTTCAGCAAAGATCCGGCAACGGCAAAAGTAATCAGAGAAGATACGATTGCTTCGGGAACTCCCTGCATTCCTATGATTCCTATAATGAAAAAAATCAGACTTTCCACCGCTTTATTGGTCGCCAAAGCATATTGTTCCGCAAAAAGGAGATAAATACCGCTCATTACCAAGATCGTATTCACCATAGAGCCGACAACTCCCGCCATCAAGAGCCCAAGATAGCGTTTATTCAATTTTTGAAAGAAGGAATATACATAATAAGCGGATACTCCGATCAGCACTCTGGGCAAGAGACAAACAATCAAGCTTCTGTATCCTCCCGAATAGCCGTTAATTCCTAAAGTAAAGGGTGAGAACACAAAGGAAGTCGGATTCGGCATAAAAGTGTTTTTCCACATACTGCAAAGCCCGAATACAAGACCGAGCCCCGCACCGTACTTCGGACCGAGCATGATTGCACCTATAATCACCGTAATATGGATAATAGTTGCATTCATGACACCAAGAGGAATAAATCCCAAAAAAGGAACAAGAGTTTGGATGATAATAATCGAAGTAAATACCGACATGATCACCAAGTTTTTTGTTCTTTCATTTTTACCATACTTATTCATTGCTTCTTATCTCCCTCTGTCCACATCTTTATTCACATCAGAAGATATCTTACCCTCTCTTCTCAGGATAAATTAAATTTATCAACAGATTGCCAACAATATGTTGATAACTCCGCCTCCAGCACCGACTCTATACGATAAAGCCATTAAAATAAGACTTTCAAGTCTATTTCTTTCTCATTTTACAGATAAAACTTCTTCTGATTTTTGTTATTATAACATTATTATTTGGATAAATCCATATCTTAAATTAAGATTTTTATCCACTATCTACAGTTTATCCACATAGTTATCAACATGATTGTGTATAAGCCGAATTATTTTATTGATATACATCATGATTTTTGATATAATAAATCCATATGCTTTCGGAAATATTTACAATTTCTATGAATTCGGGGGAATGGAGTAAGAGGATATGATTGAGAAGATAAAATCCAAATGGGAAGACATCATCCTTTATATAAAAGAAGAATATAGCATCGGTGATGTATCCATCCGAACATGGATACGTCCTTTAAAACCTTTTAAACTGGAGAAGGACAGCAATGGAAAATATATTCTCTATCTGACGGTTTCCGGACTCAGCGAAAGTGATAATACCTTCATTAATATAATAACAAAAAAATACCATAAAATTCTGATGGTGGCAATCGAAGAAATTACCAATATCAGCTGCACAATAGAAATAGGAAGAGAAAATTCTTTTAAGACCGATAAAAGCAATCTTCTGATTCAAAACGGAAACAAAGTCGATACCAATAAGATTTTTTCCGCAAATCTGAATCCGAGATATACCTTTGACAGCTTCGTCGTAGGAAAGAGCAATAATCTTGCACATGCCGCATCTCTGGCGGTTGCGGAATCTCCCGGAGAAATCTATAATCCTCTTTTCATATACGGAGGAGTCGGACTGGGAAAAACCCATTTGATGCAGTCCGTAGCAAATTTTATTTTAAAAAACGATGAAAATGCGAAAGTTCTTTATGTAACCAGCGAAACCTTTACCAATGAACTGATCGATGCCATCAGAAACAAAAACAATTCTACAACCAATTTCAGGAATAAATACAGAACCAATGATGTTCTGCTGATTGACGATATTCAGTTTATTATCGGAAAAGAAAGCACGCAGGAGGAGTTTTTCCACACTTTCAACGCTCTTTACGAATCAAAGAGACAGATCATTATCTCCTCGGATCGTCCTCCGAAAGATCTGGAGACCTTGGAGGACCGGCTGAAATCAAGATTTGAGCAGGGGCTTTCCGTAGATATCCAGTCTCCGGATTATGAGACAAGGATGGCAATACTGCGGAAAAAAGAAGAAACCGACAATATCAATATTGATAATGAAATCATACAGTATATTGCTACCAATATTAAAAGCAATATCCGTGAGCTTGAGGGCGCGCTAAACAAGATTGTTGCGATGGGAAAGCTTGATAATACCAGAGAAATCAATCTCGAACTTGCTCAGGAGGTCTTAAAAGACATTATCAGCCCCAATATTCCTCCTCAAATCACTCCCGATATCATTATCAAAATCGTTGCGGAACATTACGGAATCACGGTCGATGATATTAAATCAAAGAAAAGATCCAATGAAATCGTTTATCCCAGACATATTGCCATGTATCTCTGCCGTGAGCTTACCGATCTTCCCTTAAAGAGCATAGGAGAGAGATTGGGAAGGGATCATTCCACCGTAATGCACGCATTGGATAAGATCAAAGATGATATGAAGAATACTCCGGATCTGAATTCCAATATAGAAATCATTAAAAAGAAGATCAATCCACATTGATTTTTCTTTCATTCATCAATTGCAAACAGAATTATGCATAGGGCAAAGAGGCGTATTCAGACGAGTAGAGAGTGTTTTTCACAATTCAACAGCCCCTATTACTATTAATACTAAAAGATTTTATATTATTTATATATCCAATCCCATTCAAAAAGAGGTTATTTTATGAGACTGAGTTTTGACAGAGAAAAAATATTAAACGCCATATCCATCGTATCCAAAGCAATACCGAATAAGACGACAAATGATATCCTGCAATGCATCCTCTTTGATGCGAGGACGGAGGAGATCAGTCTTAGTGCAAACGATAACGAAATCGGAATAAAAACGAAGGTAGAAGGAAGCATCAAAGAAAAGGGAATGATTGCTTTGGATGCAAAGCTGATTTATGATATTATTCGCAAGCTCGATGATACCGGAGACCAGATTCATATCTTTTCCGATGAAAATCATGCGGCAATTATTTCTTCCGGAAAATCCGTGTTTAATATACCGGGAAGAGACGGAGAAGAGTTTAATTACCTGCCCGAAATAGAAAAAGAAAATTATATCTGCCTTTCTCAGTTCAGTCTGAAGGAAGTTTTAAGGCAGACTCTTTTTTCTGCCCTGCCGAATGATCCGAATAAAATCATGGGAGGGGAGCTTCTCGAGGTAAAAACGAATAAGGCGAGATTTATTACCTTGGACGGGCATAGGATTTCGATCAGAAATATATCTTTGAGAGATGATTATCTTGATCATAAGGTGATCCTTCCTGTTAAAAATTTAAATGAAATCAGCAAAATCATCAGTGATGATCATGAAAAAGATGTATATATTTATTTCAGCTACCATTATATTCTTTTTGAATTTAATGATACGCTTGTGGTTTCCAGAATCATAGAGGGAGAGTATTTCAATATAGAGCATATGCTTTTATCCGATTATGAACTGAAAATCAAAATTAACAGATTAAAGCTGATGAATGCGATAGACAGATCCATTATTCTGATTCGGGAAAATGATCATAAACCGCTGATATTCGATATCGGAGAGGATCTTCTCAAGCTCAGGATGGAATCGGCTTACGGAACGATGAGAACCGAGATCGAATGCGAAAAAACCGGGAAAGAATTGATGATCGCATTTAACCCGAAGTTTTTAATGGATGCATTGAGAGTAATCGATGATGAATTTGTGGAAATCTATTTTACGAATGCAAAATCTCCCTGTTTTATCAGAGATAATGACAGAAATTATATCTATGTAATTCTTCCGGTCAATTTTATATCATAGGGGCAAAGCGATGATAAAGGTGGAAATAAAAGACGAATATATTAAATTGGAGCAGGCGATGAAGCTTTCCGGAGCCTCCTCAACCGGAGCGGAAGCAAAATACGCCATTAAAGAGGGAAGAGTTAAGGTAAATGATCAGGTAGAGCTGCAAAGAGGAAAAAAACTCAGAAACGGAGATATATTTACTTTTAATCATCATGATTATAAAATCATTGGAATTGAAAAATTATAGAAATTATTCTGATTTGAGTATCGAGCTTTCAAATGGCATCAACCTCTTTTACGGAGACAATGCACAGGGAAAGACCAATATTTTAGAATCTCTATATATGGCGGCTACGGCAAGATCCCATAGAGGAAGCAAGGACAGAGATATTATTGCCTTTGGAGAGGAAGAAGCGCATATCAAAGTTACGGTGGAAAAAAGAGGCAGTATTTTCAGGATTGATATGCATATCAAGAAACATAAGGCAAAAGGAATTGCAATCAATTCGGTTCCGATCCGAAAGGCGAGCGAGCTCTTCGGATCGGTAAATATTGTATTTTTTTCTCCGGAGGATCTGGGGATCATCAAAAAAGGTCCTGCCGAAAGAAGAAAATTTATGGATTTTGAGCTTTGTCAACTTGATAAAGTATATCTGAATGCTCTGATCAATTATAATAAGATCCTGATTCACAGAAATAAGCTGCTTAAGGAATTGGCATTTCGAAGCGATTGGAAGGAAACCTTGGATATATGGGATATGCAGCTTTTACGCTTCGGAAAAGAAATGATCCGCGGCAGAGAAGAGTTTATTAAAACATTAAATCCCATTATTTTCAAGATACATGACGAATTGACGAAGGGAAGGGAAAAAATCCGGATCAGATATGAAAAGAATACGGAAGCGGATTCTTTTGAGACCTTGCTCAGAAATTCGAGGGAAAGCGATATTAAGACGAAGATCAGCAATATAGGACCTCATAGAGATGATATCAGCTTTATCATTGAGGATGAAAAAAATTCCCCGATTGATTTAAAAACTTACGGTTCTCAGGGGCAGCAAAGGACAGCGGCATTATCTCTTAAGCTTGCGGAAATAGAAATGATTCAAAAAATAACCGGTGATCTGCCGGTATTATTGCTGGATGACGTTCTTTCCGAATTGGATCACAAAAGGCAGGAAGCCTTGATTTCTTCCATCCGCCATTTGCAGACGATGATTACCTGTACGGGAGTGGAAGATTATATCAGTAAAAACTTTGATTTGGATAAAATAATAAGGGTAAGAGATGGAAAAATATATCCGGAATCATTTTCTTAAAAAAGAAGTAAAAGGAGTAAGATATGAATTTAGAATATGATGCTTCTCAAATACAGATATTGGAAGGCTTGGAGGCGGTCAGAAAAAGACCGGGAATGTATATTGCGACAACATCCTCGAGAGGGCTCCATCATCTCGTATATGAGATTGTAGATAATTCGGTGGATGAAGCTCTTGCCGGTTATTGTGATTGTATAGAAGTGACGATAAAGGAAGATAATTCCGTCAAGGTCAGGGATAACGGAAGAGGAATTCCCGTAGATATACAAAAAAAGGCGGGGGTTTCGGCTCTCGAGGTTGTATTTACCATACTTCATGCGGGAGGAAAATTCGGCGGAGGAGGATATAAGGTTTCGGGAGGTCTGCACGGAGTGGGCGCTTCCGTAGTAAATGCGCTTTCCGAAAGATTGGATGTCAAGGTTTTTAAGGGTGGAGAGATTTATAATATCAGGTTTGAAAAAGGAAAAGTTGTTTCTCCTTTAAAGGTAATCGGAAAATGTGATCCGCAAGAGCACGGAACGGAAGTTCATTTTATGCCGGATAAGACAATTTTTGAGGAAACGGTTTTTGACTTCAATATCTTAAAAACAAGATTGAGGGAAACCGCATTTTTGACTAAGGATCTTAAAATCGTCCTCAGAGACGAGAGAGAGGAAAAGGAAGAAAGAGTTTTTCATTATAGCGGGGGAATCAAGGAATTTGTATCTTTTCTGAATAAAGAAAAAAATGCGATTTACGATAAGATCATTTACTGCGAGGGAAGCAGAGAAAATGTGCTTGTAGAGGCTGCGATTCAGCATAATGATTCCTATAATGAGAGCATATATACTTTTGTCAATAATATCAATACCCCGGACGGGGGAACGCATTTGACAGGATTTAAAAATGCGATTACAAAGACCTTCAATGATTATGCAAGAAAAAACAAGCTGCTCAAGGAAAATGAAGAGAATCTTTCCGGTGAGGATATCAGAGAGGGAATGACCGCAATTATTTCGATCAAGGTGGAGAATCCTCAGTTTGAAAGTCAGACCAAGCAAAAGCTGGGCAATTCGGAAGCCGGAACCGCGGTAAATGCGATTGTCAGCGAACAGCTTACTTATTTTTTGGAACAGAATCCGCAGATTTCCAGAATTATATGTGAGAAGGCGATTCTTGCACAAAGGGCGCGGGCGGCGGCGAGAAAGGCGAGAGATATTACCAGAAGAAAATCCGCTCTCGACGGAATGGCTCTTCCCGGAAAGCTTGCCGATTGTTCGAGTAAGAATGCCAAGGAATGTGAAATCTTTCTTGTGGAGGGAGATTCGGCGGGAGGTTCGGCAAAAAATGCAAGGAACAGAAATACCCAGGCGATCCTTCCTCTCAGAGGAAAGATTTTGAATGTGGAAAAAGCGAGGTTGGATAAGATTTACGAAAACAATGAAATCAAGGCGATGATTACCGCTTTCGGAACCGGAATTCATGATGATTTTGATATTTCCAAGTTGAGATACCATAAGATCATTATTATGACGGATGCGGATGTGGACGGAGCACATATCGATACCTTAATGCTTACTTTTATTTACCGATTTATGCCGGAACTGATCAAGCAGGGGCATGTTTATCTTGCAAGACCTCCTCTGTATAAATTGGAAAAAAATAAAAAAGTCTGGTATGCGTATAATGATAACGAGCTGGCAAAAATCTTAAACGAAGTGGGAAGGGATCAGAACAATAAGATTCAACGATATAAGGGACTCGGAGAGATGGATGAGGATCAGCTCTGGGAAACAACGATGAATCCCGAAAACAGAGTTCTTTTGAAAATAACGATGGATGAAAGCCTGCTTACCGATATCGATATGACTTTTAATACATTGATGGGCGATAAGGTTGAACCCAGGAGAGAGTTTATAGAAAAAAATGCAAAATATGTGAAGAACCTTGACATATAGGAGAGGAGCTAAGGTATGGAACCTAATGTTTTCGATAAGGTTAATGATATTGACTTAAAGAAAACCATGGAGAAGTCTTATATAGAATATGCGATGAGCGTAATCGCATCGAGAGCGCTTCCCGATATCAGAGACGGATTAAAGCCGGTTCAGCGAAGAATCCTTTTTTCCATGATAGAGCTGAATAACGGACCGGATAAGCCGCACAGGAAATGTGCCCGTATCGTTGGAGATACGATGGGTAAATATCATCCGCATGGAGACAGTTCGATATACGGATCCTTGGTGAATATGGCTCAGAGCTGGTCGATGAGATATCCTCTCGTGGACGGGCACGGAAATTTCGGTTCGGTTGACGGAGACGGTGCGGCGGCAATGCGATATACCGAAGCAAGGCTCAGCAAAATCGCAATGGAGATGCTCTCCGATATCGGCAAGGATACGGTCGATTTTGTTCCCAATTTCGATGAAACCGAGAAAGAGCCCATAGTGCTTCCTTCCAGATTTCCGAATCTTCTGGTAAACGGAACGACGGGTATTGCCGTTGGTATGACAACAAATATACCTCCGCATAATTTAAGGGAGGTAATCGCCGCAGTAGATAAGATTATAGATGACAGAATAGAAGATAAAGTAACGGATCTGGATGAAATTATTCAGATTATTAAGGGACCGGATTTTCCTACGGGAGCCGTTATTTTAGGAAAGAGCGGAATCAAATCGGCATACCGCACCGGCAGAGGAAAAATCAGAGTACGGGCGGTAAGTGAGATAGAAAGCATGCCGAACGGAAAAAGCAGAATCTTAATCAGCGAACTTCCGTATTTGGTAAATAAGGCAAGACTGATCGAAAAGATTGCCAATCTGGTGAAGGAAAAGAAAATAGACGGAATTACCGACCTCAGGGATGAATCCAATCGAGAGGGCATGCGCATCGTAATCGAGCTGCGCAAGGATGTGAATGCAAATGTTATTTTAAACCGCCTTTATAAGCATACCCAGCTTCAGGATACATTCGGAGTGATTATGCTCGCTCTCGTCAACAATCAGCCGAAGATTATGAATATTCTTCAAATGCTGGAGCATTATCTTAAGCATCAGGAAGAGGTCGTTTCCAGAAGAATCAAGTATGATTTGAATAAAGCCGAGGAGAGAGCTCATATTTTAGAAGGTCTTTTAAAAGCTTTGGATCATATTGACCGAATTATAAAAATCATCAGATCAAGCAAGGATACCGCCGAGGCAAAACAGGAATTAATGAAGGAGTTTTCCTTTACGGAAGTACAGGCGCAGGCGATTGTCGATATGCGGTTAAGAGCCTTGACCGGCTTGGAAAGAGAAAAGCTTGAAAATGAATTTAAAGAGCTGCAGGAGAAAATAAGGTATTTTAAGGAAATCTTGGGAGATAACAAAAAGCTTCTTGCTCTGATTAAGGAAGAAATCAATATTATTGCCGATAAATTTGGTGATGAAAGAAAGACCTCCTTCGGACAGGACGAAGATATGACGGATGAGGATTTAATTCCCGTTGAAGATACGGTAATTGCAATGACAAATCTCGGTTATATCAAGAGAATGAGCCCGGATAATTTCAAAGCCCAAAACAGGGGAGGAAAAGGAATCAAGGGAATGCAGACCATAGAGGAGGATTTTATCGAAGATATCATCATGACCTCTACGCATAGCGAACTCAATTTCTTTACCAATACGGGAAGGGTATATAAGATAAAAGCATATATGATACCGGAGTCCGGCCGTACGGCAAGGGGAAATGCAATTATTAATCTTTTGCAGCTTCAGCCCGAGGAAAAAATTACGGCAATTATTCCGATTGAGAAAAAGAAAGAAATAAAATACCTTCTGATGGCAACGAAGAAAGGCATGGTAAAGAAAACTCCGATATCGGATTATGCAAATATCAGGGTGAACGGACTGACTGCAATCGCCTTAAATGAAAAAGATGAGCTGATCGAGGTAAAGGCGACGGGAGGAAACGATGAGATTATATTGGTTTCCAAATCCGGAAAATGTATTATTTTTGATGAGAAAGAGATTCGTATTACGGGAAGGAAATCTATCGGCGTAAGAGGAATGAGGCTTCTGAAAGAAGATGAAGTGATAGGAATGCAGATCACCTCGCAGGGAGACAGCTTGCTGACGGTTTCCGAATACGGAATGGGAAAGAGAACCAATATCAGCGAGTTTAAAAATCAACATCGAGGAGGCGTCGGAATCAGCTGTTATAAGGTTACGAGCAAAACCGGAGAACTCGTGGGTGGAAAACTCGTAGATAATGACAGAGAAATCTTCATCATTACGAATGAAGGAATTATCATCCGAATCGAAGTCAGCGGAATTTCCGTAATCGGAAGAAACACTTCCGGAGTAAAGCTCATGGATATAGACAGAAAATCGGGAATTAAAGTCGCGAGCATAGCAAAGGTAAGGGAATCTTCAAAGGAAGAGGAATAAAATCAACAAAGTATTTTCACTTCCTGTGGATAAAACAAATTTTGAGTAAATTTTTGGTGGACTTCTTAAAACATTTTGCTTGGGTAAAGCAGGGTTTTAAGAGGTCCTAAGCTTTTGATTAAAGCGTTTTAGATAAGAGAAGGACGGAGAGTAAAAAGAAATGATAAATTGGCTGAGAATTTTATGGATCATCATATTGAATTTTTTTAATGTTCCGATCTGGTTATATAAAATATCGGCGATGGCAAAGGGAAAAATAAAAGCGAGTGCCGAAGAAAGGCATCATTACCTCCAAAAAATTATTGCGAAAATCAATAAAAGCGGAAGAATATCCCTAAAAAGCAGCGGAATAGAAAATCTTCCTTTTGAAAAAGGATATGTGCTTTTTCCGAATCATCAGGGTTTTTATGATTCCCTTGCTTTAATTTTTTCTCATCCCTCAAGTTTTTCAGTGGTCATAAAAAAAGAAGCGGCAAGTTTTATTTTGGTGAAAGAGGTAATTGCTTTAATCAAAGGAATTCCTGTCGACAGAAAAAACACAAGAGAATTTGTGCAGGTAATCAATACGATGACAGAGCGCGTAAAAAACGGAGATAATTTTTTGATTTTTCCCGAAGGAACAAGATCAAAAATGGGCAATCGGCTCCTTCCTATGAAAGCAGGTGCCTTTAAATCGGCATATAATGCAAAAGCGCCAATTGTTCCCACTGCCTTAATCGACAGCTTTAAGCCCTTGGATGAATTCGGGCTGAAAAAAGCGGAGGTAAAAGTTCATTTTCTTCCTCCTTTATATTATGAAGAATATAAAGAAATGAAAACATTGGAAATTGCAGAGCTCGTCCAAAACAGAATACAAGCATATATAGATAAGCAGATTTAAGATTTACCTATATATAGTAGATCAATAAAAAATGCGGAAGGAAAGATAAAAAACTTAATAAAAATATGAGAATCACGATTGACAAAACTATGCGGGGTCTTATATAATATGGTATGTTTCTTGCTGTAAAGAAGCCCTTAAGGGGAAAGCAACCTATTTCTTTCTTTTTTCAAAATTATCGGGCGGTAAAATCTTTTCATCAAGTTAATCTGCAAGACAGATCTGAGTAAATGATTTGATCATTAAATAAGCAGGTGAATATGGAGAAATACTCAAGAGGCCGAAGAGGCGCCCCTGCTAAGGGTGTAGGTCGGGCAACCGGCGCGAGGGTTCAAATCCCTCTTTCTCCGCTTATGCAGTTTGTTTTAAGAAAGATTAAAACGAATCGCATGATAAAAAAATAAGATAAAAAATATGTTGACAAGCATATGAACATATGATATCTTATAAAAGTTGCTCCGAAAGAGCAAAGCACCTTGAAAATTAAAGACTAAACAGTACACATAACCCTGAAATTCTAAAAGA
>JAUMWW010000009.1 GCA_030529445.1 Johnsonella sp. | reverse complement strand
TTGGCTCCATGATATTATATAATAAAATGTTATTCGTTTGGATCTTCTAATTTGGAAATAAAAAATCCAATATCAAAGAAAGGTTGGGAAAAACATGATATCAAAAAAAGTAGTGGAAATGATCAATGCACAGATAACCAGAGAAATCGATTCGGCGTATATTTATCAGGCGATGGAGATGTATATCGGCAACGAGTATAACTTCCCCGGAATACAGAATTTCTTTCATATTCAGGCGCAGGAAGAGAATGCCCATGCATATCTGATGATAGATTACCTGCACAGGCTCGGAGAGAAGGTAGAGCTCGGGCAGTTGGAAAAGCCGAAAGCAAAGTATGATTCCATATTGGATGCCTTCGAATCCGCACTTGCGCATGAGCGGAAGGTAACCGCATGGATCAATGAAATTATGGCTGTCGCGGTGGAGGAGAAAGATTTTGCGAGTCAGGTATTTTTAAATTTCTTTATTACGGAACAGGTGGAAGAGGAGGAGAGCTTTACCAAGTATGTGGATACATTGAAATTTATCGCCTCCGATCCTCATGCGACCCTGCTTTTTGACCGGGAGCTTGCGGGAAGAGTTTTTGTGCCGCCCGTAATCGGTTAAAATTTGAATGTCGAAGAGGAGGATTTGGCATCTCCTCTGATAAAGTCTCTTCATCAACTATGCCGAGGCGCAGATTCAAGGTAAAAACGCATAAAAACAAAAGAATTAGAATCTCTTTTTGCATCAATTTGCAAGAAGAGATTTTCTTTTTGTCTTGCCTTTTATTGTGCCTTCCATTATGATGCAGATAGAATAAAAAATTATGGAGGGAGTACGAATGGGCAAGGATCATACGGATATTATCAAGGGAGAGGCTGTTTTGGGAATAGAGCTGGGTTCGACCAGAATCAAAGCCGTATTAATCGACAGGGAGCACAGGGTTTTGGCTTCCGGAAGTTTTGCGTGGGAAAACAGGCTGGAAAACGGGATATGGACCTATTCGCTCGATGAAGTATGGAGAGGGGTGCAGAACTGCTATGCCGACTTGAAGGAAAATGTCAGAAAGAGCTACGGGGTAAAGCTGCAAAAGCTGGCAGCAATGGGAATCAGCGCGATGATGCACGGTTATCTGGTTTTTGACGAAGAATCGAAGCTGCTTTCGCCCTTTCGCACATGGAGAAATATCAATGCAAATCGGGCTGCGGCGATTCTTTCCGAAGAACTTGCCTATAATATACCCGACAGATGGAGCGTGGCGCATCTTTATCAGTCGATTTTGGACAAAGAAGAGCATGTGGGCAGAATTCGCTTCATGACCACCCTGGCAGGCTATGTGCATTGGAAGCTGAGCAAAGAGAAGGTGCTCGGCGTAGGAGATGCCTCGGGAATGTTTCCGATCGATACGAAAAAGGGAAATTATCACAGGGGAATGCTTGATCGGTTTTCGAAAATGATCGAGGACAGGGGCTATCCCTGGAAGCCGGAGGAGATTTTGCCCCGAGTGCTGCTTGCGGGAGAGGATGCGGGAAGGCTGAGCCCGGAGGGAGCGAGGCTGATCGATCCGAGCGGAGATCTGGAGGCGGGAATCTTGCTCTGCCCCCCGGAAGGGGATGCCGGAACCGGAATGGTCGCAACCGACAGCGTTGCGGTGCGTACCGGCAATATTTCTGCGGGAACCTCGATTTTTGCGATGCTGGTTTTGGAAAAGGAGCTTTCGAAGCCTTATAGGGAGGTGGATATGGTGACGACTCCGGACGGGCATGCGGTGGCGATGGTACATGCAAATAACTGTACCTCCGATATCAATGCATGGGTCGGCATATTCGAAGAATTTCTTCGGGCTTACGGCGTGGAAGCGGAGAAAAACAAACTTTTTTCAAGCCTCTTTTTACAGGCGGAAAAGGGGGATAAGGACTGCGGAGGTCTGCTCTCCTACGGCTATCTTTCGGGGGAATCCATTACCAAAATAGATGAGGGAAGACCGCTCTTTGTTCGAAAGCCGGATGCGCGCTTCACGCTTGCCAATTTTATGAGGAGCCATTTATATTCGGCACTCGGCGCGCTGCGAATCGGAATGGATATTCTGATCGAAAACGAGGGAATAGAGATCGATAAAATTTACGGGCATGGAGGGCTCTTTAAGACTCCGGATATAGGGCAAAGAATTATGGCGGCAGGATTGAATCTTCCCGTGAGCCTGATGGAAACCGCAGGAGAGGGCGGTCCCTGGGGCATCGCCGTGCTCGCCGCCTATATGGTATACAGGGAGCAAGGGGAAGGCTTGCCGGAGTATCTGAATGAAAAGGTCTTTTATCAAAATGAGGAGCTCTGTGTGCAGCCGGATCCGGATGAGGCGGAGGGATTCAATGAATTTATGAAAAGCTATATCGCAGGGCTTGCGATTGAAAAAAAGGCGGTAGAGGTTTTCTGATCTTTGGAGAAGCTTCATAGAAGGCAAAGATAATAGTTAAAGAGGAGGTTTTACTATGGGTACAGAATTGGCATTAAACCCGATGAGGCTGGCGGCGGCGGCTCTGCTCGGGCTCGGAATCCTGCTTTTGCTGGTGATAGTATGGAAGGTTCAGGCTATGGTAGCGATTCTGATCGGAGGTTTGGCAATCGGCTTGATTGCCGGCATGCCGTTTGAGGCGATCACGCTGGCGGTCAATGACGGAATAGGAAACACGCTCAAGGGAATTGCGCTGCTTGTGGGGCTGGGCTCCATGTTCGGCGCGATTTTGGAGGCGGGAGGAGGGGCGCAGGTTTTGGCGCTCAGCATGGTGAGAAGATTCGGAGAAAAAAAGGCGGCATGGGCTTTGGGCATTACGGGAATGATCGTCGCGATACCGGTTTTCTTCGATGCGGGTCTGATTATCTTGATTCCGCTGGCGTTTTCTCTTGCCAAAAAGACAGGGAGATCATCCCTCTACTATGCGATTCCCCTTCTGGCGGGATTGGCTGTAGGGCACGCCTTTATTCCTCCGACGCCGGGACCGGTGCTCGTTGCGGGAATGCTTGGCGTCGAGCTCGGCTTGGTAATTATTGTGGGAATCTTTTGCGGAAGCATTGCGATGGTGATTGCCGGACCGGTATGGGGTAGTTTTTGCGGGAAAAAATACGAAATCGCCGTTCCCGAGCATGTGGCGAATCAGAAGGATTTTGACGAGTCCAAGCTGCCGAGTTTTTGGGTGGTTGCGATGATTATCCTGCTTCCCCTGCTGCTGATTATTTTAAAATCGCTTTCCGGAGTGACGCCGGAGCTTGCACCGATCGCCCCTGTTTTGACTTTTGCGGGAGAGCCCTTTTTGGCATTGCTGATTGCGACCTTGGCAGCTATGCTCATTCTCGGGGTCAGACACGGATATTCGATGGAGGAGCTGCAAAGGATCATGATAAAGGCGCTTTCTCCTGCGGGGCTGATTTTGCTGGTGACCGCCTGCGGGGGAGTGCTCAGATATATGCTCCAATACTCGGGAATCGGAGAGCTCATAGGAAATGCGGTATCCGCGGTAAACCTCCCTCTTGTGGCTGTGGCTTTTATCGTGGCGGCATTGGTCAGAATCTGCGTCGGATCGGCAACGGTGGCGATGACGATGGCGGCGGGAATCATTGCGGCGATGCCGGGGGTTGCCGAGCTTTCTCCCCTCTATCTTGCCTGCACGGCATCAGCGATAGCCGGAGGGGCGACGGTCTGCTCGCATTTTAACGATTCGGGATTTTGGCTGGTAAAATCCCTGCTGGAAATGGATGAAAAAACCACGCTGAAAACATGGACGATTATGGAAACCCTGGTGGGAGTGAGCGGATTTTTTGCGGCATTGCTGCTTTCCTTCTTTGTCTAGTCTTCAATTAAGGATCAAAAGGAGGCAAAGATGGAATTAAGAAGTCAGAAGATGAGAAAAATCGCTCCGGAACTTGATCCGCTGCGCATAGGCACGGGATGGACGAAGGAAGATCTGGCAAAGCCCCAGATCATCATAGAGAGCACCTTCGGAGACAGCCACCCCGGCAGCGTGCATCTGGGCGGACTGGCAGAGGAGGTGCGAAGCGCCGTGAGAGAGGCGGGAGGCTTCGGCGCGAGGTATTTTTGTACGGATATCTGTGACGGAGAGAGCCAGGGCACGGACGGCATCAATTTCAGCCTGGCAAGCAGGGAAATGATCGCCAATATGATGGAAATACATGCAAGCGCGACCGTTTTTGACGCGGCGGTATTTCTGGCAAGCTGTGACAAGGGGCTGCCCGGCTGCCTGATGGCTCTGGCAAGGCTCGATATCCCGGCTCTTGTGCTTCCGGGAGGAACGATGAATGCGGGACCGCGGATGCTTACCTTGGAACAGCTTGGAAGCTATAGCGCGAGATATGAAAGGGGAGAGATAGAAAAAGAAAGCTTCGAATGGGCGAAGGAAAATGCCTGCCCCGGCTGCGGAGCCTGCTCTTTTATAGGAACGGCTGCCAGCATGCAGATTCTTACGGAGGCATTGGGGCTTGCTCTGCCCGGAAGCGCATTGCTTCCGGCGGATTCGCAAAAGCTGAGGGAGTTTGCAAGAAAGGCGGGAGAGCTTGCCCTCAGGCTTGCCCATATGCCGGATCTGCGTCCGAGCCGGATTGTGACAAGGGAGAGCTTTGAAAATGCGATCCTCATTCATGCGGCAATTTCGGGAAGCACAAACTGCCTGCTCCACCTTCCCGCCATTGCGCATGAGCTCGGGATAGAAATCAGCGGAGAAAGCTTTGACAGGCTGCATAGGGGAGCTCCCTACCTGTTGAATATACGCCCTTCGGGAAAATGGCCGGCGGAATGCTTTTATTATGCGGGCGGAGTGCCTGCAATCATGGAAGAGATCAGAGACTTTCTTCACCTCGATGCCATGACGGTGAGCGGGAAGAGCCTCGGTGAAAATCTGGATGAGCTCAAAGAAAAGGGATTTTATGAGGAATGCGCCCGGGGACTGGAGCGCTTCAACGAAAGATACGGAAGCGATCTGAAAAAAGAAGATATTATCCTTCCCTATGAGCGGGCGCTGGGGAGAGAGGGGAGCATAGCCGTATTGTACGGAAATCTCGCTCCGGAAGGGGCGGTGATCAAGCATACGGCATGCCCGAAGAAAATGTTTTATGCCGTTTTGAATGCAAGAGTTTTTGACAGCGAGGAAGAATGCCTGAGTGCCGTGCTCAGGCATGAGGTGAAAAAAGGAGATGCGGTTTTCATCAGGTATGAGGGACCGAAGGCGAACGGAATGCCGGAGATGTTTTACACCTCGGAGGCGATCAGCAGCGATAAGGAATTGGGAAGAAGCATAGCGCTGATTACCGACGGACGCTTTTCGGGAGCCTCTACGGGACCCGTAATCGGGCATTGCAGCCCGGAGGCGATAGAGGGAGGAGCGATCGCTCTTGTGGAAGAGGGAGATCTGATAGAGATCGACGTGATCGGTCGGGGACTCAATATCGTCGGCATTGCGGGAGAGAAAAAGAGCCTGGAGGAGGTGGAAGAAGTTCTTCGGGAAAGGAAAAAACGCTGGAAAAAACCGGAGGCAAAATACAAAAAAGGAGTGCTGCGCCTCTTCGGCATGCATGCGGCAAGCCCGATGAAGGGAGCTTATCTGGATTTATAAATTTTCGGGCGAAAAGTTTTTGAAATTCGGCGAAACGAGGAAAGAGAGCGAGAGGCTTTCTTTCTTCGTTTCGCTTTTTTGTTTCTCCTTGTGAAAGTTTTATCCTTCGAAAGCCCCTCTTTAAGCCATTATGATAAAGAAAAAACATTATTTAAATCATATAAAAAAATCGATAAATTTTTGAATAATATTGCTAATTGAAAAATGAAAAAAACCCAATATAATATATTTCATAAAATGATTTATAAAATGCTTTTATATATTAACCTTAATAAAGAGAAAAAAGCATAATTTTGGACGGAAAGAAATTTGACCGTCCCGAGAGGAGGAAGAATGGGGATCATAGAAAGGATGAGGCTGGACGGCAAGGCGATCTATGTGACGGGAGCGGCAAGCGGTATCGGAAAAGCTGCGGCGATGGCTTTTGCCGAAGCGGGAGCCGATCTTGCGATCGTGGACATTAATCTTGAGGGAGCAAAAAAAGTCGCGGAAGAGATTGCGGCAGCCGCTTCGGTAAAGACGATTGCGATTCAAGCCGATGTAACCAAGAAGGATCAGGTCGAGGCGATGGTGAAGGAGGTCGTGGATACCTTCGGCAAGCTCGATGCCTGCTTTAATAATGCGGGAATTGCCCTGAATGTTCCGGCGGAGGAGATGAGCCTGGAGCAGTGGCAGAAGGTGATCGATATCAACCTGACCGGAGTATTTCTCTGCGCAACCGCGGCGGGAAGACAGATGCTTAAGCAGGGTTACGGATCGATCATCAATACGGCATCCATGTCGGGCCATATCGTAAACGTACCGCAGCCGCAATGCGCATACAATGCGTCCAAAGCGGGAGTCATCATGCTGACGAAATCACTTGCGATAGAGTGGGCAAAGAGAAATGTGCGGGTCAACTGCATCAGCCCGGGATATATCGGAACGGAACTGATTATGAATGCCGAGAACTTAAAACCTCTGATTCGGGAATGGAACAGCATAGCTCCGCTGGGACGCCTCGGAAAGCCCGAAGAGCTGCAGTCCATCCTCGTTTATCTTGCGGGAGACACCTGTGCGTTTACAACCGGATCGGATTTTGTGGTGGACGGCGCATTCACCTGTTTTTAAAACACAAAAAAAGGAAGATCGAAACAACGGATATGCCGAAAGTACCGTATGATTTCGGAATATCTTGATAAAAATGAAAAAATAAGGAGAGAAAGTTTATGAAAAAAAGGATTTTAGGAATCGCGTTATGTGCAGCAGTATTGGCAGCTTCTTCTCTGATCGGATGCTCCGCGGGAGGCGGTTCCGAAACAACGGCGGCGGCATCTTCCGAGGCGACGACGGCAGCGGCGGCGGACAGTGCGGCAGAAACCACAAAGGCGGAAGCGGAAACGACGGCGGCAGACAAAGCTGAAGCGGGCGGCACTCATAATATCGGAATTACGATACAGTCCCTGGAGAATGACTACTGGGCTGGCGTATTCGGAGAGGTTGAGAAGATGCTCAAGGATAAGGGCTGGAAGTATACCATCGTAGACTGCAAGGATAACTCTGCAACGCAGATCAGCCAGATCGAGAACTTCATCAACGCGGGCTGCGATATCATCATGGTGCATCCCTCCGATCCCTTCGCGATAGAGGATGTGTGCAAGCAGGCGATGGATGCGGGAATCAAGGTAATGTGCTGGGATGATAAGATGGAAAACACGACGCTTAACTGGGTGCTTGACAATACCGAGCTCGGAATCATGGTGGCAACTCCGGCGGCTGAGTTCATCAATAAGCATTACAGCGAAGACAAGAAGGCGGAAGTTTGCGTAATCGGCTATCCCCAGACCCCCATTCTGCTGGAGAGAGAGAACGGAATCCTCGAAGGACTGAAGGCTGCGGAAGGCAAGTATGAAGTGGTTGCTCAGATCGAGGGTCTCGAGGCAAACGGCGCGCAGACCAATGTGGAGACCGTGCTTCAGGCTCATCCCGACTGCAAGGTTTTCGTAACGATAGGCGCAGGATCGGATATCGGTGCAAATCAGGCATTGCTGACAAAGTACAACGGAAATATTCCGGAAGATTGCGGAATCTTTTCTGCGGACGCAACGGAGCAGCAGCTTAAGGCGATCAAGAAGGGAACGGAAGCATCCCGTGCAAGCGTAGGATTTGAGGGATCGAATGCAAGAACCGCCAAGGCATGCGTGGAGATGTATGAGAAGGCTTTGTCGGGAGAAGAGCTGACGGGCGATGCACGCAATATCTTCAGACCTTTCGTAATCATCGATATCAATAACGTGGACGAGTATCTGAAAGACTATCAGTAAACAAAAAAAATCAGGCGGATATACAAAGACATACGGACGGGGGGAGGCGGTATTTAACCGCCTCTTCCCGCATAATAGGAAAAATAAGTTCGGATAAGGATAAAAGGCGCGCTTGCCTTTGATGGGACGTGAATATGGCAGATGAATATGTTTTGGAATTAAAAAATATCAGAAAAGAATATCCGGGCGTAGTCGCATTGAAGGATGTTTCTCTGGAACTGAAGAAGGGGGAGATTCTTGCATTGATCGGGGAAAACGGTGCGGGAAAATCCACTCTGATCAAGACCTGTTCGGGAGCGGTGATACCGACCTCGGGGAAGATTATCGTAAACGGCAGGGAATTCAGCGGTATGACGCCTCAGCTTGCGGCAGAAAACGGAATTGCGATTATATATCAGGAATTTAACAATGTTGCCGAGCTTTCCGCGGCGGAAAATTTGTTTTTGGGGCGCCCGATCAGAAAAGGAATCCTCGTGGACAAAGCCGCAATGGAGAGGGAGGCGAAAAAGGCATTTGAGCAGCTTCATGTAAAAATCAATCCCAAGACGCTGATGAAGAACCTGACCGTAGGTTACCAGCAGGTGGTGGAGATTGCAAAGGCGATACAGCAAAACGCCAAAATACTGATTATGGACGAGCCTTCCGCTCCTCTGACCAATTCCGAAGTGGAAAGCATGTTTGAGGTTGTGGAGAGATTAAAAAAGGAAGGGATTTCGATTATTTATATTTCTCACCGGCTTGAAGAGATCTATCGGCTCTCCGACAGGATCCTGATTCTTAGGGACGGCGAATATGTAAAGACCCTGATCACCAAGGAAAGCCGGGTGGAGGAGCTGATCCGCCTGATGGTCGGAAGAGAGCTCACGGAGACTTATCCGCCCAGAGGAAACTGTATCGATTATCAACAGGTCGTTTTGGAGCTTAAGGATCTGACGGGCAACGGAGACCATGATATCAATCTGAAAATACATAAGGGAGAGATCCTGGGATTGGGCGGTCTGATCGGTGCCGGAAGGACGGAGCTTGCGCAGATGATTTTCGGAGCCGTGCGCAAGAAATCGGGGCATATCTATCTGCATGGGAAGGAGATCAATCCGAAGAGCCCGAAGGAGGCGATCAATCTGGGAATTGCTCTGGTGCCCGAGGACAGAAAGCGCCACGGAGCGATGCTCGGCATATCGATCAAAAACAATATCAATATGCCGATTTACGAAAAAAATTCAAAGCTGAGCGTGATCGACGGGAGGAAGGAACAGGCAATTGCCGAAACTTACAGGCAGAGCATAGGGATCAAGACACCGAGCCTGAATCAGGAGGTAAAAAACCTGAGCGGAGGCAATCAGCAAAAGGTTATTCTGGCAAGATGGCTCGCGGCGGATTCGGAGCTCATCATATTCGACGAGCCCACGAGAGGAATCGACGTGGGGGCGAAATATGAGATTTATAAGCTGATGAACGATTTGGTCGAAAAAGAGGGAAAGACGATACTTCTGATTTCTTCGGAAATGGAAGAATTGATGGGAATGTCGGACAGAATCATCGTACTGTCCGAGGGAAAAATAACCGGCAGCCTCGAAAAGCAGGAATTTGATCAGAACATGATCATGACCTATGCTTCCGCAGCCGAGATAGAGGAGGTTTAACAGAGCATGAATAAAGAAGAATTAAAATCCGGGCAGAAGGCTTTGCCGCAAAAAAAGGAGGGGCAGAGTGATCTTAAGTCCATGCTGCTTAATCAGCTCAAGGATAAGGCGATATGGTTTGTGGTAATTGTTCTGATGGCGGCATTTACCTGGGCAAACCCGAAATTTATCACGCCGGCAAATCTGCTGACCATTGCCCGCCAGGTATCGATGTACGGAATTGCGGCGATCGGAATGACCTTCGTCATCCTGCTCGGAGGAATCGACCTTGCGACCGGCTCCATCATCACCTTCGTCAATATCCTATGTGCGTATTTTATGGTGAATATGGGGATGGATATGTATGTGGCGATCATCCTCTCTCTTATCGCTTCCACTCTGGTCGGCGCGATTAACGGCTTTATGGTTTCCAGCGTGCGCATGCCGGCGCTGATTGCGACCTTTTCGACGCAAACGGTCTTTGCCGGCGCCTCCTATCTGCTTTGCGGAGGAAGACCGATCAACGGGTTCACGGAGAAATTCAAGGTGATCGGACAGGGCTATCTCGGTCCCATCCCGGTTCCCGTGATCCTGATGGCGATCTGCTTTGCGGTAGGAAGCTTTATCTTAAACTCGACCTATTTCGGAAGATATTTCTATGCGGTAGGAGGAAACGAGGAGGCGGCAAAGCTCTCGGGAATCAGAGTCGGAAGAGTGAAGTATCTGGTCTATTCTCTTTCCGGTTTATTTGCGGGGCTTGCGGGAGTGGTGATGCTTTCCCGAACGAATTCGGGGCAGCCCACCGCAGGAATCGGATATGAATTCGATGTGATCACCTGCGTGGTACTCGGAGGAGTATCGGTATCCGGAGGCTACGGAAAGCTTTCCAATGTGCTTGCCGGTGTGCTGATCATCGGCGCATTGACAAACGGTATGGTGCTTGTCGGCGTAAGCGTTTATTTGCAGATGGTAATCAAGGGGCTGGTTCTTGCCTTTGCGGTAGGCTTTGACTGCTACCAGAAGAGGGTAAAGGCGGCATAGAGAACTTAAAAAGAGAGGGATGGAAAAAAGAGATCTCCATCGGAGAGGAAAGAGAGATGAAAGCAGCGGTTTATCACGGAAAGAGAGACTTAAGAGTGGAAGAGATCCACTTGCGCAAGCTCGAAAGCAATGAGGTGATGATTCAGGTAAAATACTGCGGAGTCTGCGGTACGGATATGCATATTTTTAACGGAGAGGGCGGAGCCTTTGCCGTAAATCCTCCTCTGATTCCCGGGCATGAATTTTCCGGCATCGTGCATGAGGTGGGCTCGGAGGTAAGAAACATCAAGGTGGGGCAGCATGTGAGCGCGGATCCGAATGATATGTGCGGAGAATGCTATTTTTGCAGAAATGCAAAACAGCAGTTTTGTACCAATAATATCGGAATAGGCACGACGGCTCACGGAGGATTCGCCGAATATGTGATACTGCGGGAAAAGCAGGTATATCCCTGCTCGGATAAGCTCAGCTTTATCGAGGCTGCGATGGCGGAGCCGCTTTCCTGCTGCCTGCACGGAATCGATCTTTGCAATATCCGGCTCGGCGATACGGTTTTGATTCTCGGCGGAGGACCGATCGGGATGATCATGCTTCAGCTTGCCAGACATGCGGGCGCTTCCAAGATCATTCTTTCCGAGCCGATCGAGGAGAAGAGAGCGCTCGGCTTAAAGCTCGGAGCGGATATCGTCCTGGATCCCTATAAGGAGGATTTTGAGAAAACATTAACAAGCGCTTGTCATAATATTGATATAGTAGTAGAATGCATTGGGAATGTAAATGCACAGGCGGATGCGGTTCGATATGCCGGAAAGGGCGCGACCGTGATGCTTTTCGGGCTTGCCGCACCGGATGAGCTGCTTGCGATAAAACCGGATGATATTTTTAAGAAAGAGCTTAAGATCACCTCCTCCTTCATCAATCCCTATACTTTTGAGAGGGCGATCAAGGTGCTCGAGGCGGGAATTTTGCAATTCGATGCATTGATTACGGATATCGTGGATTTGGATGATATTGAAAAAGTATTTACAGAACCGCAATATAAAAAGTCGGGAAAGGTAATGATTAAGATATCATAAGCTGAAAGTATGAATATGGGGAGATCTCTTATCAATGAGATAAAAACAAAAAATCGCAGAATGATCTACGACTATATCAGAGAGAGCGGTCAGGTATCCAAGCAGGATATTCTGGTCAGGCTCAGACTGAGTCTGCCGACGATCACGCAGAATCTGAATTATTTAAAAGAGAGAAATCTGATTGATGATTCCGAAAAAATCAAGAATACCGGAGGGCGCAGCGCGAGAGCATACCGCTATATCAAGGATGCAAAGACGGCAATAGGGCTTTATTTAACCGGAAAGCATATCAGTGCGGTCGCAATCAATCTTTCAGGAGAGGTAATCAGCGATATCAGGGAAAGAATAAAGTTTGATCTGGACAGCGAACTCTATTTAAAAAAGCTTGCCGAAATTGTGGAGAAGGTAAAAAAAGAGGCGAAAATCGGAAATAATCTGCTCGGCGTGGGCATTGCGCTGCCGGGTCTGATTTCCGATGACGGAGGTCTGGTTACCTACGGATACACCCTCGGTTTTACGGGGAAGACGCTGGAGGAGATCGCAAAGTACATCCCTTATAAATGCAGGCTCTTTCACGATTCCTATGTCGCCGGATATATGGAATCATGGATGGATAAGAGAATTCAGAACGGATTTTATATCAGCCTGAACAATAGCGTGGGGGGCTCCATTATCATCAATAACGGAGTTTATGAGGGAAATACGCAAAAAGGCGGAGAGATAGGGCATATGATCATCGATCCGGGAATCAAACAGAGATGTTACTGCGGGAAGCGGGGCTGCTTTGATACGGTCTGCAATGCGGAGATTCTGGACAGCTGCACGGAGGGCAATCTGGAGGAATTTTTTGAGAAGCTCAGAGCTGGGGATCCGCATTTGCGAAAGATTTGGGATCGTTATCTGGAAAATCTTGCTTTGGCGATCCATAATATCAGGATGCTTTTTGACGGGGTGATTATTCTGGGAGGCTATATAGGAAGCAATATCGGAGAATATCTGGATGATCTTTGTCAGAGAGTGGATCAGAGAAACCCTTTCGGAGACAGGGCAAGGGATTATCTGCTGGAATGCCGTTACAGGGTGGAAGTGGCTGCGGCAGGTGCGGCGGTATATTATATTAACCAGTTTTTAATCAGTATTTAAAAGGAGCGAAGCATTGAGTAAAGTATTGCTTGGAATAGACATAGGCACGAGCTCTTGCAAGACGGCGTTGTTTAATGAGGAAGGAAAGCTGCTTTCCTCTGCAAGCAGCGCCTATTTGGTATATTATCCCAAGGCCGGCTATGCGCAGCAGGATCCCGTCGACTGGTGGAAAGCGGTATGCAGGAGCACAAAAGAGGTGCTGGACAAGAGCGGTGTAAATGCAGGAGATATTATAGGAATCGGAGTGGACGGGCAGAGCTGGTCCGCGATACCACTCGACAGACAAGGGGATGTGCTCTGCCCGACCCCGATTTGGATGGATACGAGGGCGGAGGAAATCTGCGCGAGGCTGAGGGAGCAAATCGGGGAGGAGGTCTTATTTGAGGTATCCGGAAACCCTCTCAAACCCTCTTATACAATGCCGAAGGTCTTATGGTATAAGGAGGAAAGCCCCGAGATATACAATAAAACGGATAAGATTTTGCAGTCAAACAGCTATATCGTTTACCGACTGACGGGAAAAATCACCCAGGATCTTTCCCAGGGCTACGGCTGGTCATGTTTTAATATGAGGGAAGGAAAATGGGACAGGGAACTTTGCAGAGAGCTCGGCATTGAGGATTCCTTCCTTCCGGAGATCCATCCCTGCCATCAGGTGGTAGGAAACGTAAGCCGAAAGGCGGCGCAGGAAACCGGGCTCTGTGAAGGAACTCCCGTCGTTGCCGGGGCATTGGATGCCGCCTGCGCAACACTGGGCGCCGGCGTGGTCAAGCCGGGGCAGACCCAGGAGCAGGGAGGACAGGCGGGAGGAATGAGCATCTGCATGGACAGCTATAAGGCGGATCGCAATCTGATTCTCGGATTTCATGCAAGCTCCGACCGGTGGCTGCTTCAAGGCGGCACCGTGGGCGGGGCGGGAGTAATGAAATGGTTTGAAAAGGAGTTTGCAGCCGAAGAAAGGATGCAGAGCGATTCTTTTGAGGCGCTTAACGATTTGGCAAAAAAGATTCCTCCGGGCAGCGAGGGAGTGGTTTTTCTTCCGTATATGGCAGGGGAGAGGACGCCGATCTGGGATCCTTATGCAAAGGGGGTATTTTACGGCTTGGATTTTTCCAAGAGCAGAGGACATTTTCTCCGTGCAGCCATGGAGGGAGTGGCATTTTCCCTGCGGCATAATATCGAAACGGCGGAGGCGGCAGGCGCCTGTGTAGACGTGTTAAGAGCGGTAGGAGGGGCGGCAAATTCCGCTCTCTGGATGCAGATCAAAGCCGATATTACGGGAAAGGCGATCTGCGTTCCCTCTTCGGACACGGCGACCACCTTGGGCGCGGTGCTTCTTGCGGGAGTCGGCGTCAGGCTCTATAAGGATTTTGAGGACGCCGTCGGCAGGACGATACGGGATAGGGCATATTACGAGCCGGATCCGAAGAACAGGGAGATTTATGACAGGAATTACGAGATTTACAGAGAGCTCTATGAAAGCCTTAAGAAGCTGATGCGCAGGAGCGGAAAGGAAGAATAAAGTGAAGGCAGCGGTTGTTTGCGGAAATGAAGATGTAAGGTATATGGATTATGAAGAGCCGAAGGTGCAGAAAGGCGGCGTGAAAATAAGGGTCAGGGTATCCGGGATCTGCGGTTCCGATATTCCGAGGGTGTTAAAAAACGGAGCACATTTTTATCCGATCGTGCTGGGACATGAGTTTTCCGGAGACGTCATCGAGACGGGAGAGGGCGTGACGAGGGTGAAGCCCGGCGACAGGGTATCCGGCATTCCTCTTCTGCCCTGTATGCGCTGTGAAGACTGCCAGAAGGGAAACTATGCATTATGCAGGAGCTATAGCTTCATCGGTTCGAGGCAGCAGGGCAGCAATGCGGAGTATATCGTGGTTCCGGAGCGCAATGTCGTGGCGTTTGATCCCTCGATATCCTATGAATGCGGTGCGATGTTTGAGCCGGCTACGGTCGCGCTGCACGGCATCCGGCAGAATCGTTACGAGGGCGGCAGGAATGTGGCGGTGCTCGGAGCCGGAACGATTGGAATTTTTACGATGCAATGGGCGAAGGCATTTGGCGCGGCCCATATCACGGTCTTTGATATCAGCAGGGAGCGCCTCGAGCTTGCGAAGGCACTGGGGGCAGACAGCGTGATCGATACGAAAAACGAGGGATTTTTGCAGGAAGCGGGCGAGAAGACGGGGGGAAGAGGCTATGACTATGTGTTTGAAACCGCAGGTCAGACTTCTACCATGTATACGGCATTTGAGCTTGCCGCGCCGAAGGCGAGGCTTTGCTTTATCGGAACGCCGCATGAAAATCTGGTATTTACACCGGTGCTCTGGGAGAAGATGAACCGGAAGGAATTCTATCTGACCGGCTCCTGGATGTCTTACAGCGCCCCCTTCCCCGGAGAGGAGTGGGAGCTGACGGCGAAGTTTTTTGCGAATAAAAAGCTGCGATTTGACGAGAAGTTTATTTATAAAAAACTTCCCCTGAGCAGAGCCGTAGAGGCGTTTGCGCTTTTTAAAACGCCCGGTCTGGTCAGGGGAAAAGTATTGCTGATCAATGAACAGGTGAGCTGATCAAGGAGCAGGGGAGGACGAGGAGGGCGAAGATGCGAATTCCGGACGAAGCAGATCAGAACGCTCGTAGGGTATCACGAGTTCGCTTTCTCCGATGGCGTAGAAGAAGGTATACTGGTGAAAATATATATGCAGACCGTCATCAGCTAACCAGAAAACGGCATCCTCCCCGCATTGTTTCCTAACCGAATCGGCCCAATATTCGTCATAGCCGCCCTCATAGATCCCCTGTGCCAGCATATCGAAGCCGTCGCCGAGGGCGGCGTGATAAGCGATGTATTCCTGATAAATTCTCTCCGTGAGCTGGTCGGAGTGAAGGGACAATACATCGCTCAGCTTTAAGAGGTCTCCGCTTGCGCAGTCGAAGGTATACCCCGATCTCTGGAGGGTGCCGTGCGTTCCGAGACCGTCATATTCCTCATAGCTGACAAAGGAAATATAGTTCTGATGCCGAAAAGACTCCTTCCATTCTATCTTGAAGCCGCCGACCCTGCCGTTATTTGTCTCCTCATAGACAGATCCTTGACCTGTGTAATACATATCGAGTATTAGCGAGGGATCATCCAGAGAGAGGGTATCGGGAATATCATTTTCGAATATGGCATTCATTTTCTTTGCCGCTTTGCTCCCGCCCGAAAAAACGGGCTGAAACAGCTCATCCCGCCATATCAGGACGCCGTCATCTGCATGCATCTCTTCATAAAAGGTTTGCTTTATCTCGTAAGGAGGAATCACGGACGTACCCGGATCCTGCTCCTGCCTCTCTTTTGTTTCTTCGGTGTTTTTTGGTTTCTCAGACTTCTTCGATTTCTCTTTTTTTTTGGACTTTTTCGATTTTTTGTTTTCTGCAGTTTCCTGCGTTTTTTTGCTGCTTTCGACTTCTTCCCTCTTGCCCGTATCGCTGCCGCAGCCACTCAGAAAGGCGGCGAGGATAAGCGCGGCGATAAAAAATCTAAAACCTTTTTCTTTCATAGCTTCCCCCCATCATTTTTATTTTCACTGTACTGTATTTTTATGCAGAAGTCAATAGAACATCTTCTTATTCTCGACAAAAAATATAAAAAACTGATAAATAAAAAATAATTTCACAGTGTTTTTAAACAAAAAAATAATTGAAATTTCATCATTGTGACAAAAATAAAAAATATAACAGAAAGTAACAGGACGATACATAAAAAATATTGATATTTTAAAAGCAAAATGCTATTCTTTTAACAAGGTAATCGCGATCATTCCTAAATCTTTGTTATAACTGTTCTTCCGGTAATCTGAAACCATTGTATATTCTCACGAAAGGAGGATATTTTATGAGTCAAAATGAAAACAGGGGCAATTGGGGAAGCCGATTCGGATATATTATGGCGGCGGCAGGATTTTCCATAGGACTGGGGAATATATGGAGATTCCCCTATCTTGTAGGAACTATGGGCGGAGGAGCTTTTGTATTGATGTATGTTCTGATCTGTCTGGTCATCGGCGTGCCGCTCTTTTTTATGGAGGTCGGATTGGGAAGAAAGTCGCAGAAGAGCCCGGTTCCCGGAATGAGAAGCCTGACCAAAAAGGGAAGTCCATGGGTAGCTTTCGGATGGACGGGAGTCCTTGCGGCATTTTTTATTCTGACCTATTATTTTCAAATCATGGGCTGGATTATATCCTATTTTGTCAAGATCGTCAGCGGGCAGTTAAACAATCTCTCCCAGGAGCAATATTCCTCCAGCTTTACTAATTTTCTGGCAGATCCCGCTCAGCTGATTTTTTTTACGGTGCTGGGAATGGTGATCGTAGGAATTATTTCTTCGTTGGGCTTGAATTCAGGACTTGAAAAATCCTGCTCCGTGATGATGCCCGCTCTCTTCTTCATGCTGATCATCCTGGCGATACGTTCCCTGACGCTTCCGGGCGCGATGGAAGGCGTGAAATGGTATTTGACCGTTGATTTTTCCAAGCTTACCGGTCAGGCATTCCTCAGAGCTCTCGGACAGTGCTTCTTCTCCGTAGGAATAGCGAGCGGAGGCGGATTCATCTACGGAAGCTATCTGAAAAAAGACAGCAATGTACCCGAGGACGCACTGATGGTAATAGGATTCGATACCGGTGCGGCGCTGCTTGCGGGGCTTATGATTTTTCCGGCGATTTTTGCAATGGGTCTTCCTACAGATTCCGGATCGAATTTATTATTCGTGACGATGTCCAATCTCTTTTCCAAGATGCCCTTCGGTCAGGTATTCGGTTCGGCATTCTTTCTTCTTCTCTTCTTTGCCGCGCTTTCCTCCGCGTTAGGCTATTTTGAGCCGGTGCTCACTACGATTTCCGAACTCGGGAAGATCGAGAGAAAGAAGGCGGTTTGGATGGGATTGGCTTTGATTTTGATTTTTGTGATTCCGATTGCATGCTCGGAAGGACCGCTTAAAGGAGTGACCATTATAGGGAAGTCCATCTTTGATTTTGTAGACTTCTTTTCGGGAGATCTGCTGATGCCGATCGGAGCGATCATACTTTCCTTCTACACGATCATTGTTTGGAAGTTTGAGGGATTCAGAGATGATATTAATACGGGTGCCAAAAAGTTTAAGGTGGAAAGCTGGTGGAAGCCCGTTGTGGTTGTAGTTATTCCTGTTGTTTTGGTGGTAATTCTTCTGAGAGGTCTTGGAATCGTTCCCTAAGTCGGCGGCATAAGTAAGTATTTCGGAAACAAGACGGATCGCGATTATGCTTGTTTCTTGATGAAGTAACTGTTTTGCACAATGCCGGCGGGACGAGGAGTCAAAACTGTCGAAACCGGCAGCATGCGTATGAAAGAGAGGAGGTATTATTGTATGAAGCTTGAATTGGGAAGAATTTTTATAAAAGATATCCAATTCGACGAGAAAACTCTGGTGAAAGACGGAATTTTATATGTCAACAAAACAGAGGTTGAAGAGCTGGTTTTGGAGGATGATAAGCTGGTGTCCTGCAAGCTCGAAATTGCAAAGCCGGGAGAATCGACCAGAATCACCCCCGTAAAAGATGTTATAGAGCCTCGGGTAAAGGTAAGCGGTTCGGGAAGTATATTTCCGGGTGTGATCGGGAAAGTTTCTCCTCAGGTCGGAGAGGGAAGGACGCATGCCTTAGAAGGCTGCTGCGTGGTAACCGTCGGCAAGATTGTCGGTTTTCAGGAGGGTGTAATCGATATGAGCGGACCTGCCGCGGATTACTGTCCTTTTTCCAAGACGCAGAATCTCTGTGTGGTAGTGGAGCCTGCGGATCATCTCGAAACGCATGTATATGAAAAGGCGGCAAGGATTGCAGGGCTTAAAGTGGCGGCGTATCTGGGAGAGGCGGCAAGGGAAATCGAACCGGATGAGATCGTGACTTATGAAACTAAGCCTATTTTTGAACAGGCGGCGCAATATCCGGATCTGCCGAAGATAGGATATATCCATATGCTGCAATCTCAGGGACTGCTCCATGATACTTATTATTACGGAGTAGATGCAAAGCAGTTTATCCCGACTTTTATGTATCCGACGGAGATCATGGACGGAGCCATCGTTTCGGGAAACTGTGTTGCACCCTGCGATAAGGTAACGACATATCACCATTTTCATAATCCCGTTATCGAAGACTGCTATAAGAGGCATGGAAAAGATATCAATTTCATGGGAGTGATTTTGACCAATGAAAACGTATTCCTTGCGGATAAGGAAAGACATTCGGATATGGTGGCAAAGCTCTGCCATTGGATGGGACTGGACGGCGTTTTGATCACGGAGGAGGGCTACGGCAATCCGGATACGGATCTGATGATGAACTGTAAGAAGGTGACCAGGGCGGGAACCAAGGTTGTTTTGATTACGGACGAATTCCCGGGCAAGGACGGAAAGTCGCAGTCCCTGGCGGATACCTGCGAAGAGGCGGATGCACTCGCTTCCTGCGGACAGGGCAATGCCACTTTGCAATTTCCGGCGATGGGCAAAGTGATAGGCATGCAGGATTATATCGAGATGCAGATCGGAGGATGGGACGGCTGTGTCAATGCCGACGGAAGCTTTGAGGCGGAGCTGCAGATCATTATCGCATCGACGATAGCCAACGGATTCAATAAGCTGGCGGCAAGAGGCTATTAGATCATATACATAGCGAAAAGCAATTGGTTTTGAGAACAGATAAAGGAGATAGAAAATGGCTAAATATAAAGTAGTTCATTATATCAACCAGTTTTTTGCAGGTATAGGCGGAGAGGAAAAAGCCGATCATAAGCCCGAGGTACGAGAGGCTGTTCTTGGTCCGGGCACCGGTCTGAAGGCGAAGCTGGGAGATGAGTTTGAAATTGTTGCGACGGTAATCTGCGGAGATAATTATTTCGGTGAAAATCTGGAGCTTGCTACGAATACCATTATCGATTTTGTGAAAAAATATGAGCCGGATGTTTTCGTGGCGGGACCTGCATTCAATGCGGGCCGTTACGGAGTTGCCTGCGGAACGATCTGCAAGGCGGTGGAGGAAAAGCTGGGAATTCCTTCGCTTACCGGAATGTATATAGAAAATCCCGGAGCCGATATGTTCAAGAAGGATCTGATCATCGTCGATACTCCGAATTCCGCTGCGGGAATGCCCAAGGTCCTGCCGGTATTTTGCAGCCTGATCGCAAAGCTTGCGAGGAAGGAAGAGATTCTCGGTCCTAAGGAAGAGGGATATATCGAGAGAGGAATCCGTGTCAATTATTTTGCCGAGAAGAGAGGTTCCGAAAGAGCATTGGATATGCTCCTGAAAAAATTAAAGGGAGAGCCCTTCGAAACGGATCTGCCCATGCCGAAATTTGACAAGGTAGCTCCCGCCGATCCGATTAAAGATATTAAAAACGCAAAGATCGCCGTGGTTACTTCGGGAGGAATCGTTCCCCAGGGCAATCCGGACAGAATAGAATCTTCCAATGCGACAAAATGGGGAAAATACGATATCACGGGAAAAGACAGGCTGGATCCCTCGGAGTTTACAACCATTCACGGAGGCTATGACAGACAGTTTGCAATGGAAAATCCCAATCTTGTCGTTCCTTTGGATGCGCTCAGAGAGCTGGAGAAGGCCGGCGAGTTCAAAGAACTGGTGAATTATTTCTGTGCGACGACGGGAACGGGAACGGCGACGGCTTCCGCCGCAAAATTCGGTGACGAAATCGGAAAGCGTTTTATCGATGAGCAGGTGGACGGCGTAATTCTCGTATCCACATGAGGTACCTGTACTCGTTGCGGCGCAACGATGGTTAAGGAAATAGAAAAATATAAGATACCCGTAGTGCATATGGCTACCGTGGTTCCGATTTCGCTGACGATAGGCGCAAACCGCATCATCCCGGGAGTGGGAATTCCCTATCCGATCGGCGATGCGGCTCAGAGCGAGGCGGACAGCTATAAGATCAGGCTTTCCATGGTAAAAAGAGCGCTCAGGGCGCTTCAGACTCCGGTAGAGGGTCAGACGGTATTTGAGAAGTAAGATATCGAAAGAAAGCGGTATGAGGGCATCCAAAAAATCGGAAAGAAAAAAAGGATGCCCTCTTTTTCAAAAAATACTGCGGAGGGAAGGGAATGTATGATATAGAGAAATGCATATTGGTCACCAATAATGACAGGGCGGTAAAAGAGCTGGCAAAAGGGATGAAAGAGAGCATTCTTCTGGCTTCCTACGAAGAGGTGCTCTTAAAAACCAGAGATCTGATTCACAGGGGGTATGAGCTCCTGACCCACCCGCAGGCATCGAGCTTAAAGCCGAATCAGACGCCGTTTCGCTCCGTGCTTTTATATGAAAACGGAGGGAGAATGAATCCGGAGGAGCTTGCGCTCATCGAAAATGCCCTCGATGCATTTTATAAATGGAACCGGGGAAGGAGGATTCCCGGCTATGAGGAAAAAATAGAAAACGACTATAAAACGATCGATATTTCCATGCTGCAAAACGTGCTTTGCAGGCTTTAGAAGGATAGAATTTATAAAATGCTATTGACAAACGTGGGTATTCCATATAAGATATGAAATTGCAGTATGTGTGTGTAGCTCAGCTGGATAGAGCACTTGGCTACGGACCAAGGTGTCGGGAGTTCGAATCTTCTCACGCACGTCATAACCCTCAAACCCAAAAGGTATTGAGGGTTTTATTGTATCGGAAAAAGAGCGGGAGCAAATATGGGCATTATCAAGGCGGCGAAGCTGGTATTTGAATATATTAACAGAGACGGGGAAAGCCAGTCCGAAGAGATCAGCAGGGCGATCGACAATATCGATTTGGAGATAAAAGAGGGGGATTTTATTGCCGTTTTAGGGCATAACGGCTCGGGAAAATCCACATTTGCAAAACATATCAATGCGATACTTCTGCCTACGGAGGGAACGGTCTGGGTTTCGGGAATGAATACCGCGGACAGCGAGAGTCTTCTGAATATAAGAAAGACCGTAGGAATGGTATTTCAAAATCCGGATAACCAGATTATCGGAAACATCGTCGAAGAAGATGTCGCTTTCGGACCGGAAAACATAGGAATAGAGACGAAGGAAATTTGGAAAAGGGTGGAAGAGAGCCTCGAAGCGGTCGATATGGCGGCATACAGGATGAAGTCCCCCAATAAGCTTTCCGGCGGACAAAAGCAGAGGGTGGCGATCGCCGGAATTATGGCGATGCGTCCGAAATGCATCGTAATGGACGAACCGACGGCAATGCTGGATCCGAACGGGAGAAAAGAAGTGATCGAGACGATACGGGAGCTGAACCGCAAGGAGGGCATTACCGTGCTTTTGATCACCCATTATATGGAAGAAGTGATTTATGCCGACAGGGTGCTTGTGATGGATGAGGGAAGCATCGTGATGGACGGCACGCCGAGGGAGATTTTTTCCGAGGTAAAGGAGCTGAAAAAGCATAGACTGGATGTGCCGCAGGTAACGGAGCTGGCGTATGAGCTCAGAGAGGCGGGAATGGATATTCCGGCGGGCATATTGGATATCGATGAATTGATGAAGGCGGTTTTGCCGCTTTTACGGAATTGAAAAGGAATGGCGATGAGGGCGGAGAATATTAATTATATCTATGCAGAGGGTACGGCGTTTGAGCATTATGCGCTGAAGAATATCAGCTTTGAGATCAAGCCCGGGGAATTTGTCGGCATCATAGGGCATACGGGCTCGGGAAAATCTACGCTGATTCAGCATATGAACGGGCTTTTGAAGGCGAGCTCCGGCAAGATCTATTATAAGGGAGAGGATATTTATTCTCCATCCTATAGCCTGAAAATGCTGAGGCAAAAGGTGGGACTGGTTTTTCAGTATCCGGAGCACCAGCTTTTTGAAGTAGATGTGCTCTCCGATGTATGCTTCGGTCCGAAAAATCAGGGATTGAATGAGGAAGAGGCAAAAAAAAGAGCAAAAGAAGCCTTGGAAATGGTAGGGCTGGATGAGAGCTTTTATAAGAAATCTCCCTTCGAGCTTTCCGGCGGTCAAAAAAGGAGAGTGGCGATAGCGGGAGTGCTGGCGATGAAGCCGGAGATGCTCGTGCTGGATGAGCCCACAGCCGGGCTGGATCCGAAAGGAAGAGACGAGATTCTCGATAAGATCAGCGAGCTGAGAAAAAGGGAAGGCTTGAGCATCGTTTTGGTTTCTCACAGCATGGAGGATATCGCAAAATATGTGGACAGGATCATTGTCTTAAACAAGGGGGAGAAGATATTTGACGATGTGCCCAAGGAGGTCTTCAAGCATTATCGCAAGCTGGAGGAAATCGGGCTGAGCGCTCCTCAGATTACTTATATCGTACAAAGATTAAGGCAGGAAGGAATCGAGATAGACGAAGGCATTACCACCGTAGAGGAGGCGAAAAAGGCGGTATTGGATCTTTATCATCAGAAGAGGCAGGATTTATGATAAGAGATATAACCCTGGGACAGTATTATCCCGTAGATTCACCGATTCACCGGCTGGATCCGAGAACCAAGCTTTTCGGAACGATGGTATTTATCATTTCGCTTTTTATTTGTAATTCATGGTACGGTTACCTGCTCTCCACCCTCTTTTTGGGAGCGCTCATTCATATTTCCAAGGTTCCGATGAAGTTTATTATGCGGGGGCTGAAATCCGTGATCATGCTGCTTTTAATCAGCGTGAGCTTTAATATGTTTTTTACGCCGGGTAAGGAGATTTTTCGCTTCTGGATCTTTAGGCTGACTCTGGAAGGACTGCGGCTTGCGGCATTCATGGGCTTGCGCCTGATTTATCTGGTGCTCGGCTCTTCGATCATGACGCTGACGACAACGCCGAATGCATTGACGGAAGGGCTGGAGCGCAGTCTCGGATTTTTGAAGCTCTTTAAGGTTCCCGTGCATGAGATTGCAATGATGATGTCGATTGCTCTTCGCTTTATTCCGATTCTGATTGAAGAAACGGATAAAATTATGAAGGCGCAGATGGCAAGAGGGGCGGATTTTGAGAGCGGAAACCTGATACAGAAGGCAAAATCCATGGTGCCGCTTCTGGTTCCTCTTTTTATCTCCGCATTCAGAAGGGCGATCGATCTTTCGATGGCGATGGAGGCAAGATGTTATCACGGGGGCGAGGGGAGAACAAAGATGAAGCCGCTGCGCTACCGAGGGGCGGACAGGGCGGCATATCTGATCCTCTTTTTATATATCGCCGCTGCCGCTGCAGTTGCGGCTCTGCTTTAGGAAGGCGCATTCGGGAGGAGGCAAATGAGAAGAATCAAGCTGATTGTTTCATATGACGGCACGAATTACTGCGGCTGGCAGAAACAGCCGAACGGAATCACGATAGAAGAGGTGCTCAACCGGGCGATTTCGGAGCTCTGCCAAGAGGAGATCGAAGTAATCGGGGCGAGCCGGACGGATTCCGGTGTTCATGCATACGGCAATGTGGCTGTTTTTGATACGAAGATGAAAATGGATGCGGGAAAGTTTGCGTTTGCGATTAACCAGAGGCTGCCGGAGGATATCAGAATACAGGAATCCGAGGAAGTGGAGGCGGGCTGGCATCCGAGAAAATGCGACTGCATAAAGACCTATACCTACAGAATTTTAAACCGTTCAATCGATATTCCGACCGAGAGACTCTATGCTTATTTTTGCTATTTCAGATTAAATATAGAAAAAATGAGGGAGGCGACGGGATATTTTATCGGAACGCATGATTTTGAAAGCTTCTGTTCTCAGAAAACGCAGGCGAGCTCGACGGTGAGGACGATTCATGCGATAGAGATCCTGCAGGATGAGGATATGATCACGATCGTGATCAGCGGAGACGGATTTTTATACAATATGATACGCATTATAGCGGGAACCCTGCTGAAGGTCGGGCTTGGGGTCTATCCGCCCTCCCATATCAGGGAGATTTTTGCCGCAAAGGACAGGAAAAGAGCGGGTCAGACTCTTCCGGCAAGAGGCTTGACCCTCGTTGAGATAGAATATCTTTAATGATTTGCCGAAAGCACTTCGCGCTATTGACATAAATAAAAATAAGGGATATAATTAATCACTGTGCGTTAGAGGTTGATGCTTCTTCCAATGCCCCGGAAAGCATTCATCCATATAATGAAATTGATAGAGTAAGTTGATAATTAAATGGAGGTCAATGATGAATACTTTTATGGCTAATCCGGATAAAATTGACAGAAAATGGTATCTTGTCGATGCAAGCGGATGTACATTGGGTCGTCTCGCAACGCAGATTGCGAGTGTATTGAGAGGTAAAAACAAGGCGGAGTTCACTCCCCATGTGGATTGCGGAGATTATGTCGTAGTAATCAATGCGGATAAGATTAAGGTGTCGGGAAAGAAGCTTGACCAGAAGATTTATTACAGTCATTCGGAATATGTTGGCGGATTAAAGGAAACAACATTGAAGGAAATGCTTGCAAAGAAGCCGGAGAAGGTTGTGGAACTGGCAGTAAAGGGAATGCTTCCCAAGGGTCCCCTCGGCAGACAGATGTATACAAAGCTTCATGTATATGCGGGTGCAGATCACAAGCATGCGGCTCAGAAACCGGAAGTTATGGAAATTAAGGCTTAAAGGAGAGTAGAGCAATGGCTAATGATAAATTTTACGGAACAGGAAGAAGAAAAAAATCGATAGCTAGAGTATATCTTTATCCGGGAACGGGAAAGATTACAATCAATAAAAGAGATATTGACAATTACCTCGGTCTTGAGACCTTGAAGGTAGTGGTTCGCCAGCCCCTGGTGGCAACGGATACCCTGGGCAAGTTTGACGTATTGGTAAATGTACGCGGGGGCGGCTTTACCGGTCAGGCAGGTGCGATCAGACACGGAATTGCAAGAGCATTGCTTCATGTAGATGCAGAATATCGCCCCGTGCTGAAGAAGGCAGGATATCTGACCAGAGATCCGAGAATGAAAGAGCGTAAGAAATACGGTCTTAAATCTGCTCGTAGAGCGCCCCAGTTCAGCAAGCGATAATTCAAGAACAAAAATCAATCCCACAGATTCAAGGAAAAACTTGGATTTGTGGGATTTTTTATGCGTTTTTATGTATTTCCATCGCTTGGTAATAACTTTTATGCGCTTCTATCTATCAGATCACTCTCATACGGCTTTTATTTTTTATCGAATCTGTCCAATAAACCTGAAACCATATTGAACGCCAATATAAGGCTTGCACCTCTGCAAACCACCAGTCCGTCAATTGCCAAAGCATAGCCTTTTATCGCAAATATATCGGGATTAAAAAATAAATAAACAAGTATAATAATAATGGCGATTTTCAAAAAAATATACATTTCTTTCATGCGTCTTCTCCTTTTCTACTCTGCTTTATAAGTAAACATAAGCAATCTGTCATTAAAAAGATAGATCAGAGGGATGAATATTTTTTGGAAGCCTTTGAGAAGATTTTTAAATTCATCGGTGAAATTGATATTGCCGATTTGTTTGAGCTTCGGATTGAGGGCGAGGATTTCCTTTCCCTTTGAAGAACCGAAAAGATATTCGGATTTCGTTTTTTTGACTGCCTTATTGCGGCGCGCTCTATTTACGGCGTTATTGGGAACGCAATCAAGGTGAAGCTCAAAGCTGTCGAAATGATCCGTTAAAATATGCAGGAATTTTTTGACCTCTTCGGGAGCGAGATACATAATCATTCCCTCGGATATGATGAGGAGTTTCTTGTCCCCGTTTTGGATTTCTTCCGCCCAGGAAGGATCCGATACGGATTTCGAGATCAGTTTCACTCTGTCATTTTCTTCGAAAAATTTTTTGCGAAGCTCGATAACCTCGGGAAAATCCACATCATACCAATGTATTTTGCCGTTATCCACTCTGTGGAATCGCGTATCCAGTCCGGAGCCGAGGGATACGATATGGCAGTCCGGATATTTTTGCATAAATTTCAGAACTTCTCTGTCCATGATTTTTGCTCTGGCAAGTATGCCGATATAGTTTTTGTCGTCATTTTCGAGAGAGGAAAAATCATAGTCTATCTGCTCTACGATCTCGGCGGATTTCTTATCCTTTAAAACCGAGGTTTCGGCTTTATAATCCTTGGCTCTGATATCAAGAGTGATGAGCAGCGTTTTCATAACACCTTCTAATTTTATCTTCATAGCTTTCCCTTTCCGTCATTATTATGTTTGGTCATACTAACTTTATTATTGTATCATGTTCTTTTGCCGAAAGAAAGTATGAATTGAAACGGCTTTCGGGGTTTTTCTTTTTTTGAATTATGGTAGAATAATGATAAAATCAGAGATGAAATTGCCCAAAGGAGGAGGACGGTTTGAAGCATAATCATAAAGAATATATTGAAAAAAGCCCGCATGATTTTGAGGAGCTCAGAGAGATCGTTGCGATTTTGCGCAGCGAAAACGGATGCAAATGGGACAGGGCGCAGACCCATGAGAGCCTTAAGGAATGTTTGGAAAACGAGACCAAAGAAGTATATCAGGCGATTGATCAAAAAGACGATGAGAATCTTTGCGAGGAACTCGGAGATCTTCTCCTGCAGGTGCTTTTAAACGCGCAGATTGCCTCGGAGAGAGGGGCGTTTACCCTTGACGATGTTATCCAAAATCTTTCGGAGAAGATGATCAGAAGACATCCCCATGTATTCGGAGATATGGTGGCGGAGACGCCGGAAGAGAGTCTTGCGCTCTGGAGGGAGATCAAGCGCAAAGAAAAAGAGGAAAAGGAAAAGAGAAGGAAGGAACGCAGGGAGAATCAATGAGAATAGTACATACGGCGGACTGGCATCTGGGAAAGACGCTTGAGGGAAGGAGCAGACTGGAAGAGCAGGAAAGCTTTCTCAAATTTTTCATAGAAAAATGCAATGAATTGGAGCCGGATATCATCCTGCATGCGGGTGATATTTACGATACGCCGAATCCGCCCGCCAAGGCGGAGATTCTTTTTTATGATGCGCTTAAGAAACTCTCCCGGGGAGGAAAATGTATCAATATCGTGATCGCAGGCAATCATGACAGCCCCGAGAGGATATCTTCCGCGGGACCGCTTGCGATGGAACACGGGATTATCATGTGCAAAAGCCTGAAAACGGCGGTTTTGCCGGGTAAATACGGAAAGCATGAGGTGATCGATTCGGGAGAGGGCTGGCTGGAGCTTGCGATAGGAGAAGAGAGGGCGGTGCTGATTTATCTGCCCTATCCCAGCGAGAAAAGGCTGGATGAGATTCTCTACGGGGAAGAGGAGGATGAGAAGCAGAGGCAGAGCTCCTACAGCGAGAGAGTGGGAGAGATTTTCAGGAATCTTGCGAAGCATTTCAGAGAAAACAGCATCAATCTTGCGCTCAGCCATTTATTCCTCTCGGGAAGCGAGAGCGCCGGATCGGAAAGAGCGGGCTCTTTGGGAGGCAGCTTTCTGGTCTCTGCAAATGCCCTGCCGAAGGAAGCCGATTATATCGCTCTCGGGCATATCCATAAGCCGCAATTCGTTCCGGGAACGAGGAAGAAAGCCTGCTACAGCGGTTCTCCGATTCATTATCATAAGGGCGAGATCGGATTTTGCAAAAAATTCATGGTATTTGATCTCTGTATCGATGCCGAAAAAAAGATGAAGGGAGAGGGCAGGATTTGGGAGGTCGATATTCCCGTATTTAAGCCGATCAGAATATGGAAAGCCGCTTCCATAGAGGAGGCGCAGAGGCTTTGCGAGCGGAATGCAAAGGAGGAAAGCTGGGTATATCTGGAGGTGGAGACAGAGAGATATATCAGGGAGCATGAGATCAAGGAAATGAGATCCTGCAAGAAGGATATCTTGGAGATCAGACCCGTCATAGGGGAGCTCCAAGGCGCCGAAGAGGGGATCTCCCCGGAATCGCTTTCCTTTGGCGAGCAGTTTGTCGAATTTTATAAGGCGACACAGAAGCTTGAGCCGCAGAAGGAGCTGGTGGAGCTTTTAATGAAGATACTGGAGGAGGACGAGAATGAAACCGATCAGGCTCAGCATAGAGGGATTTAATTCATTTTCCCAAAAGCAGGAGATAGATTTTGAACGGCTCTCATCGATGGGGATTTTCGGGATATTCGGTCCGACCGGAAGCGGAAAATCGAGTATTTTGGATGCGATCACCTTCGCTCTTTACGGCAGAATCGCAAGAGACAGCGGAAAAAGCAGTCAGGAAAGATATATTAATGTGCATCGCGAGAGCGCAAGAGTAGTATTCGTCTTCGATATTCATACCGAAAAGAAGAACAGATATAAAATCATCAGGGAAATCAAAAGAGAAAAAGAGGGCAAGGTATCGACAAAGCAGCAGAAGCTTCTATGTCTGCACCCGGACAGAGAAGAGGTGCTTGCGGAGAAGGATGCGCAGTTTCGAAAAGAGATCGACCGGGTGATCGGGCTTCAATACGAAGATTTTATCAAGACCGTCGTGCTTCCGCAGGGAGGCTTCAATGAGTTTTTAAAACTCGAGGGAGCGGAGCGCAGAAAGATTTTGGAGCGGCTTTTCGGATTGGAGGAGTACGGAGAAAAGCTCGAGGAAAGAATATCCGCAAGACTGAAACAGACGGAAGACAGATTGCATATTCTCGAGGGAGAGCTCAATGCCTTTTCGGATATCAAAGAAGAGGGGGAAAAGCTCCTGAAAAAGGAATTGGAAGAATTGGAAGCAAAGCTGGAGAGGCTCTCGCTGAGAAAGGAAAAAAGCGATGCCGATTTACTGCGATCGAAGAATATCTATGATACCCTCCTGCGCATGCAGGAGCTTGAAAAGCTTCTTGAGGAAGGCAGGAGCAGGGCGCAGAGCATAGAAAGAATGAGGGAGGAAGCAAAGAGGGCAGAAAAAGCGGAGCCGGTACTTGAAAGCATAGAGGAATATGAAGACGGAAAGAGGCAGAGGACGGAGGAAAGTGCGCTCTGTATCCGGCTGAGAGAGGAAGATGAGATTTTCTTGCAGGAGGCAAAAAGAAAGGAGGAGAGATTTCTTTCTGTCGAAGAGAGGAAGAAAAGAGAAGGAAGCAGGCTTTTGCAAAGGAAGCTCGAGCTGGAAAAGCTTGCCCAAGACTGGAAGCAGTACGAAAAGAAAAAGGAGGAAGCGGCGAGACTGGGATTCCTGCTGGAAAAACAGGAAAAGGAGATCCAAAAAAGCGCTGGAAAGAAGGAGCATTGCAAGGAGAGGATAGAGCAGGCAAAAGAAGGCTCTCAAAGAGAGAGGATCTTTCTCCGGGAGCATGTCATAGATCATGAATACAGGGAAAACCTAAGAGCCGCAGCGCACTGCTTCAGGGAAAAGAAGGAAGAGGAGCGGCGCAAAAAGGAAGCAAATTTCATTTTGGAAGGGATTTTGCAGGAGGAGGAGAGGGCGGATGTCCTGCTGGAGGGCCTGAAAAAAGAAGCCGAAGGGAAGGGGAAGCGGCAGGAGGAGATCGCAAAGAGGATCCTCAGGCTCAAAGAAGAGCCGCTTTGCGATGCCGAGTATCTGCACAGACAGGAAAAGCTCTATGAGAGCTTACAGGCTCGTCTTGCAGAACTCATCCTTTGCAAAGAGGAAGAAAAAGCCGCTCTCGAAAAACAGAAGAAGGAAGAAGCGGAGCATCATTCCTACAGCAGAAGAATGGGAGAGCTTAAGCAGGAGGAAGAGAAGCTCAGGAGAAAAAAGAGGGAAGCCGAAATCAGGGAATCGGCATCCCTGATTCGCCTGAGCCTCGAAGAGGGGGACTGCTGTCCCGTATGCAGGCAGAGGGTTCAAGGCATAGAAAGGACAGGGCAGGAAGAAAAGGACTTGATGCAGGAGGAACTTGTCTGGCTGGAGCAAAAGCTCGGGGAGGCGGAAAGCGAAAAGACCGTACTGACAGGGCTTTTGGCAAGAGCCGAGCTCGGCATAAAAAGGGCAAAAGAGGAGGAAGAAAATGCGAAAAAGAAAGCCGGGCGCTGTCTGGAAGAAATAGAAAATCTGAAAGCGATCTTTTCTGAAGGCAAAAACGCCGGGATTTTTGAAAAGATCCCGGGAAATGAAAGAGGAAGCCGGATTTATCCGGAAGGCGATTTGCCGCAAATGCTGCAGGCAGAGATCGAAAAAGAGTCTGCCGGGCTTCGTTTGCATGCGATAAAGCTGCAAAAAGAGAGGGAGGAGGCTGAGCGGGAGGAGAAAAGAATCGAGGAGGAGAGCGTAGGGATAAGGCTTAAAATTTCCGAGCTTTTGGCAAAAAAGAGCTCTTACCGGGAAAACGCGGAAAGCAGGAGAAAGGATATCCTCAGGATGGAAGAGAGAATCGGAAAGCTGGAGGAGGAATTTGGCAAGATCGATAAGAAAGCTTCGGGCGAGGATCCGGAAAGAGAATTAAAAGAGCTGCTCGAACTGGAAAGCAGGATCCAAAAAAGCAGAGAGATCGTGGATCGGGCGGATGAGGATATCCGCTGTTACGGGGAGGCGCTTTCCGAAGCCGAGGACGGGCTTCGTCTTAGGGAGGTTGAGCATGCCCGGACACAGGAGCAGGAGAAAGAGCTGCAAAGGATGCTGTTGGAGTATGAAAAAGCATTCAAAAGCAGCTTGGGAGAGCTAAAGGATCCCTGCAAGAAGCTTCTTGAGATCGAAAACGAGATCAAAAGCCTGGAAGAAGAATATAGAATTATCGCAAAGGAAAGAGAAGAGGCGGGCAGGCTTGCCGCGGAGTCACAAAAAAATCTTGCCCTGCAGGAACAGAAGCTTGAGAGCTTGGACAAGAAGCTTGCGGGAATGGAGGAGGCTTTGCAAACAAAGCTCGGAAGCTTGTGCTCGGAAAGAGATCAAAAAAAACTCGACGATTTGGATGAAGCGATACGGGAGGTCAAGACATGGAGGCTGAGCAAGGCGCAGAGAGAGGAGAGAGAAAGCCGGGCGCAAGAATATCTCAATGAGATGAGGGAAAGAGAAGGCGCATGGAAGGCGCTCAAAGAAGTCGTGGGAGAGGAGTCCCTTTCAAGTGAGGAGTTTGAGCGGATCGAAGAAGAAAACCGGGAGCTCAACGGAGCATATACAAAAATGCTGGAAGAGCTTGCCGCAGGCAAGGACAGGCATGCGCAGATTTGCCTGAGGCTGGAGAGAGCAAAAGAGGTGCTGAAAGAGCAAAAGAGTCTGGAAGAGCATAGAGGGATGCTTGCAGAATTGAGGAAAATCACGGGAGCAAAAAAATTCGTTGAATTTATGGCGATCCGGCAGCTCAGATACATCACTTTGCAGGCGACGAAAAAGCTGGATGAAATCACGGGCGGTGCATACAGCATAGAAGTGGATGAGCAGGGAATCTTCAAGATCAGGGACAATAAAAACGGAGGCTGCCTGCGCAGCGTAAAAAGCCTTTCGGGAGGAGAGACCTTTATCGTTTCCCTCGCGCTTGCGCTTTCTCTCTCCGCACATATCCAGCTCAAGGGCGTCGCTCCCCTGGAGCTCTTTTTCCTGGATGAAGGCTTCGGAACTCTGGATGATGAGCTTTTGGAAACGGTGATAGAGGCGCTGGAGAAAATCCATCATGAAAGGCTTCGAATAGGGCTGATCTCCCATATCGAATATTTAAAGCAGAGAATACCGGTTAAATTGATTGTAGAGCCGGCTCTTGCCGGAGAAGGAGGAAGCAGGGCAAAAATCGTATACAGCTGATTTTGCCCGCAAAGCTTCGGTTTTACTGCCATGCCCCGTCGAGATTGATGATCTGGGCATTGAGATAGCTTGTCGAGGATGCCAGCTGGAATACAAGCTCGGCAACCTCGGCGCTTTTGCCGAGTCTTCCGGCAGGGATTTCGTTGGAGAGAGAGCAGAACTCATCCGGATCGAGGAAGGCATTCATATCGGTTTCAATTGCTCCGCATGCGACCGCATTTACCTGGATATTGCTCGGGGCAAGCTCCTTGCCGAGCGCGCGTGTAAATGCATTGACGGCTCCTTTGGAAGCGGAATAGGCTACTTCGCAGGAGGCTCCGTTCTTGCCCCAGACCGAAGAGATATTGATGATCTTTCCTCTTCCTTTTTTGAGCATCAGCGGAATGGCAAGCTTGGAGCAATGAAAGACGGAATAGAGGTTCGTGTGCATCAGGGCATCCCAATCCTTCACCCCCATATCCTGTAAAAGCCCGATATAGGAAATTCCGGCATTATTGATCAGCACATCGAGTCCGGAAAAGACCTTCATGGCTTCGGCAAACATCGTTTCACACTGCTCCATCTCTCCGACATCTGCCCGGAAGCTCATGCACTGCACTCCGTAAGAGGAAACTTCGGCTTTCAGGCTTTCCAGGAGCTTGAGATTATGCGCGCAGTTAATGATCAGATGATAGCCTTCTCTGGCGAATTTTAAGGCGATGGCTCTTCCGATCCCTCTGGAAGCTCCCGTAATCAGCGCCGTTTTGGAGGAGGAATGGTTTTTTGTAATGTTTTTATCGATCATAAGAATATCCTTTTCTGTTTTGATAAATAGATTGCTGATGAAAATATAGCATGAAAGATAAAATGGGTAAATAAAAAACAAAAAAACGGCAGAATATCTTAAAAATTAAGAATTGTATATTTTACTCCTATTTGCTATACTGAAAATCCAAGAACTGCGTTGAGAATAAGCAAAAATTATTATTTTGACATCGTTTAGGGAAGTAGAGAGAAGAGGAGAGCAAAGCATGAAAAAGACGGTATTTCTAATTTTTTGTGTTTTATGGTTCTTAGATGCCGCAAAGAGCGAGGTATATGCAGATATGAATCTCGAGGCGGAGTCCGCATTATCGGGAATTTCCGTCGCGTTTAACAATTATTATGCAAGAAATATGTTTCCGGAACAGTCGCTTGCACAGTCCGTCGAGCTGGTAGGAGAGGGAACGCTGAAAATCAATACGGAGGATGCTCCCGCCGTGATAGAGCTCGTCGAAAGGGAAAAAGACAGGCATGTGGAGCTTATTTCTCCGGAGGCATATGAGAATGTAGCCATTTCCAAGGTGGAAGATTTTGTGGAAATTAAGACGGGCATGGAGGAGGATTCCGATATCGCCGGCAGAATCTATAATCACTCCGCGGCTCAAATCATAGATATGCTGGAGGTTTCCGGTAAGCAATGGTACCTGATCGAATCCGGCAATGTAAGCGGATATGTGGAAGCCCAATATTTTGTGACGGGAGAAAACGCAAAGGATATTGCAGAGGATATTGCGATTATTTACGGCACGGTTGAAAACACGGAAAGCCTGAGGCTGCGTTCGGAACCCTCGAGAGAGGCGCAGACGCTCACTCTTCTTGCGGAGGAATCCACCTATGTGGTTTTGGGAGAAGAGGGAGATTTCTTAAAAATACAGGTAGATGACGATCTCGTGGGTTATGCCTTTAAGGATTATATCCGCACGGAGATCAGCTTCGACAGGGCGCTTTCTTTGGAAGACGAGGAAAGAAAGGAAAAGGAGCTGGAAGATCGAAAGAAGGAAGCGCAGGAAGCGATCGCCAAGCTTGAAGAAGCCAAGCGAAACGAAAAGGAGAAAAAGGAAGGCGCGCAAAAGAGCGGGGAAGCAAAGGAAGAAAGCAGTACCAAGAATCAGGACAGTAAAGCCACCAAAAAAGAAGAAAGCAAAACGCAGGAAAGCAAAACGCGAAAGGAAGAAGGGAGTCAAAAACAGGAGAGCTCCTCTGCCCGGGCGACGAAGAGCGAGACTTTGCAGAGCCTAATCGAGGCAGCGCCGTCCGTGAAGCAGACACAAACGATTGCCGCCAAGCAAAAAGATCTTTCGACCGAAGGACAGAGCGCGAGCCGGCAGGCGGCAAAGGAAAGCAAAAAAACCTCGAGTGCGGAAGAGACGATAGAAAGCCTCGCGCAGGCGGTGCCGAGTGCGCAAGCTCCGGCTCCGGCGGAAACTCCCCAAAGGGAAGAAAAAAAGACGCAGAGCTCCGGCAAAGAAAACAGCGTAGAGGCGCTTACGAGGGAGACGGAAGCTTCGCCGAACCAAAAGGAGAGCACGAAAGAAAGCGCCGAAGCAAAAAAGAAGGAGAGTATGGCGCAAAAGGCGAAGTCCTCGCCGGAAGTCAGCACGGCGACGAGAGACGCCATCGTGGCATACGCAAAGCAGTTTGTAGGAAATCCCTATGTATATGGAGGAACAAGCCTTACGGAAGGAGCGGACTGCTCCGGATTTACGATGCAGGTTTATTCCAACTTCGGTTATTCTCTGGGCAGATCTTCCAGAGATCAGGCGGGCAAGGGAAGGACGATCAGCGAAGAAGAAATCCGACCGGGAGACCTCGTGTTTTACGCAAGCGGAAGCTATATCAATCATGTCGCCATCTATATCGGACAGGGAAAGGTGGTTCATGCGAGCAATGAGAGAACCGGAATTATCATTTCTTCGATGAAATATAGAAGCCCGGTAAAAATCATAAGCTTTTTGGATTAGCAATGCGGATATCGTTTTTGATATTGCATAGGGAAGCGCTTGGGATATATAATGTAAATAATGATAGAAATGAAGCATTTAAAGCTGTGCAACAAGGGAGGGAAAGATGAAGAAATTATTGAATTTGGCAATTTGTGCGGCTCTCGGGCTGATGCTCGGAGCCTGCGCCTCGGGAGGCTCACAGAGCGAGAGTGCCGGATCTGCCGCCTCTGCGGAGGGATCCGGACAGGAAAATGCCGCTGCGGGAGAGGGATATCTGAATATTGCGATCAATGCGGATATTCAGACTGCGGACGTGCATAAAACATCGAAGGATTATATGGTTCCGCTCAATATCTTCGACCGCTTGGTAGAGGTGGAGGTGCAAGCGGACGGATCCACAAAGCTCGTGCCGTCTCTGGCGAAGGAGTGGAAGGTTTCCGATGACGGAAAGACCTATACCTTAACCTTGCAGGAAGGCGTAAAATTTCATAACGGAGCGGATTTTAATGCAGAGGACGTAGTCTATTCGCTTAAGCGAATCATTGCGGTGGAAGGCGGAGTAAACGCGGATATGGTAAGCTATATCGAAGGCTCCAAGGAATTGATGGAGGGAAGCGCAAAGGAGCTTTCCGGTGTAAAGGCGATCGACGATTATACCGTTGAAATCAAGCTTTCCGAGCCCTATGGCGGATTTATGGCATGTCTTTCGACTTCTCCCGTCGCGATGATGGATGCGGAGGCGACGGAGGCAGCCGGGGATGCATTCGGCAACGATCCGGCGTTTACGGTGGGAACGGGACCGTTTAAGCTCAAGTCAAGAACACTCAATTCCATTATCGTGCTGGAGAGAAACGAGGATTACTGGAAGGGAGCTTCTGCGCTTCCGGGAGTCAATATCCGCATTGTTCCGGATGCGGAAACCAGAAACATCATGTTCCGAAATAAGGAACTCGATATTTTGGATCTCGACTATATGGTGGAACATATAGATCAGTACAAGGCGGATTTTGCTGACAGGCTGGTAAGCCTTCCCAGAGTGGGAATCTCTTATTTTACCTTTAATGAAAGCATCGAGCCGATGTCGGACGTGAAAATCAGAAAAGCTATTTCGATGGCGATAGACAGGCAGGCGATCGTGGATGAGCTCTATAACGGAATCGCCCAGGTCGAAAACGGAATTTTCCCGAGGGGTCTGATCGGGCATAATGCCGATCTTAATTTTCCGGCATATGATCCCGAAGCGGCAAAGGCGCTTCTTGCAGGAGCGGGTTATCCCGGGGGCTTTGATATGGAGATTGCGGTGGATAATTCCTCTTCGGATATCGTAAAATCCTGCGTAGAGGTTATTGCCGCGCAGCTTCAGGAAATAGGAGTGAACGCGCAGATTAAAAATTATGACGAATCGACCTGGCTTGCAACGAGAAAGGACGGAAGCCTCGGTTCCTTTATGTCCACATGGACGGCGGATTATAATGATCCCGATAATTTTATTTATACCTTTTTCGGCAATGAGGAGAATACGAAGCTCAGATCCATCAACTATTACAATAAGGAAATTATGGACAGAGTGTCTGCGGCAAGAACCATCGTGGACGAAAAGGAGAGGATGGAAGAGTACAAGGCGCTGGAAGAGCAGATCGTGATCGAGGACAGGGCATGGCTGCCGCTCTTTTCCAGAGAACATTATTTTGCGGTAGGCGAAGGCGTGGAAAATTTTGTGCCGAATTGGGCGGGAATCAGCGATATTCAGTTCTACGGCATCATAAAGAAATAATCTTAGTATTTGCTTGCGGGTAATTTTTATAGTATAATGCTGCGGGGTATATTATATCCGGCAGCATTTATTTTATTACAAAGCGAAATCAAAGAGGCGGATATGTTGAAGAATATTGCAAAGAGAGTACTGATATCGATTCCGGTTTTGATCGGAGTGGTACTTCTTATCTTTATCATGCTTAGAGTAATACCGGGGGATCCCGTGGTTACGATGATGGGAGAACACGTCAATCAGGAAATTATAGATAAGATCAGTAGAGAGATGGGGCTGGACCGCCCCTTATATATCCAGTTTCTGCGGTATATTTCCAATGCGGCGAGGGGAGATTTCGGAACGAGCTATAAGCTGAATGAAAAGGTCGGCAAGATTATATTGCAGGCTTTTCCCCATACCTTGAAGCTTTCCGTCTGTGCCGCTCTGGTGGCATGGCTGATCGGAATCAGCGCCGGAATTATCGCGGCGGTGAAGCAGAACAAGCTTTTGGACAGGCTTTTTATGGGAGTTGCTCTGATGGGAGTGAGCATGCCGGTATTTATGATCGCATTGATTTTACAATACAGCTTTTCCTATAAATTTAAGATATTTCCGACCTCGGGATTTGAACGACCGATCGAGATGGTGCTTCCGGCAATCGTGCTGGGTTGGAACTCGGCAGGGAGCATTGCAAGAATGACAAGATCAAACCTGCTTGAAGTGATGCAGGAGGATTATATTCGAACCGCAAGAGCGAAGGGGCTCAGGGAGTTCGGGGTAATGGCGGGGCATGCCTTGAAAAATGCGATGCTGCCCGTTGTTACGATGATGGCTTTGCAGATCTCTTCCATGCTTTCCGGTGCGGTGATTACGGAGAGTATTTTCGGAATCCCGGGAATAGGAAGGCTTGCGGTCAATGCGATAGAGAGCCGGGATATGCCGCTTTTGCAGGGGACGGTTGTATTTACAACATTGCTTGTAATTTTCGGCAACCTCATTGCGGATTTACTCTATTCCGTACTCGATCCGAGAATCAGAAAGGGCGCTTAATATGCAGAAAACATCCGATGAAATAAGAAATGAGCAGAGAGAGGAGATTGTTTTTGAAAGCGATCATATAGGGGATAAGATAGCAAGAATGTACAGAAGAAATAAGCTTGCCGTCTTTTCTTCCCTCCTCATTCTGCTGATGATTCTTTTGGCTGTCGGGGCGCCGCTTGCGGCTCCTTACGATCCCTATGCGCAGAGTCTGCGGGATAAGCTGGCTTCTCCTTCTCTGCTCCATCCCTTCGGTACGGATCACCTCGGGCGGGATATGCTTTCCAGAATTATCTACGGTTCGCGGATTTCCCTGCTGATCGGGATACTGCCCACGGCGATATCGATGCTGATCGGAACCGCGCTCGGTCTGCTTGCCGGGTATTACGGAAACAAGGCGGATTTCCTGATTATGCGTTTGGCGGATATCATGCTCGCCTTTCCTTCTCTGCTGCTTGCGATGGTTGTAATGTATATCAGAGGAGGAGGCATCGTCAATATTTTTGTGGCGCTTTCTCTCGTGAATTGGGCGGGAACGGCAAGAGTCGTGAGGGCGGAGACGCTTTCGCTGAAGGAAAAGGAATATGTGGAGGCGGCAAGGAGCATGGGAGTGCATGATCTTAAGATACTGATCAGGCATATCCTCCCGAACTGTGCTCCCTCGCTGATCGTCCTGTTTACACTGGGCATTCCCTCCGCGATTCTGGCGGAATCCTCTCTGAGCTTTCTCGGAGTCGGAGCGCAGCCGCCGAGTGCGAGCTGGGGATTATTGGTCGTGACCGCGAAGAAATACCTGTTTACCCAGCCCTGGCTTGTGATCGCGCCGAGCATGGCGATTATGATCATTGTGCTCGCATTTAATTTTTTGGGAGACGGACTCAGGGATGCCTTGGATCCCTATATGAAAGAGCAGTAAGGAAGACGGAATGAATAAAAACGTACTTGAAATTAAAAATCTCAAATCCTATTTTTATACCTTGCAGGGAGAGGTGCCCGCGGTGGACGGAGTGAGCATCGATGTGGAAGAGGGGAAAATTATAGGAATAGTCGGAGAATCCGGCTGCGGAAAATCCATGACGGCGATGAGCATCATGGGGCTTTTGAAGTTTCCCGGCAAGATCGTGGAAGGAAGCATTATGCTCGGAGATACCGAGCTCTGCGGCATGAAGAAAAAAGAGATGAGCAGGATCAGGGGCAATGAAATATCGATGATTTTTCAGGAGCCGATGACCTCCCTCAATCCGGTGCTCACGGTCGGAAGACAGGTCAGAGAAGCCATTCTTCTCCACCAAAAGCTAAGCAGGTCAGAGGCGAAAAAAAGAGTGATAGAAATTTTCGCGGAGGTTGGCATTCCGGAGCCCGAAAAAAGATATCATTCCTATCCGCATCAACTTTCCGGAGGTCTGCGCCAGAGGGTGATGATCGGCATGGCGATGGTTTGCAGACCGAAGGTGCTGATCGCGGATGAGCCGACGACGGCGCTGGATGTGACGATAGAGGCGCAGATTTTGAAGCTGATGAGAAGGCTCTGTGATGAGGCGAAGACCTCGATCATCCTGATCACCCATAATATGGGTGTGGTGGCGCAGGTCTGCGATTATGTTTATGTGATGTATGCGGGCAAGATCATGGAGCAGGCGGATGTCTTCGAGCTCTTTGAAAATACCTCCCATCCTTATACGCAGGGGCTGCTTCGCTCCATACCGAGTCTGGAGGAAAAGCCGGGCAGGCTTTATACGATAGAGGGAAGCGTGCCGAATCTTTTAAAGCTGCCGAAGGGATGCAGCTTCTGCAATCGCTGCGAAAAAGCGGAGGAGCGCTGCCGGCGGGAAAGACCGAAGCTCTATTGCCATGAGGGGGAGGAAGGAAAATCCCCGCATAAAGTAAGATGCTTTTGCTATGAGAAGGAGGGAGTTTCAGTTGAGTAATCAAAGCCGCGAAAGGGGGACTTTCGGGGGGAAGGAAAAAATACCGGATCATGAAAAAAAAATCCTGATCGAGGTGAACAATCTCCATAAGGAGTTTCCGATCAAGGGAAGCAAAAAAAAGGTGCATGCCGTTTCCGGCGTCAGTTTTTTTGTTTATCAGGGAGAGACGCTTGCGCTTGTCGGAGAATCCGGCTGCGGGAAGAGCACTTTGGGAAGAAGCGTGATCGGGCTCTTGGAAGCCGACAGAGGAGCGGTTTTTTATCGGGGAAAGAATATCGCGGGGCTGAAGGGGGAGGAGAGGCTTGCGGTCAGGAAGCAGATGCAGATCATTTTTCAGGATCCCTATGCCTCGCTCAACCCCAGAATGAATATTAAAAACATCATAGCCGAACCCATTATCACGCATCATAAGGGGCTTGAAGAAAAAGAACTGAAGGAAAGAGTGCTCGAGCTGATGCGCCAGGTCGGAATCTCTCCCGAGTTTCTGAATCGCTATCCGCATCAGTTTTCCGGAGGACAGAGGCAGAGAATCGGAATCGCGAGAGCGATCGCCTTAAGACCGGAGCTGATTGTCTGCGATGAACCGGTTTCCGCGCTGGACGTATCGATACAGTCTCAGATTTTAAATCTTTTAAAAGATATTCAGAAAGAATACGGTCAGGCATATTTATTTATTTCCCATGATCTTTCCGCAGTACATTTTATTGCGGACAGGGTCTGTGTCATGTTTTTGGGCAGGATCTGTGAGATAGGGGATACCGAGAGCATTTACAGACGCCCGAAGCATCCCTATACCAAGCTTCTTTTGGATTCGATACCGAAGCCTGATCCGAAATGCAGAAATCTTGATCAGATCGAGGCGGCGGGGGAGATGCCCAGTCCGATTGCGCCCCCTTCGGGTTGCAGATTTCACACGAGATGCAGATATGCGACCGAATTATGCAGGAGAGAAGAGCCGCAGATGAGAGAAATTGATGGGAGGCAGCTTGCCTGTCATTATCCCCTGCCATAAAAAGGCTCATTTTCCCCGGAAAATTTATGAAAATTTTATTACGAAATATAGTTGAAATATTACGGGAATTTGTTATACTGAACAAAAGCGAAGAAGTAAGACGGCATATGGGATGACATCGGCAATACGGCAATGGGTTTCTATATACGGAGGCAGTTTTAGTTATGTATAGAAAAAATAATAAAAGATGGAAAACGATTATGGAGAAGCTGCTTTGGTGGCAGCCGGTAACTCTGCTTGTACTTATGTTCATTTTGGGCGCTTGTTCGTACCGAAATGCTTCGAATAAAAATATTTCAAGCTCTTCCTTCGGAATCAGCAGTATTTCCGCAGAGGAACAGGAAGAAAAGGCTTCGGATGAGGCGATGTCCGGGGAGAGCGCAAAACAGGAAGATAAAGATCATGAGGCACCGCTAAGCAAGGAAGCGCTGACTGCCGTGATGGCGGGGGAGAGCATTGACGAGACTCTGCTCTTTTCCGATGCTTCTCCTTCTCTGAAGGAGGACGAACCCCATGTCAATATTGCGGATATGGAGTCCATAGAGGTTGAGATCGATACGACCGCGCTTTTTGCGGTTAAGGAAGACGGAAACTATATCAGCAAGGAAGAGGTGGCGCTCTATATTCATGAGTACAATAAGCTGCCGAGCAACTATATCACAAAGAAGCAGGCGGAGGAGCAGGGCTGGAACTCGAAAGAGGGCAATCTCGATATGGTGCTCCCGGGAATGAGCATAGGGGGAGGGCATTTCGGCAATTACGAGGGAAAGCTGCCCGAAGCAAACGGCAGAAAGTATTACGAATGTGATATCGATTATACCGGCGGTTTCAGGAACGCAAAGAGAATCGTATATTCCAACGACGGTCTGGTCTTTTACACCGAAGATCATTATAACAGCTTTGAACAGCTTTATTGATATGGAGCGGGAAAATATAACATAGGGGAAACAGAGGGAAGCATTTGAAAAAGATAATTCTTGATATACGGAAATATACAAAACCGGATCAGATCCATGAATATATCGCTCAAAAGATGGATTTTCCACAATATTACGGGAAAAATTTAGATGCACTCTATGATATGCTCACGGATATCAGAGAAGAGACCTGCATAGCTCTCATACTTGGGGAAGAAAGCGGGAAGGATGCATTTATCCGAGGTTTTATCCGGGTGTTTAATGAGGCGGAATACGAGAAGGACAATCTTGCCGTATTGATATGTAATCTCGGGAAGGACGGTTTTTTATCTTAAATGGCGGATAGCAGATGGATTTTATACACGAAGAGGGCAGATTTTGAAAAAATTTCTGCCCGTTTTTTGATTTTTCCTCTTACGGCGAGGATCCTGATCAACAGAGGGATCAAGGAGGAGGAGATAGGAAGTTTTTTACATGCCGGAATGGAAGAGCTGCACTCTCCCTCTCTGCTCAGGGGGGCGAAGGAGGCGGCGGCAATGCTTGCTCAAAAAATTAAAGAGGGAAAAAAAATAAGAGTGGTGGGAGATTATGATATAGACGGAGTCTGCTCCGTATATATTTACCTCACTGTTTTAAGAAGTCTCGGCGCAAAGGCGGATTATGAGATTCCGGACAGAATCAGGGACGGATACGGAATAAATCGGGATATCGTCGAGGCGGCATATCGGGATCGGGTGGATACAATCCTGACCTGTGATAACGGGATCGCCGCATTTGAAGCGATAGAACGGGCAAATGAGCTGGGGATACATACCATCGTCAGCGACCATCACGAGGTCTTTCAGGAGGAGGGCAAGGATCGGATTCCGCCCGCGGATATTGTGATAGACCCGAAGCAGGAAAACTGCCCCTATCCGTATAAGGAGGTATGCGGCGCAATGATCGCCTATAAGCTTTCCCGGCTCTTATCTGAGGAGATGGGGCTATCCGGTGAAGCGCTTTCTTCTCTTGCCGATTTTGCGGCGATTGCGACCGTGGGGGATGTTATGCCGCTTTTGGATGAAAACAGGATATTGGTAAGGCATAGCCTGAGCCGTATCATGCATACCGAAAACAGGGGGCTCAGATGCCTGATCCGCGCATGCGAGCTGGAAGGAAAGCAGATCGGAGCATATCATATCGGCTTTATTCTCGGACCCTGCATCAATGCAAGCGGCAGGCTGGAAAGCGCAAAGCTTGCCCTCGAGCTTTTTTTGGAGGAGGATGAGGACAGGGCGGGGAAAATGGCGGCAAGGCTCAAGGAGCTCAACGATAAGAGAAAGCTGCTTACCGCAGAGAATGTACAAAAGGCGATTGAGACGGTTGAGAGGGAAGCGGCAGAAGACAAGGTATTGGTGATTTATCTGAAAGACTGTCATGAGTCTTTGGCAGGCATCATCGCCGGAAGGATAAAGGAAAAATACCGGAAGCCCTGCTTTTTAATGACGGATACGAAAGAGGGCTTACTTAAGGGATCGGGAAGATCCATAGAATCCTATCATATGTTTCAGGAGCTTTGCGCGGCGGAGCGTTTTTTAATCCGATACGGAGGGCATCCTATGGCGGCGGGGCTGACACTGCATCCGAAAGATCTTGAGAATTTCAGGCGCTGCCTGAATGAAAATGCAAAGCTTTCCGCAGAGGATTTTGTAGAAAAAATCTGGATCGATGCGGCGATGCCCTTCTCCTACATATCGGAGGAGCTGATCAGGGAGCTTGATTCTCTCTCTCCCTTCGGACAGGGCAACCATAAACCGGCATTTGCGAGAAAGGATATCGAACTGCTCGGCGCCAGGGTGCTGGGAAATGCAAAAAGAGCGGTAAAATTGAAGCTGAAAGACAGCGACGGCTTCGTGATGGAGGGAATCTGCTTCTGCGAGGGGGAGGAATTCTTAAAAGAGGCGGAGGGCAAAAAATATATCGATATTGTCTATTATCCGGAGATCAATACCTATATGGAAAGGAAAGCGCTCCAGATTGTGATCAGGTACTGGAAATTCCCTTTAAAATAGGGTATACTCAGAGACGGATCATATGGAAAAGAAAGAGCTTGATCGGGCAGGAGATTCGCTCATGCGTGGGAAGAAGCTTGTCCGCTTTATGGATGAAAAGACAGAAAGGTTGAGTAAAATGGTTGATCATATTATAGATTTTCTTGAAAAAACGGATCCGGAAGTCGGATCCGCAATCCGCCTCGAAGGCAGAAGGCAAAGGGAAAATATCGAACTCATCGCTTCGGAGAATATCGCTTCTCCCGCGGTAATGACTGCAATGGGGACTTTGCTGACCAATAAATATGCGGAGGGCTATCCCGGAAAGCGCTATTACGGAGGCTGCGAAGCCGTGGATGTTTTGGAGGAAATTGCGCAGAAGAGGGCAAAAGAGCTCTTCGGCTGTGAATATGCAAATGTGCAGCCTCATTCGGGGGCACAGGCGAATATGGCGGTGTTTTTTGCCATGCTGGAGGCGGGAGATACGGTGCTGGGAATGGATCTGAATCACGGAGGCCATCTCAGCCACGGTTCTAAGGTGAATTTCTCGGGTAAGTATTTTAATGCGGTGTTTTACGGAGTAAACGAGGATGGCTTTATCGATTATGGCGAGGTGGAAAGAAAGGCGCTGGAGGCAAAGCCCAAGATTATTATCGCAGGTGCGAGTGCCTATGCGCGGACGCTTGATTTTAAGCGATTCCGCGAGATAGCAGATAAGGCGGGAGCTTACCTGATGGCGGATATGGCGCATATTGCCGGTCTTGTTGCCGCAGGAGTGCATCCCTCACCCTTCCCCTATGCGGATGTGGTAACATCCACGACGCATAAGACGCTGAGAGGCCCGAGGGGAGGAATGATTCTTTCCAATGAGGAAATCAACCGGAAATTCAACTTTAACAAAGCGGTTTTCCCGGGGATTCAGGGAGGTCCGCTCATGCATGTGATCGCCGCAAAGGCGGTCTGCTTCAAGGAAGCGCTGGAAGAAAGCTTTAAGGCTTACCAAAAGCAGGTCCTTCGCAATGCCTCTGCACTGGCAAAAGGTCTTCAAGAGCGAGGCTTTCATCTGGTTTCGGGAGGAACGGACAACCATTTGATGCTTCTGGATTTGAGGGGCATGGAGGTAACTGGAAAGGATATGCAGGAAAGAGGGGACGAGGTCAGCATTACCCTCAATAAGAATACGGTTCCGAACGAACCGCTGAGCCCCTTTGTGACAAGCGGGGTGAGACTAGGCACGCCCGCGGTAAGCACGAGAGGAATGGGCGAGTCGGAGATGGAAGAGATTGCCGCTCTTTTATGGCTGATGGCTTCGGATTTTGAAGCAAAGAAGGAGTATATCAAAGAAGAGGTGAAAAAGCTTTGTAAAAAATATCCTCTTTACGAATAAAAAAGAGAAGGTCCTCAGGATTCAGATTCATTCGCAAATTTATATCAATATTGGGAGGAAATGCAATATCATGAAAAAACTGGAAGATTATATCGTAAGCATACCGGATTTTCCGGAGCCGGGGATTATTTTTAGGGATGTGACGAGCATACTTCAAGATCCGGAAGGTCTTACTCTTGCCGTGGATATGATCAGGGAAGAACTTAAGGGGCTGGACTATGATCTTATTGTGGGACCGGAGTCGAGAGGCTTTATTTTCGGCGTGCCGGTTGCCTATGCAGAGCGCAAGGCATTTATCCCCGTCAGGAAAAAAGGAAAGCTTCCGAGAGAGACGATCAGTATGGAGTACGATCTTGAGTACGGCAGCGCCGTAATAGAGATGCATAAGGATGCGATACGACCCGGTCAGAGAGTGGTGATCGTGGATGATCTGATTGCTACCGGGGGAACGACCAAAGCGATGGTGGATCTGATCGAAAAGCTCGGAGGAGAGGTGATCAAGCTTTGCTTTATCATCGAATTAAAAGGCTTAAAGGGCAGAGATAAGCTGCAGGGATATGATATTTCTTCGCTGATCAGCTATGAGGGAAATTAAAAAGTGCCGCTCATTAAAAAAAGAGGAAAATCCGTTTTGCGGGAAAATACCCGCAGGAGAAAGAAAATGAGAGAGATCGCCGGACTTTCGGATCGAAAAGCTCTGTATATCTACGATAAAGATAGGATTTTTTTGGGAGGAGACCAGAGCTGGTTTGGCAAAGAGAGGCTGAAAAAAAGCGGCTGCGGCATTATCGCCGCAGCCAATATTTTTATTCAGCTCTCCGCAAAACCTTATTTTTCAAGGCTTTATGAAAAGAATGAGGGAAAGACGGGAAAGGAGGAGTATATCCGTTTTATGGAAAAGCTCAGCCTTTTTATCAAGCCCTTTTATTTCCTGGGAATTTCTTTTGGAATCTGGAACAGCTTTGCATTGATCAGGGGAATCAAGAAATATGCAAAAACGCAAAATCTTCGTCTGCGTTTTGAAAAACGCTATCCCCGTCAGAACTACGAAAAGACAAGAAATTGGCTGATCGGGAATCTGAACGAAGAAAGACCTCTCTTTATCCTGATCGGGTTAAGCACAAGGTTTTTTAATACGAAAGTATCTTATATCGGGGGAGGGGAGGTTTCCGGGCAGAATCTTGCGCTGCACTGGATGAGCGTAAGAGCGCTCCTTTGTGACGATGCGGGGGAGGAGTACCTGGAGGTTCTGACCTGGGGAGGGCTTGCGAGGATTCGGTTTAAGGATTGGCAGAAAGGATTCTGGCCTCAGGCATTGTTTTGTATGAAAGAGAGTACTTGACAGAAGGAGGAGAAAAAAATAAAATATAGACACCCCCATAGGGTGGGGTGATATTCAGGTGAAGGCAAAAACGGGAAAGGGTAAAAAAGGAGAGAAAAAAGCCTCCCAAGAACCCGACCGAGGCATGGAAAAAGGAGGTTCGGATGAAGAAAGAAAGATATGATATCGGCGGAATGAGCTGTGCCGCCTGCAGCAGCAGAGTGGAAAAAGAAATTGCTGGATTGAAGGGAATGAGCAGCTGTACGGTTAATCTTCTGACCAATTCGATGAAAGTGGAATACGAGGAGGGGGAGATAAGCGGCGAAGAAATTATCCGAGCGGTGGAAAACATCGGTTATAGCGCCGCCCTGCATCATAAGAAGCAGGAACAAAAGACGAGGAATAAAGAGAGCGGGAAGAAGGAGGAGAAAGGAGAGCTTGCCGGGATGAAGAAGAGGCTGCAGCTTTCCTGGGTGCTGCTTCTTATCCTTATGTATGTGAGTATGGGAAGCATGCTGGGGCTGCCGAGCCCTTCCTTTTTGCTGGGGGAGGAAAATGCGCTCAGCTATGCATTCACCCAAATGCTTCTGGTGCTCCCGATCATGTATATCAACAGGAAATACTATATCGTAGGCTTCAAAAGCCTTTTTATGCGTGCGCCGAATATGGATTCTCTGATTGCGCTCGGCTCTCTTGCCGCATTTATTTACGGGGTTGCCGCGATATATGTGATAGGATACGGACTGGGTCACGGAAATAAGACTTTGGTGCATCATTATATGATGAATCTTTATTTCGAATCGGCAGCCATGATCTTGACACTGATCTCCCAGGGCAAGTATTTTGAGGCGCGTTCCAAGGAGAGGACGAGAGAGGCGATTACCAAGCTGATGGATCTTTCGCCGAAGACCGCATTTGTAATCCGGGAGGGAAAGGAAGTCGAAATAGCGACGGAGGAGGTCGGAATAGGCGAGATTCTTGTTATCAGACCGGGAGAGAGAATTCCGGTAGACGGAATCCTCCTGGAAGGAAGCACTTCGGTGGATGAATCCGCGATCACGGGAGAGAGTATTCCGGTGGAGAAGCTCGTCGGAGACAGGCTGACCGGAGCGACGGTCAATAAAAACGGAAGCATCAGGATGAGAGCGACCCATGTGGGAGAAGATACGACGATTTCAAAAATCATCGCTCTGGTGGAGGAAGCCGCTTCCTCGAAGGCGCCGATCTCCAAGATTGCGGATAAGGTCTCGGGAATTTTCGTGCCCTTCGTCATCCTGATCGCTCTGCTGACCTTTGTGATATGGATGCTCCTGGGAGAAGGTCCGGGAGCGGCGCTCAGTTTCGGGATTTCGGTGCTCGTCATCTCCTGTCCCTGTGCTCTGGGACTGGCGACTCCGGTTGCCATCATGGTGGGAACGGGGAAGGGAGCGGAGCAGGGAATCCTGATTAAATCCGCGGAAGCTTTGGAAATCAGCCATACCATCGATACGGTGGTGCTGGATAAAACCGGGACGGTCACCGAGGGGAAGCCTCTGCTTAAGAAAATTTTTGTTCCGGAAGGGATGAGCGAAGATGATCTTTTGCAGAAGGCGGCTTCCTTGGAAAATGCTTCGGAGCACCCGCTTGCCGAGCCGATTGTAAGAGCGGCAAAAGCACTGGATCTGGAAATGCTTCCCGCAGAGGACTTCATTGCCAAGCCGGGAAGAGGAATCGGCGCATTGATCGGAAAGTCAAGAATATATGCGGGAAATGCGCTTTTTATGGAGGAACTGGCAAAGGATTTTCTGCTTCCCGAGATCGATTTTGCGGCATTAAAGGAAGAGGGAGAGAGGCTTTCGGCAGAGGGAATGACCTCGATGTATTTTGCGGAGGAAGAGGAAAAGAAGCTTCACTTTCTCGGTCTGATCGCCGTTGCCGATCCGATCAAAGAGGACAGCATCGGTGCGGTTGAGGCGATGAAAAACAGAGTGCTTCGGGTTATTCTGCTGACGGGAGATCATAAGAAAACGGCGGAGGCAATCGCAAAAGAGGCAAAGATCGAAGAATTTATCGCGGAAGTGCTCCCTGCCGATAAGGAGAGCAAAATCAGGGAGCTGATGGAAAAAGGAAGAAAGGTTGCGATGGTGGGAGACGGAATCAACGACGCGCCGGCTCTGGCAAGAGCGGATGTCGGGATTGCGATAGGAGCCGGTACCGATATCGCAATCGAATCTGCGGATATTGTATTGATGCATAGCAGCCTGAAAGATGTGGTCGCGGCGATAGATCTGAGCAAGGCGGTGATCCGGACGATCAAGCAGAATTTATTCTGGGCATTTTTCTATAATACGATAGGGATTCCCTTGGCGGCAGGTTTGTTCTATTCAAGTCTGCATTGGAAGCTCAGCCCGATGTTTGCGGCGGCGGCGATGAGCATGAGCAGCGTATGTGTCGTGGGCAATGCGCTCAGGCTGAAGGGCTTTCGTTCTCCCTTTAAGAAAAAGAAGAAAATAGGGGGAGATTATGAAGGAGTGATTCCTGATTTGGGAGGAATGATGAAGGTTTCAAATGAAGAAGAAAATACGAAAAATATTATTCAGGAGGAAAATCATATGTTGAAAACAGAGCTTAAGGTAGGGGGAATGATGTGTCCGCATTGCAAGGCAAGCGTAGAGAAGGCGGTCAATGCAATAGAGGGTGTTAAATCCGTAAATGCGGATTATGAGAAGGGCTTGGTGCATGTCGAGTACGAAGAAAAGGGGAGCCTCGAAAAGATAAGGTCTGCGATCGCTGCGGCGGGATATGAGGTGGAATAATGAAGGCGGACAGAGGAGAGGTCCTTCGCCGATTAAAGACCGCAAGAGGGCAGATCGAGGGAATTATCAAGATGGTGGAGGAGGACAGATACTGTATTGATATTTCCAACCAGCTTCTTGCCGCCTCGGCACTGCTTAATAAAGCAAATCAAGCCGTAATAGCGGCTCATATGCAAAACTGTATTATGGATGCCGCCGCAAAAGGAGAGCCCTGGGAAAGGGAAAAGAAGATCGAAGAAATCACGGATCTTTTAAAAAAACTGATGAAATAAGAGTTTTTCAGGAAAAGAACTTTTTGAGAGAAAAATAAATTGAGAAAAAGATAATGATACCTCTTGAGAATGATTGACACAATATAAATATGTATATATAATTCAAGATAAGGATTTTATTGAAGAGAGCTTCATACATTATGCTTTAATTAAGGGGAGAGATATCTATGGTTCGTACGGATGAGGTGTATCAAAAATGTATCAGTATTTTAAAAGAAGAGCTGCTTCCCGCAATGGGCTGCACTGAGCCCATCGCCATCGCATATGCGGCGGCAAAGGCGAGAGAAGTATTGGGAGCCGTGCCGGATAAGGTTTTGCTCGAGGCAAGCGGCAATATCATCAAAAACGTAAAGAGCGTGGTCGTGCCGAATACAGGGCATATGAGAGGAATTTATGCCGCCGTTGCCGCCGGAATCATAGCGGGAGACGCGAATAAAAAGCTGGAAGTGATCTCAAAGGTCTCTCCGGAGAAGATAGAAGAAATCAAAGCCTATCTGGATAAGGCAAAGATCAAGGTTGATCTTGCCGACTCGGATTTTATTTTTGATATCGTCATCACGGTGTATAAGGACGGAAATCACGCAAAAGTAAGAATTGTGGACAATCATACGAATATCGTTTTGGTGATGAAGGGGGATGAGGTTTTGCTCTCCAAGGAGACGGGAGAGGATAAGCCGAATAATTTTACGGACAGATCCTTCTTGAGCGTGGAGAAAATTCTGGACTTTGTCGATTCCGTAGAAATAGAAGATATCGAGGAGCTTTTGGAACGGCAGATCGAGTATAATATGGCGATTGCCGAAGAGGGACTGAAAAATGATTATGGGGCAAACATAGGCAGCGTGCTTCTTTCCGCCAATAAAGAGATTTTGGAAAAGGAGGGAGATGCCGCAAGGAAGCTGAAGGCGAGAGCCATGGCTGCGGCGGGGAGCGATGCGAGAATGAACGGCTGCGAGCTTCCCGTAATTATCAATTCGGGAAGCGGAAATCAGGGGATAACGGTTTCCGTTCCGGTTGTCGTGTATGCAAGAGAGATGGGAGTTGAAAAGGATAAGATGTACAGGGCGCTTGCGCTTTCCAATCTGCTTGCAATACATCAGAAGACGCCGATCGGAAGACTCAGCGCATACTGCGGAGTCGTTAACGCGGGTGTTGCGGCGGGCTGCGGCATAGCGTATCTGAAAGGCGGAGGCTTCAAGGAGATCGCCCATACTCTGGTAAACGGTCTGGCGATAGCCTCGGGGATAATCTGCGACGGAGCGAAGGCTTCCTGCGCCGCAAAGATAGGTCTTGCGGTTGAGAACGGAATCCTGGGCTATGAGATGTACTGCAGAGGACAGCAGTTTGTAGGTGGAGACGGAATCGTTAAAAAAGGCGTGGAAAACATGATTGCCAGCGTAGGAAGACTGGGAAGAGAAGGGATGAGAGAAACGGATAAGGAAATATTGAAGATTATGCTCGATATTTAAGAAGCCGGAAAGAGAAGGAACCTGCTTTTCTTTTACGCGGGGATTTTCAGAGGAAGATACATATATTTGCCTGCAAGAAGGGCTTCCTTATCGAAGAAGAGCCGAGGAGAAAGCATATTGCATCCTGCCTTTTTCGATAAGGAGGCTTTTGTGTAAATAGCGGGGAGCCCACTTGGGAAGAGGAAAAAGTGCTTAGGGTAAAATGGGCTAGAGCAAAAAGGTAAAGAGAGGAACTTCGGTTCGGGAATCCGGGCATGCGGTAAAAATACTGGACAGAATCTTCATGTTTTGATCATAGACATTGGTTTTCCAAATATTCACCGGATCCTCCGTTTCAAGAAAGCTCTGAGCGCTTTGAAGGAAGTGATACCGGGGAATATTGATGAAGATTTTCAAATATTTCGGGGGATTTATGGGTTGCCCTTTTAGAAAATCAAAGATAAAATGGTTGCAAAGAGAGTCCAGATTGGGCAGAATATCCGGAACGATACGGCAGGGAATATAGCAGTAATCTATGGATTCCATTCCTGAGGGATTATTGTTTGCCAGTATAATTTCATAGAAGCTTTCCTCCTCTTTAATCTCGAAGCTTTCCATAAGCTCGGGATAGGGTTTTATCAGTTTAAACTGGAGAAGTCGATGCTCTCTTTTCACATGCAGATCCAGTTTCAGCGCGGATACGAAAGCTTTGGAATTGATTTTCGATTCGGAATATTCCTTGACGAAGGTTCCCAGCCCTCTGGTCCGCTCGAGAAGCCCCATGACGGAGAGCTCTTTAATTGCCTTATTTGCGGTGATTCTGGATACGGAAAACATATCGGCAAGCTCGGTTTCCGAGGGAATCTTGCTGCCGACGGGATATTCTCCGTTTTCTATCTTATAGAGGATGTAATCCTGTATTTTCATATAGCTCGGCTTAAAGTTTTGATGTTTTTTCATATTGGATTCTCCCGAATTAATTATGCATCATCGCTGTTAAAAGAATTGTATATATTTTTGGAATAAAGATCAAGTTTTTTTGCGGACTACAATAATTGCAGGAGGGAAAAAAAGGATGAACAGAGAGGAAAGAATACGGGCGGTTATGGAGGAGAGAGAGGTCGACAGGCTTCCGGTCAGCGTTTGGATGCATATGTCCGAGCATGATCAGGATGCGAGATCTCTTGCCGAGGCGATGTCGGAATTTAATGAAAAATATGATTATGATTTCATTAAGATGATGCCTTTCGGGGCATATACGACGCCGGACTGGGGAGCAAAGCTGAAGATCTTCTGCGATAAGTACAAAGAGGTCGAGATTATAGAACCCGGGATAAGCTGCCCGGATGAGTATGAGCAATTGGAGGTGCTTGCGCCCTGCCACGGAAGCTGGGGAAGGACGCTTCAGCTTGCGCAGTGGATGGCAAGATATGTAAAGCCGAATACGCCCTATATGCAGACGATTTTCAGCCCGGCAACGACCCTGAGAAAGCTGGCGGGAAACAGGCTGCTTTCCGATATGCTGGAGCACCCCAAGAAGGTTCACTATGCGCTTGAAATCATTACACAGACGACGATAGACTTCGTAAAAGCCAATATAGAAGCGGGCGTGAGCGGATTTTTCTTTGCAACGCAGCTTGCCAATTACGATTTGCTCAATGATGGCTTATATGCCGAATTTTGCGCGCCTTATGATTTACGGGTCATTGCCTCCTATCAGCAAAAAACATGGTTCAATGTCGTGCATATTCACGGCAGGAATATTATGTTCGATACCCTGGAGAAATATCCGATTCCCATTTTGAACTGGCATGACAGGCAGACCGAACCGGATTTTGAAAATGCGCGCAAAAAAACTGAAAAAATATTTATGGGAGGCTTGAAGGAAGGTCCTTCTATTGTCGGAACGGCACTGAAATATGACAGCATTATGTCATCGGAGGGAATGACTCCGGAAAGAATAAAGGAGCATATCCGAGAGGCGATTCAGGCGGCAGGAGGAAAGAAGCTCATCGTAGCGCCGGGCTGTGTGGCGGATCCGAGATCGCCGGAGGAGATGTTGAGAGCGGTCAGAATGGCGGTGGAGAATGAGCAATAAAAGAAAGGCGATCATTCTGATGCTGCTTTCTACATTCAGCTTCAGCCTGATGCAGCTTATCGTAAAGATTTCCGGGAAGAGAATACCGACGATGGAGCAGATCTTTTTCAGGAACCTGATCACTCTGGCAGTCAGCGCGGCATTGATCCTCAAAGGGAAAGCACTTTTTCTGGGAAAGAAGGAGAACAGACCCGCATTGCTGGCAAGATCCGTATTCGGCTATATCGGCGTGGCAGGATATTTTTATGCCACGAGAAATATGAACATCACGGATGCGAGCCTGCTGCACAGGAGTTCCCCCTTCTTCGTCATTATCTTTTCGGCGCTGTTTTTAAAAAACAGGCTGGACAGGACGAAGATCATTGCCCTGATCGGAGCATTCTGCGGAGCGGTGCTGATTATCAATCCGAGCTTTAATATGGAGGCATTTCCGGCATTTATTGCGATTTTGTCCGCCGCGGGAGCCGGAGGAGCCTATGTGGTTATCAGCTCGCTCAAAGGAAAAGAAAACAATGCAACCATTATCTTTTATTTTTCGGCGGTTTCCTGTATATTAAGCCTGATCATAGGATACGGGGATTTTATTTTCCCCTCTGCGAGGGATTGGCTTGCTCTGCTGGGAATAGGGCTTTTTGCCGGACTGGGACAGATCCTGCTGACGCAGGCATATAAGATGACGGAGCCGGGCGGAATCAGCATTATCAATTACTCGGGGATCTTTTTCTCCGCGATTTTGGGCTTTATCTTTCTGCAGGAGAGGATAGGGTTCAGGACTCTGGCGGGAGGCGCGCTGATTCTTTCGGCGGCATTGCTTCTTTTTATAACAAAACAAAAAAAATAATTTGATGCTCCGCTTTAGCGGCGCATTGAAGAATAAAAAACAGGAGGAAGAAAGTATGATAAAGAAAGCATTATTTATGACAATGGCGGCGGCGATGCTCTTTGCAGCGGCAGGCTGCGCAAAGCAGGAGAAGGCGGCACAGACGAGCGCGGCGGATTCTGCGGCACAGACGAGTGCGGCGGGAGAGACGAGCGCTCAGGCAGAGCAGCAGGCAAAGGGACAGTATCAGCTTAAAATCGCAACCGTTGTTTCGGGAGATCATTCCTGGGTTCAGATGGCGGATTTTATGGCAAAGGAGCTCAATACCCGTTCGGGAGGAGCGATTGAGGTTACGGTTGCTCCGGGAGGACAGCTGGGCAATGATGAAACCACAATAGATGATATGAGGCTGGGTACTCTGGATATTGTAATAGGAGGAACGCAGAATGCGGCTCCCTTCGTATCGCAGTACCAAATTCTTGCGATGCCTTACCTCTTTGAAAACAGAGAACAGTTCGAGAGCATTTTGCTTCAGGACGGGGAAGTATTTAAGTATATTCAGGGCAAATATGATGAGAACGGACTCGGTCTGAAGCTCCTCGGTCTTTCCAACGGAGGACAGAGAGATCTTCATACCAGCGTAGAGGTTACCAAGCTTGCGGATCTCAAAAATATGAAGATGAGGGTTACTTCTTCCGCAACGGAATCTCTGGTATGGTCTACGCTCGGCGCGATTCCGACCTCGATGAGCTTTAATGATATTTACTCCGGCGTGCAGACCAATACGGTGGGCGCATTCGAGTGTACGCTTGCGGCATATAATGCCAATGCATTGTATGAGGTTGCACCTTACCATGTGATGACGGCACATCAGTTTACCCCTTCCCATATTACCTGCAGCGAGCTGACATGGAATAAGCTTCCGGCAGAATTCCAGACCCTGCTTTTCGAGGTTTCCAAGGAAGCGGCTGAACTCGGAACCAAGATTGCTGATGATGCGGATGATACCCTGCTTGGAAAGCTGGAGAAGGAAAACGGAGTAAAGATAGCAAAACCCGACAGAGGGGAGTTTAAGGCTGCGGTAGAGCCGCTTTATCCGGAGATAGCAAAGGGCTGCAAGGGAGAGGATCTGCTTGAGCTCGTGCAGACACAGATTAAGAAGTAGAGATGGGTTTTAGGGGCATCAAGGTTGATAGAAAGGAAAAAGAATGGAACTGTCTAAGGGCATAAAAAAGCTTTCCGATATCATTGAGATGATTTGTAAGGCGATCGGCGGAATTTCGGTAGCTGTTTTTGTCATGATTATTTCTTTGCAGGTGGCGGGGAGAAATATACTGAAGCTGCCCATGGTCTGGTCAAATGACCTGAGCGTCGTGTTTTTCGTATGGGCGGTATTTTTTGGCAGCGCAATCGCCGTGCGCTACAGAAAGCACTATGTATTGGAATTTATTCCTGAAAGATTTAAAAAAATAAATTGTTTATTGGATATCTTGGGAGATCTGTCCGGAATCGTCTTTTTTTACATATTGATCAGATACGGTTATCATTTCACTAGGATGGGACTGACAAGGCTTTCACCCTCCATGAATATCCCTCAGGCATACTTTTTTGCCTGTATTCCTCTTTCGGGCTGCTTCATGATGTGGTATACGGTTTTAAATTTATGGGAAGATCTGAAGCATATGTCCAAAATCATCAAAGATAAAAAGGAGGAAACACATGGATAGCAGCCTGCTTGTCATACTTTTGCTCAGCTTTGCGGTCATGGTAATGATAAAGATACCGATTGCCTATGCGCTCGGTCTTTCTTCCATGATGGTCATCGTGATGATGAAAATTCCTTTAACAAGTGCTCTAAACAGTATGTATAGTTCGGTAAATAATTTTTCTCTGCTGGCGGTGCCTCTCTTCATGTTTCTTGCTCAGCTCATGGATAAGGGCGGCATTACAGACAGATTATTTAAGATTTGCGATGCCTTTGTCGGGCATATCAGGGGAGGGCTCGGGCATGTAAATATTTTAATCAGTCTGCTCTTCGGGCATCTTTCCGGTTCGGCTCAGGCGGATGCGGCGGGAATCGGCTCCATGCTGATTCCTGCAATGAAAAAATCCGGATACGATCCCGGGTTTTCCGTTGCAATCACCGCATGCTCTTCCACATTGGGAGTGATTATCCCTCCGAGCGTCCTGCTCGTGGTATACGGGGCGATGAGCGGAACTTCGATAGGCGCTCTCTTTATTGCGGGTTTTGTGCCGGGATTTATGATTGCTTTTGCACAATGTGTATATACTTATTTCAGAGCGATAAAATATAACTATCCCAGAGGAGAAAAGCATACATGGAGGGAAAGAGCGAAGGCTCTGCAGGGAGGAATCCCGGTAATTCTCCTTCCTGTCATTATACTGGGAGGTACGAGCAGCGGTCTTTTTACCGCAACGGAGTCGGCGGCGATTTCCTGTTTGTATGCGCTCGTATTGATGTTCGGAGTATATAAAACCTATAAGGTCAAGGATTTGCCCGGTATTTTCGTAAAAACGGCGGTCGATTTCTCACTCAGTATGTTTGCGGTTTCCGCCGCAGGAATCACGGGATGGCTGATCGCTTATCTGAATGCGCCGATGACGATTGCGAATGCGATTTTATCGGTTACGGATTCTTATTTGGGTGTATATGTACTGCTGATTCTCTTCCTGCTTTTTATCGGTACTTTTCTCAGCCCGATTACGGCAATTATCATTTTTCTGCCGATTATCAAGCAGCTTGGAGCGGTGGTGAATATTAACGATGTTCATCTGGGGCTGATCGTGGTGTTGACGCTCTCGCTCGGAATGGTAACCCCTCCCTATGGCTCCTGTCTGATGATTACCTCGCAGATAGGCGAGATCACGATGCCGGAGGCATTTAAGGGAGTGCTGCCCATTATAGGAATTACATTAGGTATTATCATGCTCGGCGTGATCTTCCCCGAACTCATCCTCTTCCTTCCGAGGATGATCGTTCCTCTGGCTTTTCCCTCATAGGAGAGGATGCATAAGCCCGAATCAAGTAAGAAGCTTCAACAAGCGGCAATTTCTGCCGAGGGTTGAAGCTTTTTTCGTACGGAAAACAATGTAGGGAAAAAGAGTAAACTAAAGATGAAAAAACTTGAAAAAAGATAATTTATGCAGTAAAACAAAAGAAAATGAAATCTAAAAAAACAAGCGAAAGAATTGAATGGAGAAAAAGAGATAGGAATTTTATTGTTTTGGCATTGGCAGGGGCAATGCTCCTGTTTTCTTTTATGGTTTCGGGGTGCAATGTATATGCGGATGAGGCAGATGCGGGAGCATCCGATCAGGGAGTACCCGTCCTTCAGGTAGAGGTTTATAAAGAAGGCGCTCCCTATGCACATGCTCCTCTGCGCCTGATGAGGTTTGAAGGAGGCTTTCCTACGGCGGTGGCAAGCCTGAAAACGGATCAGAACGGAATTTGTGAAATCGGAGATTTTACTCCGAATGCTTTATGCGAAATTCTTATGAAGGATCATAAGATTAAATTTGATATCGACAAGGTTCGTTTCCGGACGAATGAGCAGGGAAGAGTTATCAGAATCAGAGATAAGCAGATTCTTTCGGAGTCAGATAGTCGAATCGAATTCAGAGGATATCGTAAAGACGAAAACGTGCTGAGGACGCAAAGCGTGGAATTTTATACCTTTGATTAAGGAAAGTGCTCTTCCTGTATCCGTAGAGGGTGTGGAATTGACAGCAAATGTGATTCTGCCGATCTATCACCCGGGCAGAAGGAGAAAGAAGAAAAGAATCCTTCCGTTTTGAAGGAGGAAAAGCTTCAGAAGGAAAATTCTCCTTTGCCGAAAACGGAAAATATAGGAAGAGAGCAGAAGAGAAGCTCTTCATCTGCCGGCAATTCTTCTTCGGGGAGAAGAAGAGGAGGGATATATGTCGGTCGGCTGGATCAATTGGAAGGGCGCGTGGTATTATCTGGATACGGACGGAAAAATGCTCTCCGATACAATAACTCCGGACGGATATCGGCTTGGAGCGAACGGAGTCTGGATGGCAAACTGAAACGAATCGGCATTTTTTGATCGGAGGAAGATTTCTTCTGTGCCGAGGTATTAAACAAAAAGCGGATGGCTTAAGCTGCCTCAATGCAGCTCATATCCATCCGCTTTTTAGTTTATATAGAAAAGTTTATTTTAGATCTTACTGCTTCGGAGGTACGATTTGATCCTGTACCTCTTCGACGATATAGATATCAAAGCGTTTTTCGCCGTAGGCTCTTGCCTCCGCAAGCGTAGACTGAAAGATATCTATGATTCTTCCCTTTACGCCGGTATCTTCTACCGTATATACGATATTGCTGTCTCCTATCATGATCTTCGTGCCCTTGGGAAGCACCTTCCAATCGGTAGATACCGTATGGTTTGCCTTCGGAATCGTGCCGCCTGCCGTATAACGGGGCTTTTCGGGAGTGCTGTCACAATAGGAAACCACTCTGAATGCGCCGAGGTTCTGGCTTCTTTTATAGCTTTTGCCGTTTGTCGCCTTTACGATATCGGCTGAGGAAGCTGCCGCTCCTGCGCTTTCGGCTGAAGGAGTTTCGGGCTGTGTCGCGGAAAGAACCGCGGCATCGGATTTGGGAGCATCCGTGCTTGCCTGCGTATTTGCTGCGGCAACCGGCTCCTGACCGGTAAGAATTTGCGTTTCCGTATGATTTGCAGTGCTTTTATTGATTGCGAAAGCCGGTCCGGTTACCGCGTCGATCTCCGACTGCTTCAAAGCGGCGGATGCGGGTGCAAATAAACAGACCGTCAGAATACTGCTTAAGGCAAAAATCTTGATAAACTGATGTTTCATATAACATACCTCCATATAGAGATTATTTTCCAATATCTCAAATGATATTATTTTCGGAAAAGAATATTCTTCTCCACCAATAGATATGTTACATTATAGTTACAGAAATATTAAATGTCAAGTAAAATATATTATTTACAGGCTTTTTGCCCTTTGCTTGATTGTTTCCGTAAAATTAATGATATCATGATCGTATTCCTGATTCATGAGAGAAGAATGGATCAGGAAATCGGCAGTCGCTTTATTGGTAGCCATAGGAATATCGTATACCTGAATAATTCTCAGGAGAGCTTTTACATCGGGATCATGCGGCTGCGCGGAAAGAGGATCGGCGAAGAAGATGACAAAATCGATCTTTCCCTCCACAATCTTTGCTCCGATCTGCTGATCCCCTCCGAGAGGTCCGGAATTATAGCCTCTTACCGGAAGAGATGTTTTATCGGTAATCATCTTTGCCGTCGTGCCGGTTCCGCAGAGAAAATGATTCTTGAGGATTTCCTTATGCGCCTCGCACCATGCAATCAGATCGGGCTTTTTCCCGTCATGTGCAATCAATGCGATATTTTTTTGTTTTCCTATCGTCAATGTAAGCTTATCCATAGTTTTTCTACTTCCTCCTTTACAGGGAGAGTGCCATCCCTTTACGAGCATTCATAAAAGGATGGCACTCCCTGTTACGATATGGAATCGGGCGGCAAAGAGCCGCAGCGTATTCCATGCTTATTCGATTGTTTCAAAAGTAATGCTGACTACTTTTACGGGGTTGGAAAGAGGTGCATCCTGATCATCCGTTTCCTGAGCCGCGATGGCTTCCACCACGTCCATACCCTCATAAACCTGTCCGTATACGGTATATCTTCCGTCAAGCTCGGGGAATCCGCCGATCTCTTTGTATTTTTCCTCGATATTTACCGGAAGAGACATCAGGGGGAGACGAGCCTCGTCAACGGTCGGGCATTGTACGATATAGAACTGGTTGCCGTTGGTATGCGGTCCCACATTGCCAAGGCAGAGAGCGCCGTTGAAATTATACAGTCCTTTGCCTACCTCGTCTTCAAAGAAGCCGCCGTAGATGGATTTGGATTCATCTCCGGAACCGTCCAAAGCTCCGCCCTGGATTACAAAGTTTTTGATGACACGGGCAAAAGGAGTTCCGTCATAGAAGCCCTGCTTGGAAAGTTCTATCCAGTTCTTTACGGCGATCGGAGCTTCATCGGGGAAGAGGCGCATTTTAATCACGCCCGCATCCGTGGTCATGATGCAGACTTCCTCTCCCTTTGCAGGAGGATCAAGCTGCTTAATCGGAGCTTCGCTTACATCGACTCCGGTATCCTTCCACATCATCTGATAGATCTGCCATTTCATTCCCGAAGCGTCACCATGTCTTGCGATATTGAACATCGTGCTGTATTCGGTCACGGCATCCCCATCCTTAACCCTGAATTTGTATTCGAGAATACCTCTCATATCGTTGTACTCATCGAATCCTTCCACCTTATAAAGGCGCGGGCATTTCGTATAGACGTATTCCACTTCCTTTCCTTCGAAGGGAGCAAAGAAAGCTTTAATGGGATCGGAGTATTCTGCGGCGATATCCGCAACAAGAAAATCGCTCCAGTCCTTTTTCTGAGTGAGGGCTTCCGAAAATTCCTTGAATCTTACTTCAAAATCGCTCTCATCCCAATGCCTTGCCATGAATTCATACACCGTAACTTCCGAAAAATAATCGTGAGAATCCGGCTTTGCGGTGTCCGTTGCTTTGCTTTCTTCCGCTTTGCTTTCCGCTTGGGTTTGTGCCGTGCTTTCCGAGCTTTCCGCGACCGAGGAAGCCTGGGTCTCGGGAGCCGAGCTTTCCTGGGTCTGTGCTGCGCAGGCAGACAATCCAATGACCATAAGTGAAGAAATACATAAGATAGCTGATTTAACCAAAGTTGTCTTTCTCATAAAGTATTACCTCCTGTTTGAGTGCCATTGTGAATAGTTACGTTTTTTTATATATAATAGAGATGTTAGCAGAAGCGAATGTTCCTGTCAACATGCTGAAATCATAGGTTTTTAGCATAAAAAAAGCATTAAGAAATTCTTTGCTTTTATCGATGTTGCATTGAAAAAAATATTGTCTTATAATGAAACGGTAAAACTGCGTATTTTATTCATTTGATAAAGCGAAACCAGTTCGCAAAGCAGTATATATTTTATTTAAGAAGGAGGCGGCGGCATATGTTAATCTGGGGGATTTTATTTGCAATCTTCGCTCTGATCGAGATACTGATTCCCGCATTGGTCTCTATTTGGCTTGCGGCGGCGGCCTTAATCATGGTCTTTGTATCCCTCCTCGTAGAGGATATCAAGATACAGGCTATGATTTTTTCCGTATTATCTCTGTTTTTTATTCTGGGATTGCGCAGATTCTGCAAGGCGTATATTAAGCCGAAGGAGAGACTGCGAAAGGAAGAGGTTCAGATCAGTGCGATCTGCGATTCTGCGGACGGCAAAGGCAGATATGAGGTAAGATATAAAGGAGGCATATGGTCCGCATACGGTGAAAAAGGCTTTGATAAGGGTGATATCGTATATGTGGACAATTTTGACGGCAATAAAATAATACTGGGAAAGAGGGTATAAAAAATGTTTGGATGGGCTTTAACGATTATCGTATTGACAATAGTGCTTGTGATTACCTTAAAGGCGGTGCGCATCGTTCCGGAATCGAGAGTGTATGTAGTGGAGAGGCTGGGAAAGTATTCTCAAAGCTTAAATTCGGGATTGAATTTTATTAATCCCTTTTTTGACAGAGTGGCTCTGATGATATCCTTAAAAGAGCAGGTGGTGGACTTTCCGCCTCAGCCCGTTATTACAAAGGATAATGCAACGATGCAGATCGATACCATCGTATATTATCAGGTGACGGATCCGAGGCTTTATACCTACGGAGTCGAGAGACCGATTGCGGCGATAGAAAACCTGACCGCGACGACGCTCAGAAATATCATCGGTGATATGACGGTCGATCAGACCTTGACCTCGAGGGATACGATCAACTCAACGATGCGCATGGAGCTGGATGAGGCGACCGATCCGTGGGGAATCAAGGTCAACAGAGTGGAGCTTAAAAGCATACTTCCTCCTCAGGATATCCGGATCGCGATGGAAAAGGAAATGAAGGCGGAGAGAGAAAAGAGAGCGAATATCCTGGAAGCGCAGGCGAAAAAGGAGAGTGCGATACTGGTTGCGGAGGGTGCGAAGCAGGCGGCGATCTTAAATGCGGAGGCGGATAAAGAAACCGCAATCAAGAGGGCGGAAGGTCAGGCACAGGCAATCATGGCGATACAAAGAGCGAAGGCGGAGAGCTTGAAGCTTCTTAATGAAGCGAATCCGACCCAGTCCGTTATTGCCCTGAAGGGAATGGAGACCTTTGAACGGGTGGCGGACGGCAAATCCACGAAGATCATTATTCCGAGCAATCTGCAAAATCTTGCCGGTCTGGTAAGCGGCATTGCCGAGCTCAATGAGAAATATGTAAAAGAGAATTAAAGCAAAAGAAGATGAGGCAAAAGAGCCGGAGTTTTTATGAAATCTGAGAGAAACAAGACAATTGATATGGGTATTGAGGAGGGGAAGCATTATCTGCAACGCTGTCTTCGCCTGAAGAAGGCGGCGACCTTGGAAGAGGTGAGGGATAAGACGCTGATCGGAAACTGTTTTGAGATTCTGCCCCTCCTCCCCCCGGCATTTGTCGATCTGCTGATCGTCGATCCCCCTTATAATCTGGATAAAAATTTTAACGGCAAACAATTCCGAAGAAGCTCCGAAGAGGTATATGAGAAATATACCGAATCGTGGATAGAGGCAGTCAAGCCGCTTCTGAAAAAGACGGCAACGATATATGTATGCTGTGACTGGCAGTCGAGCACGGTGATTGCGGGAGTTTTAAAGAGGCATTTTCATATTCGCAATCGAATTACCTGGCAGAGGGAGAAGGGGAGAGGGGCCTTATCGAATTGGAAGAACGGGATGGAGGATATCTGGTTTGCGACGAATTCAGGCAGCTATGTCTTCAATGTCAACGAGGTGAAGCTGCGCAGGAAGGTGGTCGCCCCCTATAAGATAGACGGAGTGCCGAAGGATTGGCAGGAGACGGGGGAGGGAAATTTCCGAGATACCTTTCCTTCCAATTTCTGGGACGATATTTCCGTTCCCTATTGGTCGATGAAGGAAAATACGAAGCATCCCACGCAGAAGCCCGAAAAGCTGCTCGCCAAGCTGATTTTGGCAAGCTCCAATCCGGGTGATCTCGTCTTGGATCCTTTTTCGGGATCGGGCTCCACCCCGGTAAGCGCAAAAAAGCTCGGCAGGCATTATGTGGGCATAGAAATAAATGAGCAATACTGCGTCTGGGCGGAGAAAAGACTGGAAATGGCGAAAAGCGATCCTTCGATTCAAGGCTATACGGAGGGTGTTTTTTGGGAAAGAAATACGAGTGCAGTCCAAAAAAGGGCAAAGAGCTTGAAAGTGAACGAAACAGCGGAGGAAATATAATCCGGAAGATAAATTTCAGGCTTGCGGGTGCTCAATAAAGAACAAAACGGGCTGAGGGATATCATGCAGGCAGGAATCTTGCCTGCTGTTTTTTTTATTATTCCGCGGTATGAATCATTTTGCAGCCGCAGGATTTGATGACCTTGCTTAATTCGTCCGAAAAAGCCCCGTTGCTGATCAGATAATCGATGCTGGAAAAATCCGCAAGCTTAAAATATCCGGTAGCGGACTCCTTGCTCGTATCGCATAATAAAATCTTCTTATCCGCATTCTTAATCATATTGCGCTTATTCAGCGCCTGTGCGTCATCCCCTTCAAATACCCCGTTTTGATTGATTGCCTTACAGGAAAAAAATACGGTCTCGGCACGGAAATTATTCAGGAAATCCGCGGCATATTCTCCGATGACGGAGAGGGATTTGTTTTTAAGCAGACCGGGGCAGAGATAGCATTTGAGGTTATCGGCGGTATGGAGCTGGGCGGCGATATTGATTCCGTTTGTGATGATCGTAATATTGTTCATTCCCTTCAAAAGAGGAATCAGATAGCTGACCGTCGAGGAGGAGTCTAAAAAAAGCACCATATTATCATGGATAAACTGATAGGCGAGCTTTGCAATCAGGGATTTTTTATTGGGATTTTCCATGCGGCGAAGCTCTATGGAGTTTTCGAGTGCACTGCTTGGGATCAGGCTGATGCCGCCGTGGTGGCGGACAATGACCCCTTCGTTTTCAAGCTGGATCAAATCCCTGCGGAGCGTGGAGCGCGATACATAGAGTTTTTTTGCCAGCAGGTCGATATTGAGCACTCCTCCGTTATTATTGAGCAGTTCTATAATCTGTATTTTTCTTTCTATATAATTCATCAGAACCCCCTTCCGAGAAAAGTAAATGAATTTTTTTGAACATTTATAAACGATTTTACATCAAAAAAAGGTTTTTTTCCAATAAAAGATTCAAGTCTTTATTAAAATTGTTCAATATGTTAAAATACACGAGAAGAAAACTCTGTTAAGAAATGAAATTTGCCAAAGAGGAGCGGGAGAGGCAAGAAAGCTCCTCGGCAATACATACATATGGAGGACTGATGAAAAAAGCACTTGCATTTGATATGGGAGCGACTTCCATAAGGGGAATTATCGGATACATAGAAGATGGAAAGCTGATCACAAAAGAAGTGATGCGCCTGCAGCACAGGATTGTAGAAAAGGACGGACGTCTGAGATGGCAGTGGGATAAGCTGATCGAAGAGGTGAAAAGAACGATTATCCGGTACGGAAAAGAAATTTCATCCATAGGAATCGAAACCTGGGGCGTGGACTTCGGAATTATCGATAAAGAGGGGAAGCTGATCTGCGATCCGATTTCTTACAGAGACGGAGCTCATGCGAAGGGATTTGAAGAAGCCTGCAAAAAACTGGGAGAAGAGGAGATCTTTTTAGCCACGGGAAACCAGATCATGCAGATCAATACCTTATTCCAGCTGCTTGCGCTGAAAGAGGAAAATCCGGATCAATATCGGAAGGCGGATAAGATCCTGATGATGCCCGACCTCTTCCAATATATTCTTTGCGGAGAGAAGGTCGGAGAGGAAACGATCTGGTCAACCTCTCAGCTGATGGATCTCAGAGAGGGAAAGATTGCCACTGTGATACAGGAAGGATTCGATATCTGCAAGGATCTCTTCCCGATGCCGGTCAAGGCGGGCTATAGAACGGGAACGACCAGAAACTCCGTGATCGAAGAATTGAGAGAGTTTGATATAGAGGTGATTTCCGTATGCGGTCATGATACGGCGAGCGCGGTGCTCCTGACGGAAGCATTTAAGAACAGGGACTGCATGTTTTTAAGCTGCGGCACATGGTCGCTTCTGGGTGCGGTAACGAAGGAAGCGAGGATAGACAAAGAGGTTTATCAAAAGAACCTGACCAATGAAAGAGGCTACGGTTCGGAAAACATGTTTTTTAAGAATATAACCGGTCTTTATCTTTTGGAAAAATATAAATCCCAACTGGAAGAGCAGAAGCAGAGGAAGATAGATTTCGAGGAAATCACCGATTATGTGCTCTCCGCCAAAGAGGGAGGAAGCATCATCGATATGGATGACCCGAGTTTTGCGGCGGAAAATGTGAATGCAAAAGCGGCGATCGATGCGTTTCTGGAAAGAAGCGGGCAGGAGCTGCCCAGGCATGAGATGGAATATTTTAAGATCATTTATGAGAGCCTTACACAGAAGTATCTTGAAACCAAAAAGAGCGTAGAAGAGGTTCTCGCCAAGGAATATAAAAAGCTGCATATGATAGGCGGAGGGGCAAAATCAAAGCTGCTTTGCAAAATGATTGCCAAAAAGCTCGGCGTAGAGCTGATTGCGGGACCCTTCGAGGCTTCCGCGCTGGGCAACCTCCTCGTGCAGATCCATGCAAAAGGCGAGATAGGCAGTATGGAAGAAGGCGTGCAGTATGCGCTCAAAACAGAGGAAATTCAATATTATTCATAAAAAAGAAGCAGCCGAAAAAGGCGGATTTCGATAAATAAAAACTGAAAAGAAGTGGAGGAGAAAAATATGAATTATCCCAAAATAGGCATCAGACCGACAATAGACGGACGTTGGGGCGGCGTGAGAGAATCTCTTGAAGAGAGAACGATGGATATGGCAAGACTTGCCAAGGAATTGATCGAAAAGGAACTCAGGTATCCGGACGGAACACCAGTGCAATGCCTGATCGCTCCGAGCACGATAGGAGGAGCGGCAGAGGCGGCGCGCTGCGAGGAATTCTTCCAGACACAGAATGTATGCGCTACATTGACGGTTACTCCCTGCTGGTGTTACGGAACGGAAACGATGGATCTGAACCCGAATACGGTAAAGGCGGTTTGGGGATTTAACGGAACGGAGCGTCCGGGCGCGGTATATCTGGCTGCGGTTATGGCGGCATATGCGCAGAGAGGGCTGCCCGCATTTTCGATCTACGGACATGAGGTACAGGATAAGGACGATAAGGAAATTACCGAGGATGTAAAAAAGAAAATCCTTGATTTTGCGAGAGGCGCAATTGCGGTCGGACTGATGAAGAATCGCTCCTATGTAAACTTCGGATCGGTTTCGATGGGAATCGCAGGCTCCGTCGTAGATGTGGATTTCCTGCAAAAATACCTCGGCATGAGAGCGGAATGGGTGGATATGACCGAGATTCTCAGAAGAATCAATCTTGAGATTTATGATCCGGAAGAGTATGAGAAGGCGCTCGCATGGACGAAGGAAAACTGCAAAGAAGGCATAGACATCAATAAGGGAAAAAATCTTCCCGAGGTAGTGACAAAGAGCAGATTCATCCCCGAAGACAAGCAGTGGGAGTTCTGCGTAAAGCATGCATTGATCATAAAAGATATTATGCACGGCAATCCGAAGCTTGCCAAGCTCGGCTGGCATGAGGAGGCGCTCGGAAGAAATGCGATTTCAGGCGGATTCCAGGGTCAGAGAATGTGGACGGACTGGCTGCCGAATGCGGACTTTACCGAGGCGATACTGGCATCCAGCTTTGACTGGAACGGAAAGAGGGCGCCGATCCCCTTTGCAACCGAGAACGACACCTTAAACGGAATTTCAATGATGTTCGGCTGGCTGCTGAGCAATAAGTCCCCGATCTTCTCCGATGTGCGTACATACTGGTCCCCGGATGCGGTAAAACGCGTGACCGGAAAAGAGCTGAAGGGAAGGGCGGCAAACGGAATCATCCATCTGATCAATTCGGGAGCAAGCTGCCTGGACGGAACGGCTGCGGCAAAGGACGAGAACGGCAATGGCTGCATGAAGGAATTCTGGAATCTGACGGATGAGGATGTGAAAGCATGTCTCGAGCAGACCGACTGGTGCAGAGCGAATTATGAATACTTCCGCGGAGGCGGTTTCTCCTCGCATTTCAAGACCAATGCGGAGATGCCGATTACCCTGATCCGTCTCAATATCGTAGAAGGTGTGGGTCCCGCTCTGCAAGTGATCGAGGGACATACCTGCGTGCTTGAGGATGATGTACATAAGATTCTGGACGAAAGAACGGACAGAACATGGCCGACGACCTGGTTTGCACCCAGAATAGGAACCGGTGCGGCAGATTCCGTATATAATGTAATGGCAAGATGGGGAGCAAATCACGGAGCATCCGTACACGGACATATCGGCGATCAGCTGCTTACGCTTGCGTCCATGCTGAGGATACCGGTAGCGTTCCACAATATAGAGAAGGAGAAAATTTTCAGACCGCATTCCTTTAACGGATTCGGAACCTCCGATCTCGAGGGACAGGATTTCAGAGCCTGTGCATATTACGGATCTTTATACAGATAAGAGAGAACGGAAAGTGAAGGAGAATTAAGAATCATGTTAATGGAAAAGGCTAGGCTGGAACTGATAGAGTATGGAAAAAAGCTTGTGAATGCGGGACTGACAAAGGGAACAGGCGGCAATTTGAGCGTGTTTGACAGAAAGAACAAGCTTGTAGCCATTACGCCTTCCGGCATAGATTTTTTTGAGATTCAGCCGGAAGATATCGTTATTATCGATTTGGACGGCAAAACCGTGGAGGGGAAGAGAATCCCTTCCTCGGAATGGGAGATGCATTTAATGCCTTATCGGGAGAGAGAGGATATCGATGCGGTAATTCATGCGCATACGATGTATGCGACCGTGCTTGCCTGCCTCCATCAGGAGCTTCCGGCTACGCATTATATGATCGCGGTTGCCGGTCCCACGGTGCGCTGCGCGGATTATGCGACTTACGGAAGCCATGAGCTTGCGGTGAATGCTGCAAAGGCGATGAAGGACAGAAGAGCCGTGATTCTTGCCAATCACGGAATTCTTGCGGGAGCAAACGATCTCCTGAATGCATTTAATATCATCGAGGAAATAGAATACTGTTCGGAGGTATACTGCAAGGCGAAGGCGATAGGGGAACCGGTCATTCTTCCTCCGGAAGAAATGAGCCTGATGGCGGAAAAATTCAAAACATACGGACAGAAAAAGAGCATCCGATAGGGGAGCGTATTCTGAGCAAAGAGGAGTTTCATATGAGCGAAGTCATATTGACAATGAAAAATATTAAAAAGTCCTTTTTCGGAGTGCAGGCATTAAAAAACGGAGAGCTTGAACTCAAGAGCAAAGAGGTGGTGGCTCTCATGGGAGAAAACGGAGCGGGAAAATCCACTCTGATGAAGATCCTCACCGGTATTTATCATAAGGATGAGGGGAGCATAGAGTACCTCGGAAAAAGCGTGGAATTTAAGAATCCCGCCGAGTCCGAGGCGGCGGGAATCGCAATCGTCCATCAGGAGCTGAATATGATGAATGATTTGACGGTTGCCCAGAACCTCTTTATCGGCAGGGAGAGCATGAAGGGATTTTTCATCAACGATCAGGAGATGAATCGAAAAGCGGAGGAATACTTTAAGCTTTTGAATATACAGATCGATCCCGCGCAAAAGATAGGAAACCTGACGGTGGGAAAGCAGCAGATGGTAGAGATTGCCAAAGCCATATCCACCGATGCCAAGATCATTGTTTTTGACGAGCCGACTGCGGCGCTGACGGATTCGGAGATTGAAGAGCTTTTTAAGGTCATCAATGATTTAAAGGAAAAAGGAACCGGCATTATTTATATTTCCCATCGAATGGATGAAATCAATATCATATCCGACAGGGTTACCGTCATGAGAGACGGTGAATATGTGGGAACCTTGATTACCAAGGAATCGACGAAGGACGATATCATCAGACTCATGGTGGGAAGAACGATATTCAGCGAGCCCAAGACCAAATCCAATGTGGCGCCGGATGCGCCCGTGGTTCTCAAATGCGAGAATCTGTGCAGAGGAAAGGCGGTAAGGGATGTCAGCTTCGAACTGAAAAAGGGCGAGATCCTCGGATTTTCCGGGCTGATGGGCGCGGGAAGGACGGAGGTTGCAAGACTGATCTTCGGTGCGGATAAGCTGGAATCGGGCAGGATCTTCATCAACGGAAAAGAAACCCGGATCAATTCTCCCAAGGATGCGGTAAATGCGGGAATCGGGTATCTTTCCGAGGACAGAAAGAGATTCGGACTGGTTTTGGACAAGAGCGTGGAAGAAAATACCGTGCTTGCATCGGTGGAAAAATTCCTCAAGGGTATTTTTATCGATGAAAACAAGACGAAGACGGTTGCCGAAAAATACGTTGAAGATTTGAAAACAAAGACGCCGAGCGTAAAACAGCTGGTGAGAAAGCTTTCCGGAGGAAATCAGCAGAAAGTGGTTATCGCAAAATGGCTGGTTAAGAATTCGGATATACTGATCTTTGACGAGCCGACGAGGGGAATCGATGTCGGTGCAAAGAGCGAGATATACAATCTGATGGAGAGTCTTGCGGCAGAGGGCAAATCCATCATCATGATTTCGTCGGAGCTGCCCGAGATCCTGCGCATGAGCGACAGAGTAGTGATCATGTGTGAGGGCAGGCTGACCGGAGTGCTTGATATCAGCGAGGCAAATCAGGAAAACATCATGCAATCTGCTACAAAACGCTAAGAGGGGATATGCAAAATGGATAAGAACAAGATCAAACAGATATTTTCAAATCAACAGGCGGTAGTTGTGGGCGCCTTAATCGTTATTTGCATCGTATTTTCGTTTATGACGGATAAGTTCGTTCAGGCGACCACATTTACAAATATTGCAAAATCTGCATATTATGTAGCATTTATGGCAATCGGAGTTACTTTTGTTATCGCTACCGGAGGCATCGATCTTTCGATAGGTACAGTGGCGATCTGTGCCGCTTTAATCGGCGGAACCCTGATGGAGAACAATTTGCCGATGCCGATGGTCATTCTCGTTATTTTACTTACAGGCTGCATATTCGGACTGATCAACGGACTGATGGTTTCTTTTCTGGGTTTGCCCGCCTTTATCGCGACCTTGGGTACGATGATGATATCGCGAGGCTTGGGCTCGATCGTATCAAAGACCAAGACGATTTCATTTCCTCAGGGCGATAAGCCGGGAGCGGGATTCAGAGAATTCTTCATGGTAACGAAGAATGAGGGCTTCCTGATGTTTCCGAAGAATTTTCCGACCGGATTTTTACTTTTGGCATTGCTTGCGATTGTAATGGCGCTCATCCTGAACAAAACCAGAGTGGGAAGATATATTCTTTCCATCGGATCCAATAAAGAAGCGACGAGGCTTTCCGGCATCAATGTAAAGCTCTACGAAACGATAGCCTATGTGATTTCGGGATTTTATGCAGCGCTTGCAGGAATCGCTTATGTTGCGGTATTTACGACGGCGCAGCCCAATACCGGAAACGGATTCGAGCTCGATGCGATTGCCGGCGTGGTGATCGGAGGAACCTCTCTTGCGGGAGGTGTGGGATCGATCTTCGGAACGATTATCGGCGTATTTATTATGACGGTGCTTAAAATCGGATTCCCGTATATCGGCGTGCAGTCCCATTATCAGCTCTTTATTACCGGAGTGATACTGATTTTTGCGGTGTATATGGATATCCTAAACAGAAGAAGAAATCAGTAAGTATAAAAAAACAATATTATTAAATAACACCGAAAAGGTGCAAAGGAGGAAAGAATAATGAAAAAATCAATCAAGTTAATGGCAGCGGCAATGTCCGCAGCTATGGTAATGGCTTCACTCGGCGGCTGTGCTTCAAAGCCGGCGACGGAGACGACGACTGCAGCGGCAGCCGGCGAGAGCACGGCGGAAAAAGCGGAAGCAACAACGGCTGCGGCAGGTGAGGAAACAACAGCGGCGGCTATGGAGGGAGAAGTTCTCCATATCGATGTGATCGCAAAAGGATTCCAGCATCAGTTCTGGAAGGCCGTAGAGATGGGATCGATGAAGGCGGCGGAAGAGTTTAAGGCAGAGGTTACCTTCCAGGGACCGGACAGCGAGTCCAATATCGCACAGCAGATAGAGTATCTGGATGCGGCAATCGCAAACAAGCCTGCGGCAATCTGCCTTGCAGCTTTGGATACCGAGGCTTCTCTGACTTCGATTCAGTCGGCACAGGATGCGGGTATTCCGATCATCGGATTTGACTCCGGCGTTCCGAACGCTCCCGAAGGTGCAATTAAGGCAAATGCTTCTACGGATAATACGGCAGCAGGCGAGCTTGCTGCAGTTGAGCTTCATAAGCTGATCAAGGATAAGATAGAGAGCGCAACAGAGCCTGTTCGTATCGGCGTTGTGGCGCAGGAGTCCAATTCCCAGTCCATCACATCCAGAACCAAGGGATTCGTAGACAAGATGACGGAGCTGATAGGAGCGGATATGGTTTCCATAGAGGGTCATGACAGCCTGAAGAATGAGAAATCCGGAGCAAAGGTGATCCTTGAGGTAGGCATTCCCGCAGAGGTTAAGGATGCGGACGGTGCAGCGGTTGCATCGGCAATTCTTGAGAAATCGGATCTGATCGCAATTTACGGTTCCAATGAGTTTGCAGCAAATGCAATTATCACGGCAAATGAAGGACTGGATAAGCTCGGCGCGGATAAGATCATCGCAGTAGGATTTGATGCGGGAACCAAGCAGCTTGATGCAATCAGATCGGGAATCTTTGCAGGCTCGATCACACAGGATCCCGTGAAGATCGGATATGAGGCGGTAAGACTTGCAGTTGCGGCAGCAAAGGGAGAGAAGGTAGAGGATGTGGATACAGGCGCTCTGTGGTACACCTCCGAGAATATGGAAGATCCCGCAATCGCACCCTGCTTATATGAGTAATCGGACAGCGGGAGAGAGAGCATGCTAAAAGGAATACCGAAGATATTATCTCCTATGCTGCTCAAGACTCTTTGTGAAATGGGACATGCCGACCGTCTGGTGATTGCCGACGGCAATTTCCCGGCGGAATCGCTCGGAAAAAATGCGATCGTAATCAGAATGGACGGTCACGGCGTTCCGGAGATATTGGAGGCGATTCTTCAGGTTTTTCCTCTGGACAGCTATGTGGAAAGACCGGTATCTCTGATGGAAAAAGTAGCGGGAGATACGACGCCCACTCCCATTTGGGAAGAGTTTGTGCAGATTTTGGAAGCGCATGACGAAAAGAGAGAGCGCGTGGGATTTACAGAGCGGTTTCAATTTTATGAGGAAGCGAAACAGGCATATTTAATCATTGCGAGCTCGGAAAAGGCATTATATGCAAATATCATGCTTCAAAAAGGAGTAGTCCTTTAAGATCAGGTAAAAAAAGTAATCGTCTTTTGGCGGGGTGCCGGAGCGGGGATTCTGCGGCATCCAGCGCTCCGCCGGAGCGGTTACAAAATTTTAACCCTAAAAATGTTAAAAAATAAACAAACAAAGAAAGAAAGGCTGGAAGCGAAATATGGCAAGAAAAATCGTATTGAATGAAACCTCCTATCACGGAGCGGGAGCAATCAAGGAGATCGTAACGGAAATACAGAGAAGAGGATTTCAAAAGGCATTTGTCTGCTCGGATCCCGATCTGGTGAAATTCGGTGTTACGGCAAAAATTACCGATCTCTTGGAGGAGGCAAAAATAGGCTATACACTGTATTCGGATATTCAGCCCAATCCTACGATAGAAAACGTACAGAGCGGAGTGAGCTCCTTCAAGAATTCGGGAGCCGATCATATCGTAACAATCGGCGGCGGATCTTCGATGGATACCGCAAAGGCGATAGGCATCATTATTGCGAATCCGGAATTTGAGGATGTAAGAAGCCTTGAGGGACTTTCACCGACAAAGAAGCCTTCCGTGCCGATTCTTGCGGTTCCGACAACCGCAGGCACCGCAGCGGAGGTTACGATCAATTACGTGATCACGGATGTGGAGAAGAAGAGAAAATTCGTATGCGTAGATCCTCATGATATCCCCGTTGTTGCCTTTGTAGATCCCGAGATGATGAGCACGATGCCCAAGGGACTGACCGCAGCAACCGGAATGGATGCGCTCACTCATGCGATAGAAGGATATACGACCAAGGGTGCGTGGGAGATGACGGATATGTTCAATCTCAAGGCGATAGAGGTGATTGCAAAAAGCCTCAGAGGCGCAGTAAATAATCTTCCGGAGGGAAGAGAGGGAATGGCTCTCGGACAGTACCTTACCGGAATGGGATTCTCCAACTGCGGTCTGGGAATCGTTCACTCGATGGCACATGCTCTGGGTGCGGTATATGATACTCCGCACGGAATCGCAAATGCAATTTTGCTTCCGACAATCATGGAATTTAACGCTCCGAATACCGGAACAAAGTACAGAGATATCGCTATCGCAATGGGCGTGGAAAATGTAGCGGGCATGAGCCAGGAAGAGTATCGCAAGGCTGCCGTGGATGCGGTAAGAAAGCTTTCACAGGATGTGGGTATTCCCTCCGATCTCAAGGAAATTGTAAAGAAGGAAGATATTGATTTCCTGACCCAGTCGGCGATGGATGACGCATGCAAGCCCGGCAATCCGAGAGAACCGGAATTTGAGGATATCAAGAATCTCTATCTTTCCCTGATGTAAGAAAGAGGGGCTTAACAAAGCCTTTCCCGGAAAGAGAGAAGAGAAAAAATTTAAGAGCAATAAACGATAAAGCCGTGCTTTCGGGAGCGCATATTCGGGCGACCCGGCAGCGCGGCTTTTTGCGCTTTGCGGATTCAAAGAAGAGGAAGAAAGGAATATCCGGGCAAAGAGATATAATCCGGAGATGTTTTATGCTATAATCAGAGCAGATGGAGCAGAGAATATTTTTTTGCGGAGTAAAGAGATGGAAATAAAGAGAGCGGGAAAAGAGAATTTCGAAAAAATATCGGTGTTTTGCAGGAGAATTTCCGGGGGAAACGCATTTGACGAGATCTCCCTGCGCATGATCAGAGGAATATTAAAACATAGCGAGCGCCTTCCCGAGAGGATGGAGCTTTTGCCCTGCATCGTTCTCGAGGAAGAGGAGATCAAAGCGTTTTTTATCCTGATTTCCACGAGGGAGCCGAAAGAGGGCATGCAGATTGCTTTTTTAAATTTCGTGCGGGAGGAGAGGGTTTTGGAATTTCTGCTCCGTTTTGCGAAGCAGAGGGCGAGGAAAAAGGGGATAGAAAAGCTGATTGCAGGAGTCAATATACATATGCATTACGGCTTCGGCATTCTCGAGGATCATTTTGATCTGCCGCCCTCCTTCGGGAGCTCGCATCATCCCCCGTATTATGTGCAATATCTCGAAAAATATGCCGCATGCTCGCAAAAGCTTTACAGCTACCGATCCGAAGCGGGAGAGCTGAGAAGAAAGATTCTTGAAGCGGATCAGAAAACCGAGGGATTTGAGATCAGAAGAGCGGATTTTCGCTCTCCGGAGAGAACGGCATATCTTTACAGTGAAATCGGCAGGCGGGCATATGAAAATCAGGCCTATTATTCCGAGCTCAAAAAGGAGGAGGCAAGAGAGCTTTTAGAAGGCTTAAAGCTTTTTCTTAAGGATGAAAACCTTCTTTTTGCATTTTTTGAGGGAAAGCCGGCGGGCTATCTTCTCTGGTACCCGGACTTCAATCAGCTGCTTGATCCGGGGGAAAAAATCGGTCTGGGAACCCTGCTCAAATACAAGCTGCGTCCGGAGCTGATCCATGGGCTCAAGATTGCGGATATTGCCGTAATACCGAAATTTCAAAAGAGGGGAGCCGCATATGCGCTTGCAAAATATTGCTGCGGACTGGATTGGAGCGGCTATCGGGAGGTCAAGACGGCTGCGATCTTAGAAAGCAACCGCATGGGAATCCGGATGGCGGAGAGGTTTTTTGAAAACCGCGACAAGACCTATCGGGTTTTTGAAATCGAGGTATCATAGCGGAAAAATTCTTTTATACAGTAAAACGTAGATATTTTGTAAGAAATCTTATCTTGCTGAAATTTCCGTTTTAGTTTAAAATGATCTGCAAAAGAAAAGGACGTGAACAATATGGGAGATTTGAAGGATACACAGTTTTTCAATGCTGTGCAGGAGAACAAGAAGATGGAGGTAGGTCAGATTTTGGCGATGGTTTATGACGCATTAACCGAAAAAGGCTATAACCCTCTGAATCAAATCGTCGGTTATATCATGTCGGGAGATCCCACCTATATCACAAGCCATAACAGTGCAAGAAGCCTGATTATGAAAGTCGAGAGAGACGAGATTATGGAGGAGCTCCTGAGCGTATATATCGAGACGAAGATAAAATAAGAGCTCAAGGATTTTTACAGACTATGCCTTGACAAATAACCGGTATTTATGTTATTTAAAAATAATGATTCATCGAGCCACGTGAACCGACCGTATCGGGCTGCGGTCATTAAAATAGCGTAAACCGGACTGGATGAGTTGACCGTTAGGGTCAACTTATTTTCGTGTTGCAATGAGCAGAAAACGGAATTTGATGAGAGAAAAGCGAAAAGAAAAGAAGAGAAGCCGAAAACGAGAAGAAGCAAAAAAGAGAGAGATGAGGGAGAAGCTATGGTTCTGATGGCTTTGGACTACGGTTCAAAGACGGTGGGAGTGGCGGTGAGCGATGCGCTCGGTATTGCTGCCCATCCGCTTGAGACCATTATCAGAGAGCACGAGAATAAGCTGAGGAGAACGCTTGCCAGAATAGAGGAAATCGTTCTCGAACGGGGAGTGGAAAAAATTATTTTGGGAAAGCCGCTTCATATGGACAGCAGCGAAGGGGAGAGGGTAAAAAAAACCGAAGACTTTAAGCTGCTTTTGGAAAAGCGCCTCGGAAAAGAAATTATTTATATTGATGAAAGACTGACCAGTGCGGAAGCGAAGGAATTGCTTTCGGAAAGCGGTATCAAAGCGGGCGAGATGAAAAAATATATTGACAGTGTGGCGGCAGCCCTGATGCTTAAAGAATATATGGCGGCAGAGAGCCGCGGAAGGGAAAACGATGAAAGACAATAAGATCAGCATCCGTGATGAGCAGGGCGAGATCCTTGAGCTCTATATTTTGGAGGAAACGAAATTCAATAATGCGTTTTATATTCTGGTAACGGATGCCAAGGAGGATGAGGACGGAGAATGCTATGTGCTTAAAGACTGCTCCGAAGCCGAGGAAGAGGAGGCAAGATATGAGTTTGTCGAAGACGATCTCGAGGCGGAGCAGGTTTTTGATATTTTTATGGAATTAATGCAGGATACGGATACCGGATTTATAAAATAGCGAAAAGAAAAGGGCGCAAAGAAATGCCGGAAAGCGCAAAAAAGAAGGGATATTTTGAAAATCAGGAGAAAGAACGGAGCAAGATAGAAAAAACGGAGGGAAGACAGAAAGAAGAATATGGAAAATAATCCTTTAAAACAATTAAGAGAAATCAGCAGAGGAAGAGTGAGAAAAGAAACAAAGGATCCGGAGCAGGGGAGCACGCTGAAAAAAAGCGCAGCCCGCGAGCAGAGCAAAGAGAGTGCTCATGCGGCGGCGGAAAGCGAAAAAAAGCAGAAGAGCGTAAAAACGAAGAAGCAGGGAGAAAAGGTGCAGGAGAAGGAAAACTCAGGAAGAAAGCCCGCTTCCGCAATAAAAACGAAGGAAGCGAAGGAATCCTCTTCTCCGAAGAAAAGAGAGAGTAAAAAAACGGCGGAAGCTCCGGTAAAAGAAAATACGGCAAAGGAAGCTGGGGCACAGGAAAAGGCGCAGAAGCAGAGAAAAAATTCAAAGAAGGCGATTGCCGTGCCCAGCTTGCGAGAGCTTGCACTGGAAGCAAAAAAAGAGAAGGAAGAAAGCCAGAAAGAGGAGAGCAGGAAAAAGGGAAGAAAGGGAAAATCCAAGTCGAAAAAAGTCAGAATCATCCCTCTGGGAGGACTGGAGCAGATCGGCATGAATATTACGGCATTCGAGTATGAGGACAGCATCATCGTCGTGGACTGCGGACTTGCTTTTCCCGGAGAGGATATGCTGGGAATCGATCTGGTGATACCCGATATCAGCTATTTGAAGGATAACTATCTGAAAGTAAAGGGCTTTTGCATCACCCACGGGCATGAGGATCATATCGGTGCGCTTCCCTATATCCTCAAGCAGCTCAATGTGCCGGTATACGGCACCAGGCTGACGATCGCGCTGATCGAGAGGAAGCTCAAGGAGCATAATATCGACAAGACCTCAAAGCTCAATATCGTCAAGGACGGACAGACGATAGAGCTTGGCGATTTCAAGGTCGAATATGTCAAGACCAACCATTCCATTGCGGATGCCTGTGCGCTTGCGATCTCTTCTCCGGCGGGAATGATTTTCCACAGCGGCGATTTCAAGATCGATTATACTCCGGTCTTCGGGGATTCCATCGATTTGCAGCGTATGGCGGAGATCGGGAGACAGGGCTGCCTGGCAATGCTTTGCGAGTCGACGAATGCGGCAAGACCGGGCTTTACGATGTCCGAAAAGTCGGTGGGCAGAACCTTTGACCTGATCTTTGCGGAGCATATGAAGAACCGCATCATAGTGGCTACCTTCGCCTCCAATGTGGACAGGGTGCAGCAGATCATCAATACCGCATATAAATACGGCAGAAAGGTGGTCGTGGAAGGCAGAAGCATGGTCAATGTAATCCGGGTTGCCGGGGAGCTGGGCTATATCAGAATTCCGGAGGGAACCCTGATCGATATCGATCATTTGAAGGATTATCCGCCGGAAAAGACGGTTCTGATCACGACGGGAAGCCAGGGAGAGAGCATGGCTGCGCTTTCGCGCATGTCCTCCTCCGTGCATAAGAAGGTATCCATTTCCCCGAATGACGTGATCATCATGAGCTCCACTCCGATACCGGGCAATGAAAAGGCGGTCAATAAGGTGATCAACGAGCTTTCCATCAAGGGAGCGGAGGTGATCTTCCAGGATACGCATGTTTCCGGGCATGCCTGCCAGGAGGAGATCAAGCTGATGTATTCACTGCTCAGACCGAAATTTTCACTTCCCATTCACGGAGAATACAGGCATAGGATGGCGCAGAAATCGATTGCAGAATCGATGGGAATGCCGGGAGACAATGTAATGATGATGTCTGCGGGAGACGTGGTCGAGGTCTGCGAGGATTACTGCAAGGTGGTAAACCATGTCGAAGCGGGCTGTGTCTATGTGGACGGGCTCGGAGTAGGCGATGTCGGCAATATTGTCCTTAGAGATAGACAAAACCTTGCACAAAATGGTATTATAATCATAGCGCTCGCCCTGGAGAAGGGTTCGAACCGTCTGGTTTCGGGTCCCGATATCGTATCCAGAGGCTTTGTCTATATCAGAGAATCGGGAGATCTGATGGAGGAGGCGAGAGAGGTGGTCGTATCCGCTTTGGATGACTGCTTCGAAGCGAGACTGACGGACTGGTCGAAGATGAAGAATATCACCAGAGATGCGCTCAGTGATTTCTTATGGAAGAGAATTAAGAGAAATCCCGTGATATTGCCTATTATCATGGAGGTATAATCGGCATAGGACTGCCGAGGCAGGAAAAGGATATGAATAAAAACAAGAGCGGAATCGACAGATTTTCAAAAACGGTGATCACCATATCGCTGAGGCTGATCATCTATGCGCTGGTGCTGCTTGTCATCATCAGAGCGGCTTCCTTTGCATATAATTTCGGGCATGATATTTTCTATGCTTCTTCGGTGGAGGAAGCGCCCGGAAGAGATATCGAGGTCAGCATACCCGAGGGAATCTCCGTTAAGGAGACGGCAAAGCTCCTCAAAAGCAGGGGATTGATCACCAATGAGCTCTCATTTGAGATTCAGTCCGGTTTTTTCGATCTGGAAATCACCCCGGGAGATTATATCCTCAATACCTCCCAGACCTCGAGGCAGATACTGGAGCTTCTTGACAAGGGAGCGGCGGCGGAAGAAAGCAAGCCGCAGAAGCAGGGAAGAGAATGATCGTAAATCCGAGAATTGCGGAATATATAGATTCCATAGCGGAGGAATCCTCGGCGCTTCTCAAAGAGATCAGGGCATATGCCGGGGAGAATAAGGTGCCCGTTTTAAAGAGCAATACGGAGGCGTTTTTAAGGAGCCTGCTGCGAATGAAAAGACCGGGGCGTATTCTCGAGATCGGGACGGCGATCGGCTATTCGGCGATTCTGATGGCAGAGGAAGCTCCAAAGACCGGCAAAATCACGACGATTGAAAACTATAAAAAGAGGATTTTGCAGGCGAAGGCAAATATAAAAAAAGCGGGACTGGAAGAGAGAATAGAGCTTCTTGAGGGAGATGCGAGCGAGATACTGCGGCATTTGGGAGAGGAAGGGAAGTCTTATGACTTTATTTTTCTGGATGCGGCAAAAGGGCAGTATATAAAATGGCTCCCGATGATTTTGGAGCTGATGAGGGAGGGGAGCGTGCTCTTCTCGGATAATGTGCTTCAGGAGGGCGATATTATCCAGTCCAGATATGCAATAGAAAGGCGTGACAGATGTATACATAGCCGCATGAGGGAGTTTTTGTACAAAATCATGCATGAGCCTCATCTCAAAAGCAGTATTTTGCCGGTGGGAGACGGTATCGCGCTCAGTGTATACATAGGGAAATAGATGAGAAGAAAGATAGAACTCTTGGTGCCGGCAGGCAGCCTCGAGGTTTTAAAAACCGCGATTGACTACGGTGCGGATGCCGTATATATAGGCGGAGAGGCATTCGGATTGCGGGCGAAGGCAAAGAATTTTTCGATGGAGGAAATGAAGCTCGGTATCGATTATGCGCATGAGGCGGGAAAAAAGGTTTATGTTACCGCAAATATTCTCGCGCATAATGAGGATCTGGAGGAGGCGAAAAGATATTTTCAGGAGTTGGGGAGAATTGCCCCGGATGCATTGATCATTTCGGATCCCGGGATGTTTTCGATCGCAAAAGAGGTACTGGGAGATATGGAAATCCATATCAGCACCCAGGCGAATAATACCAATTATGCCACCTATCGTTTCTGGTGGCAGCTCGGCGCAAAAAGAGTGGTGACGGCAAGAGAGCTTTCTCTGGAGGAAATCAGAGAGATCAGAGCCAATATTCCCGAAGAGATGGAGATCGAGAGCTTTATTCACGGTGCGATGTGCATGGCATATTCGGGGCGCTGTCTGCTGAGCAATTATTTTACGGGAAGAGATGCGAATCAGGGCTCATGCACCCATCCCTGCAGATGGAAGTATTCCGTGGTCGAGGAAAAAAGACCGGGGCAGTACCTGCCTGTTTATGAGGATGAGAGAGGAACCTATATTTTCAATTCCAAGGATCTTTGCATGATAGAGCATATACCCGAGCTGATAGAGGCGGGGATAGACAGCTTCAAGATAGAGGGAAGAATGAAGACCGCACTCTATGTGGCGACGGTGGCAAGAACCTATCGGAAAGCGATCGATGATTATCTTGCCGGAGAAGAGATCTATAAGGCGAATTTGGAATACTATAAGTCGGAAATCGGAAAATGCACCTACAGAGAGTTTACGACGGGATTTTTCTTCGGAAAATCGGATGAGGATACGCAGATTTATGACAGCAATACCTATGTTCAGAACTATGTTTATATAGGGAGAGTAGAGGAGAGGGATGAAAAGGGAAGAATCCTTATCGAGCAGAAAAATCGTTTCTTTGTGGGAGACGAGATAGAAGTCATGAAGATGAATCAGGAAAACGAGGCGTTTAAAGTTCTTTCCATCTCTGACGAGGAGGGCAATTTCATGGACTCTGCGCCCCATCCGAAGCAGAAGATCATCATAGATCCGGGAGACTGCATTGCGCAAAAAGGAGAGATTCTGAGGATGAAAAGTAAATAATGCTCTGCATATTCGGAATCTGAGACGAGAATAAAAAAGGAGAGCCATATGTTTTTGTTTTTTGCTATCGGAGCGGTGTTTTGTTTTTTTTACTATGTGGTTTTAAATCTTTACACCGGACTGAAGGCATCAGGCGATTTCATATGGCTCTTATTTTGCGTTATTTTATTCGGCTTCGCCTTTATCAGCAGAATCTATAAGACGGATCCGAAAAAAATCCCGCTCTGGCTGATCGTTGCGATAAATACCCTGACAATCGCCGGTATCTGCGTGTTTTTATTATTGCAGACCGTAATTTTTTTGGCGGCATCGGCAAAGCCCGAGCCCCAGCTCGATTATATCATCGTGCTCGGCGCAAGAATAAAAGAGGACGGAAGTCTTAGCAAATCTCTGCAAAGCAGAGTGCAGACGGCAAAGAATTATATTGTCGAATACCCGGCAACGCTCATCGTGCTTTCCGGAGGAAGAGGAAGGGATGAGCCGGTTTCGGAGGCGGAGGCGATGGCACAGTATCTGCTGCTTCGGGGAGTGGAGCCGGAGAGCCTTTTTTTGGAGATTCAGTCGAGCAATACGAGGGAAAACATACTTTACAGCAAGGTCTTGATCAACAGGGTCATCAAGGAAAACAGCAAGGAAAATATCGGAGATATCGGGTTGGACAGCGGTCCCGTCATGATTGCGGAAAACAGACCGAAGAGAGTGGGGATTATCACCAACGGATTTCATATGTTTCGGGCGCTTTCTCTGGCAAGAAGCATAGGTTATCGGGAGCTTTATGCGCTGGTTGCTCCCTCCGATCCCGTTTTATACCTGCATTTTTCGACGAGAGAATGCATTGCAATTTTAAAAGATAAATTTATGGGGTATTATTGATGAAGAAGGAAAAAATGGAAAAAAGAGTAAAAGAAATAGAGAACTTGAAGAATTACCGCATAAGCGGGCGAGAGTATATTGAAGAGCTCGATTCCGAAGGGCTGCGCCTCGAGCATATCAAAACCGGGGCAAAGCTTTTTTTGCTGATGAATGAGGATGATAATAAGGTATTCTCCATCGGATTTCGCACCCCTTCGCTGGATTCGACCGGAGCGGCGCATATTCTGGAACATTGCGTACTATGCGGTTCCGAAAAATTTCCGGCAAAGGATCCTTTTGTGGAGCTGGTCAAGGGCTCGCTCAATACCTTTTTAAATGCGATGACTTATCCGGATAAGACGGTTTATCCTGCGGCAAGCTGCAACCATAAGGATTTTTGCAATCTGATGGAGGTCTATTTCGATGCGGTTTTTTATCCCAATATCTATAAAGAGGAGAAAATTTTCAAGCAGGAGGGATGGCATTATGAGCTGGAATCCCCGGACGGCGATCTGAGCATTAACGGGGTCGTGTATAATGAGATGAAGGGCGTCTTTTCTTCCGTAGACGGGATGCTGGAGAGAGCGGTCACGAAAACGCTCTTTGAAGGTCATTCCTACGGAGAAGAATCGGGAGGAGATCCCCTGCATATTCCGGAACTGAATGAGGAAAAATTCAAGGCATTTCATCAAAGGTATTACCATCCCTCGAATGCATTTATCTATCTTTACGGAGATGCCGATATGGCGGAAAGACTGGAATGGATGGATAGGGAATATCTCTCGCGCTTTGATAAAAAAGAGGTGGATTCGCAGATCGAGCCGATTTTGGCATGGGATGCGCCCAGAGAAAAACGCTATGAATATTCCGTTACCAAGGAGGAGGGAAGTAAAAACAGGGCTTATCTCTCTCTTCATACGGTCGTGGGAGGAGAGCTCGATCCGCTGATCTGCACGGGATTTCAGATTCTGGATTATATTCTTCTTGAGGTTCCGGGAGCGGCGCTTGAGCAGGCGCTGATCGATGCCGGCATAGGAGAGGAAATCGACGGAGGCTATGAGTACGGGATCAGCGAACCCTTTTTCTCCATTATCGCCAAGAATACAAGCGAGGAAAAGAAGGCGGAATTTCTGGCGGTCGTAAAAGGAGTGCTGCGAAAGCTTGCCAACGGGGGCTTGGATAAGGATGCGCTCAGAGCGGCAATCAATATCAGCGAGTTTAAGGCAAGAGAGGCGGATTTCGGAGGCTATCCCAAGGGTCTGATCTACGGGCTGAGCGCATATGAAGCGTGGATCTACGGGGGAGAGCCGAGTCTGCATTTGAAATACAAGGAGGTATTTGAAGCGCTCCGCGCAGGTGTGGATGAGGGATTTTTTGAGAAACTGATCAGAGATTATCTTCTCGACAATCCTTTCGAGGCATGCATTATCCTTTCTCCGAAGGAAGGGCTTACCCAAGAGAGAGAGCGGGAGCTGGCAAAGAAGCTTGCAGGGGTCAAGGCGGAGTTTTCCCGGGAAGAGCTGGAAGATTTGGTAAGAGAAACGGAGGAATTGAAGCGCTATCAGGAAGAGCCCTCAAGGAAAGAAGATCTGCTGAAGATTCCCATGCTCAAAAGAGAGGATATCAAAAGGGAAGCGCAGGCTCCGATCTGGGAAAAGAAAAGCCTCGGAGTCGGAGATCGAAAGCTGGATATTGTATTCAGCGAGGTATTTACCTCAAAAATCGCCTATTGGAAGCTGATGTTTGATGCAAACCGCATAGATCGGGAGGAGCTGCCCTATCTTGCGCTTTTAAAAGAAATTTTCGGATTTATCGATACGGAAAAATACAGCTATGCGAAGCTTGCGACGCAGATCAATCAAAACAGCGGAGGATTGGGCTTCGGATTTGAAACCTATGCGGCTCTTCCCTCCGAGGGCGCAGAGGAGGAGATCGGCATGATATTTTCCGTAAATATCAAGATCTTATATGATAAGTTTCTCTGGGCTGCGGATGCGGCAAGCCAGATCCTGCTTTCCTCCAAGCTTGAGGACGGCAAGCGTCTTAAGGAGATTCTTCTCGAGCTTAAGGCGAAGAATAAGGAGAAGCTTTTGGCTGCCGGTCATGTAACGGCGCTTAACAGAGCGGGCTCCCATATATCGAAGACGGCGTACTTTAACGATGCGACGAGAGGGATCCGTTTTTATCGCTTCCTCGAGGAGTGCACGGCGGATTTTGAAGCTTCTTCCGCTCATCTGATGCAAAAGCTCAAAGAGCTGGCAAAGAGGATTTTTTGCCGTGAAAATCTCATGCTCCATCTTACCGCGGATAAGGAGGGGTATGAGCGGCTTCTTCCGGCAGCGAAGGCGCTTTATGAAAAGCTGCCTAAGGGAGAGAGCATAGGGGAAGAAAAGAACTTTCGGATAGAGAAAAAAATAAAGAGAGAAGCGTTTTCTTCGGCTTCCCAGGTCAATTATGTCGCAAGCTTCGGAAATTTTGCCGCACACGGATTTGCCTATACCGGGGCGCTGCGCCTCTTGAAAATGATTTTGAGCTATGATTATCTCTGGAGCCGGATCAGAACGATGGGAGGGGCTTACGGCTGTGCCGCAAGCTTTGCAAGAAACGGAAATGCCGGCTTTGCTTCCTACAGAGATCCGAATATAGGAAATACGGAAAAGGTTTATCGGGGAATCCCTGAGTTTACCGCATCCTTCGAAGCGGATGAAAGAGAGATGAGCAAGATGATCATCGGCGCGATCGGTGAGCTGGATGCTCCGCTGACTCCCTCGGCAAAGGGGCTCAGAGGACTGAGCGCGTATATGAGCGGCATTGATTTTGAGAGCATAGAGAGGGAGAGAAGGGAGATTCTAGATGCTTCGGCAGAGGATATCAGGGCGCTTGCTCCCCTGATCGAGGCGGTGATTTCGGACGGACTCTGCTGTACGATAGGAAATGCGGGAAAGATTTCGGAGGAGGCAAAGCTCTTCACCGATATAGAAGCCATAGTTTCCGCGGGAGAATCGGCAGAGCAGAGTAAAATACAGGAGTAAGAAGATGGGAGAGAAAAAATCCGGTTTCGTCGCCTTAATCGGCAGACCGAATGTAGGAAAATCGACATTGATGAATGCGCTGATCGGGCAGAAGATTGCAATTACCTCGGATAAGCCGCAGACGACGAGGAAAAAGATACAGACCGTATATACGGATGAGAGAGGGCAGATCATCTTTTTGGATACGCCCGGCATACATCAGGCAAAGAATAAGCTCGGAGAATATATGGTAAACGTCGCGAAGCAGAGCTTAAAAGATGTGGATCTCGTGCTCTGGCTGGTTGAGGCATCCGCTCATATCGGAAGTAGGGAGCAGGGCATAGCCGAGATTTTGGAGGGGCTGAAGAAGCCGGTTCTGCTTGCGATCAATAAGACGGATCTTCTTAAAGAGAAGGCGCGTGTTCTGGAACTCATCGATAAATATTCGAAGCTGAGAGATTTTGCGGAGATCATTCCGCTCTCGGCGCTGGAACATAAGAATACGGGCAGGCTTTTGGATATTCTCTTTGAGTATCTGCCGGAGGGTCCGATGTATTATGATGAGGACGTCGTGACGGATCAGCCTATGCGCAGCATAGCGGCGGAGATCATCAGGGAGAAGGCGCTGCGCCTGCTCAGAGACGAGATACCGCACGGAATTGCGGTAGAGGTCGTTAAGATGAAGAACAGAGGAGGGGATCTTGTCGATATCGAGGCGGAGATCATCTGTGAGAAAGATTCTCATAAGGGGATGATTATCGGTAAGGGCGGAGCCATGCTCAAGAAAATAGGAATGCAGGCGAGGAAAGATATTGAAGAGATGAGCGAGCGGCAGGCAAATCTCAAGCTCTGGGTAAAGGTAAGAAAGCAATGGAGGGATTCGGATATCCAGATGAAGAACTTCGGCTATGATTCCAAAAACATATAAAATCCGGAGGAAGGGCGATCAAAAGAGCATTTCCCGGCGACGGGCATAATATGCATAGGAGTATAAGTGAAGGATTTTGCGGAGTTTACCGGGATGGTCATCAAATCCATTCCGATAGGAGAATACGATAAGAGAATAACCGTACTCACCAGAGAGAGGGGAAAGCTCTTTGCCTTTGTCAGAGGAGCGAGAAGGCAGGGAAGCCCTTTGCTTGCCTGTACTCTCCCTTTTGCCTACGGAAAATTCAAGTTCTATGAGGGAAGAAACAGCTTCAGCCTGCATTCCGCAAAGATGGAACGCTTCTTTGAGGAAATTTCGCAGGATATACAAAAGGCATGCTACGGCAGCTATTTTCTGGAATTTACGGATTATTATGCGAGAGAGTTTCTCAGAGAGCAGGATATGCTGAAGCTTTTATATATCTCATTGCTTGCACTCAGCAGACCCTCGATACCGATGAGGCTGACAAGACGGATCTTTGAACTGCGAATGATGGTGATCAACGGGGAATACGATTCTCAACCGAAAAAACTCCGGGGAGAGACGGCAAGGTACACATGGCATTATATTATCCACAGCCCTCTGGAGAAGCTCTATACCTTTGCGATAAAGCAGGAGGTGCTGGAGGAAATCGAAAGCTGCATGGATGATATGATGGGGGAATACATCGATAAGGAGATGAATTCTCTCAAAATTCTCAAAGCGATTATCACTTGAAAATAGCATGGAAAAATTGTATAATTGTTAAAAATTTAAGGAATAGGAAAAGCACGGCAGTATGAAAAAATTCTTAGGTTCTGTGATTCTTTCGGCGGCATTGGGACTGTCCGCCTGTTCATCCCTCAGTACGGCGGAGTTTAAGCCGAATGAAAACGCGATATTTTTAAAAAGGGATGCTTCTTTACAGTCCTGCATTATAGAAGAGGCGGCGGGAGAATATACTTCGGATGCCTTCAGGGAGTATGTGCAAAAAGAGGTGGATGATTTTAACCGGCAATCTGCCAAGGAAGCCGTGGCGATTGTCTCTGCGGAGGCGGAGAAGGGGAGCCTGAAGCTGATTTTGTCGTATCAGGATATCGATTCGATGTTTCGTTTTATCTCTGAGACGCAGGATAATACCATAGGGGTGGAAACCCTGCAGATGATGAAGGTGAAGGATGCGATAGAGCTGCAGCTTGGCGCAGGTCTTCCCGAGGAAGCGCTCAAAAAAAAGGATGCATATTTTGCGATTATCGAGGGAAGCAATACGATCTATACCGAGGGAAAGATTCTTTTCTTACAGGGAGAGGGCGCGCAGCAGCTTTCGGATCATAGCGCGCAGAGCGGAAGCGGTCGGAACATTATTATTTTTGAATAAAAGGAAAAAGCGATGAGGAGGGAGAGAGTATGGATTATACAATGGAAAAAATCAGTTCTTTAGCGAAATCGAGAGGCTTTGTTTACCCCGGCTCCGAGATATACGGAGGGCTTGCCAATACATGGGATTACGGCAATCTCGGTGTGGAGCTGAAAAACAATATCAAGAGGGCATGGTGGCAGAAATTCGTGCAGGAATCGCCTTATAATGTAGGCGTGGATTGTGCGATCCTGATGAATCCGCAGACCTGGTTTGCTTCCGGTCATCTGGGCTGCTTTGCCGATCCCCTGATGGACTGTAAGGCATGCCATGAGAGATTCCGTGCGGATAAGCTGATCGAGGAGTTTATGGATGCGCATAAGATCAGCCATGAGGAAAGCGTGGATGCATGGTCCCATGAAAAGATGAAGGAATATATCGATGAGCAGAATATCTGCTGTCCCTCCTGCAAGAAGAAGGATTGGACCGATATACGGCAGTTTAATTTGATGTTTAAGACTTTTCAGGGCGTGACCGAAGATTCGAAGAATACTGTATACCTGCGCCCGGAGACGGCACAGGGAATTTTCGTGAATTTTAAGAATGTGCAGAGAACCTCGAGAAAGAAGCTGCCCTTCGGTATCGCGCAGATTGGAAAATCCTTCCGAAACGAAATCACCCCCGGTAATTTTACTTTCCGGACGAGGGAGTTCGAGCAGATGGAGCTGGAGTTTTTCTGTAAGCCGGATACCGATCTGGAGTGGTTTAACTATTGGAGAAGCTTCTGCGTGGATTGGCTGAAATCTCTGGGCATGAAGGAAGAGATGATGAGATGCAGAGATCATGCGAAGGAAGAGCTGAGCCATTATTCCAAGGCGACGACGGATATCGAATTCCTCTTCCCCTTCGGATGGGGCGAGCTTTGGGGTGTTGCGGACAGAACGGATTATGACCTGACCCAGCATCATAATGTATCCGGACAGGATATGACGTATTTCGACGACGAGACGGGAGAGAGATATATTCCCTATGTCGTGGAGCCTTCGCTCGGTGCGGACAGAGTAACGCTGGCTTTCCTTTGCTCGGCTTATGACGAGGAGGAGCTTGAGGACGGAGAGGTAAGAACGGTTCTTCATTTCCATCCTGCGCTTGCACCCGTCAAAATCGGAATTCTTCCTCTTTCCAAAAAGCTCAATGAGGGCGCATACAAGGTTTATCAGGAGCTTTGCAAATACTATAACTGTGAATTTGACGAAAGAGGAAATATAGGAAAGAGATACAGAAGACAGGATGAGATTGGAACGCCGTTTTGCATTACATATGATTTTGATTCGGAAGAGGATCAGTGCGTGACGGTAAGAGAAAGAGACAGCATGCAGCAGGTAAGAGTTCCGATTGCAGAGCTTAAGAGCTATTTTGAAGAGAAATTCAGATTTTAGAAAACATCGTTTTACGGAATATGGAAAAGGAGGGATGGATGCCTTGCTTCGAAAGGAGCGGGCATCCATCCGATATATTTATGCTGAAATCGGAAATTGCGGAAATAAAAAGATTATTCAACAAGGACAGCAATGTGATTACCCGGATAGCGGGCTGCTATGTGGATGCGGAAAAAAACATCAAGCTGCAATTTAAAAATGCATTTTACAGCCTTATGGAAGAAGAGGCTTTCAAATATGAGGAAATTTTCAGGAAGACGCTGAGCGGAACCCCGGGAAAACATCTTCTGAATATGGAATTTACGATAGAGCAGGAAAAAGAGGGCAGCGCCCATGAATTCCTGCTGCGCCTTCGGGAAAGCGGACTCGAAGAGGAGGAGCTGCTGAACCGATTTTTTGAGACCCTCATCGAGCATTACGGCTATCCCGAAAACTACTATATCATTTTAATCGATATCCTATATGATGTTCCGGGGAAGGCAAAAGACAATAGCGAAATGGAGGATGCTTCCGAGGAGGTCTATCACGCATTGCTTTGCAGCATTTGCCCGGTCAGCTTATCAAAGCCGGGGCTGAGCTATCATGAGGAGAAAAGAAGCATAGAGCATAGAAACAGAGACTGGGTCGTGGGGGCACCGATGCATGGATTTTTATTTCCCGCATTTCACGAGAGAGGAACGGATATCCATTCCCTGCTTTATTTTTCCAAAAAACCGGAAGAGATCGGAAAAGAATTCGTGCAGTCGCTATTCGGGCTCTGCCCCCCGCTTCCGGCAAACGAGCAAAAGGAAATTATTCAGGAGGAACTTCGCAAAGCCTTTCAAGGGAGCTGCCCATACGAGATGATCAGCAATATTCATGAAGAAATCCTTGAAAAGATGGAGGAAAACGAAACAGAAGAGGAAGCAAAGCCTCTGATGCTGGATAAAAAGGATATGCTCAATATTCTCGAAAAAAGCGGAGCCTGCGAGGAAGCGATCAAAAATTACGAGCGCTCCGAGGAGGCGGATATCGAGGTCATGGCTTCGAATATTCTGGATAAGAAAAAAATGGAAGTGAGGACGGCGGGCATCAATATCAAGGTGGATACCGCATATATGCAGAGGATTCGGACGATGGAGATAGAAGGAAAAAAATGCATCGTGATAGAGATCGATGAGGGAGTGGATATCAACGGAATGAAGATAAAAGCTTAAAAAACTCTTGCATATTGCCGATGAAAGAGCTATACTGAATACAAGAAAAATTCTTCGGGGCGGGGTGAAAGTCCCCACCGGCAGTAAAAGTCTGCGATTCTTCTTCCTGAAAGAAGATTGATTTGGTGCAATTCCAAAACCGACGGTATAGTCCGGATGAGAGAAGAATAAAATACTGATAGGAATATCATATCAGCATTTTTAAATCGAGTTAGGCGCCCCTGATCAGAAGATTCAGGGGCTTTTTACTTGGTTTTATGCGATCCCGGGAATAAAATCACTTATTTTATGGAGGTAGGTATGAGTTTATTTTTGGAAAAAGCGGCAGAGAATGCAATTTTTTTGGCAGAGTTTTTAGGGATTGTTTTAGCCATATTCCTGCTGGCATATCTGGTTGAAAGAAAGGTTGCAAAAGAGAGAGGAATAGACGGAAAGCTGCTGACGACGAAAAAGCTGAGCATGATAGGTCTATTTTCGGCGCTCAGCGTGATCCTGATGTTTTTTGAGATTCCGCTTCCTTTCGCTCCTCCCTTTTATAAGATTGATTTTTCGGAGGTGCCCGTTTTAATCGTGACCTTTGCATTCGGACCGGTTGCGGGAGTCCTGACGGAGTTTTGTAAAATACTGCTCAAGCTCGTCTTTAAGTCTACCAGCACGGCATTCGTGGGAGAGCTTGCAAACTTTATCATAGGATGCAGCATGATACTTCCGGCAAGCTTTGTATATCTTTATCGGAAATCCAAGGGATTTGCGATCAGCGGCTGTGTTCTGGGAACGATTTGCATGTCCGTATTCGGAACGATGTTCAATGCGGTTTATCTGATTCCGAAGTTCGCACAGCTTTACGGCATGCCTCTCGAGAGCATTATTGCAATGGGAACTGCGGTAAACCCTGCGATCAATTCGCTTTACAGCCTTGTATTGCTGGCGGTATTCCCCTTCAATATCGTAAAAGGGGTTTCGGTATCCGTCTTTACGCTGATTTTGTATAAAAAGCTCAGTCTGATTTTGCGGGCTGAACCGGGAAGACCCGCTCCGGTCAAAATAAAATAAGAAAAGAATAGAAACAAGGTTTACTTTAAGAATTTACTGTGCTAAAATGATTGTGATATTAAAATGCTGTACGGGAGTTCTGAATATGAATGATAAAATAAAGTCGGAAGCCGTAAGTCATCTTTTTGAAGCAATACTGAGTTTGAAAAACAGAGAAGAATGCTATATGTTTTTTGAAGATATTTGCACAGTCAATGAACTGCTTTCGCTTTCTCAGAGATATGAGGTGGCAAAAATGCTCAGAGAAGAAAAGACTTATCTTGAAATTGCACAGGAGACAGGGGCTTCTACGGCGACGATCAGTCGCGTTAACCGTTCCTTGAATTATGGAAATGGCGGTTATGATATGGTATTCAAACGCTTGAAGGAAGAAAAATAAGAATATGCGTATTCCGATCAAGGGATCGGTGCAGGAGAACAGACATGGGCGCTCGAAGGAGCTGTCTATGTCTGTTTTTTGCCGCATAAGAAAAACCATGCGCCAAGGCATGGTTCTGATCAAATTTTGCTCCGCCCCCGGCTTAAAGTTTCTCCTCCCGGGCGGGAAGGAGATCGGAAATGGTCTGAATGATCTGCTTTTTGATATAGATATCAAATGCCAACTCGCTCATAAAGGTAAATAAGGCGGGATAGCGATTATCCGAATCATCCTGAGGATATACGGCATCGGCTTTTGCAAATTTCTTCCGAATCTCTTCCTTTAATGAGGGAATGCTCTCCCTGATCAGGGTCTGTATCCGGGAATAGATCTCTTCCAGCTCGATTCCGGAGCTCTTCTTCCCGGTAAAATGCTCATCGCTCAAAGGAGTGAGGATCCGCTCGATATCCGAAAAGGAGAGAAGATTTTTATAGTAATAAATAAAGATCAGAAGGAGGATATGGTCCTTTCCGTATTTCTTCTTATTGGGAGCGGGGAGCAGCCTGTTTTTGGCATAATTATTGATCATCGTTTTGGTCAGTATCTTATCTTCGGAGGCTCGCTTCGCCTCTTTGAGATGCTCCTCCATAAATGTCGTGAGCTGATCCATGTAAAGCTCGAGTTTCGGAATCTCATCCGGAGAAATATAAGGTATTCTGTCCAGTTTTTTTAATATCGTATCTAAAATCTGCTGATTGTTTTTCATAAATCTCCTTGCGAAGGCTGTATTCCTGAGCTTGCAATACAGACTCCGGATTGATCGGGGTGCTCTGTTGTCGAGGAGCTGCTTGATAAAAGCATGAAAATATGATTTTTAATCTTGATATCATATTATATAGTATTTAAAACTATATATCAAGAATCTTATTGTTATGGTATACTTTTAATTCGGATAGAAAAAAGGAAGGATAGTCGCTGGATGAAAGAAATAGATTATCATTTAAATCAAATGCAGATGGAGGCGGTTTTGCATACGGAGGGACCGCTGCTGATTCTTGCGGGAGCGGGAAGCGGAAAAACAAGGGTGCTGATGCATAGAATTGCTTATCTGATGGAGGAAAGAGGGGTATCTCCTTATCATATTATGGCGATCACCTTTACGAATAAGGCGGCGAAGGAAATGAGGGAAAGAATAGATTCCCTCGTGGGAGAGGAGGCGGACAGCATCTGGGTCTCGACCTTTCATGCAAGCTGTGTAAGGATGCTCAGACGTTTTATCGACCGGATCGGATATGATAACCAATTCAGCATTTATGATGCGGATGATCAGAAAACGCTGATGAAAAAAATCTTTAAGGAACTGAATATAGATAATAAGCAGATCAGAGAGAGAAATGCGTTGCATGCGATCTCCTCCTATAAGAATGAATTAAGAGACGCGCAGGAGGCGGAAAAAACGGCAGGTGATTATTATGAAAAGAAGATCGCGGAAATCTACGGGGCATATCAGGAGGCGCTGAAAAAGAATAATGCATTGGATTTTGACGATCTGATCGGAAAGACCGTGGAGCTTTTTGAAAAGAATCCGGATGTGCTCTCGCATTATCAGGAGCGCTTCCGCTATATTATGGTCGATGAGTACCAGGATACCAATACGGCGCAGTTTCGGCTGATCAAGCTGCTTGCCGGGAAGCATAAGAATCTCTGCGTGGTGGGAGACGATGACCAGTCCATCTATAAATTCAGAGGAGCCAATATCAGAAATATATTGGAATTTGAGAAGGTATTTCCGGATACAAGGGTCATCAAGCTGGAGCAGAATTACCGTTCGAGCGGCTATATATTGGACGCCGCAAATAAGCTGATTGCCAACAATCGCCAGAGAAAGACCAAAACACTCTGGACGGCACAGAAAGGGGGACAAAAAGCCGAGTTTCGTCAGTTTGAGGATGCAAAAGCCGAGGCGGATGCCATCGCAAGAGATATTATACGCCATGCAAAATGCGGAAACTACAATGATTTTGCAGTGCTTTACCGCACCAATGCCCAGTCGAGGCTTCTGGAGGAACGATGCGTGTCTCTGGGCATTCCCTATCAGCTCGTGGGAGGAGTGAATTTCTATCAGAGAAAGGAAATTAAAGATATTATTGCCTATCTCAAAACGATAGCAAACGGAAGAGATGATATCGCTCTGCTCAGGATCATCAATATCCCCAAGAGGGGAGTGGGAGAGAGCAGCCTTGTCAAGCTCTCCTCCTTTGCTTCCGAGCACGGAATCAGCCTTTATGAAGCCTGCCTGAATATATGGCAGATTCCCGAGCTAAAGAGGGCGCTGGATAAGATCAAGAGCTTTACCGATCTGATCGAGGGATTCAGAAAAAGGCTTAAGGAGGGCGCTTTCGTATCCGATATCATTCGGGCGATTCTTGAAGAAGCGGAATATGAGGCGTATTTGGAGCAGGAAGGAGAGATCGAGGCTCAGTCCAGGCTGGAAAATATTTACGAGCTGATCAATAAGGCGGAGGAATTCAGGGAAGGAGGGCTTGGCGATTTTCTGGAAGAGATCGCATTGATCGCGGATATCGACAGGATGGACAGCTCGGCGAGCCGGATCACGCTGATGACCATACATGCAGCAAAGGGATTGGAATTCGATCAGGTCTATATGAGCGGGATGGAGGACGGCTTGTTTCCGAGCAGTATCAGCATCAATGCGGATGATGCCGCCGAGATCGAGGAGGAGCGCAGACTCTGCTATGTGGGGATAACCAGGGCGAAAAAGAGGCTGGTCTTTACTGCGGCAAGAACCAGAGTTTATCAAGGAGATCTCCGGTATTGCGAGGTTTCCCGATTTATGGAAGAGATCCCCAAGGAGCTTTTGGAAGGCAGTATTGCGCCGAAGCCACTGAAAAAAAGCGCGGAAAGCTTTTCCGATGGAAAAGGAGAAGAGAGGGCGAGGCTCTTCTTCAAGCAAAAGTCCGCCGCAATGCCGCTTTTCGGCAGGGAATTCGTCGTCAATAAGGCAAAAGAACTCGACTATCAAAAGGGGGACAGGGTAAAGCATATCAAGTTCGGAGAGGGAAGAGTTCTGGAGATCAGGGAGGGAACAAAGGACTTTGAGGTCAGTGTGGAGTTCGATCATTTCGGAGTAAAAAAGATGTTTGCAGCATTTGCCAAGCTTGAAAAAATATGATAGTATATAAGTGATTTGGCAGGATGCATTCTTTGCCCTGCATGGGACGGATATAATAAATCACGATAAAGGAGAAAGGAAGTTCTAGTATGGGAAGATTTGACACGGTTGGAAAAGACGCACTGTCCAAGGTTGAGGAGCTGATCAATGCCTCCAAGCTCTCGGGACTCTTGAAAAGAGAGGACGATGAGAAGAAGAAAAATACGATTGTTTGGGTGCTTGCAATCATCGGCGCAATCGCAGCGGTAGCACTGATTGCCTTTGCGGTTTATAAATTCTTTACTCCCGATTATTTGGAAGATTACGAAGATGATTTTGATGATGACTTCGATGACGATTATTTTGAGGATGATGAGGAAGCGGATAAATAATTTTATTCGAAAGCAAAGCATCGAGAATATGGAAATGATAATGCCTGTGCCGCAATTGAACCGGTGCGGGCATTTTCTTGATTAGAAAGAAAGACGGTTGATGATAATGAAAAAAGGTGAGATTGCGATCGGAAGCATCGGCATGACAAAATTTCCGGATAAGGGATATATAGAAAGGGAGGACGGCAGGGTCCTGATTAAGCATGCCATTCCCTTTCAAAGCGTAGAATATATGGTCGGAAGAAAAAAATCCGGTCTTGCGCAGGGAAGGGTTCTTAGGCTTGTAGAAAAGTCACGCTTGGAGGACAATCAGGATATCTGCATTCATGCGGGGGAATGCGGGGGCTGTTTATACCAGAGCATGGGATATGAAAATCAGTTATGGCTCAAGGATAGGCAGATGCAGGAGCTTTTGCTGCATTTATGCAAGGAGGACTTTCTGTGGGAGGGAATCCTGCCTTCTCCGAAAACGCTCGGATACCGCAATAAGATGGAGTTTTCTTTCGGAGACCGGTGCAAGGGAGGGGAGCTTTCCCTCGGAATGCATAAGAGAGGGAGCCATTATGATATCGTAAGCATCAAAGACTGCAAAATCGTGCATCCGGATTTCAATAAAATTCTTTCACTGACATTGGAGTTCTTTCGTGAGCGTGGGATCCCGTATTTTCATAAAAATACGAGAGCGGGGCTGCTGCGCCATCTGCTGATCAGAAGGGCGGAGCATTCAAAGGAGCTGCTGATCGATCTGGTTACGACCTCTTCCATGGGAGAAATTGCGGATCCGAATCGGGGAGATTTGCCCTCAGCCTCCGAGAGGGAGGTCGAGGCGCTTTGCGGCGAATGGAAGGAGAGAGTGCTTGCGCTGGAGAAAGCGGGCGAGCTGGAGGGAAAGATAGCCGGCATTTTGCATACCCTCAATAATTCCTATGCGGATGCCGTGATCGATCAGGGTACGAGCATATTGTACGGAAGAGATTATATTTTTGAAAAGCTCCTCGGACTGGAGTTTAAGATATCGATCTTCTCCTTTTTTCAGACCAATTCCTCCGGAGCGGAGCGTTTATACAAAAAGGCGGGGGATTATATAGGGGATACCAAGGATAAGTCCGTCTATGATCTTTACAGCGGAACCGGAACAATCGCTCAGCTTCTTGCCTCCGTCGCGGATCGGGTATACGGAATCGAGATCGTGCCCGAAGCGGTGCAGGCGGCAAGAGATAATGCCGAGAGAAACGGAATCAAAAACTGCGAGTTTATCGAGGGGGATGTACTGAAAATGATTCATACTCTGCCGGAAAAGGCGGATATCGTCATTCTCGATCCTCCCAGAGAGGGAGTGCATCCGAAGGCATTGCAGTATATCGCGGGGGAGATCGCACCGGAAAGGATGGTGTATATTTCCTGCAAGCCGAGCAGCCTGGCGAGAGATCTTGAGGAATTGAAGGAATACGGATATGAGGCGGTGAAGGGCTGTGCGGTGGATATGTTTCCCTATACGCCGAATGTGGAGGTGGTGGTGCTTTTGTGCAGGAAAGATATCGATAGCCATAATATAATAAGTATAAAAAAGAAGATCAGCTAGTACCAGAATGTCGGAAAGAAAAACAAGGAGCTATCATGGATGCGCTTCAGCATTTCGTGATGATGGCAGAGGAGGAAGAGATAGAAATGGGAAACAAGCTAGAACTTACTTGGCTTGGTAAGGAGAAGGAAATCAAAATAGAGCCAAGGATTTTGGTTGAAGACAAAGAAAAATCCAACTGCAAAAACGACCCCAACACCGAAAATATGATTGTACATGGGGATAATCTGCTTGCTTTGAAAGCATTGGAAAGTAAGTATGCAGGAAAGGTTAAGTGTATCTATATTGATCCGCCGTATAATACCGGCTCGGCATTTGAGCATTATGATGATAATTTAGAGCATAGTACATGGCTTTCGCTGATGAAACAAAGGCTTGACATCTTAAGGAATTTACTTTCTGATGATGGTTCTATTTGGATAAGCATAGATGACGATGAAGGGCATTATTTAAAGGTGATTTGTGATGAAATTTTTGGAAGAAACAATTTTGTTGCTACTTGTATATGGCATAAGAAACATACGAGAGCAAATGATGCAAAATGTTTTTCGGACAATCATGATTTTATTTTAGTGTATGCCAAAATAAAAGAAACTTGGAGACCAAATTTGCTTCCGAGAACAGAAGAAAGTATGAAAGGATATACTAATCCTGATAATGATCCAAGAGGAGTATGGTCTTCGATGCCATTACAGGCTAAAAGTGGAACTGACAGTAATTTCAAACATATATTTTCTAATGGGATAGAGTGGAGTCCTCCTAAAGGAAGATTTTCGGCATTTTCACATGAATCATTAAACGAAATGGAAAACGATAACAGGATATGGTTTGGTAAGGATGGGAAAAATGTTCCAAGGTATAAAAAATTTTTATCAGAAGTAAAAAGTGGATTTGTACCTACTACAATATGGTTTAGAGATGAAGTTGGAGATAATCAAGAAGCAAAGACAGAGGTTAAATTTGTGGATTCAACTTCTGTCTTTCAGACGCCTAAACCGGAGCGTCTAATAGAGCGAGTTCTAACCCTTGGAAGTAATAGGGGCGACTTAGTTTTAGATTCTTTCTTAGGGTTTCGTGTCATAATAATGACAGTGGCAAATAGTCTTAGAAAATCAAGGGTT
>JAUMWW010000024.1 GCA_030529445.1 Johnsonella sp. | reverse complement strand
AAATACCGACCTCCAATCGTTAGATTTTTTGGTCTAACTTTTGGGGGTCGGTACATTATTCTTCTCTCGCATTAACCTTTTTTTCTTCCTCCTCTTCGGGAAGCAGATCCTTAAAGAGTTTACAGAGCATCAAAGAGTTGAGATATGCGATCAGCGCAAAACCGAATGCCGCCCATAGAAGAAGGGAACGCAGAAAAAGTTTCGTGAAGAACACGAAAAACACCAGAGGTGAAAGATTCAGCATAAGCATGCGCAGGCTGACGCCGGGATAAAGCACCGCAAGCTTTGCCGCATTGATCAGGGTATTTTTGATTGTATTGTCAAATCTTGCAAGCAGCGGATAGGCATAGGAGAAAATCAATACCAAGAAGACTGCGGAAAGAATGCAAATCCATCGGATCAGAGAGCCCTCCTTCTCTCCCTCGGAAAGGCGTACAAAATATAGAAGAGGAAGCAAAAGGATATTAAAGAGGATCTGAAGCAGGATTCCCTGCTTCAGATTTTGCCTGAAGGAATAAAAATACGATCGTACGATATTGCCCTCTCTCTTTTCCGCCATCTTTAAGCTTACATAATAAATCGCCGTATTTGCCGCCCCCATCGTTACGATGGGGAGGCTGCAAAGCAGCCATAGCATATTCAGCAAAAAAAAATCATAGACCTTGGATAAATACACATTCCATTTATGATTGAATTCGAACATTTTGCTGCCAATCCCCCTCTTTGCCATCCTGCCGGAAAAACCCGCCGGCAGGCATACAGGAAGGTTTTCTGAACTATTTTTCTTTGCGCTTTGCGCTCAGATACTCATCTATCCCTTTTGCTCCCGCTCTTCCCGCTCCCATGGCAAGAATTACGGTAGCCGCTCCGGTCACGGCATCTCCTCCGGCAAACACGCCCTCCCGGCTGGTCTGTCCGGTGCTTTCATCCGCAATAATACATCTTCTCTTATTGATATCGAGCCCCTCCGTAGTATTGGAAATCAGAGGATTCGGAGAGGTTCCCAAAGACATGATCACGGTATCGCATTCTATCACGAACTCGCTACCGGGAATCTCTACGGGTCTTCTTCTGCCCGAGTCATCCGGTTCGCCCAGTTCCATCCGGATCAGCTTGATGCCTTCCACCCAACCTCCCTCGTCTACCAGAATCTCTACGGGATTGGTCAGAAGGTCGAAGATGATTCCCTCTTCTTTTGCATGGTGCACTTCCTCCACTCTCGCCGGAAGCTCCGCCTCGCTTCTTCTGTAAATCACATGCACCTCGGCACCCAGCCTGAGCGCGGTTCTCGCCGCATCCATCGCAACGTTTCCTCCGCCCACGACGCAGATCTTTTCTCCTCTGGTGATCGGGGTCATATAATCCTCTCTGAACGCCTTCATGAGATTGTTTCTTGTCAAATATTCATTCGCCGAAAATACGCCGTTTGCATTCTCTCCCGGTATTCCCATGAAAACGGGAAGTCCCGCTCCCGAACCGATGAATACGGCATCAAATCCTTCATTGTCCAAGAGATCATCTATCGTCAGCGTCTTTCCGATCACGACGTTTGTTTCGATGTTTACGCCAAGCCTCAGTACGTTTTCTATCTCGGGCATTACCACTCCGTCCTTGGGAAGACGAAACTCTGGTATCCCGTACATGAGCACGCCTCCGGGCTCGTGAAGCGCCTCAAAGATCGTTACCTCATATCCGAGCTTTGCAAGATCTCCCGCACATGCCAGTCCTGCCGGACCGGAGCCGATTACCGCAACCCTCTGCCCGTTCTTTTCAGCGGCAGGCTTAGGCACTACGCCGTTCTCTCTTGCCCAGTCCGCTACAAATCTTTCCAGCTTTCCGATCGAAACCGGTTCTCCCTTGATTCCTCTGATGCAGACGCCCTCACACTGATTCTCCTGAGGGCAGACGCGACCGCAGACTGCAGGAAGACAGGATGACTCCGCTATGATCTGTGCGGCACTCTCAATATCCCCCTTGATTACCTCCTGAATAAAGGCGGGGATATTTATGGATACGGGGCAGCCCTTGATGCATTTTGCATTTCTGCAATTGAGGCAGCGTGTTGCCTCCGCCTTTGCCTCTTCAAGAGTATAGCCCAGACATACTTCTTCAAAATTCCTTGCTCTGACTTTGGGATCCTGCTCCGCTACAGGCACTTTTTTCCATACATCCATTATTGATCACCTCCGCAAACGCCGCATCCGCCATGATGGGTATCCCCCTCAATTTCCTTAAGCTTCTTTTTTCCTTCTACCGTCTTATAGATCTGAAGCCTCTTCATCGCTTCATCAAAATTGATCAGATGACCGTCAAATTCCGGTCCGTCCACACAGGCAAATTTTACCTTATCTCCTACGGTCAGTCTGCAGGCGCCGCACATTCCCGTACCGTCCACCATGATGGGGTTCATGCTGGCGATCGTCTTGATGCCGAGCTCCTTGGTCAGCATACAGGCAAACTTCATCATAATCATCGGTCCGATGACGATGCAAAGATCATATTGATTTCCCTTGTTTTGTACAAGATCCCTGATGACATCGGTAACAAGCCCCTTGACTCCCGCCGTTCCGTCATCGGTAGCGACATAAACATTGCTTGCGAGCTTTTTGGTTTCTTCCACCATGATCAAAAGATCCTTGTTTCTGGCTCCTATGATCACATCGCAGGGAACTCCCTTGGAATGCAGCCATTTTACCTGAGGATAAACCGGAGCGGTACCCACTCCTCCTGCTACAAAGAGAATTTTTTTCTTTTTCAGCTCTTCAATATCCTCGGAAATCATCTCGCTCGCATTGCCGAGAGGACCTACAAAGTCCATAAAGGCATCCCCTTCTTCCAGCTGCTCCATCTGCTTTGTGGAGCTTCCCAATGCCTGGAATACGATACCTACGGTACCCGCCTCTCTGTCATAATCGGCTATGGTCAGCGGAACTCTTTCTCCGTATTTATCCACCTTAACGATTACAAATTCTCCGGGCAGGCATCTTTTGGAAACATTCCGAGCAAGGACGTCCATATAGTATATCTTTTCTGCCAACTTCCTTTTCTTAACGATGGGAAACATATTTTTATTCGCCCCCTTACCTTAATATATTACCTTTCGGTTAGTTTAAATTTTATCATAGATCTCTTCGCTTTGGCAAGAAATCATGATTACTGTACCTTCAAAAAAACAAATTATCCGATTCTTTTGTAGAGTCGGAAACAATAAGAAAGCTCAAAATAAGTTTCTTCTTCCGTTTCCAAAGCAAGCTTCCAGCTCCCCTCTCTGTCCAGATTCGGCATAAATCTGTCCGCTTCATATGCATAATCTATATAGGTGATATGAGCCGTATCACAATAAGGCAGAAAAGCCCTGTAGATGCTTTCTCCGCCTATAATAAATACATCCTCTTCTCTGACGCGGCTCTCTTTTAAGTATTCCAGACATTCCTCTCGGCTCCTTAAGACGGATACTCCCTCCGGCAAAAACTTCGGATCCCGGGAAAGTACGATATTCGTCCTCCCGTAAAGCGGCTGCTTCCCGGGAAGATCTTCAAAGGTCTTTCTTCCCATGATGATCGTCTTGCCCAAAGTCTCTTCTCTGAAAAGCTTCTTATCCTGAGGAATGGAAACCAGCAGATTCCCTCCTCTTCCTATTCCCCAGTTTTTATCCACCGCCGCAATCAAATTCATGCGTTTCACGCCTGCGCTTCCTCTGCAATAATGATTTCCTTCGCATAGGGAAGCATCTTGATCCAATCACAAAATCTATGCCATTCCTCCAGTTTATGAGTCTTTCTTGCGAAATAAATATTCACCAGAGTTTCGTAATTCAATGTACAGGTTCTTAACTGGTTATAGCTTGAGGGCAAAAGCTGTATCAGCTCATACCAGTCCGCCTTGCTCTTGCTTTTTAAAAACCTCAGGCGAATCTCTTCCAGCGCGGCGATGACGGATTCCAATACCTTCATCCCCTCGGGGCTGAGATGATCATGAGAAAAATCTGCCGCCTCAAATGCTTTGCTGTGAATTTTATGCATGGTCGAGGTGGAGTTTGCGACCGTTGCCACCTTATAAGTATCATATTCCTTCCACCAATACATCGGAGCCGTGATATCTACCGATACCAGAATCTGCCGGATAAACTTTCTATGATCGCTCCCTGCCTTGCGCAGTCTCCCGGCAAGCCCGAGATCGTTTTCTCCCAAAATATACTGCCCCTTCTCGTCATAATAGCTGTCCGAGCGATCCCATGAATTCATCGGGTTCCTTGCTCCCCTCATCGCATTTTCCAAATTCATGACCGCGGTTTTATCAAACTTAATCAACGCCATCCTCCCGTTCTTTTAAACTTCGGCCATTCATTATTCTTCTTAAGCTGCTGATAACGCTCATATGCTCTTTCCAGCATCAGCTTCTCGTTTGCGAACTTTAATAAATGATAGGCCTCGTAATACTTATAGTAACCCGAATCGATAAAATATTCTTCTCGCTGTGGCTTGCTGTAGTAGCTGTCTGCAAGCATCAGATACCAATGCACATCCTTTTCTATAATATCGGAATGCGCACTGAAGGTATACTGACTCTTCCCTATGTATTCGACTATTCTTGCATCTACTCCCGTCTCTTCTCTGACTTCTCGCAATGCGGTCTCTTCATATGTCTCGCCTTTTTCTACCGTTCCCTTCGGAAGTACCCAGCCCTCGTACCTGTTTTTATAATTCTTATACAAGGTCAGTATTTTCCCGCGGAAAATCACCACGCCTCCACAGCTTATTGCTTCTATCATTGCAATCCCTCCTGTTGTCTGCATTAATAAAAATGCATGCGTGTACTGATTTTAATTATATATGATAAAAAAAGCTTTTGCAACTTGCTATAAATCCCTCTTTGCATTTACTGTATTTTATCTCTATTCCACTCCTCTTTTCAGATGTGCTCTGGTGAAATCTTCCGATATCTCCTCGGTTTTTTCCAAAAACTTAAATCTTTTGATGTAGGCGGTCAAAATCCGGGCAATTCCCTTTTGATCTTCCGTACTCAACCAGATTCTGAGCACCGCCGGTCTTAAGTCCAAAATCCGGTCTCCGATGCCAAGCACCGAAAGCGGCTTTGCATTATAAATCGTATTATAACAGAAATGACAGCGGTTCTTGACCGGCATCTCATTCTGATACCGGTCTTTTAAGCTCAGGGTGGAATATTTTTTATCACAGCCCAATGTATTCTTGCGCAGGCATTGCGCCGAGACCATCATCGGGATTCTTCCGTAGGCGATCATTTCCTTTCCCTCGCAGCCGAGCTCTCCAAGCTCCTTTAAGTTGAGCTCCAGAGGCAGGGTAAGCCGGCTTGCTCCAAGACCTGCAAAGACTTCCCCCGCCTCACGGTTTAAGCTGTAGAGGCTGTAATCGAAGAGATATTCGGGTTTGGAAAAGGAATCCGAAAAAACCGTATTTAAATATGCGATCTCCTCCACGCAGCGGATCAGAAAACCGTCAAAGTCCGCCTGCTTTAATTCTCCCTCGTATTTTCCGAAATAGGAGAGAGCCTCCCTTCGAAAAATATGGGGAAGATAGAGATTTGCCCGTATACCGTGCCCATGAATACGCCTTACATAATCCTCCCATTGCTTCGGCTCTATCGTATCCGCCTCAAAGCTGATGGCAAAAATATGGGGATTCTTCCTGCAAAATGCAAGCACCGCATCAAGCTGGCTCTTTTCCTCGCATACCACATGAAGAGCCGGAGAATAGGAGTTTTTCTCCGGCTTCCCCGGGGCAATCGGCTCCGCTTTTTCCCTGCTTTCCCCGCTCCCTTTCTTTTTTTCTTTTCTCCGGTATGCGCTCAGGATCTCTTCCTCCAGTCGGGAAAGCCCTTCTCTCCTCAATTCGTTGAGCGCTTTATTGGGCACGAAGAGCCCCTCTTCCAGATCGATTTCCAGATGACTGAACTCATATAAGGTATTTCCGGTTTTCAGGATCTGCTTTCTGATTTCCTCTTCCGAGGCAGCCCTGCTCTTTGCCGCGTCCGGCATATCCGCATAGACCTTCGCCTCTTTTTGGGGCAAATCCGAAAGCGGCTCTGTTTCCACATGCAGCCTTATTCTTTCCCCCGATCGGATACGGATGCTTCCGTAAATCGGGAGCTTTTTCGTCGTATTGACATAGGTTTCATCCAGATAGCGAAAATACTCTTCATCCGCCCGGCGAAAGGAGGGCTTTTGGCTCAGGGCAATCATCTCTCTTCCGTTATGCCTGCGATAATACCCCTCGGTCTGCCCGCCCCGGTCAAAGAGCTCCAAGAGAAGCCTCCTGTCGCTCTCCTCGACCCTATATCCTTCTCTTCCTTCCCTTTCATAAAGATCGGCATATTTTCTCCAAATGCTCACGACCCCCGCAGTATAACGCGGAGATTTCATCCTTCCCTCGATTTTTAAAGAATCCGCTCCCGCCTCCGCAATATCGGGGAGGATATCTAAACTGCATAAATCCTTGCAGCTGAGGAGGCTGCGCTCCTTTTCCCGATTAAGCTTTTTGGCGCAGCCTCCCTCTTTTTGGTAAAGATCATAATTCAGCCTGCAGGTCTGGGCGCATCTTCCCCTGTTCCCGCTTCTCCCTCCGATCAGCGAGCTCATCAGGCATTGCCCGGAATAAGCATAGCATAGGGCTCCGTGAACAAAGCATTCTATCTCGATATCCGAGCTTTTATCCACCATCCTGATTTCTTCCAGAGAAAGCTCTCTTGCCAGCACGACTCTGGACGCCCCCATCTCATGCAGGAGCTTTGCTCCCAAGTCTCCGCTGATATTCATCTGCGTGCTGATATGGAGATCCAGATCCGGAAAACGGCTTTTGAGCAGGGAGAATACACCGAGATCCTGTACGATCGCCGCATCGATTCCCGCATAATAATAGGGGCTGAGATAGGACTCCAGCTCTCTGATTTCATTATTTTTTAAAACCGTGTTTACCGTCATATAAAGTTTGACGCCGAAGTGATGTGCATAATCAAGCCCTTTCAGCAGCATATCTTCGGCGGCATTATCCGCATACGCTCTTGCTCCGAACCTCCTCCCTCCGGTATAGACGGCATCCGCCCCGGCATTGACCGCAGCGATAATGCTCTCGTAGGAGCCTGCCGGAGCAAGTACTTCCAATTTCCTCATCTTTTTCTTTCCTTATTTTCTCCGGCTGCATCCGATCGGATCAGAAGCCGCAGCTTTCCTTGCCGCTTTGCAAGCAAAAATCGCAAAGGCTGCCAAGCCCTAATAGCATGCTTTCAGCACGGCAAGAATATCCTCTTTTTCCATTTTCTTATATCCGCCTCCCTTATAGGAGGATTCCGCTATTTTTTCCAGTATATCCTCGCTTGCGCCAAGCTCCCTGAGCGAGGTTACCATGCCGGACTCCCTGATAAAGTTTTCCAGACAGTCCAGCCCGCCCGATGCGAGCGCTTCCTCGTCCTCTCCCTGCAAACCCCATACATTGCGGGCAAAGCGGGCAAATTTTTTCAATCCGCAGCGGTAAATATAGCGGTAGTACGGGATGGAGATCGCCGCAAGCCCCATGCCGTGGGCACAGCTCGTATATGCGCCAAGCTGATGCTCTATCATATGCACCTCCCAGTCCTGATCCTTTCCCTTTCCGACCAGAGTGTTGAGCGCTACGGTGGAGGTCCACATGATATCGCTTCTCGCCTCATAGTCCCTCTCATTTTTCAGCGCTTTCGGAGTGCTTGCAATCAGGGATCTGAGCAGACCCTCGATCAGATAATCCGAGGTGCTCTCCTCTTCGCCGCCGAAATACTGCTCCATCAGATGGCTCATAATATCAAAAATTCCGGATTTCATCTGATAACTCGGCACGGTATAGGTAAATTCCGGATTGAGAATGGAAAAACGGGGATATAGGGCGGGGCCGAAAGTCTTCCCTATTTTTAACCTCTGCTCCGTATTCGTGATCACGGAACCTCCGTTCATTTCCGAACCCGTTCCCGCCATCGTCAGAATGGAGGCGATGGGAACCGTCTTATGATCCGGCTCTTCCTGCCTAAGCCAGTATCTTTCCCATGGATCCCCGGGGCAGTACGCTGCGGCAGACACGGCTTTTGCCGCATCGATTACGGAGCCTCCGCCTGCTGCCAGAATCAAATCCGTTTTCCGCTCTCTGACCAGTGCCGCTCCCTCTGCCACCTTGTCATAGGTCGGATTGGAAGGAATTTTATCAAGCTCCGCGATTTTCTTCCCGCTTTGCCTGAGAATCTTTATGATCTTCTCATAGAGCCCGAATTTTTTTAAAGAGGATCCTCCGTAAATCAGGAGAATATTTTCTCCGTAATGCACAAGCTCGGCTTCCAGATGATCCAATGCAGTTTTTCCAAAATAAATCTTTGTCGGATTATAATAGGTAAAATCATACTTCATCTTCTTTCCTCCTCTTTTGCGGTCTTTTTTCTTCTCTTTGCCGATAAAGCTTCCTATAAAATCGCTCTGTCCGAAAGGCTCTCTCCGGAGGAGGAATACAGCGCCATGATATCGTTGATCGTCATATTCCTGCGCTCTTCCCCCTCCAGTATTTTTAAGATCTTTCCCCCCGCCATCACGAGGGTCTTATTGCCGTACTCCATCGCGTTTTGAATATTATGCGTGATCATCAGCGTCGTGATTCCATTGCTTTCTACGATTTTTTTTGTAATTTCCAATATCTGCCGGCTCGTTTTCGGGTCAAGAGCCGCCGTATGCTCATCCAAGAGCAAAAGCTCCGGTGTCTCCAGGGTCGCCATCAGAAGCGTCAGAGCCTGTCTCTGCCCTCCGCTTAATAAGCCCACCTCCGATTTCAACCTCTGCTCCAATCCCAGATTGAGCCTCGCACAGGATTCTTTAAAGAATTTTCGGTCGCTCTTTCTCACTCCGAGCCCGAAGCGTATCTTTTTCCCTCTGCTGTACGCCAAACCGAGATTTTCTTCTATCGTCATATGGGGAGCGGTTCCCTTGAGCGGATCCTGAAAGAGCCTTCCGATGAATTTCGCTCTCTTATATTCCTTCATCCTTGTAATATCCACATGATTATTATATATGCTTCCGCTCTCTATCTCAATATCTCCGGCTATGGCATTCAGAAGCGTGCTCTTTCCCGCTCCGTTGCTCCCGATGACCGTGACAAAATCTCCCTCCTCCAGCCTCAGATTCAAACCGTCCAATGCGATTTTTTCATTTACCGTATTCTTATTAAATACTACTCTTAAATCCTTAATCTCCAGCAAAGCTATCCCCTCCTCTTGAAGCCTTTCGTCTTAAGCAGCGGCATGCTGATCGCAATCACGACCATCAGCGCACTGAAAAGCTTGAGCGCGCTTGCGGGCAATCCGATCTGAAACGCAAGGGCGAGCATGATGCGGTAAATCACCGCGCCCGCTATAATCGCGATCAGATGCCGCAAAAGCCCGCGTCTGCCGATCACCGTCTCTCCGATAATAATGCTGGCAAGACCGAGCACCAGCATGCCGGTTCCCACTCCATGTGCGGCGTTGGAGTTATACTGCGCATAAACGGCTCCCGAAAATGCCACAATCGCATTGCAGATTGCAAATCCGGCAATCTTCATCGCATCCGTATTGATGCTGGAGCTTCTCACCATCGCCTCATTATCTCCCGTCGCCCGCAGAGAAAGCCCGATCTGGGTTCTTAAAAAATAATGCATCCCGATAACCAGCACAAGAACGAGGAGCAGGAGAAGAAGGAGCTTCCCGATATCCGTCTCTCCGATAAAAAATCTGCCCTCCATAGAGCTGAAAAGCGTTCTCTTTCCGAAAAACGAAATCGTGGGCTTATCATTCATGATCATCAGATTCACGGAATAAAGCCCCGTCATCGTCAGGATTCCCGCCAGTATCGCATGTATCTTGAATTTCGTATGCAGCACTCCGGTAATGATGCCGGCAAGAGCCCCTCCCATCGTCCCGATAAGGACCCCGAGCAGGGGATTGCCCGCAACCGTCCATACCGCGCTGTAGGCAAGCCCCGTCACAAAACTTCCGTCTACGGTGAGATCCGGCAGATCCAGAACCCTGAATGCTATAAATAATCCGATCGCAAGAACCGCAAAAATCAATCCCTGCTCTATACTTCCCAAAAAAGTCGATAATGCCATTGTTTTATCCAATCCCCGTTTTTTTATTGTCCTGCTCCCCGCAGTTTTTCATTCTTTTTACTTCTTTAATTCTTTTTATTCTTTATTTCCACATATTTTTCATTGGATCTGATCTCTTCGGGAATTTCTATGCCGAGAGCGGCTGCCGTATCCGTATTGATATAAATAAAGAGATCATCCTTAAAAACCTTCACCGGCATCTCTTCTACGGATTTTCCTTTGAGCACCTGATCCGCCATGCGTGCGGTTTCCCTGCCCAGATCCGTATAATCTATGCCGACCGTCGCAAATCCTCCGTCCATAACCATCGAATCCGCTCCCACATAAAGAGGGGTTTTTCCCTTGATCGCAGCCTGCACCAAAATCGGCATCGCCTCCGCCACCGTATTGTCATTGGCGACAAAGATCATATCCACCTTCTTTGTCAGCGCCTCCGCCGCCGTTTGCAGATCCGCGCTTGAGGAGATGCTCGCCTCTTCAATGGCGATATTCTTTCCTTCGCAGAATTTCTTTAAAGAAGCAAGATTGCTGACCGAATTTTCCTCTCCCGGATTATAAATATAACCCACCGTCTTTACATTCTTCGTTATTTCCAGTGCAAGATCCATAATCTTATCCACATTGACCGCATCCGTCGTTCCGGTCATCCCCTTGTCCGGCTTATCGTAAGAGGAAACCACGCCCGCCGCTACGGGATCGGTAACCGCGGAGAAAATAACCGGAGTCTCCTTGGTCAGATCCAAAGCCTGTTGCGCTACCGGCGTCGTAATCGCAATCACCACATCCTGCTTATCTCCTTTGAATCCCTGCACGATGGTCGGAATATTTGCCATATCTCCCTGCGCATTCTTAAAATTAATCACGCAGTTCTCTCCGTCGATATAGCCGAGCTGCTTCAGCTCGTCGGAGAATGCATCATAAATAATATTGAGAGAGGTATGCTCCATCAACTGGATCACTCCTATCTTCGGAAGATCCTTCCCCTCATTTCCTCCGCCCGAAGCGCTTCCCGCATCTTTCGTTTCCGCCTTCGGCGTACAGCCTGCCAGTGAGAATGCCAGTGCCGATACTGCCAAAACCTTTAATAAATTCTTACTTTGTCTTTTCATTTCTTTCTCCTCCTTTTGGTCGATATTCTGAAATTAAAGCCACTTTCTTCGCAGTCGGCAAGGCTCGGTCTGCAAGAAGCAAAAAAAGCCTGTCCTATAAAGGACAAGCCTGAATCAGCCTGCGGTACCACCTTTTTTAGTAATTTCTTACTCTCTCTGCGAAAATGCAATCACATCTTCTGCTGTATAACGGCAGCCTCCGTCTTGCCATACTCACGGGAAGATTCTTCTTCCCTCCGCTTTCCGCAAGCCCTCATGGGTCCATTTACAAATCGTCTTCTCTATCGGATTTCCAGCAGCACCGACTCTCTGTAAGCGACTAACCTGTTTTATCTCCCAATCAACGGTTTTCCAAATAATACAATAAAGAGAAGCGATTGTCAAGATGCTTTTAAGCCTCAGGCATTGCTAAGCGCCGTTTTTATTTTTTCCGAACCCATGCGCTCACGCTTCCCGCTCCCGCTTTGAACTCGCCGAAGCCCTCCTGATCGATTTTTACAATCTCCTCCCGATTGCCTAAATAATCATAAAACTCGGCATCTTTCAACTCCTCTCCCAGAAACATCCTCTGCGTGCCTTCCCCCGCATTTGAAATAAGAACCGCCAATTTATCCGGGTGCGCCTCATCGCCATGCCTTACAAATCCTATCATATCGGGCGACTCGAAGTAATCATCCTGATCTCCGTATGCATTTTCTTTCCTTAGCTCCAGCAATTTCATCAAGCCTTCTCCCATCCCCGCATAGAGGCTCCCGTCCCCTATCTGAAAAAGATCTCCGTAAAATACGCAGGGATATCCCTCTTGTCTGAGCAGGATCAGGGCATAGGCAATCTGCCTGAACCATTCCTCTACCCAGGATTCAAGCGCCTGCCCCCTCTGGGAATCATGATTGTCTACGAAAGTAACCGCCATAAGCGGGCTGGACTGCACGATAGTCTTATCAAAGATCTTCCTCAGATCGTATTTCTCTCCCTCCTTCGAGGCGGCGTAAAAGTTAAAATGCAAAGAGACATCGAACAAATCCGTATTTCCCGAAGTTTTTTCCATATATCCCTGGAGAGATCCCTTATCCGCGTTCCAGTATTCCCCGACAAAGTAAAATCCGGGCTTGATCTCTTCCTGAATATATTTAATCCATTCATCCATAAAGTTCGCGTCGATATGCTTTACCGCATCAAGGCGAAATCCGTCCGGGTCGAGCTCGCGGATAAACCACTTTGCCCATCGAAAAAGCTCTTCCCTCACTTCGGCATTGCTATGGTCGATATTGGAGTTCATCAGATAGTCGAAATTCCCGTGTTCATCGGATACATCGAAGCTCCATCCCTTATTGAACCCGCTGATTCTGAATATCCCCTTTTTCTTTTGCAGATTATCGTAATCAACGCCGGAAAAATGATGGAAATTCCACTCAAAATCCGAATATTTCTTGTTTCTGCCCGGGAAGGTAAACTTAGTCCATCCCTCTATCTCTCTCTCTTCTCCGATTTCTTCCTCCCGGTTCTGAGCGGAAACCTCCGTTGCTTTAAAAACCTCCGTCTCATCCGCGCCCGCCTTATGATTGAGCACGACATCGGCATAAATCGAGATACCGAGCTGATGCGCCTTATCGATCAGGCTCTTCAGCTCTTCCTTAGTTCCGTACTTGGTTCTTACCGCGCCCTTTTGATCAAATTCTCCCAGATCATAAAGATCGTATATCCCGTATCCGACATCCTCTGTTCCGGTCGCCTTGCATAGGGGAGGCAGCCATATTGCGGTAAAGCCGAGTTCCTTTAATTTTTCCAGATTCGAGTGCAGTCTCTCGATATGCTTTCCGTCATTCGGAACATACCATTCAAATCCCTGAAGCATTAATCCGTTCATCTTCTTCTCCTTTCTTCTCCTCCCAAAGGAGGCGATTGCCTTAGGCAATCTGGTAGAGCATTGCATTGACAATGCAGGCTGCGATATTGCTTCCTCCCTTTCTTCCCCTCGCCGCGATATGGGGCAGGGGGCTTTGCATGATCAGCTCCTTGGACTCTTTCACATTGACGAAGCCCACCGGCGCGGCGATGATCAGCGCAGGTTTTATTCTTCCCTCTTTGATCAGCTCATCCAGACGGATCAATGCGGTCGGCGCATTGCCGATGGCAATCATCAGAGGTCTTTCCTCCTCTGCGGCAAGCAAGGCGGTCTTTTCCATGCAGCATGCGGATCTTGTAATCCTTCTCGCCCTTGCCTCCTCCTTCACATCCTCGTCCGCGATAAAACAGCTCAGCAGAACATTGAGCTTCGCCAGCTTTTCCTTATTGATTCCGGCAGCCGCCATCGTAGTATCGGTCACGATCCGCGCCCCTTTCTTAAGCGCTTCCATTCCCTGAAACACGGCATTCTTCGTAAATACCAGATTATACTGGTAGTCAAAATCCGCGGAGGTATGGATGCAGCGCTTGACTACCTTAAGCTCCTCTTTTGTGTAAAAGCCTATCCTCTCCTTATCCATCTCCTCTTCTATGATCCTCATGCTCTCCTCTTCTATCCTCTCGGGCATGAGGGTTCTGATCTCTTGTAAGCTCATTTTTTTATCCTTTCGGATCCATTCCCTTATCCATGATTTCGTAAATCTTTTCCATATCCAGATGCTCTCTGAGCAAGGAGGCAAGCTTATCGAACTCTCTCTCTCTGTATACCGAGGCATCTTCAATCCGAAAAGAGCTTTCTATGCCTTTCTTCCTGCAAAGGAAGGAAAGCAGCTCCCTCGCAAACTCCTTATTCTCGAATATTCCGTGCAGAGCGATTCCGAAAACATCCGCATCCGCAGAGGCGATTCCCATGCTTCTTTCCTCATCGGATGCTCCGTCAAAAAGCTCTCTTTCCCTGCCGGAATTCCTCGTCCTTCCGGCAGAAAGCTCGTATCCGCGGATCAAAAATTTCTTCCCCTCTTTCCAGCGCAAAACACCGTGAAAGCTTTTTCCTCCCTTCTGCGGCTCTAAGAAGCTTTCCGCATCCAAAAGCCCCATTCCCCGGACTTTTCTCTGATCTTTCGCATCCCTCCCCTCCTCTATCCTCCTGCCGAGCATTTGAAATCCTCCGCCTATCCCCAAAATTACGGTACCGCGGGAGGCTGCCTCCACGATCTTTCTCTCCAGCCCATTTTCTCTCATCCACAGGAGATCCCCTGTACTGCTTTCGGTTCCCGGTATGATGATCAGATCGGGGCTGCCAAGCAGGCGCATATCTTCTATATAGCGGAGCCCGACTCCTTTCGTTCTTGCAAGAATGTCAAAATCCGTAAAATTGGAAATGCGGGGCAGCCTGATCACGGCAATATCGATCTCTCCTTCTGCTTCCCTCTTTTTTTCCGGCAGGGAGAGGCTATCCTCATCCTCCAGTTCTATCTTTGCCATCGGAATGCTACCCAGCACCGGAATGCCGAGTATTTCCTCTATCATCCTCAGCCCCGGCTTAAGCAGGGCAATATCTCCGCGAAACTTATTGATGAGCAGACCTTTGATATATTTCCTCTCCTCCCTGCCAAGGAGCTTTACCGTCCCGTAAAGCGAAGCAAAAACCCCTCCTCTGTCGATATCTCCGACCAGAAGCACGGGAGAAGATACCAGCTTTGCCAGTCCCATATTGACAATATCGTTTTCGTTCAGATTAATCTCTGCCGGAGAGCCTGCGCCCTCGATCACGATAATTTCATGATCCTGCCCCAGTTCTTCAAAGGAACGCAGAATTTCGGGAATCAGACTCTTTTTATGCTTAAAATACTCCATCGCGCTCATCTTCGCATAAGGTTTTCCCCCGAGAATCACCTGCGTGCCCGTATCCGATCCCGGCTTTAAGAGGATGGGATTCATCTTCGCACTCGGCTCAATGCCGCATGCCAGCGCCTGAACAGCCTGAGCCCGTCCGATCTCCAGCCCCTCCTTCGTGATATAGGAATTATTCGCCATATTCTGAGATTTAAAGGGAGCGACCCTATATCCGTCCTGCATAAAAACTCTGCAAAGCCCCGCCGTCAAAAAACTCTTTCCGGCATTGGACATCGTTCCCTGGATCATAATCGATTTTGCCAAACTCAAACCTCCCCTTTTCGACGCTTTCCTCTATTCTACTATTTTCTCTATTCGGCGATTTCCTTCATTCGACGCTTTCATTTATTCGACTATTTTTTTCTGTCGAAATATTTCCTCCATCGCAAGAATCTATTTTTTGTTTTCATATCTTTTTCTCACTGCAATCCGATAATATCCCCTGTCAAGAAAATGATAGGAATCGCATTTTCTGATAATGATCTTTTTTTGCAAAAGCTTTTCATAGAGCTCCTCGCTTTGCTCTCTGTAAAAAAACAAAAAATTCGCTTCGCTCTCCCAGACCCTGCAGCCCAGCCTGCAAAGCTCCTCTTTCAGATAATTTCTCTCTCCTGCGATCTCCCCGGGCAGGTTTGTTACATCCAGCAGGAGGGCAGCCTCCCCCGCAGCCGCAGCAGGAGAGCTGATCGCCCAGCAGGGGGTTTGTTTCCTGAGCACTTCTCTGAGCTCCTCATTCGAACTGATCAGATAGCCGAGCCTCAGCCCGGGGATTGCGTAGAGCTTGGTAAATGATTTTAAAACCGCGATATTGGGATATTCTCTGAGTCTTTGAATCAGGGAATATTCTTTCTCCCTTCTGCTGAAATCCAAAAAGCATTCATCGGCAAAAAGCAATATCCCCTTTTGCTTCGCCCTTCTTAAAATCTCTTCCAAGTCCTCCTTTTCGGGGAGAGTCCCCGTAGGATTATTCGGCAGACATAAAAATGCGATATCGATATCCTCATTCAGCGCCTGGATATAGCTTTGATCGGGTTGGAAGCTCCGGTTCAGCCTGCAAAGCCTTACCCGGTTTCTGCCGAATGCGCGGACGGCGCTCTCGTAAGAAGAAAAGCTCGGAGCGGGAATCAAGGCGTTTAAGCTCCCCCGCTCAGCGCAAAAAGAGCGCAGCGCTTTGCTTTTATCGGAAAAGCTTTCCCTGCCCGGGGGATTGCTCAGCACCGATACCAGTCTATAGATCAATTCCAATGCCCCGTTTCCGAGAATAATTTCCTCCTCTTTGACCCCGTGCTTCTTTGCCAGCAGAGCGCAAAGCCTTTGATACGACGAATCCGGATAATGCTGCACCGAATCCAGACTCTTAAGAACAGCCGCCTTCACGCTCTCATCCATCCCGAAGGGGTTGATATTTGCCGAAAAATCCGTCCATTCCCTCGGATCTTCCCCTTTTTCCTCTGCGATGCGCAGGATATTTCCTCCGTGCAGCTCCATTTAATCCTTCTTTCCTTCTCTGTATTCATGGGAGAAATTTCCGGAATAGAGCCTGGAATAGCCGAATTCTTCTCCCAGCTGGTCTCCCACGATCACCAGAGCGGTTTTTCGAATCGAAGCCGCCCTTACCTTATCCGCAATATCCTCAAGGCTCCCCCTCAGAATGATCTGCTCCTCCCAGCTTGCCTTATATACCACCGCCGCCTTCGTTTCCTTCGGATAGGATTTACAGAGCTTTTCCACCAATGCGTCTATCATTCCCACGCTCAGGAAGATCACCATTGCCGCCCGGTGCTCTGCCAGCTCCTCTATGCTCTCCTTTTCCGGCATCGGGGTTCTCCCCTCCATCCTCGTCAGAATCAGCGTCTGGGTTACCTCCGGCAGAGTATATTCTATTTGCAGCGCCGCGGCGGCGGCCAAAAAAGAGCTTACTCCGGGAATGATCTCATAGGGAATGCAAAGCTTATCCAGCTCTCTCATCTGCTCTTTATGCGCTCCGTATATGGAGGGATCCCCGGTATGCACCCTCGCCGTCATCAGATTCTTTTCTTCCGCTTCCCTGATGCATTCGATAATTTCTTCCAGATTCATCTCTGCGCTGTTGCGGATGCACGCCTCTTTCTTCGCTCCCTCAAGCACCCGCGGATTGACGAGAGAACCCGCATAAATAATGAGATCGGCGGCATCTATGATCTTCTTTGCCTTAATCGTCAAAAGCTCGGGATCTCCCGGTCCCGCTCCGATAAAATATACCATTATCCTGTAAACATCTCCCTTGTTTCCTTGATCTGTTCCATCATTATCCAGCATAAAGCCAAGCCGAAAAAAGAAGCCGGATAGATCAGATTTGCGGTTTTTTTGATATCTTCTTTTTCCGGGCTTCTGTTTGCGTCTCCAAGCTTCTCTTTCGGATAGAGTTTGCCGAAATAATATGCATCTCCTCCCAGTTCAATGCCCAGCAGTCCCGCCACTGCGGATTCCGTCTGCCCCGCATTCGGGCTCGCATGCTTGAATCTGTCTCTGAGGAAGATCTTTTTTCCGTTCTCATGATCCAAATTCATAAAAAATCCCGCCAGCAGCAGAGTGAATGCGGCAATCCTCGAGGGAATATAATTCAACAGATCATCCAGCTTTGCCGCATATCTTCCGATTTCCAAATATTTCTCATCCTTATATCCTATCATGGAGTCCATCGTATTCACCGCTTTACAGAGGTATACCCCCGGACATCCTCCCAGCATCGCAAAGCATATCGGCGCAAAAACTCCGTCCGAATAATTTTCTGCCATGCTCTCTATCGTCGCCTTGATGATGCCCTCCTCATCCAGTCTCTGCGTATCTCTTCCGACGATATGGGAAAGGCATTCCCTTGCCTCCGGAAAGTTTCTCTTTTCCAACTCCCTGTATACCTTCATCCCCGCGCTGCGCAGTCCTTTTGCCGCAAACATCTGTGAAATCATAAAGCATTCCACCGCAAAACCGAGCCTTTGATCAAACGCATGGGCATAATGCACGATCGTCCACGATAAACCGACGCTCAGCAAGATATTGATCAATACGATAAAAAATCCTCCGATTCTATGATTCAGAGGGCTTTTTCTGACAATCCTCTCGCAAAAAGAAATGCACCTTCCCATCAGCACAACCGGATGGGGAATATATTTCGGATCTCCGATCAAAAGATCGATCAAAAATGCAATACATACGATATAAAAACGATTCACCTCTGCTCCTCTTTCCGCCCCTCTCCCTGAAATTCTCAGGATACCAGAGCGATTGCAAGAATTCCGACCAATTCGGCAAGCTGCAGAAAAAATCCCGCAATATCCCCCGTAATGCCTCCGAACTGCCTGCATACAAATAAACGATTATAATAAAAACAAATATATAATGAAATCGAGGATACGATTCCTATACTCGGGCGATATAATGCGGCGGCGAGGGAAAAAATCAGAATGATCAGAATCAATATCGCACAGGAGAGCGCTCTTTCGCTCGCATTCCTGAGCTGCATCAGGCTTCCCTCTCCCCTCGCATTCCGAAAGCATAGGACGGAGAGTGCGCTATAAGCCCTGCTGATGATAAAGATCAAAGAAAGAATGATGATCTGCGCCTCCTCTTTCAGGCTGAGTGCAGCCGAATAATAAAGTATGATATAAACCAGTGCCGCCGTCAGTGCAGAGCCGCCTATATGGCAGTCCTTGAGGATATCCAGCTTTCTCTCCCTGCCCAGATGAGAACCGAGCGCATCGGAGGTATCCAAAAAGCCGTCCATATGGATGCCTCCCGTATAAAGAAGAGGAAATACCGTAATCAGACCTGCCCGAAGATACTCGGAGATCTTGAAAAAAAAGAGAATCTTCCATAATCCGAAAAACAGCAGTCCCTCAAAAAGTCCCACCAGAGGAAAAAGCATCATCATATATTTCATATTTTTTTCTTCCCATTCGATTTTCGGCATGGGAATCTTGCTGTACATGCCGAAGACCATGATGAGTGAACGCAGTATATTCATCCGAACACCTCTGATCATTGTTTTTTGCTTTCGCTCGCTTCCAGCCCGCAGACGATTTCTCTGCTCTCTGCGATGGCGCAAAGCTTTTTCTGCAGGCTCAGGAGCACCTGTATATATGCATTTACCCCCTCTTCGTATACGGCATTTTCTCTCGAAATATCGCTGCCTACGATAATGAGCTCCCGGCATTTTTGATTCAGCTTTATTATATCATGATGTATTTTTTTTTCTACCTCCTCCGGCTTTTTTGCCCTCCCCCCGCAAAACATCTCCGCGGCAAGAAGGGAGGAGAGGCATTCCAGCAAGACAAGCTCTCCGGCGTCGATTTCTGCCTCGCATATATTGCGGCTGCGCTCTATCGTCCGAAAGCCTTTTCCGGCACGAAGCGCCCTATGTTTTTGCACCCGCAAAAGGTCCTCTTTGTCGGATACTTCCATTGTTGCAAGATAGACCCTCTCTCCTCCGAGGGAGAGGGCGAGGCTCTCCGCATATTCCGATTTTCCGCTGGCGATTGCCCCGTATACAAATATCATCCTCTGCCCTCTCCTTCCGTATTGCCGCATCTTTTGCGGCTGCCCGAAGCATTTGCTTCCTCATATGCCTCTATTCCGATATCTTCAAAAGAATGCAGCTTCCGGTACACCGCCTCCGCCATGTCCAGAAGAGGAAAGAGCATCACCGCTCCGCTTCCCTCTCCCAGCCCCATATCCGCCCGGATGGGCGCATGCAGCCCGAGCGCCGCCAAAAGCTCTCCCGACTGCGGCTCCCGGCTCTGATGGGAGGCAATCATATAATCGGCGCATTTCGGCTCCAAAAGATAGGCGGCATATGCAGCCGTAAGCGAGATGATTCCGTCCGTCACAATGGGGATCGCATACAGAGCCGCTCCGATATGCAGACCGCAAAGCCCGGCGATATCAAAGCCTCCGAGTTTTTTGAGCACATCGAGAATATCTTCCCCCTCCGGTCTTCTGTTTCTGATCGCAAGCTCTATGACCTCAATCTTATGCTCGAGAGCTTTTGCAGAAAGCCCGGCTCCTCTTCCCGCCGTTTCTCTTGCCGGTTTTTTCAATAAAACGCTCAGTATCGCCGCGCTGGTTGTGGTATTTCCTATCCCCATCTCTCCGCAGCCGATCAGTTCATAGCCCATATCCTTGCAAAGCCTCACCATATCGATGCCGGTATAGATCGCTTCCAGGAGCTCTCCTTCACTCATCGCATCCTCCGAAACGATGTTTCTCGTTCCGTATGCCGTCTTTTTATTCAAGAGACCGGGGACTTGAATATCGGCGGCTATTCCGATGTCCACAGGGATTACATCCGCACCTGCGCAGTCTGCCATAATATTGATGCTTGCCTTGGCGTCCGCCATGCTCTTGCTCACGACCGCCGTAACGCCCGCCTCCGCCTGCGATATTCCCTCGCTCACCACCCCGTTGTCCGCACACATCACGAGAAGGGCTTTTTTCCCGATACTGATCCTCGGGCTTGCCTGAATGCCTGCGATCCGGCATAGAATATCCTCCATCTGTCCGAGCCCGTAGATCGGCTTTGCAAGCTGATTCCACCTCTTTCTCGCCTCCTCTTTACTCCTCTCATCTATGCTCCCGATTCCGCTTAAAAGCCTTTGCAGATCCTCTCTCTTCAATATGCTTTCCATCATCCCCTTTCCTTCTTTGCCTGATAGCCTGCGCAGCTTGTATAAAATCTTTCCGCCATTTTCGGATTTGCCCTCAGATAAATATGAGGAAAGCCCGCAAACAGAGTATTTGTCGCATGCACCGCCTCCCAGGATTTTGAAGCGTTTGCCTTATCCGCCCTGCAATCCGAACCGGGGTTCTCGCTCTCCCAGTAATGAAATTCATGAGAACGGCAGCTCTCCCCCCTCTCCAGCAAAAGATTGTCCCGCTTTGCCCTCAGCTCTATATAGCCGAAACGCAAAAGCTTTCCCGCGGCATAAGCCCTGCTTCCAATCACCCCGCAGCCCAGATATGTTTTCTTATCCTCTCCCTCGATCTCCCGGTGAAGATAGAGAAAGCCTCCGCATTCGGCAATGCAGGGCATGCCTTCCGCAATTTTTTCCCGAATTTCCTCTCTCAGCCTTGCATTTTGCTCTATTTCTTTTCCATAAGATTCCGGATACCCCCCGGGCAGCCAGATTCCGCAGATATCCCGGGGCAGAGCGCCGTCGCGAAGAATGCTGAAATACCTGATCTCCATTCCGCTTTCTTCCAGAAGGCGAAGATTATCCTCATAGAGAAAAAAAAGAGCCTCATCTCTGGCAACGCCTATCTTAAGCCTTTCTTTCGCCGCTTCGTTTCGGGAGCTTTTCTTCGGGAAATTCTCCCTTTCTTCCTCCCTGCATGCCGATCCCTTCTCTTCCCTCACCAATGCGAGCAAGCCGTCCAGATCAAGGCTTTTTTCCGCCCTCCTTGCAAGCTCCTTTGCTTTGGAGCTGAGATCTTCGCTGCTTTCGGGCAAAGAAAGCCCGAGATGCCTGCTCTGGAGCAAAAAGACCTCATCCTCCTCCAAAAAACCGAAGAGCCGCAGACCGAGGCTGCGCTCAAGATCCGCTTTATCCTTTTCATAGCGCTCTCTTGAAATTCTGTTTAAGACCAGCCCCTTGATGAAACAAGGCTTGTATCTTCCGATATATTCTTTCAGCGCCTCGATCTCTACCCCCTCTTTTGCATCCGCAAGCAGGATGACAGCCGTATTTAAGGCGGCTGCCACGCTGAATGCGCTCGCTCTCGGCTCCTGCCCGTATATTCCGCTGTAATATCCCATTGCCGCCTCGATCAGGGCAATATCGGCATCTTTTGCATAGCGCATAAACTGATTTTGTATTCCCCCGGGAATATTTTCCTCTTCCAGAAAATACGGCTCGAGATTTATGCATTCCCTCCCGCTCAGGAGGCGGTGGAGAATCGGATCGATATAATCCGGTCCCGTCTTGAAGCTGCATACCCTCAGCCCCCTCCTTCTCCATGCCGCAATCAGCGCCATGCTCAGCACGGTTTTTCCCTGATGAGAATTCATCGCCGCAATCATAAGGCTCTTTTTCATTTTTCCCTCTCTCCGATCTTTGCGGGCTTAGGGCGGATTGCCGCGATAAACACGGGATTTTTCGCTTCAAGCATCCGATATTCCCCTATGGTCTTCGTTCCCGAAACAGCGATCTGGAGCAGCTCCGTCTGATAGCCTCTGCCTTCATAGCGCCTGAGCACCGCATTGATTTTTGCAAGGCTCTCGACTGCGATCGCATTGATCACCAGATGGAGATCCTTATTTTTCTCATAAAGCAGATCCGTGATTTCTTCTATCCTTCCCCCGCTTCCTCCGATAAATACATGGCTTGGCGAAGGCAGGAGGGGAATCGCCTCGCTTGCCTCCCTCCCGATCACTTCGATGTTTTCGGCTCCGAATTTCTTCATGTTTTCCCGAATCAGCAAGAGGGCTTCCTCCTTTTTTTCAATCGCATATACCTTGCCTTTTGGGGCGAGCAAAGCCATCTCTATCGCCACCGATCCCGTCCCCGCCCCGATATCGTAGCAGAGCGCATCTTCTTCCAGCCTAAGCTTGGAAAGGGATACCGCCCGGACCTCCGCCTTCGTCATGGGTACCTTTCCCCGGATAAATTCCTCGTCCGGAATGCCGGACCTGAACTTTGCGGGCAGCTTATCCGCGCTTTTGCAGCAGGGAGCATCATGCATCAAAATCATGCTTACAAGCTCTCCGAAGCGCTCTCCCAAAAGCTCCTTTGCCTTGGTGCAGAGCAGTCTTTCATTTGGATAGGAAAGATTCTCTCCGATGCAGACCCTGATCTTTCCGTATCCTTTATTGACCAGGTTTTCGATAATTTTTCCGACCTCTTCCTTCCCCGAGGTAATGATAAAGAGCTTCTGATTGCGCTCCAATTCCTCAATGAGATTTTCTTCCCTGCCGTGAAGGCTTAAAATCTTCATCTCCTGCCATGCCAGCCCTAATCTTGCCGCCATATAGGAAATGCTGGATATGCCCGGAATGATCTCGGCACGGAGCGAATAAAGCCCGCTCTCCTTATTTTGCGAAGCCTGTGCAAGCCTCTCGCAGACTTTCTGTGTCCCGCTGAAAAATCCGCTGTCGCCGCTCATCAGAATCAGAATCTCCAAGGTTTTTCCCTCTGCTTTGCCGCAAAGAAAGCTCTGCACCCTTTCTTCCATCCATTCAATGATTTCCTTCGCCCTGTACTCGGCAAAAGCTTGGGGGGGAGGCGGGAGGCTCCTTTCCTTCCTCAGCCTGAGCGCCGCCTCCAGCATGCGTTTTCCTCCGCAAATCGCATCCGCAGAAAGAATCGCCTCTGCCGCCGCAAGGCTCATATATCCGCTCCCGCCCGGACCTATCCCGGCAATTCTTATCCTGATCTGATTGTCTTTCTTTTCTCCTCTTCTCTCTTCTCCTTCTTCCCCCTTTTCCTTTCTTCCCTCAACCTTCCTTTCTTCATCTTCTTTCTCCTT
>JAUMWW010000008.1 GCA_030529445.1 Johnsonella sp. | reverse complement strand
AAGAGGCTTTGCGCATTCATTCCGCCGGCATTTCCTGCCATATTCATTCCCGCAAATGCCATCATCGGTCCGGTTGCCGTATTGGAAGCCGCGGACTGCATTGCGGAAGCCTGAGCGCCGACCAGATGAGCCGCCGCCATATTCGGATTTCTGAATACCGCATTTCTCTGCAGCTCCTTAATCATCTTTTCATCTTCTTCGGGAGCCTTCACGGAACTTACGCCGAATGCGGATATCGCAATTCCGTATGTTCCTCCCCATTGCTCCGAAAGCACTTCGTTAAGCGCTTTTACCAGCTCCTGCGTATGTGCGGTAATCTGGTAATATCTGATTCCCATCTCCGCTATCTTTGCAAATGCAGGCTGCAAAGCCGTCAAAAGCTCGGTCTTTAACTGAGAATCGATCTGCTCTCTCCTGTATTCATCCTCGACATTGCCGGAGATATTCTTAAAGAAGAGTATGGGATCGACCAGCTTATATGCATATTCTCCGTGACAGCGCAGAGCAATCTCCAGATCCAGGCCTATATTCTGATCGATAACCCTGAAGGGCACGGGATTTGCGGTGCCGTATTTATTTCCTATGATATTCTTTGTATTAAAGAAATATACTCTCTGATCCTTGCCCGTATCCCCTCCCATCGTGAAGCGCTTTGCAAAGGTCTTAAAGCTGTTGCTGATTCCTTCGCCCAAGCCTCCGTAAAATATGCTCGGCTCCGTCGAGCTGTCAAATACGAACTCTCCCGGCTCCGCGCTGACCTCTACGATGGCTCCCTGCTCCACGATAATCATACACTGCCCTTCGTTGACCGCTATGATCGATCCGTTGGATATGATATTACTGCTTCCCTTGGTATTGGAGCTTCTTGCGGATTTTCTGTTTTCTCCCTTTTTTACCAATACATCGGTTCCCAGAGAGGGGCAGTAAAAATACTCCCTCCACTGATCCGCAAGCACGCCGCTCGCAGCTCCGAGTCCTGCTTTAATAAGTCCCATATTCTTCCTCCTTTGGCATTGTCTTTTCTAAAATGTTTTAAATTCTTGGTAATCAACTCTTCTGCTTAAACATGAAAATTTCTCTCTCAGATCAGAGAAGCATTTTGATACAGCGCCGCCGCCGCATCCGCATCGCCTCCCGTGAGTGCCACAATAATTCCGATGACCGCCGCTACGGCAAGCACGACCAGAGCCACCTTAATCCAGGAGATCGGTGTATTTCCGCTCACCTTTCCGGTCTGCCCGTTCACCATAAACTGATATACCTTGTCATTATACTTGAACGAGGATATCCATACCGGCAAAAGCAGGTATTTATAAGTGATATTGGCAAATTCGGTATTCAGATGCACGTCTCTCACGTCGTCCGCATGCTTCTCCCTCCTGATCTTATCACTAACGTTTCTGTTCAGAATAGAGCTGATTTTTTGCTTCGCCTTCTGCCAAGCCTCCTTGAGCTTGACCGAATAGCGCTCCGCGGCAAATCCCGCCATATATTCCGGCTTATATTCTACCGCCTTGCTCGTATCAAAAGGCTCGAGTGCGGAGAGCATGCCCGCATTTTGCTGCGAAGAACCGGAAACCAGCTGATCGTCGAAGCTCTCCTCATATCTTCCTCTGGTCGAGTACCAATCCGTCTTCGTCTTTGTCTCCCCCTCCTTATCCTTGTACTCTCTTCGGATACCGTACTCTCCCCGATAATCACTGAGCGTATCCGTATCGAATGTCCAGAACGGAATATATAAGCCCTGAAAGGCTTCGGTCTTTGCATTTTCCTTTGCCGCCTTCGGGCAGAAGAATTTCTTGCTCAGCCAGCTCTTAAATAAGGCGGCAGCCGAAGCCGCATCATGTTTAAATAAAACCACTCCGCCCGGAGCCATCACCTGACTGTCCGCCGCCTCCATTACCTGATTGGAGCCGCAGTAAGGGCATTCTCCCGAAATCTTGTTTGCATCATAAACCGTTTCGGCTCCGCAGGATTTACAAATAACCGCCTTGGTGGAAAGTCCCCAGTCACAGGCTGCCTGATCTTCTTTTGCCTCGTTAAAATCAAGCTCCTCCGCCTGAAAGTCCTCATGCTCGGGTCGGATCTCTTCCCTGTTTCCGCAAAACGGACAGAGCAAGCCCCCGCTTTGGGGATCAAAACTGAGCACTCCTCCGCAGTTTCGGCATTTTTTATCCGTTTCCTCTCTTGTGCTTGCAATCGTTGTTTCGTTCCAGCCTTCTGCTTCATTTCCATTTGTCATACCCATCTCTATCCTCCTTATTATAACACTAAATCATAAAAAAATATATCTTTCTTCCTTCTAATTTCCTAAATAATCAGCAGTCTCCGTTCTTCGCTGCACCTGAGCATATCCTGTGTGCTGAAATATTCCTCCAGGGCGTCGGAGCATCTCGTTGCGATAACTTTCGGCTTATGTTCGCCCGAAAGCTCCTCCTCCGTTATCCCCATAAAGCTTTTGATATTCTTCAGATGGAAGTTCTGAATACCGATCTTAAATCTGTCCTTTTCACAAATCTGCCTGCCCTGAAAACTGAAGCTTCTTAAGGTCCTGCTGCTTCTTTCGTACTCCACGTGAAAGCCTTTGGAAAACTGATAGAACTCTCCTTCCCCGCTGAGCGCTTCCTCGCGAAGAATATACCTGATCATCCTGCTCAGCTGCTCTCCGCTTACCCAGATTCTGAAAATTTCTTCATTATAGGGAAATACCTCCATAAGATCCTGATAGGTCACAATCGGTCCGAGATTCTCCCCTCTTATGCTGCCGGAGCCCAAAAGCATAATATCCACTCCGAGCATATCCTGAAAACTGTCCGCAATCAGCCTGCCCAGCATCGTTTCTTCATTCCTCCTGGGATGGGTGTATTTATCCGCAAGCCTGGTGATAAGCCTCTTATACTTCAGATCCGTCTTTCGGCAATAGCCGTTTACGATCTCCTCCAATTGCAGATCCCTGGGGCAATGCTCCTCATCGATCGGAATCAGCTTCCATGTATAGCTGTCTATCGCATTCAGATCCGTATCGACAATAATATCGAAGCGCCCGATCTGTTCCGTACCGCAGGCTGCCTGAACGATGGGAATGCCGCAGACCTCCACGGGCTTCTCCAGATAGGTATGGCTATGCCCTCCGATAATCAAATCCACTCCCCAGCGCGGATCCAGCTCTGCCGCAAGCTCCTTATCCGATTCTATGCCGATATGGGTCAGAAGCACGGTAAAATCTATATCCTCCGTCTTATATACATCGCAGATCCTGCCGACTTCCTTAGCCGCCTCTTCAATATCCACAAGCGCTCCGATCAGATTATCCTGCCTGGTCTGGGAAAGCACCGCCTCCGTCAGCACCCCGATAAAGAGAATCTTCATTCCGTCAATCTCAAGAATAATATGGGAGCGGAACAGGCGCTTAAAATTCGTTTTGATATACATGTTTGCATTGATAATCGGAAACTGTGCGCATTTTTCGATAAAGAGCAGATGCGCGACTCCGTAATCCACCTCATGGTTTCCTATCGTCACCACATCCGGATAAAGCATATTCATAATCTCTATCGTGGAAATTCCCTTATATTCGCTGTCTATCACCGAACCTCTGAACATATCCCCGGAAATGGCATAGATTACGTTTTCGTCTTCCTTCCTTGTTTTTTGGATATATCCTGAAAGCATGGAAACTCCTCCGAGAAGCTTTTCATTTACTTTTTTTGCCACAAAATCTCCATGCATATCATTTGAGTGCAGGATCGTGAGTTTTTTTAAATTTTTCCCCATATTTTCACCTCTGAGTTCTAGAACCTCTCTTTTTTTTTATTTTACATGCTTTCCATATAAAAAACCCTACCAAAAAGGGTAGGGTTTCATAATTTTTTATATTTTTTTAAGCTCATATTCGATTTCCAGCTCTTCTCCAGGCGTCCACTCTTCTTTGCTCAGCAGGAGCGCTCTCATTTCTCCCTCCTTCGTGCTTAAGCAAAGCTCGGTCAATGCCCCTTTGAAAATAACCTCTCTTAATCTCGCTTCCTGCCTGCAAAGCCCGGGCTTTCCTCCTTCCGGATTTCCCTCCTTTGTCGAGGCGCTGTTTTTCCTCTCCGCATCTTTTCTGTATACCTTGATCTTCTCCGGTCGGACATAGCCTTCCTCTTTATGGTTTGCGTGCCCGATAAAATCAAGCACCTCTATTCCGGAGGGCTTCTGATAAATCTCCCTCGGGCTGCCCTCCTGCAATACTTTCCCTTTTCCGAGCAGAACGATCCGATCGGCGATTTCAAATGCCTCCTCCTGATCATGGGTTACAAAAACCGTTGTCAGATCAAATTCCTTCTGTATTCTTTTGATCTCCTCCCTCATGCTCATCCTGCGCTTCGCATCAAGATTGGAGAGCGGCTCGTCCAAAAGAAGCAGCTTGGGACGCACGATCAGGCTTCTTGCAAGCGCCACCCTCTGCTGCTCTCCTCCCGAGAGCTGCCAGATCTGCTTTTTTTCATAGCCTTCCAGCCCTATCTTTTCCAGTATTTCTTTGCACTGCCTCGCTCTTTCCCTCTTATCGACCTTTCTGAAACGCAGCCCGTAAGTGATATTATCTTCCACGTTCATATGGGGAAAAAGCCCGTATGACTGAAACACCGTAGATATATTTCTCTGCTGGGGAGCAAGATCGGTGATATCTCTTCCGCCGAGCAATATCCTTCCCCCGTCTATATCGATAAAACCGCCTATCGCCTTGAGTATCGTGCTCTTGCCGCTGCCCGATTCCCCCAGCAGACAGAGCAGCCTGCCTCTCTCCAGCTCTATATTGATATTCTTAATTACCTCTTTCTTGTGATAGCTCTTGCAAAGATTGCATATGCTCAGATAGGCATGCTCCCTGCTTTCCATTTTTTCCCCTTCCCGCTTTTATGCCAGGCTCTTATTCAGCGCCAGGTAAATTCCGTTGACCGATACGCAGATTATGATGATCAGCAATGCCAAGACCGACCCGATACTGTACTTTCCGCTCTGAATCACATCAAACATCACCAGCGTAAGCACCTTCTGTCCCGGATAGACCAGAAAAATAATCGAGCCCACCGTCGTCATTGTCGAGGTAAATGCATTGACAAAGGAAAGCGCAAGCGCCTGCCTGCTCAGCGGAAAAACCGCATCTTTAAGCTCGCTCAGCCGCCCTCCTCCCAGATCCCTGACCGCCGCAAGAACATCCTGATTCAGCGTTTCCATTGCCGCATTTCCCATTTTTGTCGAAAAGGGAAGCTGCTTGAAGAGGACATTGATGATAACGATCGCCGCCGTGCCGGTCAGCATGAGGGGCTCCCGATTAAAGCTGATCAGATAAGCCAGACCGAAGAAGGTCCCCGGAATAATATAGGGCAGGGTCGTCGCCGCATCCAGGAATCTCGCAAAGCCGCTCTTTCCGATTTGTATATAATATCCCAAAAGCAGCCCGATCAGGCTTCCCGCAAAAGCGGCGATCAGACTGTAGCCTATGCTTCTGAATACGGCGCTCCCTATATATCTCCTGCTTTCCACAAGATGCTCCAGGCTCCATACCGGGCTGCCCTTTTTCATCTTGGTAAACGCCGAAAGAAAGAGGGAGAGGTATTGCAGCGTGATCCAGAGCAGGAAAAAGACCGCGACTGCGGAGAGAAGGAAATAGAGCGCGCCCCTTCTCTCTATCCTGCTTTCCGAAACGCTCAAGCCGTGGGTGGAAGCCGAAACATTTTTCAGGCTTTTCTGATAAATAAAAAAAACAAGAACCGCGGGCAGCAGGAGCAGGATATTCATCGCCGCCGCCTTCGGCAGATTGCCCTCCGCAATCACGGCAAAATAGCTTTCCAGGGCGAGCACCTCATAATTTCCTCCGATAATCGCCGGCGTTCCGAAATCCGAAATGCTCCTCAGAAAAGTCAGGATCGCCGCCGCCTTGATCCCGGGCAGCATATTGGGAAGCAGAATATCCAAAATCAGATGATCAGTATTTGCACCGAGGCTTTTTGCGCTGTCCGTCATATACCGCGGAATACTCCTTAAGGAGCCGTACAAAAGAAGGCTGCAAAGCGAAAAATCGCTCAGCGCCTGCATAAATACGATGCCCCACATCCCGTAGGGCTGTATGGAAAGCCCGAGCAGCCTGTAGCTGATCCACCCCCTTCTTCCGAACAGGAAAATATAGCTGAGCGCGGTCACAAACGGGGGGCTGATCATCGTGATTCCCAGAATCAAAAAAAACAGCCTCTGCATTCTCTCCGAAGCAAGATAGAGATATAATGCGCTGCATATGCCGATAAAAAGCGTCAATGCCGTCGTCAATGCGCCAAGACGCAAAGAATTGATCAGCAGGCGCCTTTTCCTGAATAAGAGCTCCGCGATATAGGAGGGGTTCCATCTCCCCTCCTGATAAAAACCGAGTTTTAAAATATTAAAAAACGGTATCACAATAAATACGATGATAGATACCGCAAGTGCAAGCATAAATATAATATCTATGATCTGACACCGTTTTTTCTTCATTTTTAGCGTTTTATCCTTTTTTACTCGTCTTTTTGTATCTTATCCGCAGCGATCTCGGCAAACTTCTCAAGAATTTCCGCTCTTTTGGAACCGAAAGTGCTCAGATCCTGTTCGATCAGAAGCTCTTTGGGCAGACCGAGGCTCAGACCCTCCACGCCCGGCTTTACGATCTGTGCGGAATCCTTGCCGTCAAGCTTTGCGATCATCTCCTGCGCTTCCTTCGTCAGCATAAAATCAATAAATGCCTTTGCCACATCCGTATTGTCGCTTCCCTTGAATATTGCCACGCCCTCCGGCACCCATAAAATGCCGTCCTCCGGATATACCACCGTAAGATCGTTTTCCATCGCCACATCAAAGGCGGACTGATCCACCGGTATGATTCCGATTCCGAACTCGCCCATCTGGGTCTTTTCCTGAGGATCCTTTCCTCTCTTGCCGTAAAAAGAAATATTGGCATTGAGTTTTTTCATATATTCCCAGCCCTTTTCTTCTCCGTAAAGATCGAGGAGACCTTTTACCGCCGCATAATTCGTACCCGATACCGCGGGATTGCTCATGATCACCTCGCCCTTGTATTTCTCGTCGGCAAGGCTCTCCCATGTTTTGGGAACCTCAAGGTTCTTCTCTTCCATCACGCTGTTGTTTACCAAAAATCCGACTACCGTAATGCCTTTCGCAATCCATGCGCCGTCGGCATCCTTATATGCCTCCGGGATATCCTCTGCGTTCGGAGACTGATAAAGCTCCAAAAGCCCATCCGCCTTTGCCGCCATAAATGCATCCAGACCGCCTCCGAACCAAACATCCGCCATCGGCTTTCCCTCCGCCTTTGCTCTGGTAATTACCTCTCCGCTGGACATCGAGAGAAACTCGACCTTTGCTCCCGTCTGCTTCGTAAATTCGGCAAAAAGATCGGTGTATTTTTCACTCGTTGCTACGACATTAAGCGTTTTTCCCGTAAAATCCGCTGCCGCGCTCTCCGGCTCCTCCTTCTCCTTGCTCTCCTCCGATGACGCAGCTTCGCTTTCCTTGCTCTCCTCCGCCATCGCCGTCGTGCTCTCCTTTGCACTTTCCGTCGGCGCGGCTTCCTTTGCCTGGCATGCCGAAAGCGCAAGCACCGAAAGCGCCGCGAGTCCGAGCATCCAATACTTCATTTTCATCATACTGTTTTACCTCTATTTTGGATTATTCAATTTCTTTTATATAAAAATCTTTCCGGCATGCAAAAAATCCGAATGCCGGAGATTTCCATATCGATTTTATTTCAGGTTTTTATAGGCTTCATAGGAAGCCCTCCTCGAGCCGTCCTTTTTCATCAAGCCGAAGAAAAGCTCCTGCCCGTGCAGACGGTCTCCGCTGTCAATCAATCTGCTCAGCATAAATGCGTCAATATGAGGATTCTCCCTTGCGATCTCATATGCCGAAACGATGCTTTCCGCCTGCAAAGTCTCGTTTGTGGCGTTAAATCCCTGCTCCGAGAGAATAATATTCCTGACCGTGCGGTCCGCCCGCAGAAATTCCTCTCCCTGCATAAAATCCGTCAAGGCATTGATGTTTTTCATCGTAATGATCGGTGGCTCCGCAGTCTGCTTCGCATCCGCATCATCCGAAAAAACCGGAGATACCAAATCCTGCGGATAGGCATGCCATGCAATTCCGTAATCCGTATCTTTCAGTTTTTCATTTAAAAGCCTGATCATCGGCATCGCCTGGTAATATCCCTTCCCCTGATCCGAATACCAGTTAAATCTGTAGTCAAAGGGGATAAATACATTGGCAAAAGGATCGGCTGCTTTGATCTCCTCATACCAGATCCGAAACGCCTCGGCATATTCTTCGCTATACTCCGAGATCCCTCCTGCCGGAGAATAATTCCAGAGCCTTGCATCGTTGATTTCATTGCCTATGATCCAGTTTTTTACCACTCCGGTATACATGCCCGCATACTCTCTTGCAATCTGCCTCAGATTTTCCTTTGCCTGAGGAGTCGCGGCATAGAAATTATAAAAAGCCGCTCCGGCAACCTTCTGATTCGTCGGCAGAAGAAGAGGATTTTCGCTCTGCCAGGGATTGAGCATGATCAGAGTCGTGGACACGCCCTGATCCGAAAGCATCTTGTATTTTTCCTTTAAAAAGCTCTTCTCTCTTACCGCCTGCGGACTCGTCGCGCAAACTTCATTGAAGATCACATGGGAAAGCCCGAGCTCCTTTACATGATCAAGCTCGTGGTACTGCAGATGAAGCCCTTTCTTCCCCGAAGCCTTGTTTTCCTCCGCACAGGCACAAAAGCCGGTGCTTCCCGCGGCAAGGCTTATGCCCAAAAATGCAGCCGCCAGTATGAAGCGCTTTCTTTTATCCATCGCATATCTCCTTATCTCTAATCTTCGGAATCTTTCTTCCATTATATTCATAAAACTTCAAAAAGTCTATTCTTTCTTTCCTCTTTCTCTCCCCGACTTATAGAGCTTGAAGAGCTCTCCCAGAATGAGCGGAATGCCCGCAAAGGAGAGTACGATCTTCCAGTCCTGAAGCAGCAGAGGGGAAGTCTTAAAGATCCCGTTCAATGCCGGAACATAGAGTACGACCAGCATCATCAGGAAGCTGAAGCCGACCGCCCAGATCATCTTCATATTGGATAAGATCCCTATCCGCATCAGGGTATATCTGTTGGATCTTGCGGAAAACGCCCGCAAAAGCTCGGAAAGAATCAAGGTGGCAAATACCACCGTCCTTACCCTGAGCATGCCCTCCGCATCAGAGCCGTAAAGAGAGAGCGCAAAACGATAGGAGAGCAGAGTCGCTACCGCTACCGAAAACGCCTGCAGGGCGATGATGCCCCAGCTCTCTTTGTTGAGTATGGCTTCCTTCGGATCTCTCGGTTTCTTCCTCATAATATCCTCATGCCCTTTTTCGACACCCAATGCCATCGCCGGAAAACTGTCGGTAACGAGATTCAGCCAGAGAAGCTGGATCGGCAGCAGAGGCACGGGAAGCCCCATCAAAATGGAAGAGAACACAAGAAGGATCTCTCCGATATTGCAGGAAAGCAGGAAGGTGACAAATTTCTTGATATTGGAATAAATAATCCTTCCCTCTTCCACAGCATGCACGATCGTTGCGAAATTGTCATCCGTCAGAATGAGATCCGCGGCATTCTTGACCACATCCGTTCCGGTAATTCCCATTGCCACGCCGATATCCGCCCTCTTTAACGCCATCGCATCGTTGACTCCGTCTCCCGTCATCGAGACGATATTGCCGTTATATTTGAGCGCATCGACGATCCTTACCTTATGCTCGGGGCTCACTCTCGCATAGACGCGAATCTTTTTGACGAGGCTTCTCAGCTCCTCATCCGAAATCTTCTCAAGCTCTGCTCCCATAATCGCCTGATCCGGGCTCTCTGCAATTCCGAGATCCTTTGCAATGGCAAATGCGGTCTCCTTATAGTCTCCCGTAATCATAATGGTCGTGATGCCTGCGCGTTTTGTTTCTTCAATCGCAATCTTCGCCTCCGGTCTTGCGGGATCTATCATTCCGCAGAGTCCGATCAGCACCATTTCTTTTTCCGTTTCCTCGGAAAGAATCGTCCGGGGCAGGGCTTTATGCCTCACATAGGCAAAAGCGAGCACCCGCAGAGCCTGCCGTGAAAGCGCCAGATTTTCCGCTTCGATTGCCTCCCTGCGCTCTCGGGTAAAGTCAAGTTCCTCCTCTCCGATCAGTATCTTCGAGCATCTTGACATGATCACATCGGGAGCTCCCTTGGTGAAGCTGATGATCTCTTCCTCCAAAAATCCCCGATGAAAGGTCGTCATCATCTTCCTTTCCGAGTCGAAGGGAAGTTCCGCCACTCTTTCAAATCGACCCTGCAGCGCCTCTCTCTCCAAGCCGAACTTGCCTGCAAGAGTAACCAAGGAGCCCTCCGTCGGATCTCCGATTACCGAATACTTTCCCTCTATGCACTGCAATTTTGCATCGTTTGCAAGCAAAGCGGCATGAACGAGATAGGAAAGCGCCTTTCCTTTGCGGATATCCGCCGGCTTCGCATCGGACTCCCGTATCACCTCTCCGACCGGCTCATAGCCGATAGAGCCTATTTTATACCTCTCCCCGTCCGCATAGAGGGATACTACCGTCATCTCGTTCTGGGTCAATGTTCCCGTTTTATCCGAACAGATTACGGAGGTCGCCCCCAGCGTTTCCACGGCAAGGAGCTTCTTTACGATCGCATTTCTCCTTGCCATATTGTTCATTCCGAGAGCGAGCACTATGGTCACGATCGCCGGCAGCCCCTCCGGGATTCCGGCAACCGCCAGAGAGATCGAGGTCATCGCCATCTCCAGCAGATCTCTTCCCTGCAGCATCCCGATAATGAACACAAATGCGCAGATGACGATGGTTGCAATTCCCAAGGTCTTTCCCAGCTGGTTCAGCTTTTTTTGCAGAGGGGTCTGCTCATCGTCTATCGTCTTGATTTTTTCCGCAATCTTGCCGATCTCCGTTCTCTCCCCCGTCTCTACGACGAGTCCCACTCCCCTTCCATAGGTCGATATCGTGGACATATATCCCATGTTCACTCTGTCCCCCAGGGCGGTATCCTCGGGCAGCAGAATCTGCGCATCCTTTTCCACGGGGAGGGATTCTCCCGTCAAGGAGGCTTCCTCCACCTTGAAGTTTGAACTTTCGATCAAGCGCAGATCCGCCGGGAGAATATCCCCCGCATCCAGAAACACGATATCTCCGGGAACGACTTCGGAGGAGGGCAGAGTAATCGCCTTCCCGTCTCTGAGAAGCTTTGCGGAGGGAGCGGACATTTTTTGCAGCGCCTCCACCGATTTTTCCGCCTTTCCCTCCTGATATATCCCGAGAGCCGCATTGATCACCACGATTGCGATGATGACCAGAGCATCGTCTCCGGAACCCGCAAAATAGGATACCAGCGCGGCTCCCAGTAAAATCAGCACCAGAAAATCGGAAAACTGCTCGATGATTTTTTTTGACAGTGTTTTCTTCTTTCCCTCCTTTAATTGATTCCTTCCGTATTTTTCGAGCCTCTTTCCTGCTTCTTCGGAAGAAAGCCCCTCCTGCACACTGCTTCCCAGCTGCTCCAATAATTCCTGTATTTCCTGATTAAAATACATTTCTCACCTCATTTTTATTTGTTTTTGTTTCGTAAAGCGATCCGCTCCCTAAGAGAGCTTATAGAGAAAAAGCAGCGATTGCTCGCTGCTTTTCAATACAATCCCAAAATGACGTTCTTACTTAGTGACGCCTAGCCGTGCTAGGTGGGTTACCTCACTGCGATATCTGTCTTCCACTTATAGAGGCCTGACATCCTTCAACAGTTAGTTGGAATCCCATAAATCAAGATGTAGGTTCAAAATTGGTAAGGTTCTCGTACACCCCAGGTATTATATTCTATACTCGGTAAGAAAAAGCCTTATGGCATATTTCTTTATTTATATTATAACCATATCGCGATTATAATTCAACCCAATTTTTAATTTTTTGTCAAAACTACCCGAATAGGGGGGGCGAAAATTTTCTTTATCCTTTATATATTTAAAAAGAGTATTCTTTTTCTTCAGGGAAGCTTCCCGTGAGAAAGTACTTTATATTAAATAGGGGTTGGTGCTATGACAAAATTTCCTTTGATTTATTCAAAATTAATGATTCCCGATCTTCCGAAAAAAAGCCTTTTTACGGAAAGAATGCAAAAGCTTGCGATCGAAAAAAATAAGATCAGCATACTCAGCGCTCCCGCGGGCTTCGGAAAAACAACGGCAGTTTTACTCTCTCTGCAAAAGCACAGAAAAAATACCTGCTGGTACAGATTGGAAAAAGAAGATGCCTTTCTCCCGATGTTTTATACTCACCTTATCGAATGCCTCTTCGGCGGCGAAAAAGGCGCGGAGGCGGAAAGTTTTTCTCTTTTGGAGAGTATTCAAAACATAGAGGAAGATTATCTCCTCATGAATGCACAAATCGCCGAGGATGTTACTTTGATTTACGGAGCAAGGGAAAATGCACAGAAAATCTATCTTGTATTGGATGATTTTCATAATATTCAGGATAATCAAAAAATCATAGAAATCATGCAGTATTTCTTTACCAATTTTCCGGATTATTTTTCTTTTGTTTTTACAACCAGGCGGATGCCCAATCTGATCAATGCAAAGCTTGCACTCAGAGAGGATGTGCGCATCATCGGGAACGAAGATCTGAGTTTTCGAAAAAACGAGATCAAGGAACTTGTAAAATCAAAATACAAGCTGGATCTCACACCGAGGCAAATGGAATATCTGACTGCGCATTCCGAGGGCTGGATCGCCGGAATTTACATGATTTGTCAAGGCTTTCGTCTCGTTATGCAGGAGAACGAGGAACTTTTTCAGATCAAAACCGGCGCGGCGATTTTCTCCATCTTTTTGAGTGAATTCATGGAAAGTCTGGAAACGGACAAAAGACGGATTCTGATTTATCTCTCCCAACTGGAAGATTTTTCGGCGGAGGAATTAAATCAGGTCTTCGGTTTGCAGGAGGCCGATGCTTTTATTAAATGGATGGAGAGCAGCAATCTCTATATCCAAAAAATAGCGGATTCTCCGGTTCGCTGCCGCTTTCACTCCCTCTTCCGGGAGGAACTGGAGTCCATCTTTTTTAAAACGATCGATCTCGAAGCACAGAAAAAATTATTTGCCGATCTTGCCCGATTTTATCGGGAAAGAGATTCCGCAAAATCCATACGCTATTTGCTCAAAGCGGGCTTAAAAAAGGATGCTTATCAAATCGTCAAGGAAAAGGGCGAAGAATACTTTGTCAAAGGGATGCCGGAACAGATGTTTTTCCTTCTTCAGGAATTCAATCAGGAGGAAATCGAGGAGGAGCCTTATCTTTTGCTTTTTTGCGGCATGCTTTCAATCAATACGGACAGAGCAAGCAGCTACCGCCTCCTGATCAAGGCGATGAAGGGCTTTCGCAAGAGAGGCAATTATTCCTTTCTGATGAATACCTTCGGCATGATGCTGGTATTCGCTTATCAAAACAATAATTTTTCTCATTTGGAGGAAGCTTCCAAAGAGATCCGCTTTCTGCCGATTTTCTTCTCTTCAAAAGAAGTGCGGATCAAGCTCATTATCAGCATCTTTATTTCTTTGACCGGAAGAGATCTTCTTCGCTTCGCAGCCCCTTTGTGCAGGCTGCTCGACAGACTTGAAATCAAAGAAGATATGTGGAATTACAGTTATTATATGATCAGCGGTCTTTATCAGTATCGCAGGGGAAATCTGCTTCGTTCCAAAGATATATTGGAAAAAATCCTTTCCCATCCCGTGGGCAAGCTCAACGCCCAATGGCGCATTATCGGTCTGGTCTCCTGCTGCAATCTCCCGATTTTAACTGCCGACAAAGTCCTGCTCACCGATTTTATGAACGAATTCTTTTTGCTCGGGGAGAGATTTAACTCCGATTTTTCGACAGGATACGGATACTTTATCTCCGCGCATCGGCAATATATCGAAAACGATGTGAAGGGTGCACTGAAATCGATCGTTTCCTCCGTGGAATCCTATCGAAACTACGGAGGAGAGCTTCTTGCCCGGGAGAGCGAGCTGATACGCATTCTCTGGGATGAAGAGGCGGATCCCTCCCAAAGCCAGAAAGAGCTGGAGGAGCATCTCCAATTTTTTGGCGCTCAGGAACCGGGCAACGGGCTCCTTGATTTTACGACCTGTCTCAAAGGCATTCTCTATAAGAGGAGGAGGGATTATCAAAATGCGGAAGCTTTCCTGCTTCAGGCTTTTAAAATGGCGATACAGAAAAAATCCGTGCAGGATGCCTGCGGAGCCTGCCTCCATCTTGCGGATCTTTATCTTTTGATGCAAAATGAAACCCAGGCATCGGAGTTCATGGAGAAATGGCTCGGACTTTCCCGCAAGCATTCCTATGTTTTTTGGAGACAGATGGACAGGGAGAGCCTCAACAGAATCTGTGCCGCAAAAGAGCTTTACCCGGAGCATCTTGAGTTTATCAAGGATATTGAAAGCAGGTATCTTGCAAAAGCTTTGTCCAAACCGGAAACAAAATCGGGGGTTCGGATCGATTTCTTCGGCAAATTCAAAATCAGCTTCGGAGATATCATCATATCGGAAGAGCAGTTTAAAACGAAGAAAGCACGCGCCGTGCTGCAATACATCCTTTCCGGAAATAAAAAATCTCCCGTTTCCAGGGAGAAGCTTGCCGCCATATTTTGGCCGAATTCCGAAAGCAAGGCTGCCTATGCCTCTCTTCGCGTGGCGCTCTATCAGATTCGGAAGGCATTTTCCGAATCCGGTCTCGATTTCGAGGGGGAAAACTCGCTTCTGAAAGAAGATCGCTGCGGAATCGCCATATCGGACTCTCTTTTGATTCAAAGCGACGCGGAAGAATTTGAAAAGAGTTTTACGGAATGGAAGAGCGGCGATCCGAATACGAAAGATCCGCGCATCCTCCGGGAAATGCTCGCAATGTATCAGGGAGATTATCTGGAAAACTCCTGCTTCGAGGACAGCATGCTGATGAAGCAGAATTACTATTTGAGTCTCTTTCTCGAGGCATCCCATGCACTTGGAAAAATGCTCTCGGATATGTTCTGTTTTGCGGAAGCGGAAGAGGTCTTGCTTAAAGCACTCGAAAAAGATCCTTTCGATGAAACCGCCTGCACGCTTCTGGTCGATCTTTGCATGAAACAAAATCAAAATGACCGGGGACAGGACTTAAAGAAACGATTCATCCGCCGCTATAAAAAAGAAATGGGATATGAACCTTTTACGGGCACCGGCTAAAACCGGTGCCCGCTTCTTTTCTCTGTGTTTTTCTCCGCTTTTCCTTCTTTCCTTGCCCTTTTTTAGATGAACAAATACTTCAGGATGAACAATACCGCAAGAATATACATCAGCACGGTAATCCTGCTTGTTTTTTTGCTCGCCAGATTGATCAGAACATAAGAAATCACTCCCATTGCAATTCCTTCCGAAATACTGTAGAAGAAGGGCATCGCAATAACGCAGATATAGCAGGGAATCGCCTCATAGATATCTTCAAAATCAATATGGGCGACATTGGAAAACATGTAAAATCCCACGACAACCAATGCCGGCGCCGTTGCAAATGCAGGAATGGCAAGAAAGATCGGAGCAAGAAAGAGGGAAAGCGCAAAGAGCACCGCGGTAGTAAATGCGGTAAACCCGGTTCTTCCTCCCTCCGAAACACCGGCAGCCGACTCGACGAAGGTGGTAACCGTTGTCGTTCCGAGTGCCGCGCCCGCAGTCGTTGCAACCGCATCCGCCATAAGAGCGCCTTTAATCTTGGGAAGTTTTCCCTCCTTATCAAGCATGCCGGCTTTTGTCGATACGCCGATCAAAGTACCTATCGTATCGAAGAGATCGACAAAGAGAAAGGCAAACATTACCACAAGGAAATTCAAAGAGGATACCTTGGAAAAGTCAAATTTCAGAAATACCGGCGCAATGCTGGGAATCGCCAACCCTCTCGAAAAATCGGGAAGCAGGCTGAAAAAGCCGAGCGCCGGATTCGGAACATAGACTCCGCCGACCTGACAGATGATTCCCATAAACCAGGTGATCAATATTCCGAGCAGAATATTTCCCTTGATGTTTTTTGCAACCAAAATTCCCGTAATAATAATTCCTATGATGGAAAGCAGAACGGAAATCCCCACATCATTAAAGCTTGCCGCAACGCCCTCCACCCCGTGTACCATATTGTACCCGTCCAGTGAATAGAGGCTGACCAGGGTCGGACCGTCAATGACGATATGCGCGTTCTGAAGCCCGATAAATGCGATAAACAATCCGATACCCACGCTTACCGCGGCTTTCAGATTCATCGGGATCGCATTGAATATCTGTTCGCGAATATTCAGCGCGGATAAAAGAATAAAAATAATTCCTTCTATAAATACCGCCGTCAGAGCGATCTGCCAGCTATATCCCATTCCGAGTACCACGGTATAGGCAAAAAACGCATTCAGACCCATACCCGGGGCAAGCGCAAAAGGATAGTTGGCAAAAAATGCCATCATTACCGTTCCCAGAAACGATGCGATTGCCGTTGCGGTGAATACTCCTCCTGCATCCATTCCCGCTGCGGAAAGAATGGAGGGGTTCACCGCAAGTATATATGCCATCGTCATAAAGGTCGTAATTCCCGCAACAACTTCCGTTCTTACATCTGTCTTGTTTTCTTTGAGCTTAAAAAACTTTTCAAAAAATTCCATACTTTCCTCCTTCTTTCAACGATTACTGCTCCATTTCGATAAACCTGTTTTCCCCGACATCAAACAAGCCTCTTGCCGTAAGCTTCAGCTCAGGGATCACCATCAGGGACATAAAGGTCAGACCCATGACGGGCTCCAACTCAGGATTTACTCCGAGCTCCTTTAATGCGGTTTCATGAAGCAGATTCAGTTTTTGTGCCACCTCTTCGCTGTCGAGATCACTCATCAGCCCTGCTATCGGGAGCGCAAGCTTTGCGATCACCTCTCCTTTCTTTACGATGACAAATCCCCCATCCTGTTTGCAAAGCGCTTTTATCGCGGTCTCCATCTCTTCATTATCCGTGCCCACGCAGATGATATTATGAGAATCATGAGCAACGGAGGCCGCAAGCGCTCCGCATTTCATTCCGTATCCTTTAATCAGTCCGAGTCCGATTTTTCCCGTCGCATGATGCCTTTCCAAAACCGCGGCTTTGACCAGATCCTTCTTCGGATTATAGACAAAGTCCCCCTCCTCGTTCAGATCCGCCCTGACCTTCGCCTTCTTGGAAAGCACTCCTCCGGGAATCATTTCTATCGCATACACATCCGGGGATTTCAGCCGCATTTTCAAATCCTCTGCACAAAATTCCTTTAAATGCATGCTCCTGCTTACCGGAGATATATCCTGTTTTTCCGTCTGCAAAAGGTATTTTCCGTCTTTTGCAACCAGCTTTCCCTCGATGAATACCTCGCATATATGAAAATCTTCAAAATTATCGAATAAAACAATATCCGCTCTTTTCCCAGGCGCAAGAATCCCTCTGTCCTGCAAGCCGTAGCAATCCGCGGCATTGCTGCTTGCCATGCATAATACCTTGATCGGATCCTTCCCCGCACGGATCAGCATCTTGATATGGGCGTTCAAATGCCCTTCCTCAAAAAAGGTCTTCGGCTGTCTGTCATCGGAGCAAAGCAGGCATCTTCTGTAATTATAATCATTGATCCCGTCCATCAGCACGGGAAGATTATGGCAGGCGGACCCCTGCCTCAGCTGCACATACATGCCTCTTTGTATCCTGTCTTTCATCTCTTCCGGGGTGGAACATTCGTGATCCGTTTTGATTCCGGCGCTCACATAGGCATTGAGCTCTTTTCCGAATACCGAAGGGCTATGCCCGTCGATCACCTTCCCCAGTCTTTTTGCCAGCATGATTTTATCCAGAGCGCCGTCCTCGGCGGATATCACCGCCTGATAATCCATAAACTCCGCCAAACCCGGAATATCATCCTCTTCCAGAAAGCCTTCCATATCCTCCGCGGATATTACCGCGCCGGCGTCCTCATACTTGGTCGCCGGAACACAGGAGGACATCATGTACTTAACCGATAAGGGAGTTTTCTTTGCCGCCTCCCTCATATATCGATATCCCTCAAGACCGCATACATTCATAATTTCATGCGGATCGGCGATGACTCCCGTCGTCCCGTGCACGACAACCATTTTTGCAAACTCTTCCGGCGAGCAGTACGAAGATTCTATATGAATATGCGCATCGATAAAACCTGCCGTAGCATATTTTCCTTTTGCATCATATATGTTTTCGGCTTCATAATCTCCTATCCCGGCGATCAGCCCGTCGGCAATCGCAAGATCTCCTTCGATAATCTCCCCGCCGCAAAGATCGACAATTTTACAGTTTTTGATCAGCAAATCCGCTTTTTGCCTTCCCATGGCGATATCGATCAGTTTTTTTAAGTCCTTTTTGTCCATAAGCTGCTGCTCCTGTTCTTATTCTATTCCAAGTCTTTTTTTCATTGTTTTTTCTACCGCTGTAAGTATTTTCTCATATCCCGTGCATCTGCAAAGATGACCGGAGAGCTGCTTTCTGAGCTCCTCTCTGGTATAGAGCTTTCCGCGGCTGAGGATCTCCGCCGCGCTCATCACAAAGCCGGGAGTGCAAAATCCGCACTGTATCGCCGCCTCATCGATAAAGGCCTGCTGGATATCGGAGAGCTTCCCCTCCGGATCCTGTAATCCTTCCAGGGTAAGAATCTCCTTTCCCTCCGCCCATACCGCAAGATAAATACAGGAGTTGAACGCCTCTCCGTTGATCAGAACATTGCATGCGCCGCATTCCCCCACCTCACAGCCTTTTTTTACGGAACTGAGGCTGTATTCGTTTCTGAGCATATCGGTAAGAGAGCTTCTCACATCAACCACCTTCTCACAGGCAGTTCCGTTGATGATGCAGCTCACCTTCTTATACTGTTTTTGGAACATCACCGCCACCTCCTGCCAGTTCCGAGGCTTTTTGCAGCGCTCTTTTTGCCATAACCTCTGCGATATGACAGCGAAACGCCTTGCTCGCCCTCCATGAATCTCTCGGCTTGATCTCTTCCCTAATCTTTTCGGCAAAGCCTTCGCGGGTCCGCTCGCAAAGAGGCGTGCCCCTGATCCACTCCTCCGCCGCACGGCATCTTAGAGGAATCGGTCCGGCTACTCCATAGGCAATCCTCACCTCCCGATATGCTTCCTTATCCTCGGAAAGCTTTACATTGACCGAGCAGCCCATCGTTGCGATATCCATCGCATCACGCATCGCATATTTGATATAATGCCCGAAGCAATCCTCATAGGAGGATTTCGGAATGATGATTGCGCTCTGTATCTCTCCCTGATTTAAGGATACCTTGCCGGCGGAAAGATAAAATTCCTCTATGGGAATCACTCTCCGATAATCGATTCCCTGAATTTCGATCAATGCATCCAGGGCAAAGAGCGTAGAGGCGGAGTCCGCCGAGGTCACTCCGTTACAGGTATTTCCTCCTATCGTACCGATATTTCTGATCTGTGGTCCTCCGATCTGATCCACCGCCTCGCCCAGAACCTTGATATGTTTTTGAATCAGAGGGTTTCTCGTGATATGCGAAAAGCTGGTCAGGGAACCGATTCTGATCGCCCCTTCTTCATCCAAGGCAATTCCCCTAAGCGCATCTATTGTTTGAATGCTCACCAGCTCCACTCCCGCTCTCTTTCCCTCTCGAATCTGTACCAATACATCGCTTCCTCCGGCAATAATCTGAGCCTTTGGGTGCTCCAATAAGAGTCTGCAGGCATCTTCCGGACTCTGCGCTTCATACAGTGCCTTAATATCATACATAAAACTTCCTCCCCGCGCCAGAGCTTTTTACTTATTTTTGCTTCGTCTCATCCTTGCAGCCGAATCTTAAACATGAGCTTGTTTTGCGGCATTCCTCTCTATATCAGCCCGGCTTTGCAAAAACTCTCATAAAGCTTTGCCGGACGAAGCGGCAGATCATTGATTGCAACGCCCGTCGCCTGCATAATCGCATTTCTCACTGCCGGAGCAACCGGGCAGACCGGCGGCTCTCCCAATGCCTTGGTCCCGAAAGGACTGGTCGGTTCGGGATTCTCTACGAATTCCGCCTTTAAATCCGGATGATCCATCGGCGTGCTGAGTTTATAATCCAAAAAATTATTATTTAATATTCTTCCTGTTTTTTCATCGATCAGCTGAATCTCGGAAAGCGCATAGCCTATTCCCATGCTCATGCCTCCCTCTACCTGCGCCTGTGCAAGCTGAGGGTTGATCAGTCTTCCGCAGTCATGCACATTGATGATCTTCTTAAGCTTTGCTCTGCAAAATCCGATATCCACCTCCACCTCGGCAAAGCAGCAGCCGAAAGAATATGCGTTGCTCTTAATCTGCGCCGTTTCCTCCGCGCTGATATGCTCGCTGTGATTCAGGGAATATAAAACCGTGGTCGCAAGCTCTCCCAAAGAAATCAGCGCCTCCTGATCCGTCCTTCTTATAATCATGGAGTCTCTGATCTCCAAAAGATCGGGAGGGATTCTGCACAGCTCATACGCATGCTCCAAAATTTTTTTCTTTAATGCCGCAGCCGTCTTAACAATGGAAAACCCTCCCGCATAAGTCTGTCTGGAAGCATATGCACCCGTGCCGAAGGGCGAAATATCGGTATCCTGACAGGAAGTGATATGAATATTTTCGGCGGCAACTCCGATCGCATCCGCAGCCATCTGGGTAAATACGGTATCCGCTCCCTGACCGATCTCCGTTTCTCCAAGCTGCAGCTGGATGCTTCCGTCCTGATTGAGCACCATCCTGCTTGAGGAGGATTCAAGAGAAATCGGCCAGACTCCCGTATTATACCAAAACACCGCCATGCCTATGCCTTTTCTGATCTCTCCGCTCTGGTTTTCATATTCCTTGATTTTCCTGTCATAGTCCATGTATTCCTTGCCTTTTTCAATGCATTGCCGGAAACTGTCATAATAATTCACGTTTTTGGAGAAATCATCCTTATAGCCTTTTTGCATCAGATTCTTCAGCCTGAATTCTATCGGCTGCATTCCCAAAAGCCGGGCAACCTCCTCGGTATGGCTCTCGTAAGCAAACATCGCCTGCGGGATTCCGTAGCCTCTCATGGCTCCCGCAACCGGTCTGTTGGTGAATACCGTATATGCGTCGCAGCTGACATGCTCGCAGGGATAAAGCTGAGGAAATGCTCCCATCGCCTTTCCGGCGATGGAATGACCGTGTGAAGCATATGCTCCCTGATTGGAAAAAATTTCCAATTTCCTTGCCGCATAAGTTCCGTCCTTCCGGATATGGGATATAATATGAAACTTAATCGCATGCCTCGTTCGGTTATTTACAAAGCTCTCCTCTCTGCTGACATCCAGCTTGACGGGATGCCCGCCTACTTTCCTGCTTAAATAGGCGCAAAGCGGCTCATAAAGGATATCCTGCTTATTGCCGAATCCCCCTCCGATATAGGGCTTGATCACCCTGACCCTTCCCCAGTCGATGCCGAGCGCCTGCGCCACGACCCTCCTTGCAATATGCGGAATCTGTGTGGAGGATACCACGACCATCTTATGGTTTTCTTCATAGGCAAAGCAGATAAAATTTTCTATATGGCAGTGCTGCACCGCCGGCGTATCATACCAGGATTCGTGAACAATCAGTCCCTCTTCCCTGATCGCCTCCTCGTAATTTCCTTTCCGTATCGAGCTGTGGCTGAGAATATTTCTCGGATAATCCTGGTGAATCTGCACCGCCCCCTCTTTCATCGCCTCGAGCGCATCGAGGACGAAGCCGTATTCCTCATATTCCGCCCGCAGCAGCCTGATCGCCTGTGAAGCGGCGACCTCGTCTCTTGCGATCACCGCCGCAATATCATCGCCGTAGTATCTGACTTTATCGGTCAATACCAGACGATCCGCCACATCCTGATGTCCGGGATCGGTAGACCAGGGATGACCTGCGGTAGGGAAAAAATGCTTTTCCTCTTCCTCCAGGTCAAAGCAGGTAATGATCTTTACCACTCCCGGAACTTTTTGCGCCTCGCTCTTATCGATGCGCAGCACTCTACCGTGGGCAATATCGGCATGAAAAATTTTTGCAATATAGGATTTTCGGTCGCTCAAATCATCCGTATATTTGCACCTGCCGGTAACCTTGTCAAATGCGTCCACTCTCTTTATACTTTTTCCGACTTCCATGCAAATTTCCTCTCCTTGTATGCCTTCTTTGCGCATACGCTTCTTCAAAAGCAAATCCGCTTTCTGTTCTCTCAGGAAGCAAGATCTATCTTTCTTCCCGCAATATATTTATCTCTCAGCTTTATATTTTCCGATAAGTAAATCACTCTCTCCAATCTCTGCTTCGGGCTGTCGTATTCTTTTACCCTGATCTCTTCATCATCCAGAACCAGAATATCCGCTGCAAATCCCTCCTCAAAAGCTCCAACCTTTCCGAAGAACTCTCCGCCTCCCCTCGTCAAGATGTAAAAAGCCTCCTCTATGCCGAGCGGTTTTAAGGCGGGATCCAGAATTCTCCATCTGAGTTTGGATACCGCTATCGCTTCCGCTGCAATCCGAAGCAGTGAAATGGAATGCCCCGCGGCAATATCGCTGCCCAGCCCTATTTTGATTCCTCTGTTTAAAAACTCCCTGACGGGAGCGATTCCCGAGGAAAGATTGGTATTGGATTGCGGGCAGTGTGCGACAAAAATCTTTTTCTCCCTGAGCATTTCGATCTCTTCTTCCCCCGAATACACGCAATGTGCCATGATCACGGAATTTTTCTCAGATCCTTCGAGCAGCCCCCGTTTATCATATGCATCCAGATAAAAATCGCTGTCCGGGCAAAGTTCGGCGACCCAGCTTACCTCCGCGGGGTTTTCGGATAAATGGGTTTGCGCCGGAGCTTTGCTTCTCTTTCTCAATCCCGCCAAGCCCCGTATCAAGCGGTCCGAGCAGCTCGGAATAAATCTCGGTGTAATAATGGCTCTTGTATTTTTATACCTCTTTTTGCAATCTTCGATCCATCTTGCGGTATCTTCCACCGAAGTCTTTGCATCCTTTTCCCTGAGCTCCTCCATACAGTTTCTATCCATATTTACCTTGCCGACCATCGTAATCAGCCCGCTCTCCTCTAAAAAATCCATCAGAATTTTCGTCGCGGGAAGATGTATGGTAGCAAAAATACAGGCTCTGCATGTAAATGAGGCCTTTAAATCTTTTACGAATCTTCGATATGCATCTCTTGCATAATTCTCGTTTTTATATTTCGCTTCTTCCAAAAATGTATAGCAATTAAGCCAGTCAAGAAGTTCCAAATCGGCACCGACTCCCCTGAAAGCATATTGCGGCGCGTGGATGTGCAGATCCGTCATTCCGGGCAGGATGAGATTGTCCTTATAATCAATGAGAGGAAGATGCCTGTAAGAATCGGGCAGCTCTTCTTCGGTATATCTGCCTATAATCCCCTCTTCGTTCCAAAGCAGGTAAGATTTTTCTGAGATCCTCAAACTGAAATCCTTATCACAGTCGATAATATTTCCCTTTATCATCTTGATCTGATTCATCATATGATCACTCCCTTCCTCATCCGAAACATCGGTTCCTATCTTACCGGCTGAAAAAGAGAAGGACAGGCGATAAATTGTATTATTATATTATGAGATCTTTTTGATATGCATTGTTTTTTCACGTTCACTTTACTCTATATCTAGATATTATACCCTTAATAAATTTTAGTCAAGCTAAAAAACTTTTAGATCTTCTTTGTTTTCTGTTTTTTTTGCCGCAAGCAAATAATATCCGATCTTTTTCCAGCTCTTTCCTTCGGAAAGACAGCATTTTTTGCAGCTTTTGCATATGTTTTCTCTGAACTCTTCGATCGAACCGTATCTCATGATGAGCCCGATTGCCAGATCTCCGAGAGTTTTGCTGTGATCTTCAAATGCAAGCACTTGAAAGCCCTGTTTTTCGATGAATGCGGCGATATCCTCCCCTTCTTTTTCATAGAGATCGCTCAATATCAGCCTTCCTCCCGGCTTAAGCTTTTCGTAAATCCTTCTTAGCAGAGCTTCCCTGTCTGCAATGCCGGAAAATGCGCATTCCATCAAAACCGCATCCGCAGCGGCTAAGCCCTCCTCTTCCTCCTGATCGGATCGCAGACTCACGGGCAAAAAAGGATCTCTTTGTCTTGCCCTTTGTACCATTTCCAAAGAACTGTCTATCCCTCTGGCATCTATTCCGCAATCTTTCCTTAAAAACGCAAGGCTTTCTCCGCTTCCGCAGCCGATATCCAAAAGCCTCTCTCCTCTTTTCAATCCGGCAAGCCGGATCCCGCGCCTTGTCAGCTCCCTCCCTCCCGGGCGAATCCGTCCCATGAGCTCCTCCAAAGGGCAGCTTTGTCTTTCCCTCTTTCTGTACAGGCAGACGCCTTGGGAAGAGCTCAGATTATAGGCGCAAAAAGGAATCAGTCTTTTATCCGGACTGACAATATGGATATAGCATCTTTGCAGCCTCTCCAAATCCAGATTCCATGCATCCTGAAATGCCATTGCGGAAATCGCGAGGGTATGCTTTTGTCTTTCCTCCAAAAAAGCATCCAGACTGCTCAGATCCGTGCAGCAGCCCGTCTTTTTTTCTTCTCTCTGCGCGCTCTCTGCAAGGCTCCATTTTTGGGCGACCGCTTCTCTTGCCGCATCGCTGCTGCAGGAACAGCAGCGGGCTTTTTTCTTTCGGATTGCCTTCCAGCTTCCCTCTTGCACGATATAATCCGCATTTGCGGAGCAAAGAGGGTGCTCCGCGCTGCCGTAAGAAAAATCTTTTGCTTTGACCTTCCCCCCCGTCTGCTCTTCCAAAAGTTCCAAAAGCTCGGGCAGTATGATCCTGACCTCTTTATCCGGAGTCTTTTCGTATCTTCCGAAATAACTCATGGGCTGAAAATGCACTCCTCTTACGGTTGGCATCTGCGAAGCGGCATATTCCAGAATTTCTCCCAGATGTGCCTCGTTGCAGCCCCGCATTACGGTGGGAACGAGCACGACCCCGAGCCCCGTCTTTTGACAGTTTTTGATCGCAGCCCTTTTTTGTGCGAGAATATCTCTTCCCCGAAGCATTAAAAGATCCCGGGAATGCAGAGAATCAAACTGTAAAAAGACGGTACTTAATCCCGCCTTTTTTAATTCCCGCAAATAATGCTCCTCTTTTCCTATTCTGATTCCGTTGGTATTGAGCTGAAAAAAACTGAATCCCTTTTCCTTCCCCAATTTTATGATTTCGCAAAGATCATCCCGCATCGTGGGCTCTCCCCCCGAAAGCTGTATATTGAAAGGTCCCCCGTTTTCCATCAGGAGATCATACCATGTGCCGATCTCCTTCAAAGACGGAAACCCTCCTTCACAAAGCTTGCTCTCGGAAGAAGCAAAGCAAACAGGGCAGCTTAAATTGCATATGCTGCATACCTCGAAGAGCACGCAGCAGGTTTTTTGCTTATGGTTGCTGCAAATTCCGCAGTCATATGGACAGCCAAGCATGGGCTTTTGATACCCTTTTTCCGGCGCCTGCGAGGAGGGCAGGGAGAGATTTTGCATAAAGCTCTCCCTTCCCTTCCATACCTTGTTCTCAAACCTTCCGTGTCTGGCGCATTCTTTACAAAACCAGATCTCTTCCCCTCTGGCGATATAGCAGGCATCTATGCGCTCCAAGCAGTCCGGGCAAAGGCTCTTTGTCTGATGAATTACTTCATTCTTCCGGATCAATTTCTTTTTCCTCCAAAATTTCCATACATTTGATAAAGGTTCTCTCCATCATGCCGGGGCAGACTTTTAAAATTTCCTCTTTTTTAAAAACCACGATATCCCTGCACTCTATGCTCCCATGTTCCTTTTCGAACCACTCCACCAGCCGGTTTGCGCATTCCTGGTAGCCGGTCGGCTCCGCCTCCCCCTCGCCTCGCTTAAAATATGAGGATAGCAGTGCAACTCCTCCCGTAAGCGTCCCGCAGGTTCTCTGTGCAAACATTCCTCCTCCCAAAGCTCCCAGCGATCTTATCGTAAAGTCCTCTTCTCTGCCCCGCAGATCGAGAGAAAGCTGCATCATGATCTGGCTGCAATGATAGCCGTGTAAAATCAATTCCTGAATTCTTTCTCTGATATCCATCTCAAGACCTCCTTACTTATCTTCCAAAGACTTCTCTACATGGAGCATGCGCCCGCTTGCGAGGGCTTCCGAGATATATACCATCCCGCAGCCGGGGCAGGCGGGAAGCTTGACCGGAAAAGCCGAGCCCATATAACTCAAGGTTACCGATTTTATCTCCAGAAAACGATTGCAGCGGGCACAGCAAAGCCTGAGCTCTTCTTCTTTATAATAATCTTCAGCCATCGTTTTCTCCCTTCTCTATCCCCTCATCCATGACAAAATCCATCCTATGGCTATATGCATTGAAAATCCGATAAGCATCCTCTTCCACGGCATATTCCACCCAGAAACTTACATTTGCCGGTCTGTAGCATGCGATATGCCTTCCCGTTTCGGGATCTCTGAAATAATTTTTCTTCTCCTGCGCATGCTCGATAAGCTCTTCGATATCGCTGCGCAGAATATGAAGTCTTTCCAGTTTTTCTTCCAGTTCCTCTCCGATCAGCAAATTCAACTTTTTTTTCTCTTCCATGACAAGTCCCCGCAGTTCTTTTGAGAGCTCCCTTTTCAAGCCTGTGCGATTGTCTCTTCTCTCGCTCCAAAAGGGAAATCTATGTTTTATTTTTGTTCTCTCTTCGTAAAGCAATTCCAAAAGATGGAAGGCTTCCTTATCCTTTCTCAGAAATCTGTCCCTGCAGTTTACGCAATAGGTCAGTATCGGATAATTCTCTCCCTCTTCCATCTGCTTTACCGCGATATCTCTGATCTGCTCCGCCGTTTCCTCATCCGATAAGGAAACCAGACCTCCCCAGCCGCAGCATGGGCTTTCCCTGTCCGAGGAGCCTCTTTCGAGCAGTTCTATATTGAGAGAAGCGGCAAGTTCCCTTACTCTTTGCTTTGTCCTTTCGTCAAATCTGGAACCGCAGGCATGGTGAAGCAGCATTTTTCTCTGCTCCTTTTTTTTGTCCGAAAACCTCCCCTCCTCGATCAGATCAAATATGCTCTCCGCCTCAATCCCCGGAATTTTTTCAAGCATTTTCCTGCAATTGGGGCAGGCGGTAATCAGACGAGGTTTTCCGAGCTCTTCCCATGCACCTCGTATCTGTTCACCGCTTTTTGCAAAAACATCCTTTTTCCCTGCCCAATATGCCGGAATACCGCAGCAGGAAAGAAGAATCCCGACACCTCCCTCAAGGCGGCTGCATAAATCTCCGTAAATTTCTTTTACCAGCAAAGGCTCCGATGCCGGCAGCTGACAGCCCGGAAAAAATGCAAATGCGGAAGCGGAACATGATTTTTGATGGCTTGCCATAAAAAAACGATCCGACATACTATGTTCCAAATCTAGAAGCCCGAATTCAAATGCCGAGGGCGGCATCTTCCTGCTCTCCTGCATCCTCTGTCTCGCTGCCAAAAAAACTTTTGCCATATCCAGCCTGTTCGGGCAAAGCGCCCCGCATTGGCTGCATAAGGCGCAGGTATTGATCATTTTATTTGCATGATGCGTTCCCATCGCAATCGCCAGATTATTATATACTTCTCTTACATACTGCCTCGGATTTTTTCCGTATTTTTGTAAAAACGCGCATTTCTCAATACAGATATCGCATCTGCACTGTATGCATCTTTTCGCCTCTTCTGCGGCTTCCTCCTTCGTATATCCCTCCGGATTCGAAAAAAGCAGGGGCTCCTTCGGCTCTACCCTGCTCAGATTGGTAAAAAGCCTGCTCTCATAGCTTCCTTCCCGTTCCCTTCCTATCTCGGTATTTACTTTTTGAAAAATTCTGTCCATTGTGATTGCCGCGCTCTTTCCCTGCTGCATTTCCAGTGCCGCGCTGCTTTTTTGCCCTTCCTTTTTCCCTGCCCTCAGAATATTCCGGTCTTTTTCATCCCCTTTCTCGGATAAAAAAGATACATAAACTCCCTGATATGAAGCAAGCAGCTTTGTCTCGTCTTCGATCTCGCTCTCATACTCTACTCTGACTCCCAATTCCCTGAGCACTTGTATTTCCTGATGAAAAGCTTCCTCGGGCAATTTCCCGGGAATCATCTGCCAAAGCTTTCCTCCGAGCTTCTTTGTTTTTTCGTAAATGCTTACCTCATAGCCTTTTCTCGCAAGCTCATAGGCGAAGCTCAGCCCCCTCAGTCCCCCTCCTACCACGGCTGCCTTTTCTTTCTTTTTGGAAATCAGCATGGGAGCCTTGGACGCTTTCTTTATCTCTCTTACCATGGTTTTTTCCAGTTCATTGATCAAAATCGCACCGCCGAGATCTTTTCTCTTACAAAAATCTTTACACGGCGCCTCACAGATATATCCGAGGATCTTCGGAAAAGAAACCTGCTTTCGATAAAGCTTAAATGCCGCTTCATATTCTTTTTTCGCAATCAGTCGGCATAATTCTCTCGCATCGACATGCAAAGGGCAGGCCGCAGTACAAGCCGCCGCCTCTTCCGCAGTACAGAGCTCCTCCACTCTATGCAGCATTTCCTGGGAACTGATGTTTTCCGAATTCAGCATTTCCAAATCCATCCTATGCACCAGCCTTTCCATCGGGAGGGGCAAAGCCCCTCCCTCTTTATTCTCCGCTTCTTCCGATCTTTAATGCACCTTTTCCAATGCCCTCAAAACCTTATCCGGCTTTGCGGGAATTGCGGTCACTCTCGCTTTGCATGCCTGGTAAATCGCATTTAAAATCGCCGGATGGGGAGCGCTAAGCGGCGCCTCACCGGTTCCCGAAGCTCCGTAAGGACCGCTCTCTCTGGGTGTTTCCACATATTCTATCGTAAAATCATCCGGTATATCTTTAATAAAGGGCAGTCCGCATCCGATCAGCGTCGTGTGTTTTTCCAGATCCTCAAAGTCCTCGCTCAGCGCAAGTCCTATTCCCTGGGCGATTCCTCCATATATCTGACCGTCCGTTGCGGATCTGTTGATTACCTTTCCGATATCCGCAATCGTATGGAAGCTGATTACGCGAACCTTTCCGCTTTGCGTATCCACTTCTACCTGCGGCATGAAGAGCTCATACATATAATTGGAGAAAGGGGCTCCCTGAGCGGTCTCCATATCGCAGTTGCTGCACATGCTCGCCGCCCATTTTCCCTCGTATCTCATCGGAATCTCTTTCTCCTTCATCTCCTCATAGCTATAATACTCCTTATCATTTTTTCTCATCGCCTGAAGCAATCTCTCAGAGGCGATGCGTATCGCATTTCCGGTCAATACATTGGATCGGCTTCCTCCTGCCGGTCCGGAATTCGGCGTCAGAGCCGTATCGTTCATCACGAGCACGATATCCTCCGGCTTGAATCCCGCATGGCGCAGGGTTTCATGCGCCATCGTCAATGCACCGATATCCGCGCCCTGTCCGTGATCCTCCCAGCTTGAACCGACCAGAACCTTGTTCCCGGGCAGCAGCTCGACAAAGGCCTCGGAAGAATCCACTCCGTCAAGCCCGCAGCCGTATATTCCTATACTCAGTCCCACTCCGTATTTGAGATGCCCGCTCTCTTCATTCTTCTTTTTGCAGTTTTCCACCGCCTCATAGTATTTCGGTCTGAGCTTATCCATCATCTCTTCCAGACTGAAGACTTCGGGTACCTGCCCGGTGATCGTCGTACAGCCCGGGCGGTAGATGTTTTTATACCGGAACTCAAAAGGATCCATTCCGCAGGCTTCCGCCGCGATATCGATCAGAACCTCGCTCGATACCAGGATCTCCGGAGCACCGTATCCTCTGAAAGCGGATCCCCATGCATGGTTCGTGCAGACCGTATGGTTCTCCGTATGGATATTGGGGATATCATAGCCGGCGCAGTGATACTGCGCAAGGCGCAGGGTAAGGAGGTCTCCGAATTCGGAGTATGCTCCGTGATCCAGGATATTCCTTCCTCTGAGTCCGAGAATCTTTCCCTCCTCGTTCATCGCAAGCTCGAGATGGGCAAAGGTGGGGCTGCGTTTTCCGGTATAGGTGATCATCTGATACATATCATATATCAGGCTGACCGGCTTATTGTCGCAGGCAAGGCAGGCTACTCCGAGCAGCCCCTCCATCGTAGGGCTGAACTTATATCCGAAGGTTCCTCCTGTCGGATTCTGCACGATGCGCAGCTTATCCATGCTCACCCCTATGCCCTCGGCAACCATCGCCGCATGCAGGTGAATTCCGATAGACTTCGAATGAATGGTCAGCCTGCCCTCTTCATCGATATAAGCCTGACCGCAATCCGGCTCCAGGGGAAGATGGGGCTGGCGGCTGCAATATCCGTCTACCTCCGCGGTTTTTGCCGCATTTTCAAATATTTCGTCTATCTTTTGATAGTCTCCCTTTCTGTTTTCTATCGAAAAATACAGGTTCGGTGTTCCCGGATGGATCTCTATCGCATCATCCGCCATTGCGTCTATCGCATTCATATAGGCGGGCAACGGCTCTATATCAAGCTTTACTTTTTCTGCCGCAGCCTTTGCCTGCTCTACCGTATACGCCGCCACCATTGCAACAACATCACCGAACTGGAATACCTTCTCGTCGCAGAGTATCGGTCTGTCCCATCCGTCTCCCTTATTGGAAGGATAGGTGACCAATCCGTTGATGCGGTTCTTTCCTTTCACATCTTTATGGGTAATTACTTTATAGACCCCGGGCATCTTTTCCGCCTCCGAAAAATCGATTCCCCTGATCAATCCGTGAGATATCTTGGACTGTACCAATGCCAGATGGAGGGTACCCGCAGGCATTGCCAGCGATACGTCCGCACCGAAGTTCCACCTTCCGCTTACCTTTGCGACCGCGGAGGGGCGATGATAATAGGTTCCGATAATTCTGTTTTCATTCGGCGCAAAGAGAAGATCTTCTTTTTTCATCTCGCCGCGCATAACCTTTGCCGCACTCATCACCGCATCGACAAGCGGCTTATAACCAGTACAGCGGCAGGCGTTGCGGTGTTTTTGAAACCAATCTCTGACTTCCTCCCTCTGCGGAGAAGGATTCTCTCTTAATAACTGCAAGGCACTCATGATGAAGCCCGGACTGCAGAAACCGCATTGCGCGCATCCGTGAGCCATCCATGCAAGCTGTATGGGATGCAGATCCTGAGGGGTTCCTATTCCCTCTATTGTTTCAATGGAGCTCTCATCCGCTATGCTCTTCATTTTTCTCGTACAGGCTCTTACCACTTTATGATCGAGTATTACGGAACATGCGCCGCATTGTCCGTTTCCGCAGCCCACCTTACAGCCGGTCAGATGCATCTGCCTGCGCAAAACATCCGCCAATGAACTTTCCCTATCGACGATCAGGGTCTGCTTCATTCCGTTGATCGTCAGAATTTTCTTCTCCATGTTTACCTCCTTTTCATTTTTTTGTTTTATGCTATACTGTATTCAAAAGAAATGAGGTGATCGAGATGAAAAACAAGGAAAATATTGAAAATCTTGCCAAAAAGACAGTAAAAGAATTGTTTTGCGAGAAAAGCTCCCCGCTTCAACAAGCCGGGACGGCACGTTTATTCTTTGATGAACTTACCAATCTTCTCTCTGATGGGGATTCTGCACCTACACGGATTTCCTCTCCGAATGTTCTGATTGAAGTCATCGACTCGAGCACAGGGAAACTTTACCGTCGTTATCTGGAGCTGGATTTTCATGAAACCGGTAACGGAATACGGCTACGCGGCGAAGACATCGGCGGAAATCCTGCGGAAATCGTATTTCTGAGCAATACCGCCATCGAGCAGATCAAAGAGCTGCAAGGTTTCGGTCCGGATCTGCCCCGATGTGAGGATGAATAGCTGGAATCTCTTTAGAATATTGTCAACATATTGATTTTTAATTTTCTATTATTCGACACCTCTTAACTTTCTTATATTATATCAGATATTAAAAAAATTGCGAATTGTTTATCTAAAACTATCGTTTCCGAAAAGGAGGGATTATGAACGGTGCCTTAATCATTATGCCGGATGTTTTTGAAGATCTGCGGATCTGCGACTCCGCTGAAACCGAGGGTCATGTCTCTTCCCTGAAATACATTGTATCCACCTTGCAGCAGGCATTTGTCTCTCCTCTCGTCCTTCTCACCAAAAACGGAAAACTGATTGACGAATATCTTTCAAGGCGGGGCATACTTTGTATCTGTCCTCTTTACGGAGAGAAGTTTTATCCCAAGCATTGGGAACGAGCCATTTACATCCTCCGTTCCTGCTGCGAAAAAGTCTTTATCTGCAGTCTCTTCCATCCTCTTTTTTGCGCATCCACCCTGAAGCTTCTTCTTCGGGAAGAGGAAGGTCTTGTTTTGCCCTCTTTTCTGGGGAAAGCCGGATATCCCATCCTCTCCTCCCCCGAGCTGCTCAAGCCCCTCCTGGACAACGATAAAATGCCCGATCCGCAGGATATTGTTTCCTCTCCTTCCTTTCATGCCAAAATCCTGCCGACGGAAGATGAAGGCATTCTTTTTCGGATTGAAGACTTCAGAAGCTGGAAGAGCTTCCTCCCCTCTTTTCAGGAAATGCGCTGCCGTCCCGTTTCCAAGCTGATGATCGCCGGGGAAAGCATCTTTTTGGGTCCGGGAATCTATCAGCTTCTGCGGGCGACCGAGCGCTGCCGTTCTCTTAAAAATGCTTCTTTGCTGACCGGACTCTCTTACAGCAAATGCCGCATCATCATCAAGCGGCTCGAGGAGGAAATCGGATTTCGGGTGCTGAAAAGTCAAAAAGGCGGAAGCGAAGGAGGATACAGCGCCCTGACGCCAAGAGGAAGAATCCTCCTTGAAAACTATGCACTCTATGTACAAGACTGCTCTGCCCTGATCGATTCCGCGTTTCACGCCTTTTCCAAACGCTTACGGGAGGAACTCGATGAATGCCATGATGAATCCGATGAATGCGCAGACCCATGAAATTTTCTTTCATGATATCCTGCCCTATGCCATAGAAAAGAGCCGCTTTTATCGCAGACTGCTTTCCTCCTGCTCCAAAGAGGAGGATTTCTTCTCCCTTCCCTTTACGGATGCGAAAGATCTCTCTCTTCATCATGGAGAAATGCTCTGCGGGAGCTTGGGGGAAATTGCAAGAATCCGGAGCTTCTACACCTCCGGCAGCAGCGCTCCTCCGAAACGCGTTTTTTTCGATGCCCAAGATATGGAAAGAACGATCCGCTTCTTTTCCTCCGGTATGGAAAGCATCGCCCCTCCCCGCCGGCTCGTCCTCATTTTATTCTCCGATCAAAAACCGGGGAGCATCGCAAGCCTTTTAAAAGAGGCGCTGGAGCGGATCGGAAGAGAAGCGCTCATCATCGGGAGACCCTCCTCTTCGGAGTCTTTGGAAAAAATTCTCAGTAAAGCGGGATGCATTGTTGCAATGCCTGCCGATGCGTATTATCTTTGCCGCAAGTTTCCCCGGCTTCGTCCGGATTCCGTTCTCCTGAGCGCAGATTATATTCCTCTTTCTATCCGAAGGGGAATCGAAAGAATCTGGAATACCAAAGTCTTCGAACATTACGGGCTCAGTGAAAGCTGCTACGGGCTCGCGGTGCAATGCGCCCATCGGAGAAATATGCATATCCGAAATCGGGATTTTTATCTCGAACTCATCGATCCCAAAACTCTTCTTCCGCTTCCCCCGGGCAGGCAAGGTGAGATCGTGATCAGCAGCCTGCAAAAGAGCGCTCTCCCTTTTATCCGCTACCGAACCGGAGATCTCGGCGAACTGCATTTGGAGCACTGCGCCTGCGGCTGCTTTTTGCCTTCCCTCAAAAGGGTTTACGGAAGAATCGAAAATCTCAGTCAGCCGCTCAATATTCATTATCTGGATGAAATTCTCTTCTCCGAGCCCGGACTCTTTTCCTACCGCGCCGAGTTATCGGAAGAAAAGCTTTTTTTGTATATAGAGGGAGAAAGGATCGCTGAAAATACCTTGCGGGAGAGAATCGGATTCCCCCTGCAAATTGTTTATGAGGAATGCCCTCCATGGAAAGAAGCCGGAAAAAGAAAATTACTCCGGACCGGCTCATCATAAAGCGGCATAAGAAGTCTTGCGCAAGGCTTCTTATGCCGCTTTCATCATTTTATCTCCTGCTTTACCGATTTTTTGCACGCTCTGCGATTAATTCCGCGGCAATGCTTATTGCGATTTCTTCCGGCGTCTCTGCGGCAATTTCAATCCCGATCGGAGAATGAATCCGCAGCAAATCCTGATCCTCAAATCCCTCTTCTCTTAAGATCCTCATCATGGAGGCTTTTTTTCTCGCACTCCCTATCACCCCTATATATCTTGCCGGAGAGCGAAGCACCTGAGCCTGAAGCAGAGCGTCATCCTTATGCCCCCTGCTCATGATGCATACATAATCCTCCTTTCCGATATGCATAAAATCATCGATCTTTTCAAAATCAATCAATAGGGTTTTTGCAAGATTCCGAAAGAGTTTTGCTCTGCAAAATTCCTCTCTGTTTTCGAGAACAAAGGGCTTAAATCCCAGCGGATGCAGTACCGGAACGAGAGCCTGCGCCACATGCCCTCCCCCGAAAATATATACATATCCGGGCTCGGATATTTTTTCTATATAAAAGGAACGCTTTTCTTCCCTCAAAAAAATAGCTCTTCTGTTTCCGAATACGGACAGATCCAAATCAAGCCGCTCTCCGATATAGCCCGAGTCCTCGGAATAAAAATTCATCTGAAAAGAGGAGGAATCGGAAAGGTCCATGATGAACCAGATCTTTCGATCCTCTTCATAAAGCTTTTGCGTCCTCTCCAGCATTTCTTTCATCCTCTGATCTTTTACGGAAAAATAACTGAAACATAGATCGACATTTCCTCCGCAGACCATGCCGAGATCCTCCGGCTGATTCTCCTTGAGCACAAAGTCTTTTCGCTCAAAGCCTTTCTTCTCCAAGAGCTCCATCGCTTTTTTTTCGGCGCTGTATTCCAAAGCGCCCCCTCCTATGCTCCCGTATATTCTTCCCTCTCTGCCGATCAGCATCTTTGCCCCCGCTCCTCTCGGAACGGAACCCGAGCTTGAGATCACGTTTACCATCAGCGTATCTCTTCCCTCTTCAAGCTCTCTCCTCAAGATCTCTATCAGTTCTCTCATGCTCCGCCTCCATTTCTCTCCATGCTTCTCTTTTCTCGTCCTCCTGCTTTTGCTTAGGCGCGATAAGATCCTCCGGTCTGTCTATATCACGGAGCTGGCAGGGATCCACGCCCTCGAGCCGGTAAAGCAGATTCGGATTTGCCAGAAGAATCTCCTTTCCTCCCCTGTCTTTTCTCAGCCGCAGCAGGGAATTTGCCCATTGTATATTAAAAATGCAGGGATTTCCTATGTCTTCTCCGCAGCCGATTCCGGCGAGGCTCTTTCCGGATGCGTAATAGCCGGCGATTAATGCATTTACGCTTTCCGGCTTTAAAAACGGCTGATCGCAGACGGCAAAGAGCAGGTCTTTGCAGGAATGCCTGCATGCCTCCCTCATTCCCAAGCGGATGGAATGAGAAATGCCGAGTTCCGATCTTTGATTCTTGATGCAGATATATCCGAATTCCTTCGCCTCTTCCAAAATCTGATCATACGCGCTTACGATGATTTTTTTCTCTATTCCGGCAACATGATCGTAGATCTCCAATACATGCCGGTAAATCGGGCATGATCCGATTTTATGGAATAATTTATTCTCCCCGAATCTTCTGCTTTGTCCCGCAGCCAAAAGAATCAGCACCATCCCGGCTCTCCTTTTTTTCTCTTCCTCTCATCAAATATAAAACCGCTTCCAATACTCCTCCGGCAATCGCATATGCCTTATCCGAAATCGTATAGCAGCTTTCTATTTTGCCTCTGGGATCGATATCCCCGCATTTAAGTCCCTCTTTTGCATAAACGCCGTCTTGCAGCAGCCCTCTTATCACTCCGTCGATAGCGGCATATATGGGCTCCTCTCCCGAATAGGCGATCAGCTCTCCCTTCTTCACCATATCCCCTATCCTTCGCCCGGAAGAAAAGATACCGTCCTTTCCCGCCCTGATCACCCTTTCCTTATCATAGCCTGCGATATTGCCGGGAATATTTGTATTTTCCTCCGCCCTTCCTCGATAAAGCGCCCTTCCGAGATTATGCCCTCTTTTTGTCTCAATCACTGCATGGCAGTCCTTTCCCGCTTCAAATCCCGGTCCCAGCGCAATCACGATTCCGGCATCCTCCGGCTTTGTCCCCAGATTCTTTTTTGCCATAATCGCATCGATAAGGATGTCCGGAGCATATTCCCTGCAAAGACTTCCTTCCGGATCCGCCACCACCGCAATCAGCCCTTTTTTTAATGCCGCAAGTGCTTCCGAAAGATCTTTGCAAAAAACTGCCCTGATCCCTTCCACCTCGCTTTCGCCCCGATAAACCGCGGGAGAAAAGGCTACGCTTCGTCTTACCGTCATCGGTACCGGAAGTTCGGACATGATGATAGAAAAACCGCTCCTGTAAAGCCTTGCTGCAACTCCGCTCGCAAGATCTCCCGCCCCCCTGATCCAAAGCTTCTCCTCAAATTTATACATCACTGCCTCCTCCTTTCACAAATCTCTTTCCAGGGTATCTGTTCGAAGTAATGCAGATCTTATATTTATTTTTTATTTCCTTTTCTTTCATACATCGGATGATACAGGATCTCACCCTGTATGCCGACTCCAGCCTCCGCGGATGATCCGCCTTATTCAGCAAAAAGACAATCTCCCGCTCTCCTACACACTTAAGCCCTCCTCTCTCATCACAGAGCAGGGCGGCAAGATCTTCTTCCGAAACCCTGTGCTGCGGCTCCCACCCGAATAAATCCTTGGCGTATTCATAGCGAAGACAGCAGCTTTCGAGCGTCTCACCGATACAGTCAAGCCCCGCACAAACGAATACCAAATTGCAGGAATCGGGGATCTGCGGCTCACCTTCTCTGGGAAGCTTAAGAGGCAGGCGCTTTGCACCGTCTGCCTCAACCAAAACAATATCCGCATAATCCCGCAGCCTGTCGATCTCTTCCCCGGCAAGACTGCCGATCTTTCTGCCCTCATCCTTTCCCACGCTGAGAAAAGGGCGGGAAGCAAAGAGCTCCTTTCCCGCATGCGCAAGCTCTCCTGCACGCTCTATTTCGATAAAATTCTCATCCTTCAATATATGGGTCGAGGTCGTTACGATCACTTTCTTCCCTCTTGCCGCATACTTATCCGCCAATCTGTACATGGTGCTGGTCTTTCCTCCCGCTCCGACAAAGGCGATCACCATTTTCTTCCTATACATAGGGAAGCTCCCTCTTAAGATATTTTCCCTGATTCTCCAAAATAACCTTATGGCGGCATGCGGCTTCTTTCCCGTGAAGAAAGACTTTCTCCGCTATTCCTCTGATTTTTCTTCCCTCAAAGGGACAGTAATCGCAGAGGCTGAGCTGATTATCCGCACTCATAACCCATTCATATTCAGGATCCCAAACCACGATATCCGCATCCGCTCCTTCCTGAAGCACTCCCTTGTTCGGGTATAATCCGTAAATTTTTGCGGCATTTGCGGATAAGAGCCTGCACATCTGCGGGTAGCTCAGTCCTTCCCGATTGATCGCGATATCCATCAGCACTTCCGCTCTCGCTTCCACACCCGGCATGCCGTTAGGAATCTTGCGGAAATCAGCTTCTCCCGCTCTTTTTTGCTCCATCGTAAAGCTGCAGTGATCCGTCGCTATCGTATCGATATATCCCTCTCTGAGTGCCTGCCAAAGCCTCCGGCTGTCCTCCTCCTTCCTGATCGGGGGAGAGAGGACGTATTTTGCACCTTCAAAATCAGGCAGAGAATACACGGAATCATCCAATAAAAGATATTGAGGGCAGGTTTCCGCAAAAAACGCCTGCCCCTTCTTCCTCGCTTCGATCACCTCTTCCAGCGCCTCCTTGGAAGAAAGATGCACAATCATCACTCTCGCATCCGCCAGCCTTGCAATCTTAAAAAGTCTGGATACCGCCTCCGCCTCCACAAGCCCCGGTCTGCTCAGCGGATGGGAAGAGGGTGAGAGCCTGCCCCCTGCCTCCTCCTGCGCGCCGAGCGCATCGATCAGGTATTTATTCTCACAGTGCACGCCGGAGAAGACCTTTAATTCTCCCAGGCGTTTCAAAACCTCATAGATTCTTCCGTCATCCAGATAAACCTCATCATAGGTCATATAGAGCTTAAAGCTGGTAACTCCGCCTTTGACGACTTCTTCAAGCTCTCTTTTAATTTCCTCGTTCCAGTCCGTAATCGCAAGATGAAATCCGTAGTCGCAGGAAGCGGCGGATACTTTGCTATGCCAATGCTCCAAAGCTTCTTTGAGACCCTGTCCCTTATACTGCGTTGCAAAATCGATGATTACCGTCGTCCCTCCCGCAAGCGCGGCCCTTGTTCCGCTGGCAAATCCGTCCGCGGCAACCGTTCCCGCCACATGAAGGTCAAAATGGGTGTGTGCGTCGATAAATCCCGGAAAAAGCAGCTTATTGCTTACATCGATTACCCTGGCTTCGGGATCTTCTATCCCCTCTCCCAGCTTTGCTATTTTCTCTCCTTCTATCAGAATATCTTTTCTTTGCACATCATATTCGGAAACCACGTTTCCGCCTTTCAGTAAAATTTTCATTTTATTCACCATTTTATCCGCTTTCTTTGGCTTTTCTATCTTTTTATTTTCTGTATGCGGTATTTTCCAAGGGCAGGCTCTTTCTGAATACCTTATCATATCGATAATATGCTGCCTGTACTGCGGGAGCGGTAGGAATGCAGACGATCTCCCCTATCCCTATTGCGCCGTAGGCAAGAGAATCCGGATTGTTTTCGATCAGGATGCTTTCGATTTCCGGAACCTTATCCGCCTTGAATATACCCATGGTTCCCAGTTTTACTTTCGGGATTCCTTTCTCCGTGGGGAATTTTTCGGTCAATGCAAATCCCAGACTCATGACCACCCCGCCTTCAATCTGCCCCTCCGTGCTCATCGGATTGATCGCTCTTCCCACATCATGAGCCGCAACCACCTTCTTTAAGCTTCCGTCCTCATTTAAGACCACCACATGCGTCGCATAACCGTAGGCAACATGGGAAACGGGATTTTTCTTCGCGGAACCCATGGGATCCGTCGCTGCCAGATACTCTCCGTAATATTCTCTCCCGTTGAGATCTTCCAGCTTTTTTCCTTCCAAATCCTTGAGCAGCTCTTTGCAGGCTCTGATGGTGGCTTCTCCGGTAATGAGCGTCTGCCTCGAGCCGGAAGTTACTCCGGAATCCGGTGCGTAATTCGTCTGCGCATCCTCGTATACCACATCGTCTCCGGTAATTTTAAGCGTTTCACAGACAAATTGAACCAAAACGGTTCCCAAACCCTGTCCGATATCCGAAGCTCCGCTGAAAATATGTACTTTTCCTCCCTCAACTTTCAGGAGACATCTCCCCCAGTCGGGCAGGCCCACTCCCACTCCGGAATTCTTCATCGCGCAGGCTATGCCGGCGTATTTTTCCTTCTCATACACCTCTTTTACCGCTTCCAAGGTCTGCGCAAGAGCGGTGGACGCCGTGGCGATCTGACCGTTCGGAAGCTCCTGCCCCGGTCTGATCGCATTTTTATATCTGAATTCCCAAGGGCTCATCCCCAGCTTCTGCGCAAGCATCGTGATATTGCATTCCGTCGCAAAGCAACTCTGTGTTACTCCGAAGCCTCTGAAGGCTCCCGCCGGAGGATTATTGGTATATACCGCCTTGCCGTCGACATAGATATTTTGGTAATGATACGGTCCCGCGGCATGGGTGCAGGCTCTTTGCAGAACCGGTCCTCCCAGGGAAGCATAGGCTCCCGTATCCGCGATCAGCTCCGCCTTCATTGCCGTCAGATAGCCGTCTTTATCACAGGCGGTCGTAAACTTCATGACCATCTGATGCCTCTTCGGATGCACCTGTATGCTCTCCTGCCGGCTCAGCCTGACTTTGACCGGCAGTCCCGTATGGTAGGATAAAAGCGCCGCATGATGCTGCACGCTCATATCCTCCTTTCCTCCGAAACCGCCTCCGACCAGCTTATTCACCACATGAATATCCTCCGATTTAAATCCGAGCATCATTGCACATTCATGTGCGGTCTGATAGGTACTCTGATCGGAAGAGTAGATCTTTGCCTTTCCTGCCTTTTTATCGACCATTGCAAGCGCGGCTTCCGGTTCCAAAAAAGCATGTTCGCTGGCGGGAGTCAGATAGGTATTGGAAACCACAAAGGCTGCCTCCGCGATCGCCTTATCCGCATCCCCTCTTTTCAGCACCTCATGCGCCATGAGATTGCTTTTCTCATGCACCTTCGGCGCATCCTCGCGCAGAGCTTCTTCGGCGGAATATACTCCCTCCAGCTCCTCATACTCGACTTCGATCAGCTTCTTTGCCTCTTCCAGCAGCTCCGGCGTTTTGGCTGCGATCAAAACAAGCGCGTCTCCCGCATACTTGGTAATCTCTCCCTCCGGTATGAGGGTATACCAATCCTTCTTGATATGCCCGATTTGGTTGCAGCCCGGAATATCCTCCGCTTTGAGCACCGCCTCTATTCCGGGAAGCTCTTTTGCTTTCTTTGTATTGATGCTGTGGATTCTCGCTCTTGCATATCTGCTTCTTAGGGCTCCTCCGTAAAGCATTCCCTCCACCTGCATATCATCCACATACTCCCCGTATCCGAGCACTTTCGCATCGCTGTCTATTCTGTACGCTCTCTGACCGATTCCCCTGATCGGCTCGGGCTTTGCACGGATATCTTCCCTGAGCATCTTTGCGGCAAGAAGAATCCCCTCTATAATCTTCTGATATCCCGTGCATCTGCACAGATTTCCCCGAATCGCCCTGATCACCTCTTCCCTGGAAGGATCCGGATTGCCGTCGATCAGCGCTTTCGCACACATAATCATTCCGGGAATGCAAAATCCGCACTGCACGGAACCGCAGGAGCCGAAAGCGTAGGTAAACACTTCTTTTTCTCTCTCGCTGAGCCCTTCCGCAGTGATGATCTCCCTGCCTTCAAACAGGGCAACCTTCTGCACGCAAGCCTTTATCGCCTTTCCCCCGGCAATCACGGTACAGGTTCCGCAGGCGCCTTCGCTGCATCCATCCTTTACCGAACGAAGCCCGAGATCGTTTCTGAGCACATCCATGAGCTTTCGCTCTCCCTCTTTGAGGTATTCCCTTCCGTTTATCCTGATTACACATTTCATGGCAATCCCTGCCTCTCCTCTTCGGCTCTCAATCCCTCCCTCGCGGGTTTTATTTCAACATCATATAAGAATATCCGCTTAAGAAACTCTCTATGATATCAATGACTCCCTTCTCTATTTTCGGATCGGGAGCGCGCAGATCGAGCACGGAAATTTCTCCCAAATAGCGAAGCTTAACCTTTTCTTCTCCTATGAAGGTAAAACCCTCATTTTTGCTGTTATTCAGATCTTCTTCCCTTTCAAAATAAGTCAGCTTATCCAGATAGGGGGCGCTGTCATAAGGGCAGAAGCTCCTGCAGTTTCCGCATTCATTGCAAAGATAGTCCAGATGAATGATCTGTCTCATCTCGGAACCCCGCGTTTTAATCGATACATTTGCCCTGTTCGGGCAGACCTCTACGCAGTTTTCACAAACCACAGCACAATTAAGGCATCTCTCTCCCTCTTTTGCTCCCGGGTTCCTGTCCTCCAGTACGGACTTAATCCGGTAAATATGCTCGATATCCCTCAGAGGCGGATTTTGGGGAGCGATTTCTTTTTGCAGGATCGCCTCCGCCGCTCTGATCGCATCCGCAATCGCCTCAACCACCGTCGCCGGACCTCTGCTGCAATCTCCTGCCAGATAAACATCGCTGCGGGAGGATTCCATCGTTTCACTGTTAAAGAAAGCCTTTCCTCTTTCGGAGAGATTGATTTTATTTTCTTTTAAAAATTCCGTATCCACCTCTTCTCCCAATGCCGCAATGACGGTATCCGCCTTAAGGCTCATCCTTTTTCCGCTTGGGAGCACAGCTCTTCTTCCCGAAGCATCCCTATCCGAAAGCTCCATGATTTCACATTCGAGCACCCCCTCCCTATGCCTGAGGGGAGAAAGAAGCTCCTTAAGCTCCACTCCGTCCGCAATCGCATCCGACAATTCCTCTTCTTCGGCGGGCATATATCTTTTGGTTCTTCTGTAGACCAGATATACTTTTTTTACGCCTTTATTTCTCAGCGCCGCCCTTGCCGTATCCATCGCGGTATTTCCTCCTCCTATCACCGCAACGCTCTCTCCCAAATCCAGATTTCCTCCGCTTTTTTTATATTCCTTCAGAAATGCAAGCGCATTGAGAGCCTCTCCTTCCTCCATCCTGAGCCTGCTCTGCTTATGCGCGCCTATTGCAAGAATAATATAATCGAATCCCTGCCTCTTAAGCTGCGCAATATCTCTGATTTCAACCCCCGTCCTGACCTCCGCCCCGTACCTGAGCACCAGATCAATATCTTTTTGTATGGCAGAATCCTCTATTCTGAAGCCCGGTATCATATGGCGGACGATTCCGCCCGGTTCTTCTTCTTTTTCAAAAATCGTTGTCTTCAGCCCCGCCCTCGTGCAAAAATATGCCGCGGCAAGACCGGCGGGTCCTCCTCCGACAATTGCAAGTTTTTTCTCCGATGCGGGGGGAGCCGGGCTCAGGGTATCAATATACTCTTCATATCCCGATTTCGCACAGAGCAGCTTCATCTCCCTGATATGCACGGGCTCTTCATAAAAATTCCTCGTACACTTGCTCATGCAGGGATGGGAGCATAATATGCCCGTGATCCAGGGCAGAGGATTTCTGTCCGTAATCACCTTCATCGCCTTTTGATATTCTCCCTTTGCCCCGAGTTGCATATAGGAGGTAATATCCTGACGGATGGGGCAGCCCTCTTTACAGGGAGCCATAAAGCAATTATAAAGCGGAAGCTTTTTTTTCGTCTTCCTTGAAGGCATGGGCTTTATGCTCTGGATATGCCTTTTGTCTTTTGCGATCCGAGCCGCTCTTCCTTCCGTCTTTTTTACATCCACTCCTCTAAAGGAGGAAGAGGTCGATTCCAGAGCAAGCGCCATCTGGCGGATCCTCTCATATCCTCCTGTTTTCAGCAGGGTCGTCGCCATCGTAATCGGCCATATGCCGCAGTCCGCAATCTCTTTGATATTAAAATAATCCGCTCCGCCCGAATACGATATTCTCAGCTTCCCTTCAAATTCTTTGCTCAGCTTTGAAGCAAGGGAGAAGGAGAGAGGATAGAGCGATTTTCCGGACATATACATCTCCTGCCCGGGCAGTTCCCCTTCTTTAATATCGACGGGGAAGGTATTGGTAAGCTTGACTCCGAATGCAAGCCCTCTTTCTTCCGAAAGCCTGATCAGCCTCCGAAGCATGGGAACCGCATCTTTCCATTGCAGGTCGTTTTGAAAATGAAATTCGCCGAAGGAAAGATAATCATATCCCATCTCATCCATTGTTTTCCTGGCAAACTCATATCCCAAAAGCGTCGGATTGCATTTAATAAAGGTATTCAGTTTTTTCTCTTTGAGCAGATACGAAGCGATCCTCTCTATCTCATCCGGCGGGCAGCCGTGCAATGTGGAGAGGGTAACGGATTTGCAGATCTGCGGCTCTATATTATCGATATCCTCCTCACGAAGCTTCTTAAAGAGGGGCAGCTTTTCTTTTAAATGCCTCTTGCATTCACAAAAGGTTTTATCGGAAGAGGCATCCTTGAGCGTCTCGATGAAACGATCTATTTTGGGAAGCATAATGCCTTCCAGGTCATACCCCACGCTCATATTGAACTGAAAACCGTCCATCTCTCCCAAATCGTATTCTTTTGCCATGACTTTGAGCAGAAACCATGACTTAATATATTCCTCCAAAGCCTGATGCACATAAAGCTCCGTGGACCACTCCACGTTATAGCCTTCATCGTCCGCTTTAATACAGGGCTTCGATACGGGAAGATCCTCCCCGTCTATTTTTTGCACGGTCTTTAACTCGAAAAACCTGCTTCCGGAATAATATGCGGCTGCAATATTCTGTGCAAGCTGGGTATGCGGACCGGCTGCGGGACCGATCAGTGTTTCGAGCTTCCTTCCGAAAATTTCCCATTTCGCCTTCGGAGCATGATATGCTTTGTGCAGATTAAATACCGTACCCGATTCTTCTCTTTCTCTCATCACCCATTCGAGCAGTTTCCCAAATGGTATAGGTGTCATTCTGTCACTCATTCTTTCCTCCTCCTTTACCGAATCACCGCAGCTCTTTCCCCTGACGACCGGTGAGCGGATTTTATCTTTGCTTTCCCGCGTTTATCCTCCCCCATAGATTTTTTGCCGCAGCCCTGCACTGCGCCATGATCTTTTCTTCATCTATTCCGATCAGCTCCCTGTCTTTCATCAGGAACTTTCCGTTCACTATCGTAGAAAGAGTCTGTCTTCCGCAAATGCCGAAGAGTATATGCCCGTTTAAATTATCCGCATGCATCGGAGTGAGCGGATCATAATCTACGATAATCAGATCCGCCGCCGCGCCTTCTTTTAAGACGCCGAGCTCGCGCTTAAAATATCGCCCCGCTATACGCGCATTTCCTTCAAAAAGCATTGAAGGAATCTCCGCCCATGCGGCTTTTGCATCACAGAGATGATGCTTATGCAAGAGATTTGCCACCTTATAACTTTCCGTCATATCATTGGTATAACCGTCCGTTCCCAATCCGCATAAGATTCCCTTTTTATATATTTCCATGCTCGGGGGACAGCCGCATGCATTGCCCATATTCGATTCCGGATTATGCACCACCATCGTATCCGTATCCTTAATCAGCCTCATCTCATGCTCATTAATATAGATGCAGTGCGCAAGCAAAGTCCTGCTTCCCAGTATGCCGTGATCCATCAGTCTGTCCACCGTCCTCTTCCCGTGCTGCTTAAGACAGCAATGCAGATCCTCTATCCCCTCCGCCACATGGATATGATATCCGACTTCCTCCGGCTTATGCTCCGCCGCAAGCGCCAAGGTCTGATCGGAGAGAGTAAACTGAGCATGCAGCCCCATCATGCCGGCAAGCATATCCTCATCCTGCTCTGCAGCATATCGGATAAATGCGGCATTTTCGAGAATTCCCTCCTTTGCCTTTTCTTCTCCCGCGCGATCCGATACCTCATAGCAGAGGCAGCTTCTGATTCCCGTCTCCTTCGCCGCCTGCGCAATCTTGAATAAGGAATCTCTGATTGCCCCGAAGCTTGCATGATGATCAAAAACGGTGGCAACTCCGTTTTTGATGCAATCGATATAGCTTGCCATCGCGCTCAGATACACATCCTCAAGGCTTAAATTCTTATCCAGGGTCCACCAAAGCCCCTCCAGAATATCCAAAAAATTCTCCGGAGCATAAGCTTGAATCGCCATTCCCCTTGCGAAAGAAGAATAGATATGCCCATGCGTATTAATATATGCCGGCATGATCAGCTTTCCTCCTGCATCGATAAACTCGGCGCCGGCGTATTTCTTTTTCATTTCCTCAAGATTTCCTACTTCCCTGATCAATGTACGGTCGATCAGTACCGCCCCCTTTTCGATAAAGGGAGCTTGCGGATCTCTGGTGATGACTCTTCCGTTCCCGATAAGCATCATTCTTTTCATCCTCCTTCTTTCTGTTTTTCTATTCTATGCTTCTGCTTTTCTTTATTTTGTTTTACTTTTGCACGCTCATATATATTTAGATTTTATTTGATTTTCAGATTAATATATAAAAATAAATCAATATCTTATCAAATTTTTACGTTCTTTTGTTCTATATGCTTAGAGTAGCATTATTCTTTTTGAAAATCAATAGGAGTCTAATTTTTTTTAAGATAACCTAAATTTTTTTAAGATTTTATATTGATTTTGTGTTTTTTTGTGCTATCATGAAATTAAATATCAAAATGAAAGGAATATTCGGCATGAGCAAACTGCTTGAATTATTAATTCAAATCTCTCACGGTATTGCCTCTCATTTCGGCGATTCCTGCGAGATCGTCATTCATGATTTGAATGAAAAACATTTGGACAGCTCCATTGTCTATATTGAAAACGGGCATGTATCCAAGCGCGCTCTCGGGGACGGTCCCTCGGGCATCGTATTGGAAGCCCTCCGGTATAAGAATACGAATTTAAAAGATAAGCTTTCTTACCTGACAAAGACCGAGGACGGGCATATTCTCAAGTCGAGCACGATGTTTATCCGGGAAGAAAACGAAATCCGCTACATCGTTTCTCTGAATTACGATATCACTCCCCTGCTCTCCGTAGATCTTGCCCTGCGCTCCCTCATCGATACGGGCGAAAGCAAAAAGAGCAGGCAGCCCGCAGTCATCACGCATAATATCAACGATCTTCTTGATGAGCTTATCGAGCAAAGCGTAAATCTGGTCGGAAAGCCTGTTGCACTGATGAATAAGGAAGAGAAAATCAAATCCATAAAATATCTTAACGATGCCGGAGCATTTCTTGTTACCAGATCCGGCGATAAAATCTCAAACCATTTCGGCATATCCAAATTTACGCTTTATAGCTATATCGATTCTGCAAAGCAATCCGAAGCGGATATGCAAAATAATTCTGAAATTAAGGAGGGAAGAAATGAAAGCAATGGAATGGGCAATGAACAGGATGCCAAAAACCGAGGACAGGAAGCTTGCCTTAATGTGCAGGGAAGAAATCAAAAAGGCAAAACTCTTCCATAAAAGTTTCCCGCAGTATTGCAAAACTCCGCTTTGCAGCCTGACGAAAATGGCGCAATACCTCGGACTGGAAAAGCTTTATATCAAGGATGAGTCCTATCGCTTCGAACTGAATGCGTTTAAGGTGCTCGGAGGTTCTTATGCCATCGCCCGCTATATCGCCCAAAAAACGGGGCGGAGCATCACGGAGCTTGGCTATGAAAAACTGCTTTCCGAAGATGTCTTAAATGAACTCGGTTCCCTCACCTTTTATACCGCGACCGACGGAAACCACGGCAAGGGCGTTGCCTGGGCAGCCAATAAGCTCGGTCAAAAATCCGTGGTTCTGATGCCGAAGGGCAGCACAAAAACCCGTCTGCAAAGCATACTGGATGAAAATGCGGATGCATGGATTACCGAATTTAATTATGACGAATGTGTGAGAATGGCAGCCGAAGCCGCTTCCAAGGATTCTCACGGCGTAATGGTGCAGGACACCGCATGGGAGGGATATGAGGAGATCCCGACCTGGATCATGCAGGGCTACGGAACCATGGCGCTTGAAGTTGTCGAAGAGCTTGAAGAGCTTGCCGCCCTGCCCCCGACCCATGTCTTTGTTCAGGCGGGAGTCGGATCCTTAGCCGGAGCGGTTGCCGGAATGATGCATAATCTTTATCCGAAAAATCCTCCGAAAATCATTGTCGTGGAAGCCGAAGCCGCCGCCTGCCTTTATCAAAGCGCTAAGCTCGGCGACGGCAGCATCCGGATCGTAGGCGGTGATATGCCCACGATCATGGCGGGACTTGCCTGCGGAGAGCCAAATACCATTTCATGGGATATCCTCAAAAATCATGTCGAAGCCTTTATCGCACTGCCGGATTGGATCGATGCCAGAGCGATGCGCATGCTTGCCGCTCCGATCAAGGGAGATCCTCCGGTCTGCTCCGGCGAATCCGGAGCGGCTCCTTTCGGCGCTCTGATGAGCATTATGCTGATGGAGGAATACAGCGAGCTCAAAGAGCTTCTGAAACTGGATCAAAATTCCAGGGTGCTCCTCTTTTCCACCGAAGGAGATACCGATCCTCAGGTTTATAAATCCATTGTCTGGGAAGGCAAGGAAAGATAAAAATACTTGAAAGGAGAAAAAACATGGACTTTAATAAGATTAAGTCTGCCGCAGAGGCATATGAAAAAGATATGGTCGCATTTCTGAGGGATCTCGTGAAAATCCCGGGAGAAAGCGCCGGAGAAAAAGGGCATATCGAGCGTATCGCAAAAGAAATGAAGGCTCTCGGCTTTGACAGAGTGGATATCGACCCCATGGGCAATGTCCTCGGCTATATGGGAAGCGGAAAGACGCTGATCGCCTTCGACGGGCATGTCGATACCGTAGGAATCGGCAATAAGGCAAACTGGATTTTCGACCCCTATGAGGGCTTCGAATCCGAAACCGAAATCGGAGGAAGAGGCTGCTCCGATCAGCTCGGCGGAATTGTTTCCTCCGTCTACGGAGCAAAGATCATGAAAGACCTCGGCATGCTCGGCGACCGATTCAGCATTTTGGTCAGCGGAACGGTACAGGAGGAAGACTGCGACGGGCTTTGCTGGCAGTACATCATCAATGAAGATAAGGTGCGCCCGGAATTTGTCGTATCCACGGAGCCGACGGACGGCGGTATTTACAGAGGGCAAAGAGGAAGAATGGAGATCAGGGTGGAAGTAAAGGGAGTAAGCTGCCACGGCTCCGCTCCCGAGCGCGGCGATAACGCCATTTTCAAAATGGCGGATATTTTGCAGGATATCCGCGCGCTGAACGAAAACGATGCGGATGAAAAAAATACAATCAAAGGTCTGGCAAAGATGCTTGAAGAAAAATACAATCCGCAATATCGGGAGGCTCGCTTTCTCGGAAGGGGAAGCGTCACCGTATCCGAAATATTCTTTACCTCTCCCAGCCGCTGTGCGGTTGCCGATTCCTGCACGGTCTCTCTCGACAGGCGCATGACGGCAGGCGAAACCTGGGAAAGCTGCTTAGAGGAAATCAGAGCACTTCCTGCGGCACAAAAATACAAAAACGATCTTAAGGTATCCATGTATGAGTATTGCCGCCCCTCCTATACCGGACTGGTTTATCCCATAGAATGTTATTTTCCGACCTGGGTTATCCCCGCAGACCATCCGGTAACCGCGGCTTTGGAAGAGGCTTATTGCGGGCTCTACGGCAAAAAGCGCATCGGCTCCGAAGAAACGAAAGAAGAAAGGCAAGCCCGTCCCTTAACGGATAAATGGACCTTTTCCACCAACGGAGTTTCCATTATGGGAAGAAACGGCATTCCCTGCATCGGCTTCGGTCCCGGCGCGGAAGCGCAGGCGCATGCGCCGAACGAAAAAACATGGAAGCAGGATCTCGTCGTATGCGCAGCCGTTTATGCGGCGTTGCCGGGATGCTACTGCAAATAGCCGCGACTTTTATATCAGGATTCTTATTTTGCCGAGCCTTATTTTCAGCGCTTTCGCAAAGTGAATCTTTAGGAAAGAGAAAGGAGAAAAATCCCTATTCCTTAAGCGGATAAGAGGATTCGTACCAAAGATGAATACTTTACAGGATTATATCGATAAGCTGAACGGATTAAACTTTAAGAAGATGTATCAGGGAGACTTTTTTCTGACCTGGGAAAAAAGCGATGATGAACTGGAGGCTGTTTTTACCTTGGCGGATGCTCTGCGCTATATGAGAGAGCAGAATATTTCGACCAAGGTTTTTGAAAGCGGACTCGGCATTTCCATTTTCCGGGACAATTCTACAAGAACCAGATTTTCCTTTGCTTCCGCCTGCAATTTGCTCGGTTTGGAAGTTCAGGATCTGGATGAGGGAAAATCACAGATCGCGCATGGCGAAACCGTAAGAGAAACGGCAAACATGGTTTCTTTTATGGCGGAAGTGATCGGGATCCGGGATGATATGTATATCGGAAAAGGCAATGCTTATATGCATGAAGTGGCAAATGCGGTGGCGCAAGGCCATCGCGACGGCATTCTGGAGCAAAAGCCCGCTCTGGTCAATCTCCAATGCGATATCGACCATCCCACGCAGTGCATGGCGGATATGCTCCATATCATCCACGAATTCAAGGGGGTGGAAAATCTGAAAGGAAAGAAAATCGCAATGAGCTGGGCGTATTCCCCCTCTTACGGAAAACCGCTCTCCGTGCCCCAAGGCGTGATCGGACTGATGAGCCGCATGGGTATGGACATCGTTCTCGCACATCCCGAAGGCTATGAGGTCATGCCCGAGGTGGAAAAGATTGCCCGGGAAAATGCCGAAAAATCAGGGGGAAGTTTTTCCCGGATTTATTCGATGGAAGAGGCTTTTCGGGATGCGGACATCGTCTATCCCAAAAGCTGGGCGCCTTACGCCGCAATGGAAAAAAGAACAAAACTCTACGGCAGGGGAGATGAAAAAGGTATCAAAGCTCTTGAAGAGGAACTCCTTGCTCATAACGCAAAATATAAAAGCTGGTGCTGTACCGAGGAGATGATGAAGCTGACAAAAAACGAGAAAGCACTTTATCTCCACTGTCTGCCCGCAGATATCAATACGGTCAGCTGCAAGGAGGGAGAGGTGGAAGCTTCCGTATTTGACCGCTATCGCATTCCCCTCTATAAACAGGCAAGCTTTAAACCCTATATTATCGCGGCAATGATCTTCCTTGCCAAATTCAAAGATCCGCAGGAAATATTAAAAAAAACGGCGGCAAAAAATATTTCCAGAATTTTTTGCTGAGAAAGGAGAAAAATGAAAAAGAAGCGAATCGTAATCGCATTGGGAGGCAACGCACTGGGAGAGACCCTGGCGGAGCAGATGCTTGCGGTAAAAACTACGGCAAAAGCCATTGTCGATCTTGTGGAGGAGGGCTGTGAGGTCGTGGTCGCGCATGGCAACGGTCCTCAAGTCGGCATGATCGATAATGCGATGGCTGCACTGAGCCGAGAAAACCCGAAGTTTACCAATACTCCCCTATCCGTCTGCGTGGCGATGAGTCAGGCATATATCGGATATGATCTGCAAAATGCATTTCGGGAGGAACTCCTGAATAGAAACATCACCGATATACCCGTAATCACCATTATCACTCAGGTAAGAGTGGATGATAAAGATCCCGCCTTCAACGAACCGAGCAAGCCGATAGGGCATTTCATGAGCAGGGAGGAAGCTCTGGAGGCGGCAAAAAAATACGCTTATACGGTAAAAGAGGATGCCGGAAGAGGATATCGAAGGGTCGTCGCTTCTCCGAAACCGGTTGAAATTATGGAAATCGATGCGATACGCTCTCTGGTAAAGGGCGGCAATCTCGTGATCGCCTGCGGAGGAGGAGGGATTCCGGTACAAAAGGAAGGAAGCCGTCTTCACGGCGCCTCCGCCGTTATCGATAAGGATTTTGCAAGCTGCCTGCTCGCCAGGGAACTGGATGCGGATTTTCTGATTATTTTGACCGCTGTCGAAAAGGTCGCGATTCGTTTCAATACCCCTGATGCGGAATGGATCTCCGATTTAAGTGTTCAGGATGCCGAAAAATATATTGCGGAAGGGCATTTTGCACCGGGATCCATGCTGCCGAAAGTCGAAGCCGCCATAGAGTTTGCAAAGAGCAAGCCGGGCAGAAAGGCATTGATCACCCTGCTGGAAAAAGCCAAGGATGGCATTCTCGGAAAAACCGGAACCTTAATCCATCTCTGATTCTCCAACACCGGGCATACTTTGATCAGCTATCCCTTCTTATAAAAAGTAGTGCGGAGATATATCCGCACTATTCTTCGTTCAGAAAGAAAACCGCCTCCTCCGGGATATAGATCTTCTCCGGAATCTTCCCTCCGTACTCATGTTCAAAAAAATCCCTTGCCACCTTCCACCATAATCCGTTCTCATAGATGATCACAAGCTCAAAAGGATCATCCAGCAGCTTCGGTCTCATGCAGGATACAATATTATCGCGGTCAAAATCTCCTGCCGGCCGTAAATCATGCGCCCGGACTCCGATATGGGTGATGCCCTCCGGCACAGGGCGCCGGAACAAAAGCTTTGTTCCCAGGTCCTCCGCAAATACGCTCCGCTCATCCAGCCTTTGCACCTTCAAGATATTCTTGCATCCGGTAAGCCTTGCCGCAGCAATTTTCTTCGGATTGTGAAAAATATCCTTGGTCGCTCCGCATGCCACCAGCCTTCCCTCTTCCAGAATATGTATTCTGTCGCAAAACCTGTATATTTCCTCCCTGCTATGCGTTACGAGAAGAATATTCTTTTTCAGCGCGGTAATAATTTCATATAATTCCAGTTGAAGCCATTCTTTCAGATAGGAATCCAGTGCCGAAAAAGGCTCATCCATCATAATGAGCTCAGGCTTGGAAATCAGCATTCTCGCCAGTGCCGCTCTCTGCTGCTGCCCTCCCGAAAGCTTATCTGGATATGCCTCCGCAAGCTCTTCGATTTTCAGCAGCTTCATATATTCCTGTGCTTCCTCCGATGCCTTGCTCCTCTTTGCCCCCATCATAATATTCTCTCTGATCGTGATATGGGGAAAAAGCGCATAGTTTTGAAAGAGATAGCCGATATTCCTCTCCTGCACGCTGAGATTGATTTTCTTTTCGGAATCAAAAAGCACTCTTTCATTGAGGATGATCTTTCCGCTGTCCGGACGCTCTATTCCGGCAATGCATTTTAAACACATGCTCTTCCCGCAGCCGGATGCTCCCAATATTCCCGCAATCCCCTGATGATCTTCCAGATTAAAGAAAATCTTGAGCTCGAAATGCCTAAGCTTTTTTCGGATATCCACATAAAGGCTCATCGTATTTTCCACCTCAAATTCATCAGAGAAACAACGGAAAGGGAAAGGCAGAGAATGATGCTCACATACCTCCCCGCGGCATCCATATTTCCGGCTGCAACCTCACTGTATATGGCAAGCGGAAGCGTTCTCGTCTTTCCGGCAATATTGCCCGCAATCATCGCCGTAGCGCCGAACTCTCCCAAGGCTCTTGTAAAGGCAAGCACCGCACCCGATAAAATACCGGGTCTTGCCAAGGGAAGCATAATCTTATAAAAAATTACGGCTTCACTCAGACCGAGCGTCCGCCCGGCGCTGAGCAAATCCTTATCCACCTGTTCCAAGGCGCCCCTCGCCGAGCGGTACATCAGGGGAAGGCTGATCACTACCGCTGCCAAGACCGTCGCCCCCCATGAAAATACAATCCTGTAGCCGAGTATTTTCTCGATCCAGATTCCTATCGGTCTCTTTGCACCGAAGATATAGAGGAGAAAAAATCCCGCGACCGTCGGAGGCAGCACCAGAGGCAAAGTGAAAATCCCGTCCAAAATCGCTTTTACTTTTTCCGAATGTATGCTTACCACAAGATATGCCAGGCAGAGCCCTAAAAAAAATGTGATAAAAATTGCGGTAAATGCCGTTTTCAATGTAATGATTACCGGACTGATTTCCATTCTCATCCCTTCCCGTCTTATCGAGACTCCCCGTATTCTTTGATTCCACCCTGCATTATGAAGCGTTTTTTACAGCTGCGCGGCAAATCTCTTTTTTATGGCTGATAAATGCTGAAACCGCTCTCCTTAAATACCTGAAGCGCTTCTTCGCTCTTTAAAAACTCAAGGAAGAGCTTCGCCGCCTCCGCATTCTTGCTTGCCTTTAAAATACCCACCGGATAGATGACAGCCTTGACGCTGCCTTCCGGAGCCGACGCGATTACGGATACCTTATCCGCCATTTTTGCCGCATCGGTTGCATATACGATGCCCGCATTCGCGCTTCCTTCCGCCACCCAGTTTAAAACCTCGGTTACATTGGTTCCCAGGCTGGCTTTTGCCAGAACCGCTTCCCAGATGCCGAGGTTCTCCAATGCCTCCTTGGCATACTGACCCGCAGGTACGCTTTCCGGATCTCCTATGGCTATGGTCTGCGCAGACGACAGGTCTTCAAACTTTGCATATGCCGACTCCTCTCCCTTGGGAACGATCATTACTATCTTGTTTTCAAGCAGCTGCGTAATGCTCTGCTCATCCATCATTCCCGCCTCTTTCAGGGCATCCATCTGTTTCATCGCCGCAGAGAAGAAGAGATCTATCTCCGCTCCCTCCTCGATCTGGGTCTGCAGCTTTCCCGAACTGTCATAGCTTCCCACGATCTGTATATCGGGGTATTTTTCGTTAAACATGGGAATCAGCCGATCCGTAAAAGATTTCTCCAAAGAAGCCGCCGCCGCAAGGTTTACCGTTCCCCTCATCGCATCTTTCTCCATCTCCTTCACCTCTTCCTTTCCTTTCTCTCCTTCCGTATCCGCCTGTGCCTGAGTTGTTTCTTCCTTTTTCGTGCTCTGCTCTTCCTGAGCGGTCGCTTTGCTCTGCTCTGTCTCAGCCGCCTTCTGATTGCCGCATGCCGTCATCGACAGTACGGCTGCTACCGCCAAAACCTTGATCAAATAATTTTTTTTCATTTTTCTTTCGCTGCTCCGGAAAAATTGCAGCTTAGCACCTCCTTTTTATTTTATGACAAAGCATAAAACAAAAAGGGATTCCTGTTTTATGCTCTGATTTTCCTCTTATTTTCCCCGCTCTTCCCGAAGAGAGGCACATTCGCTCGCTCTCCCGCCGAGCACCTCCAGACCGTGATCAAGGACGGGAAGCAGATATTCCAAAATTTCCTGCACGGCTTTGGGAGAGCCCGGAAGATTAATGATCAGACTCCCTTTTCGGATCACGCTGACTCCCCGGCTGAACATCGCCGCCTTTGTCAGCTTCATGCTGAATGCCCGGATTGCCTCCGCTATGCCGGGAGCCGACCTGTCCGCCGCCTCCATGCTTGCCTCCGGGGTAATATCCCCGGGAGAAAAACCGGTCCCCCCGCTTGTTAAAATCAGATCCAGCTTCAATTCATCCGCCATATAGATCAGCTCCTGCAGGAGTAGGCTTTTTTCATCCGGAAGCAAAACAGATCTTTCCAGCTTGAATTTATCTTCCGGCAGCATCTTTTCGATGATGGGACCGGAAAGATCCTCTCTGAGTCCGTGATAGGATTTATCGCTCAAGATGATGACTCCTGTTTTATACATGGCTCTATCTCGTCCCCCCTTCTCAGCTCTCCTCCCGCAAGCACTTTTGCAAATACTCCGTTTGTCGGCATAATGCAGCTTCCCATTTCCCGATATATCGTACAATGCTGATGACATTCCTTGCCGATCTGCGTTACCTCCAAAACAATATCTCCGGATTTGATCAGGCTTCCCGGCAAAAGACGGATCAAATCTATCCCGCTGACCAATAAATTTTCTCCGAAGGCGCCGTTTTCGACTTTCGCTCCCTGCCTCCTGAATTCCTCTCTGGTTTCATAAGATAGGAGACTGACCTGTCTATGCCATTTTCCGGCATGCGCATCGTCTTTTATTCCGAAATCCGGGATCAGGAGGGCGCTTTCCACTTCCCGTTTACGCGTGCCTTTTTGAGGACTGATGCATATACCCATTATCTTGCCCATAATTAACCTCCTATCCGGCTCATTATGTTTCGATTTCCGATTTTCTCTTCAAATCTGTGGCTGAGCGGCTTATAAAAAACGGCATCATAAAGCGCTTTTTCCAAGACGGTGTTCTCCTCTCCGCCTCTGAGCAGGCTCTTGATATCCACACCCTCTTCGCAGGCGAGGCAGGGGCGGATAAAACCGTCCGCGCTCAGCCTGATCCTGTTGCAGGAATCACAGAACTTATGATGCACCGCACTGATCAGTCCAAGATAGGTATCCTCGAGCTGATAATATACCGCAGGACCGTTCCCCCTCATTTTGCTCTTTCTGAGATTCGGATAATGTTTTTTCAGCATTGCCAAAACCTCGTCTCCGGAGAGGGAATGAATTCTTCCCATGCCTATCGGCATCATTTCTATAAACCTGATCTTGAGCTTCTTTTCCAATCCGAATTTTACCAGGTCAAGGATATCTTCTTCCGTGCTCATCCCGTTTAATGTTGTGTTTATCTTGATCTTTGCCCCGAGCTTCAGGCTCTTTTCGATTCCGCCAAGCACCTTGTCCAGGCCTGCGACCCGGCATATCCTGCGATACTTATCGGGATTGAGGCTGTCTATGCTTATATTAATATCGGAAATTCCTCCCTTAAGCAACGCTTCGATATTTTCTTCCAGATAATACCCGTTTGTGGTAAGCGTAACCTCCTCAATACCTTCTATCCCCTTAATCATCGCAACCAGCCGGGAAAGCTCCTTCCTCACAAGAGGCTCTCCCCCCGTAAGCTTCACCTTCTTAATCCCGAGGGAGGAAAAAATCTCCAAAATCCGAAGGATTTCTTCATAACTCAGGATTTCTTCATGTTCGATATATTCCACTCCCTCCGAAGGCATACAATAATAGCAGCGGTAATTACATCTGTCCGTAACCGATACTCTGATATAATCAATTTCTCTATTGATGGAGTCCTTCATTTTCGTAAGCCCCGCTCTTTCCTCCCTCTTTGCGAACCAGCTCTATGTCGGAAATATGCATTCCCTTATCCATCGACTTGCACATATCGTATATCGTAAGAAGGCTTACCGTAACGGCAGTCAGCGCTTCCATCTCCACTCCGGTTTTTCCCGCGCTTTTGACTTTTGCCCTCACTTTCGTCCTGCACCGTGCATCATCGAAATCAAATTCCGTACTGACATGATTGAGCAAAATATTATGGCAGAGAGGGATCAGTCCGGATGTTTTTTTTGCCGCCATAATACCCGCTATCCTTGCGATGCCGAGCACATCGCCTTTTTCCGCTTTTCCCGATCTCATTAAAACATAGGCTTCCTTCTTCATGCTGATGCAGCCCTGCGCTACGGCAATCCGCTCCGTATCTTTTTTGGCTCCTATATCTACCATATGCGCCCTGCCTTGTGCATCGAAATGATTCAGCACTTCCTTTTTTTCCTCATCCATGGCTACCACCCCTTTCCGAATTGACAATTTGGATAATGACAGGGGTCGCAGCTTAAGCAAAGCCCGCCCTTTCCGAGCCTTGCCAGTTCCTTTGCGGATACCGGATCATCCGAAACCAGTCTGGGAAGCACCAGATCAAAAATCGTCCTCTTTGCATACATTACGCAGCCCGGAAGCCCGACTATGGGCACGCTTCTTTTTTTCTGATGATAATAAGCCAGCATAAACATGGCTCCCGGAAGCACGGGCGCACCGTAGGAGATCACCTCCGCACCCGTATTCCTGATTGCAAGAGGGGTTCTGTCATCGGGATCCACGCTCATTCCCCCGCTGCAAAGCACCAGATCGGCTCCCTCCCGGATATGCCGCATAATTGCCTCCTCCGTGTTTTTCGAATCATCATCCGTGATAATCTGACCCGATATCTCGCCCCCGTATTCCTCAAGCTTTCCTTTCAGAACCGGAAAGGAGGCGTCCCTGATCAAGCCTTTGAATATCTCGCTTCCTGTCGTAACAATGCCCGCCCTCTTCTTTTTATAGGGGAGAAGGCTGATGATTTTTTCATCCCCGCATATTTTTTTCGCCTCTTCCATGCGGCTCTTATCAATCACGAGAGGGATCACCCTCGTACCGAAAAGCTTTTCTCCCTTTCTAACCGGAAGATTATGATATCTTGCGGCAATCATCATTTCTCCCAAAGAATTGATTTTCTCCAGAAGTTTCGTATTGATCTTGAGGATTCCGTCTGCCAGGGCGATTCCTTCTATCTTTCCTTCCCTGACCTCCGTGGGCTTTATATTCTCTCCCGCGCAAAGATCATATAGGATATTTGCCGCTTCGTTTTCATGCAGCTTTCCCGGATCGTTCTCCCATACATATAGATTTTCCTTGCCGATCGAAAGCAGAAGGGGAATATCCTCCGCTCTGACCACATGCCCTTTTTTGAATCTCGCTCCCTTGTACTTCCCCGGTATAATCTGTGTAATATCATGACATAAAACATGCCCTTCGGCGTCTTTCGTACGAATCAGCTTCATCCCGGTTTCCTCCCGAATCCCGTTTTTTTTGAATATTTTTCGATATTCAAAAAATAACACATCGCTTTTATTATATTATCATGATTTGCATATATTATCCAGTGTATTTTACTTCGTTTTTACGGAAAACTTTTTTCATTTATCTATGTTTCTGTTTTTTTATTGAAAATTAAAATATCTTCTATTTTTATCAATATCCTTCTTTTCTTCTCTGCTTTCTCATCAGCGCCCGCTTTTCCCCCGCTATCCATTCATCCTTTTGCTCCTGCGTACAGACCTTGAGCCTCGGCACCCGAATCGGCTTATCCTCGTCTATTGCCACATAGACAAGATAAGCGGAATTGACCAGTGTCCTTCTTCCGTCGAGCTCCTCCACATAGGTATGCACCCTGACTTCCATCGAGGTATTGCCGACATAGGTAACTTTTGCGATCAGCACGGCAATATCCCCCTCAAACATCGCCTTCGCAAAATGGATATTGTCTATTGCGACCGTCGTAACTTCCCTGTTGCAATGCCTCTTTGCGGCAAATGCCCCGGTCTCGTCTATCCATGCAAGCAAATCTCCTCCGAATAATCTGCCCACGCTGTTTAAATATCTCGCCCGGATCATATATCCCTGCTCGGTACGGGATTCCGAAACGGTCTTTATCGTATCGTTTTCCCATACCTCTCCCATCACTTCCTCTTTGAATCCTTCCCTGCCAAGCTCCATAAAAACCTCCGAATCCTCCTGTTTTTCTGATTTAGAACTGCTTATTGGAAAATTATAACATATCAAAAAACCGATGTAAATTTTATCCCCGAAACGCAAAAAACATCCGCTCCGGGGAAATTCCCCGAAACGAATGTTTTTTTGTCGCGGCTTCTCCTGCCGCAGGGATGGTTTATTTTACGAATGCTCCCGATATATCGGCATCCTTTGCTCCGTCCTTGATGATGAATACGTTATTCACATCAAAGCCTGCATCCTTCAATACGGAAACGCCTGTTTTTGCACATTTATTTCCGCTGTAGCAAAGAAGATATACCGGTTTGGAAGGATCGAGGTTGGATTTTGCATAATCAAATACCGCCGTCTGCGCAGCCGCATCCTCGATCTCCTTCAGGGGCAGGTTCACGCTGTCCGCAAGATGTCCCTCTGCAAAAGTCTGTGCATCTCTTACGTCAAGAGTCTGTGCTCCCTCAAGTGCGAGGAATTCCTTTCCCTCGATATACTTCCAGTCGATGGGCTCCTCCACTCTGTTTGTCGTAAGACCGTCCTTAACTCCGGAAAGCGCTTTTGCACCTCCCTCAACGGTATAGATCTTATTCGCTTCAATTCCGGCATCCTTGAGTACCTTTGTCGCCTTTTCCGCTCCTCTCTTGCCGCTATTGCATACGATATAGATATTCTTTCCGTCGTTTAAGTTTGCCAATGCGTATTCCTTCAGGCTGCCCTCAAGGCTGGCATCCTCGAGCGGGAAGATCGGGCTCCACTGGGAGTTTGCAACCTTTCCTGCCGAATACGCCGACCACTCGCGCACATCAAGTATATGCACATCGCTTCCCTTCGCCGCCTTCACCGTGTCCTCCGCGGAAACAAACTGAATTTCTCCTTCCGCCAAAGCCTTGGTCTCCGCATTTGCCGCGGTCGTCTCTGTGCTTGCGGCTTTCGGCTGACAAGCCGTGATGCTGAGTGCGGCAAGTCCTGCTGTCAAAATTAATTTTAAAACTGTTTTTTTCATTTTCATCCTCCTGAAATGTTATTTATATTACGATAAGATCCTTTGCTCTTATGATCGTAAACCATGAAATTTTTTATTTTCCCCTAAACGATATACTCGCTTTCCAACATATTCAAAAATTCCGGGCTCAAATAAGCATTCAGCTTATTTGCTGTAAATTCATTGATCAGGGGCTTATCCTGCATCTTATACTGTATCCATGCCATCGCGCACCAGCTGATTCCTCTCATGCAGTTGATCGGAATATATGCCTGCACCCTTTCTCCGATATCGCTATTTTTGAATTCTCCTTCGGTGTATTCGATATAGCGGGAGATAAACTCCTCACAATCCTTTCTGTCCAATATCACCTCCGTTTTCCAAAAGCTTGTCGTCGGAGCCAGAAAATGACCGAGATCCTGTGCCGGCTCTCCAAAAACCGGCTTTTCCCAGTCCACCAGATAATCTCCTTCCTCTCCGATCAGAAAATTTCCGGAATTGAGCTCCGTATTGATGCAGCATCTGTATTGCGGCTCCCGGGAAAGCTTTTTTGCAAAAGCTTCGACCCTTTCCATCATTCTTTCGATTCTTCTTTTTACCAAAAGAGAGGCAAGGGGAGAATCCCGATAAACCCGAAACATCTTTCTGCATTCGCCCAAAACCGCAGCTGCGGAATCCTTCTGTATCAGCAGACCGTGCTCCTTTGGCAGCCTAAGCTTATGAATATCTCCGAGAATAGGAGCCGCCCGGTATAAATCCCTTTGATAATCCAAAGCCTTCCCCGGCAAGAATTCCATCACCATAACCCCATGATCGAGTTCTTTCAAGCTCCCGTCCGCATACAGAGGTTTGGGCGTCCTGCCCGAATCTTCCAGAAGCTTCAGCGCATTGTATTCATATCCTATCTGATCCTTCAAATGCATCTGGCTCCCGAGATTCACTCTGAGTACGAGCTTTCTCTTATCCGAGGGATGCTCAAAATAATAATTCCTGTTATACTCCCCCTGGGCAAGCAGGCGATAGCTTTCTTCCACTTCCCCGGGAAGCCCGAGCGCTTCTCTGTATTTTTTTGAAGCGATGTATTCCTTCAGTCCCTTCATCTCTTCCATCTTGCTTTCATCCCTTTCCTGTCGCCGAAGATCCGGCAGCCTTGCTCTGAGGCAAAGCGCTTTTCTCTTTTTTCAGCGCAGATCCCGATAGAGCCTTGCGATTCTTTCTATATCCTTTCCGTCCCTGTACATCTTTCTGAGCCGATTCATCTTCCACATCAGCTTCAGCTTATCCATCGTAGAGCCTCGAAACCTCCTGTCGGAGGTGTAGATCCTATGCTTTGCCATTCCGAGGCGAACCCCCATCTCTTTTAAGGTCAGTGAAAACTGATAGTCCTCCATGATCGGAAGCGGCGGAAACATTCCCGCCTCAAAAAAGAGCTTTCTTTCGACAAAAATTCCCTGATCTCCGAACATTACCTTTCTGTCCTTGATCCGGTGATTGGAAATCACCCGGCAGGTAAACATAAAGAAATTCTTTGAATGAAAGGCGATACCGAAACATCCCGCTCTATAATTTACGATCACCTCTCTGATCTCTTCCAGAAAATTTTTCGGCAATTCGCTGTCGCAGTGCAGGAAGAACAATATATCTCCGCTGCTTTGCTTTGCCGCCTCATTCATCTGCAGCGCCCTGCCTTTTGAGGTCCGAATCAGCTTAAAGCGCCTGTCGATAAGCTCCACGCTGCGGTCTGTGCTTCCTCCGTCCGCAAAAATAATCTCCGCTTCCTCCAGATGGGGCAGCAGCTGCTTTTGCAGGGCAAGGATGGTCTTTTCTTCGTTATACACGGGAATAATGATTGAAATCCTGATTCTTTCCTTCAGGAATTTCCCCAGATACCCTTCTTGCAGCCTCTTAGCGCGAAGCATCTGCCTTCTCCTGCTTTTTTTCCCGAATATCCCGTATTTTCTCATCCTCTCCCGATAAAGGCAAAGATCCTCCTTGGTATCCAAATCATAGAGAGTACGGGCATATGCGATCTTAAGCCCTCTTTCTTTCAGCCTTGAGAGGGTCTCCTCGAAAACGCTTTCATGCCCGTAGCGATCGAGGTCGAAGGCTTCCCTCCATGCTTTCTTCATGCCGACAAGGTAATATCCTCCGTCCCTGCTCCTTCCGAAAACCAGATCAGCCCTCTCCAAGCGATCGAATGCCTTCTCCAAATCTTCGCCTTGCAGTTCCGCAATATCGCTCCCTATCAGGATGCAGGAAGAATATCCCTTGGAGAGTACATTTTCTATGGCATGATGCATTCTTTCTCCGAGGCCTTCTCCCTCCTGCAAAAGATATTCACAGTTTTTTCCGAAAATCGAGCGCAGACTCTGCAAGCCCTCCGAAGGGGTATAGGAAATAAAAAGATTTGCCCTGCATTTTCTGCATTCCCGGGAAATATCCTTAAGCATCGCCTCATGCAAAAGCGCACATTCTTCCCCCTTCAGATAGGGCATCATCCTTGTCTTTGTTCTGCCCGGCAATGGAGCTCTGGTAAATACAATCAAGGCTCTCATCAGGATGTGGGCTGCTCTTTCTTCTTTTTATTCATATAAATCGCACGGAGCATAAAAATCAAGGTGAATATCGAAAAGAGAATCAAAAGCCCCGTCATCAGAAGCTTTGCTCCTCCGGTCAGAAAGCCTCCCACATAGGAATATACGATCGTCGCGGGAAGCTGCCCCACTCCCGTCGCAATAAAGAAGCTCCAAAACGACATCGAGGTCAGTCCCGCCGCATAGCTCACATAATCGAAGGAGACAAAGGGAAGGAGCCTGCAGATCAGGATGGTATTGCGCCCATATTTTTCAAAAAATTCATCAATCTGCGCAAGCCCCGCCTTACTGGTAATTTTCTCCGCAACATCTCTGCCCAATATTCTGGAGATATAAAAGCACATTGCGGCTCCCGCCATCGCGCTGCTCCAGGAAAGAATCGCCCCCTGCCACCATCCGAAGAGGTTGGCATTGGCAAGTGTAATCATAAACGCCGGCAAGGGTGCCGCAACCGACTGCAAAAGCATGAGGAAAAAAGAAATCGCCATCGCATAGATTCCGTATGAGGCAATAAATTCTCTGACCTTGGTGAAGTCCCCTGAGGCAAACATTTTAAATACCGTATCGATAAAGCTCTTTACCTGAGGCAGCAAAAAATAACTTAGCAGCGCTGCCGCAAAGAAAGAAGCCAGAACAATTTTTTTCCTCCTGCCCGCAGCAGGCTTCTGCTCCTGACTTTCCCTTCTTTGTTCCCCTGTTTCTTTTTTCATTATGATTCCCCTTTTACATAAATTTTGTTCTTGCCCTGTTGAGCATGGAAGAGCTCAGCGCCGCCTTTTCTTTGCTGCCGATGATCTCATTCAGAAAATGCTTTAAGGCTCTGCAGCCCTTTCTTTCCAGATTGCCCGCACAGCTTGCGCAATAAGTATAGATCTCCTCTTTTCTCTTCTCCATCGCCTGTGCCATAGCGCCTGCAAGCTCCGGCTCCTTGATGCAGGCACAGCCCCCCAGACCGCAGCACTGCGCCTCCTTGACCGCCTCCATCTTTCCCTCGACAAAGTGCCCAAGCTCTTTAAGGACCGTCCCGGGCATTCTGTCCGGGCAGGGAAGAAATACCGGGAGATCTCCCTTTATTTTCTTTCCGATTCCCAGCTCCCTAAGCTTTTCATAGATAATCTTTACTTCTATCCCTATCCTCGGCTTCAAATAATGATAGCAGTTCGGGCAGAGCGTTACGATCTCTTCCACCCCGTTTTCTTTCATTCTTTTTTCCAAAGCCCCGAGTATCTTATCCTCTCTCTTTTGAAGACCGAGCTCGGCAAGCGGCTTTCCGCAGCAATCAAAGACGATGCCCATATCCGCTTCTTTTTTCATGATATCGGCAATCAGTTGTGTCGTCTTCGGATAAAAGGAAGGATAGTTGCAGCCGGGAAAAAGCACGGATTTCTTTTTTTTCGCTCTTCTGTAATTCTTATAAATATAATCCTGCTTCTCAAAGAGCAAAAATCCGTAGCCGCTTTGGGCAAGCCTGCCCCGATTTTTTTCGACTTCGTCCCGGCGCATATTCAGGATGATTTCCCTGCCGTCTATGCCGATCGGGCAGACCTCATAGCATTTTCCGCACAAAAAGCAGTGATATGCCAGCTCTCTGAGCTTTTCTTCATTCCCTATATCGATTTCATATTTATCTAAAAACAGACAGTTTTTTCTGCATCTCTTGCAGTGAACACATGCAGTGGGATCCAGTATCCTCTTTTTTTCCTCTCGTTTTTTCGGAGTCTTAACATCCTCTTTTAAATTCTCCTTAGCCTCTTTCGGATGATTCCGCTCCAATTTCTTCCCCCTTACCCAAATATTTTTTCTTCAAAAAATACACTATCAGAGTCAATACAAGCGCTATCAGCAGGGCAATCCCTATATATGCCGCTCTCCTGCCTCTGTCCGCAAATCCCGCAGCTCCTATCGTATACATCGCAGTCCCGGGAATGATAAAGACAAAGGTTCCGAGAGCATATTTGCTCATTTTCATATCCGTCGTCCCGTATGCAAAATTTTGAAGATTGTACGGAAAGATCGGAATCAGCCTTGTGATCATCAGAATAAATAAATCATTATTCTGTGTTTCCGAAAACAGCCATTTTTTCAGATAGGAATTTTTCTGCGCTATCGGTTTTATGCTGTCTTTTAAGAAAAATCTCCCCGCAATGAAGGAAAGCAGCGCACCGAGCGTCGCCGCCGCGGCACAGAGCAAAGTCCCCATCCATGGTCCGAAAAGCACCCCCGCAACGATCGCAAAGCTGATGCCCGGAACCGCTAAAAGCACGGAAGCAGCCACGGTAATCACGATATAGAGCAGTGCCGCATAAAACAGGTTTTCTCTTACCCGCTCTTTTAAAAAATCCAGATTTCGAATATCGGAAAAATGCTTCGACCAGCCGAAGCGGGCATTGAGCAGGCTGATGACGATCACGATTCCGATAAAGAGAAGCAGCCGGTATGTTCCTTTCTTCATCGCGATTTCTCCCCCCCGAAGGCTGCAAATCAGAAAAGTATTGACGCTCATCGCCAAAAGCGCGGCGCTATAAAGCGCATACATAAAATAATACGGTCTGAGCTTTTCGACGGAGTTTGCAAAGCAGAAAAACAAATAATACAAAACAAAAAGCAGATGAATGCCGCCATGCAGGCTTGCAAAAATCCGACCTTTGTTTTTACTCCGCAAAAGCAGCGCCAAGGCAAGCAGAGAAAGCAGCAAAAGAAAAATCAGGAGAAGAAGCTTAAATCCCTCGATATCAAAGGAGGCTCTGAGCTTTTTGTTGATATAGATCACATATCTTGCCATCCCCATTTTCTTTCTCGTAAAATAATATACCGCATATCCGCCTGCGATCAATAAGAGCTCCAAAAAGGAAAGGAGCATGATGCATAGTTTCTTCAATTTCTATTCTCCCGACCGCGTTATGCCGAAACAAAACCGCAGCTTCCTTCATCGATTTTGTCTCGGCATCACTTTCTTTTCTTATTGTTTTTTCGGCGCCTTATCGGTGGAAAGCACCTTTACTTTCGTATACTCCACATCTGCGCTTTGCGGATCTCCTATCTGCACCTCGTTTTCGGGATCCTTCTGCCATACAAACCAGCCCGCATCATACATCTTTGTCTTATAACCGTTCTCATATGCGATCAGGAAGGGAATTGCCGCTCTCCAGCCCGTGCCGCAGTAGAATGCGAGTTCATTATCCATACCTGCTCCGGATTCTGCAAGATACTCCTCAAGCTTTGCCAGATCTACGGTCGTTCCGTCCGGATTCGTATAGGAGCCGTCATCCGTATCTCTGCCCCAGATCGCGCCCTTGGGCTCTCCCGCACGGTCGATATATCCGTAGCCGCTGGTCTTTCCGAGGAACTCATCTCTGCTTCGAATGCTGACCAGCTTGAAATTATCATCCTTGCCCAGCTTTTCCTTTACCTCGTCTATGCGCATGATGTACTCGGGATGTACGGGAATCTTTGCTCCGAACTCCTTATCCGTCGAAACGGGCTGATTGCTTCCCTTCTCCAGTTCAAGCCCCGCCTTTACCCATGACTCCAGACCTCCGTCAAGGCATTTTACGTTTTCTACACCTGCCCAAAGCAGCATGAACGTCACTCTGTCGTCTGCCGAATTGACTCCGTCCGCGCCGTAGCAGATCACTACCGTATCCTTGGTAATCCCGTATTTTTTAAGCAGTTCTCCGATTTCCTCCGGCTTTCTGATATTCCAGTCAACCTCTTCTTCCACATAATCCGTATTCATATGGACCGCTCCCTTGATATGCCCTTCCAGATAGGCTGCGGCATCCGCTTCCTCTCCCCATGAGCATTCCAAAATCACATAATCCTTCGATTCCGGCTGCTGATTCTCGATCACGCTCTGTACCCATTCCGGGCTCACATAGACCTTGGTTTTCTCGACAGAGGGAAGAGCTTGCTTTTTCTCCTCGCTCATTTTCTCGCCGGACTGCTCCTCGGAACTTTCTTTTTCCTCCGCTTTTGCTGTCGTTTCCTCCATGCCGCTTTCCTTTGTCTCGCTTTCCGAAACCGCCGTACTCTCCTGCGGCTTTTGCTCCGAACAGCCAAAAAGAAGTGCCGTCGCCAAGAACATGCCTCCTACCCAGAGCATCCATCTTTTTTCCATTCTACAATCCTCCGTTTTTATCTCTTTATTTCTTTATATAGTTACATAAAGCTTTTTTTATATACAGAAAGTTTCATGCCCATGTATTATAATCGATCAGGGAATAGATTGCAAGAAAATTTCGTTAAAAAAAAATCGTCAAAAAACTTCCTCCCTATATTGAATATTCCTTGCGTATATTAGGCACTAAATTCCAAAGAGTATTACATGAGACAGAGGTCTTTGGATTGGATTATATTGCTGAACTTAACAAATCCGGCATATAAAAAAATGAATATTATTTCTGTAGCCTGCTACAGAAATAATATTCCAAAAAATCCCTTTCACGCTAAAGCATCGCCGGGAAAATCTGTTGATTGAACGCATTGATAAAGTGCTTCATTTAATGCTCAAGCTTTTCTGTTGATTCTTAGCCCGGTGCTAATCGTTTTCCCTCAAAAGCAGCGCCGGTTCCTGCTTATTCATCTTCAGCAATGCCGCCAGAGAAGAAAGCGGTCCGAGAAGAATGCCCAAAACCAGGGTAATAAGGAAGATTCCCAAAAGCTCTTTGATACCCGGCTCGAGAAAAGGCATTTTCAGGCTCTCCGCCATCGCCGGCGCAAAAAGCAGGGAAACCGCCGCTCCGAGCACCGTTCCTGCAGTCGCTCCCGCTGCATTGATCATCAATACCTCCGCACTCACGATCGCAATCAGCTTCTTCTTTGTCGCTCCCAAAATACGCAGAGTTGCAAACTCCCTCTTTCGTTCTCTTAAGGATACCGCATAGATTACGGCAAGAATAAAGAGCGCCAAAACCCAGAGCAGAGCGATCAGCGCATATACATAGAGGAGGAGGTTCTTAAAATTGCCGGAAACCTCCGAAAGCATCTGCTTCGAAATCAGAGGATATACCGCCTCCTTTCCGAATTCCTCATCTATCCTTTTCTTCACTTCCTCGGAGGACTCTCCCGGAGCAATCCTGACCATGACCGAAGAAATCAGATCCTCCTGTCCCGCGGCGGGATGCTCCAGAAGCTTCTCAAATTCCACCGCAAGCTTTCTCGTCTCCTCCATGCTCATAAAAACGGAATTATCAAATCCCATACCGGTTTTCACGAGCCTTCCCTTGATCATGAAATCCCTGTTGAAAAATTTTATATGGGAATGATAATCTCCCTCTACATTATGCCCTACGATAACCTCGCCCTCGACGAGCGGAAGCGCAATCTGCCGGCTCAGCCAGGGGCTTACGACAAAATCGGTATCCGTATCCACTCCGATGATTTGCAAAGGATAGGAACAGCAGCTTGCGGATAAAGACGCCAGAAAAAGCTGGGAGGAAACCTGCTCCACCCCTTTTATCCCGGCTACTCTTTTCTCGACCTCACGGCTGAAGAAAAAGCTGTTCGGCTCCCCCCTCAATATGGCTCCCGTGATCTTGCTGTCATAGCCCTCCGGAACTACGATAATATCCGCACCGAGGCGGTCGGAAAGAGAGTAGATTCCTTTTTTCAGGCTCAGTATCAAAAAACTTCCCGTAAAGAGCACGAAGCAAAGCATTGCGGTAAGCATCATCATTCCAAAGGATCTTGCGCTCTTATTCCTGATATTTCTCGCCGCAAGACCCGCCGTAGTTAAACCTCGCAATTTGCTCCCCTTTATTGTACCGCGCCTGAAAGCGCATTTTCAACCGCTTCTTTAAAGACCTTGAAAGATACGGTTGCGCCGCTGACTGCGTCCATATTCTCTATGCTGCCGCTTTCGACCAGGAGGACCGGGTACTGCTTTGCCCCCTCGACCGCCTGCTGCGCTTTTTTGTATAAGCCCTCCTGCCCGATGTCTTTGCCGTATTCCTCGCCCTTTTCGACGCCGTTCTTATCCAGGTCCTTCATGCTTGCCTCTGTGATTTTTCCGTCCTTTACGCTAATCTCCACAGTTATTTTTCCTCCGAACTCATCTTTGCTGCTCTCGCCGCTGTATACCCCGTCTTTATAGCTGACTTCCGCCTTTTTCTCTCCTGCACATGCACCCATCTGCAATGCGAGCAGAGCGCATACGATGATCAGTCCCGCTTTTTTCATCGATTTTCACTCATCCTTTCCTTCATCCTTTTTCCGTTGCATTTTCCTCTTACTACTCTTTTTCCCGCAAAATGCAATGCCTATACAAAGTCCCCGAGCTTATCCGAAGAGCTCGGCACGGCAGGGCGTCTGCGCTTCTTTTTTTCCTCTCTGGCAATTCTTCCGTGCTCCAGCGTCACCATTCTTTCCGCCTCGTCTCCTACCTCGGGGTCGTGGGTGACCACGATAATCGTACTCCCCGCATTATGGAGCTTCTCAAAAATATCCATCACGAGGTATTCATTTTTTTCATCCAGATTTCCGGTGGGTTCGTCCGCCAGCAAAAGCGCAGGATGATTAATCAATGCTCTTGCAATGCATACTCTCTGCTGCTCTCCTCCGGAAAGCTGACTCGGCAGATGCTTTGCCCTGTCCTTAAGCCCGACCGCCTCCAAAGCCTCCATCGCCTCTTCCTCATCCGGCATGGAATGGTAATACTGCGCCATCATAATGTTTTCCAAAGCGGTCAGATAGTTTACCAGATGGAACTGCTGGAATACCAGACCGATCTTATCTCTCCTGATTACGGTCAAATCCTTCGGAGAGAGCCTTGATATATCGGTGCCCTCCAGGATAACCTCTCCCAGAGAGGGCTTATCCATGCATCCTATAATATTCATCATCGTTGTCTTCCCGCTTCCCGAGGGTCCCATGATGGCAAGCCATTCGCCCTTCTCCACGCTGAGGTTGACCTTATCGAGCGCTTTCAGATCTCCGTATATTTTTGATACATCCTTTAATTTCAATATATCCATAACTCTCTCCTCTATTCTCCTCTGAGAACCAATGCCGGTTCTACGTCTACCGCCTTACTTACCGGTATCAGACAGGCAATCACCGTGATCAGCGCCGAAACAATGATCGTAAGCGGAAGCAGCGGCCATAAGAAACTCACCTTCCTCGCAAATACGCTGATGCTGACCTCAAGTGCAAATAAATATCCGAATCCCGAACCGAGAAGTCCTCCCGCTATTCCGAGCACGATGCCCTCTCCCAAAAAATCCATAACTACGCCTTTATTGGAGGCTCCGAGCGCTTTTTTCAATCCGATTTCCTTGCGCCTCTCCGTAACCACCGCCATCATCGTCGTCGATACACAGATCATCATGATGCAGAGCACGATGAGCGTCACAATCCATACCAGCGACTGCAGCTTTCCCAAAACCACATCCTGAGAAGCCGTCACCCTCTTGACCATCTGGGGAATGATATGGGGATCTTTTGCCGCAATCTGCTCCGCAAGCAGCTTAAGCTCATCCTGCCCCGCTTCAATGCTGCATTCCACCACATCAAGATCCTCATTGCCGATGATGGATCTGATATCCTCAAGGCTCATGAAGATCAGCTCCTCCTCCTTGCCTCCGGTCGTTACCGTACCCGCGATCATAAAATCGGTGGCGGTAGTGCTTCCGTCCTCTTTCGGCGTATTGACGGTGATCTTATCTCCTTTTCCCAGATCTATCGCCTTTGCGATCTCACTGCCGAGGAGGACCTGCTTTGCCTGAGAGGGCCATTCCCCGTGTATCAGCCAATAAGGGCTGTTTTTCTTTGCCCCCTCGAGATCCGTGCCCGCAATGATATAGGGCTGTTCATTAATCTTTGCATTTCGGTAAATATAGGGTGCGGTTCCGACGATTTTCTCCGGAGGAATCACGCCGAGCGCCTGATCGAGCTGCTCCTGCGAGATTTTTGTCTCCGAATCCGCCGGTATGATGATCATATTCGCTCCGTAAGAACGAAATTCCTTGCCGAGCTGTCTCGGAATATCATAATAAATGGTAATCAGCCCCGAAAGAATCGTCGCCCCCATCGCAATCGCCAAAAGTGCGGTAAACATACGGGAACGCCGCCTCGCCAGCGAGGCGCTTACCATCCGCCAAAACATAGATCTTCTTTTCATTTTCTTACCAACCTCCCTGCAGACAAAAAGCCGCGGCGGCGCAGATCTCTTTCATGCATGCTTTTTCAAAGCAAGTGCAAAAAAACAGATTATTTTCCATGGAGCACCTCCGTCGGGTTCAGATTCAGAAGATATCTTATCGCAGGTATGCTGCCCAGCACCGTAACCAGCAGCACCATCAGAACCACGATGGGAATTACCATGGGCGCCGGAACGATGGCGGAACCGAATACCCTGTAGCCGATAATCTGCGTCAGCAAAAGCCCTGCAAAATAGCCCGCCACGCCTCCTATAATGCCGGTCACCACGATCTCCGTCAGCATGGTCGAAATCACCTTGGCATTGCTCGCTCCGACCGCTTTTTGCAGCCCGATCTCCATCCTCCTCTCCATAACGCTTGCCGTTACGAGATTCGATATTCCCAGAGCCGAGCCGACCAGACTCAATATCGTGATCAGCACCATCAAAAGTGTGGTCTTATTGAGAATATCTCCCTCCGATTCCGCAACCTGGCGGATCGGTTTTGCCACGGAGTCGCTTATCACCTCCTGAATTTGGTAACAGATGGCGCTCACATATGCCGTACAGTACCATACCTCCCATTCCTTAATCGTAAGGCTGAGAGGATTCTGTGCCGCCTTCCTCGCCAGATCGTTATCCGGCGTGGTAAGAGCGCTCACCTCGATGCGGTTGACCGCTTTTTCCTTTCCCCCGAACTGCTGCGCAAGCTTAAGCGGAGCATAGATATACTGATCCTCATCGCTGCCCGAGGTAAAGATTCCCTTGACCCTTACCTTTTTGGTAAAATGCTCGGACTGCAAAAGCAGTTCGTCTCCGACTGCATAATTATTTCTGAGTGCATAGAGAGAACCGAGCATGATCATATCTTCCTCCGAATCCAAAACCCACTCTCCCTGCAACTCCCACCAGCTTTTGAGCCGGATCATTCCCGTATCCAGACTCTCTCCGGTCGGAAGATCCATATGATGGGCAAACCAGGTTCCCACCATCTTCGTCTCCTTCGTCTCTTCTCCGACCCTGACCTTGGTATTGAAATACGGGGTAAAATCTACAATATTGAATGCCCAGAATATCGTCTTGATCTTTCCGAGCTCTTCTTCATTCAAGTATTTGGGGACTTTCTCTTCCTCCTCCGCGATGCCGTAAATATCGTCCAGCAAGGAAGCTTCCTTAGGGACGACATTGATATTTGCACCGTAAGCCTTCAGCTCCTGATTGACCTTATCCCCCACTCCGAGCATGGTATTGAGCATGGAAGTGGATAGACTCACTCCGAGCGCGACGGTAAAAGCGATCATCAGCATCTTGCTTTTTTGCCGGAATATGGCGCCCCAGATCATTCTGATAAACATAATCTCTCCTTCTCTATTTAAACACATAGGAAAGATCATCCAGATCCTTTAAATCGATCTTGATTTTCTTATCATGTACGATATAGGGGAAGGGAATGGGGTTGCAGCCGCCCTTAAACCCTATGGTTCCTTTATTCATCACCACATCGCAGAGCTTGCAGACCACCTCGTCGTTTCTCTCAAAATAACCGGAAGGACCGCATAACTCGCATGCATCCAGACCCACACCGTAAGAACCCTGTGCTTTTTTTATAATGATAAAGCGCATTTCCTTGCCGTCGCTTGAAGTATAGGCATATCTGTGCAGATGCCCGTCCTCCAGATCGCTTAAGGGCACGATAATATGCCCCTCCTCCACCAGATATTCTTCCGGCTTGGAAAGCGGCACCTCCCTGCCCGCATAACTCTTCAGCGCGGAAAGCGAGACGATATTGATGATAATCAGAATAATAAAAAACTGCGCAAGATGCCTGCTTGTCTTCATCCCGTATTTGATTTTTCTCAGCTCCGCCCTGTTTCTGTACTCTTTGTTGATCCTGATATTCTGTTTCCACAGGATCAGAGGCGCAATCAGCAAAAAAGCCATGATTGCAAAATCAAAATATCCCGCATTATTGATCACTCCGGCAATCACCGCAAATAAGGCGGGAGATCTCGGAATCAGCTTGATCGAATAAAGTCTCTGCAAAATCACCATAAACTGCGTGATTCCTCTGATCAAAAGGGAGCAGAGCACGATCAGCTTCAGCTGATCGGCGCCGAGCTTCATTCCCGTCGCATAGACCGCAACTGCCGAAAGAATCATTAAAAGAACTGCCAAGCTGTATCCGATCACACGAAAAAGCACCATCGTGCTGACCGCACTCTCCCCGTAATATACGAAGCTGTCAAGCTGGAGAAAAACCGCCGGCATATAGTAGAAAAACGAACCCACGCTGTAAATTCCGACCAGAGCGCAAAAAAGATTTTCATATGCTCCCTGCCATCTACCCTCTTTTTTCTTCCATACGATCATGATCAAAATACCGATCAGAGAAAGACTGACCGGAAGCATGCTCCAGAAGCTGAAAGAGGTTCTGTTAAGCAAGTTCGGTATAGAGCGCAGTACCGCCGAAATCACGGCTGCCGCCATGCCCAGTAAAACCGAGGCTCCCATTAAAATTCTTTTCTTCTTTATATTTTCCGTCCTGTAATATGCGAATAGAATTGCCAGAACCATCGGAAAGGCAATTCCCGCCTCCATTACTTTTATATATATCTTTAAAATATTTATCACCGCCCATCAAAAAAGGAAACCTGATTAGAACACAAAATACAGCTTGGTCATCGCCTCTCTTTTACGATAAGTAATGACCAAACTGTAAAAGTCAAACTGCTTTATACGAATGCAATCTGAAAAATCTTACCACTGCGGACCTGTCCACTCGAACTCTTCCCACTCTATAACGATGGGCTCTGTCCAGAATCTTCCGGTAACGCCGGTTTCCTTGTCAACATGAAGAAGATACTCGTTCCCCGGTGCGGAAATCTCAAACTTCACATTATAGGTTCCCAATCCGTCTTCAAACTTCATGTTTGCTCCGTAATGCGGTCCGTCGGAAGCGTTCATCGGCATGAAAGCAACTTCCTGTACCTTGTCCGAACCCTTTTTCTGGATAAATGCCTTTACCTGAAGCCAAGGAATAAAGTCTCCCGCTCCGTATCCGAGCGTTGCACCTTCCTCAGAAGCACTGATGTCAGCCTCAATATGACAGTCCGCCTCCTCTTTGGGAATACTGTTTCCTGCGGGCTCCATATCAACGGGCTGGAAGTATACACCTGCTACTACCAGCGGTCCCTTCTCCTGCTCATCGCCGATCGGAAACTCTTCAAAACCGCCGCCTACTGCAGGAGCTGCAACCTCTCCCTCAGCCATCGCGGTTTCTTCCATCTTGGTCTCAGCCATCGTAGTTTCTTCCATCTTGGTCTCAGCTGCCGTGGTCTCTTCCATTTTGGATTCCGCCACCGTGGTTTCAGCTGCCGTGGTCTCCTGTGTGGAACCGCCTCCCGAGCATGCGGAAAGAGCCGTTGCTACCGCAAAAACTGCCGTACATGCGAAAACCTTTGAAAAACCTTTTCTTGTCATAAAATAAATCCTCCCTTAATATATTTTGCAAGCCGCCTTCATCAAAAGATTTATGCTTCCTCTTTTTGATTCTGCAGCATCGCTAACTTCTTTTTACTGTTTTGCTGGTGCATAATAAATGAAATGGTACTGATGATCAGCATGAGCAGCTGCGGCAAGATCGTCTCCACCCTATCATAGATTCCCAATAAGGTAAAGCTGAAGCCGTTCATTGCCGGAATAATCGTTCTTCCTATCACTCCCGCTTCCTGTAGCTCAAATACTCCCTTTCCGACAAAGGAAACGCAAAGTACAAACATAAGCCAGCTCGTCGCCACGAAAAAGGGTTTTAAGGGAATACGCATACTCAGCTTCGCAATCGCAAAGTAAATCGCCGCCAGTATCACCACCGCAACACCGAGACCGAGCCACATATGGTAGGGACTGTTTGCGATATTGGAGCGCATGCCCTGGAAAAAGAGAATCAACTCCGCTCCCTCTCTCGAAACCGCAAGAAATGCGGTAAAGGAAAGCGCATACATATTGCCCTTGGTAATCGAAGCCTCTACCTTGGTCTTGATATACTTATCCCAAACTTCGGTCTCCGCCTTGGAAAGCATCCAGTTGCTGACATAAAAGAGGACAACCACCGCCACAAACATCGCAATGCCCTCAAAGATTTCCTGTCCCACTCCGGACTGTGCATCGCCGAGGCTTGCTGCGATATAATTAAAGAGTCCCGCCAGCGCAATACTGAATAAGATACCCAGTCCCGCGCCGATATAAACGCTCTTGATATATTTCTTATTATCCGTCTTTACCAGATAAGCGATAATTGCCGCAATCACGAGAATCGCCTCCAGCCCCTCTCTGAGCGTAAGCCCCAATACGGCAATAAATGTACTGAAGCCCATAACCGCATTATTTGCGGTATTGTCCGCCGGAGCCTGCTGATTGCTTTCTTTTGCCGGCTGACTCTCGCCCTCTGCGCTACTTTCCTGCGCCTTGCTTTCCCCGGAGTTCTTACCCACTCCGTCCAAAATGGCGGCATCCTCTTTCAGCATCGTGATCAGCAGATCAAATGCTTCTTTAACTTCTTCCGGGCTTTTTCCCTCCTTCATCGCCTTCTTCACGAGATAAAACTGGTTTTCCACGCTCGAACCGCGCTTGCCCGAAATATAGCTCATTACCGTCTTTTCAAAACCGAGCTTCTCATAAAACTTGAAATACGCCTCATTTACCTGTGCCGTAGCCTCTTTTGCGGCGTTTTCTCCTCCTGCCTCATAGATCTCATAGCCTTTAAGAAGCGTTTCTTCCATTGCGGCGGCCACGGACTCCCAGTTCTTATACTTCGTCTCAGCGGCAAATGATAATGCCCCAGAACTAAGCGAAAGAATCAATGCCAAAACCAAAACATAAAAACTCTTCAGGCTCTTTCTCCTTATACTCATTTCTCTTCCTCCCATGATTTATTATCCGAATATGCTTTAAACCGGTTTCAATTTCCCGTCATCCATCAAATAGGTCTTATCGCCCATATCCAAGATATCGGTCTCATGTGTTACAATCAGCAGAGCCGTGCCCTCCTGATTGATCTTTTGCAGAAGCCGCATGATATTCTTCATCGTCTCACTGTCCAAATCGGCGGTCGGCTCGTCCGCGATCAGAATCTTCGGTCTGTTCATCAGCGCTCTCGCCAGCAGAACCCGCTTCAGCTCCCCGCCGGAAAGGCTGCGCGGAAACTCATCCTTAAGATAGGAAATCTCCATCAGATCGAGCATTGCAAGCGCCCTCTCATCCGCAGTTTCGTCCTTCTCAAAGAGAGAACTCACCAGTCCTATATTTTCGCGTACGGTAAGATTGGGAAGTGTTCCCAAAAACTGCGGAACATAACCGATATAAGAATTGCGATAGCGGCTTTTTTCCAAATCTCCGAACCCGGAAAGCTTCTTTTCTCCGACGAAAATCTCCCCGCTCGTCGCTTCCGATATACCCGAGAGCAGGTTGAGAAAGCTTGTCTTTCCGCTCCCCGACCTTCCCGTAATATAGACATATTCTCCCTCGTCTATCGAAAAATCGACATGATCGACTGCCAAAAACCTCGTCCTGCCCCGCACAAATTCCTTGGAGAGTCCCTCGGTCCGTATCAGCTGCATACCCCGTCTCCTTATTTCTTCATCCACTCTTTACGATTCAGAAGCAAATATATGATATGAAGTATGATATAGATCCCCGCGAGCAGATACACCGCAGGCTTCGTATGCATATTGCATCCCATCGCCGGCATTTTGCAGGTGCCGATCAGCTTCAGGGGAATCATGATCGTCAAAACTCCCAGCGCAATTCCGGCAATCGAAAGCCCGCATCTGAGGGCTTCGTTCTTAAGAATCAAAAAAGCGATTCCCAGAAAAGCAAGCACGGCTCCCAATCCTTTTATGCTCCGCCCCGTCCAGTGGCATTTCATAAAGCCTCCGTCCTGCATCGGTCCGCAAACCGGAGCGATATGGGAGGGGATAAAGCATAAGAGCAATCCGATTAAAGTAAATATGATGCCAAATAATAATCCTTTTTTCATTTTTTGCAGCTACCTTTTCCACTTCCACTTTCATTAGCGAATCAGCTTCCTTGACGTTAGGGCGAGCTAATTCCTCTAATGTTGCATTTTAGCATAAGCTAACTCAAATATCAAGCTTATCATTCGTGAAAACTTCCTCTTTATTTCGATAAAACCAATTCTGTACTAAAAAAAATGCAAAAAACCTGTCCCTCTATCAAGCCTTTCGGAACAGGTTTCTATTCTTTGCTTATTCATGCCCGCTTAGGGCTTTGCCTTCTTACCGATAATTTACGATCTTCCCGAAGTCGGTCTTCAGGCTTGCTCCGCCGACAAGACCTCCGTCGATATCCTTCTGCGCAAAGAGCTCCGATGCATTTGCGGCGCTTACCGATCCGCCGTACTGTATGCGAATCTGCTCCGCCGTATCCTCGCCGTAGATCTCCCTGATGCATGCTCTGATCGCCGCACAAACCTCCTGCGCCTGCTCCGTGCTTGCGGTTTTTCCGGTTCCGATCGCCCAAATCGGTTCATATGCGATCACCGCCTTTTTTGCCTGCTCCGCGCCCACATTCAAGAATGCGATCTTTATCTGCTGGCGTATCCAGTCTATCGTGATCCCCTGCTCTCTTTGCAGCAGGCTTTCTCCGCAGCAGATAATCGGGATGAGCCCATGCTCAAAAGCCTTGAGCACCTTTTTGTTTACCGTCTCGTCGCTTTCCGCAAAATACTCTCTTCTCTCGGAATGCCCGATAATCACGTATTTTACCCCCGCCTCCTTGAGCATCAGAGGAGAAATCTCTCCCGTAAACGCTCCGCTCTCTTCATGGTACATATTTTGTGCGCCGATTTCGATATTGCTGCCTTTTACCGCCTCCGCCGCAGGAATAATATCAATTGCGGGAACACAGAAAACAACATCCGCCTCTTTTGTCTCAACCAAAGGCTTTAATTCCTCAATCAGCGCCAAAGCCTCCGAAGCGGTCCTATTCATCTTCCAGTTTCCTGCTATGATTTTTCTTCTCGACATTCTCTCTTCTCCTTCAATCTCTTTACTTATTGTCTGCCGCCTCAATGCCGGGCAGCTCCTTACCCTCTAAAAATTCAAGGCTCGCTCCTCCTCCGGTGGAGATATGCGTCATCTTATCCGCAAATCCGAGTCTCTTTACCGCATTCACGGAGTCTCCGCCTCCGATCACCTTGGTCGCGCCCTCAAGCTCCGCGACCGCCTTGCAAATCTCGAGCGTTCCTTTTGAGAATTTCTCAAACTCAAAAACGCCCATCGGTCCGTTCCAAACTACGGTCTTTGCTCCCTTGAGCGCCTCCTGATAAAGCGCCCTCGTCTTCGGACCGATATCGAAACCCGACCATCCCGCATCTATCGTATCTACGACCTTTGCCTCAGTATCGGCAGAAAATTCCCTGCCCTCCACATGATCTACAGGAAGAAGAAGCTTAACTCCCTTTTCCTTCGCTTTCTTCTGCATCTCCAAAGCATAGTCGAGCTTATCCTCCTCGCAGAGAGAATTGCCGATCTCCTCTCCTCTTGCCTTGGCAAAGGTATATGCCATTCCTCCTCCTATGATCAGGGTATCCACCTTATCAAGGAGATTATTGATTACATTGATCTTATCCGATACCTTCGCTCCTCCCAGTATCGCAACAAAAGGTCTTACCGGGTTTTCCACCGCATCTCCGAGGAATTTGAGTTCCTTTTCCATCAGATAGCCCACTACGTTTTCTTTGCAGAGCGCTGCCACTCCTACATTGGAGCAATGCGCCCTATGCGCGGTCCCGAATGCATCGTTTACAAAAATCTCGTTATCGCAGAGCGCTGCCAGCTCCTTTGCATACTCCTTCGCGGATTCTTCCTTTTCGTACTTGGTCTCCTCCGCTCTGTAACGCGTGTTTTCAAGCAAAAGCACTTCTCCCTCTCGCAGATTGCGGGCAAACTCTTTTGTCTCCTCTCCGGTAACGAGGGGATCGGAAACAAACTTCACCTCTTTGCCCAGCCTCTCCGATAATGCCAGAGCAACCGGAGCAAGACTCAGCTCCGGAAGCGCCTCTCCTTTCGGCTTGCCCAAATGAGAGCAGAGGATGAGCTTTGCCCCCTCATCCAGAAGCTTTTTCAGCGTGGGAAGCGCACCGTCTATTCTGTTATAGTTTTGTATCTCTCCGTCTTTTAACGGCACGTTGAAATCACAGCGCACCAAAACCTTTTTTCCTTTGATATCCTTTAAATCATCCACTGTTTTCTTATTAAGCATGACGATCTCTCCTTTTATTTGCCGAAAAAGGATCCGGTCCAAGGACCGGACCCCTTAAACTGGTCTGTCTTATGCAAGCTCCGCAAAATACTTTATCGTTCTTACCATCTGGGAGGTATAGGAATTCTCATTATCATACCAAGCCACAACCTGAACCTGATAAAGATCATCCGCGATATGTGTTACCATTGTCTGTGTCGCATCGAAAAGCGATCCGAACTTCATGCCGATTACATCGGAGGAAACGATCTCATCCTCGGTATAGCCGAATGATTCCGAAACAGCCGCCTTCATCGCCGCATTGATGTCTTCCTTCTTAAGATCTGCCTTCTTAACTACGGCTACCAGGATCGTCGTAGAACCTGTTGCAACCGGAACACGCTGTGCGGAACCGATCAGCTTGCCGTTGAGCTCCGGAATTACCAGTCCGATCGCCTTTGCCGCACCCGTAGAGTTCGGTACGATGTTTGCGGCAGCCGCTCTCGCTCTTCTTAAATCGCCCTTTCTGTGAGGACCGTCAAGTATCATCTGATCTCCCGTATATGCATGAATCGTGCTCATGATACCGGACTGAATCGGAGCAAACTTATTGAGCGTATCCGCCATGGGTGCCAGACAGTTCGTCGTACAGGACGCGGCACAAATGATCCTGTCCTCTTTCTTGAGTATATTCTCGTTTACGCTGTATACGATCGTCGGAAGATCATTTCCCGCCGGTGCCGAAATAACAACCTTCTTTGCGCCTGCATCGATATGAGCCTGTGAAAGCGCTTTGGAGCAGTAAAATCCGGTACACTCCAAAACCACATCCACACCAATCTTTCCCCAGGGAAGATTGGCCGCCTGTGCTTCCTTATATATCGTAATCTTCTTGCCGTCTACGACGATATGATCCTCGCCCGCTTCTACGGTATGCTTTCCTTCACCGAAATATCCGGCAAATCCGCGCTGCTCGGTATCATATTTCAGAAGATTAGCCAACATCTTGGGATCCGTAAGATCATTGATCGCTACCACCTCGTATCCCTCAGTTTCAAACATCTGTCTGAATGCAAGACGTCCAATACGTCCAAAACCGTTAATTGCCACTTTTACTGACATTTTCATTCCTCCTGAATAAATAAATGTATAATTCTTGTTAAAATTCGATCAACATACATAGATATATTACAGGATTCTATGGTAAAATTCAATTGTATGATTTTCTATAATTCAAAGTTGAATGCCGTATTTATCGTACATAATATACAGTTTTACCAAGGGTATCCGCCGCTTAAATCTCCTTCTTTACATAGCCGGCAAGGTTCATCGCATGGTCTGAAATTCTCTCGAGATTGCTCAGGATGTCGATAAAGACCATGCCCGCTTCCGGAGTGCATTTTCCTGCGGAAAGGCGCTCTATATGCTTTTCGCTGAGTTCGTCTTCCAGGCTGTCCACCAGATCCTCAAGCTGCGCGACTTTTCTTACCGATTCGAGATTTCCGGTCTTTCTCGCATCAATTGCAAGCTCGAATGCCATAAATGCATTTTCCGATATCTTTTTCAGATCCTCTATTCCCGATTCCGATATTTTGATTCCCTTATTCTTAATATACTGTATATTCTCTGCGAGATTCTCCACATGATCTCCGATTCTCTCGATATCGGAAACCGAATAAAAGAGATGATTCAGAAGGAGCTTCTGCTCCTCGCTCAGCGAGAGATTATCGACCTTAATCAAATATTCCGTAAGCACCGACTGCATCTTATCAATGATCTTCTCCGCCGCAAAGACCTTGTCCACCTCATGATCTTCTCTCCTCAGGATCATATCGATTGCAAGCCGAAGATTTCCGCGCACGATATCCGCCATATGCAGAATTTCCAATACTCCGGTTTCTATTGCAAATGCCGGCGTCTCAAAAATTCTTGTATCCAAATGCTTTAAGGTTACCAGATATTCACCTTCTCCCTCCGCTTCCGTCTTCGCCTTCTCCTCGTCATCGCCCTTGACAATCCAACCGGAGAGCTTTACCAGCTTATCTCCAAAAGGAAAGAGAAGCGTCGTATTGATCAGGTTGAAAAAGGTGTGAAAGATCGATATCTGGATGGAATTGATATTACTTTGGGCAAAGATCGGATTGAAGGCAAAAAAGATAAAGCCTCCTACTCCGAAGATGATCGCTCCTATAATATTAAAGGAAAGATGCATTACCGCCGCCCTCTTTGCCGTCCTGCTCGCTCCGATACTCGATATGAGAGCGGTTACACAGGAGCCGATATTCTGCCCCAGTGTGATATAAATCGCCGCATTCGTCGTCACCACTCCGTTAAATGCCAGCGTCTGCAATATGCCGACGGAAGCCGACGAGCTTTGCAAAAGCGCGGTTACCAGACAGCCCACCAGCACGCCGAGCAGGGGATTATTTCCCAAAATCCTGAATGCATCAGAAAATATCGGAAGACCGGTATATGGCTTGATCGAAAGCGACATGAATTTCAGCCCGGTAAATAAGAAACCGAGACCGATCAGAATCTCACCTGCCACTTTCTTTCTCTCCGAAGAAGAAAACATCAGAATCAAAGATCCGCTTCCTATCAGAAGCGGTGCATAAAACTCGGGACTCGCCAGCTTTGCGGAATCTCCGATCTGGCTCATCGATACCACCCATGCGGTAATCGTGGTTCCTATATTTGCTCCCATGATCACTCCGATCGCCTGGGTAAGCGTCATAATTCCGGCACTGACAAAGCCGACCACCATAACCGTCGTCGCACCCGAGCTCTGTATGATCGCGGTAATCAAGGCGCCCATGGCGATGCCCATCACTCTGTTATCGGTCAGCATCCCCATAAATTTCTGCATTCTCCCGCCTGCGGACTTCTGCATTCCGTCAGCCATCTTATTCATTCCGTATAAAAACATTCCGAGACCGCCGATAAAACCAAATACATTTGAAACAGTTTCTACCATAATTAAAATCCCCTTTACTCATGCAAAACAAGAGCCCGATTTAAGCTCAATTTTTCTTATTCCCCTATATTCCCCCTGATTATCCCTCTTATAATCGTCTACATTCTAGCATAGTGCATATGAGTAAGCAATATCTTGAATTTTTTCATCGGATTTTCGCTCGGACTTTTCTCTTTCCGGGAATCGAGGGAGTAAAGAGCTTCCATCCCTATGCTATTAAGAGGATATTATTTAGCGGGCATGAAACAGGCAGGTTTGGATGATCGAAACGATTCACGGAGTGAAGCCATTTCCGCATTTTCTCCTGATCGAGCGGAATCTTCTGAATCCTTTCCTCTTAATAAAAAAGTCCTCCTCTTATCCCCTGATAAGAGGAGGCAGAAATTAGGATCCGAAAAAGAGCTTCATGTCTTCTTTCACACTCTGAATTCCGGCTATCTTGAATTTCTCAACCAACACTTTTCCGACATTTGGTGAGAGGAATGCGGGTAAACTGGGTCCAAGGTGGATATTCTTTATTCCCAAATAAAGCAGACCGAGCAGGACAATTACTGCCTTTTGCTCATACCATGCAATATTATAAATAATAGGGAGCTCATTAATATCATCCAATCCGAATACTTCTTTCAATTTAAGCGCAATCAAGGCGAGCGAATAGGAATCGTTACACTGCCCTGCATCCAATATGCGCGGAATACCTCCGATATCTCCAAGATCAAGCTTATTGTAACGATATTTTGCACAGCCTGCGGTTAAAATGACCGTATCCTCAGGCAGAGCTTTTGCAAAATCGGTATAATAATGCCTTCCCTTCATCCTTCCGTCGCATCCTCCCATTACGACAAATTTTCTGATCGCCTTACTGTTTATCGCTTCTATAATCTTATCCGCCAAGGCAATTACCTGATGATGCGCAAATCCTCCTATGATTTCTCCGCTTTCTATTTCTATCGGAGACTCGCATTTTTTGGCATGTTCGATGATTTCGGAAAAATCCTTTTCTTCTCCGATATCGCCAGGAATATGCTTACATCCTGGGAATCCCGCGCTTCCTGTCGTATAGAGCCTGTCTTGATAACTTTCCTTCGGCGGAACAATACAGTTTGTCGTCATCAGTATGGGACCCCGGAAACTCTCGAATTCTTCCTTTTGCTTCCACCATGCATTTCCGTAGTTTCCGATAAAATGATCATATTTTTTAAACGCCGGGTAATAATTGGCGGGAAGCATTTCAGAATGTGTATATACATCTACTCCGCTGCCCTCCGTCTGCTCTAAAAGCATTTCCATATCCCTGAGATCATGACCTGAAATCAGGATACCCGGGCGCTTTCCTACCCCGATGTTCACTCTTGTCATCTCCGGGTTGCCGTATGCCTGAGTATTTGCCTTGTCCAATAGAGCCATACCCGCCACCCCGTATTTTCCGGTTTCCAAAACCAGTTCGACCAGCTCATCCGCGCCAAGACTGTCATCTAGAGTCGCATTAAGCGCTCTTTGCAGAAAGGCATCTATCTCCTCATCATCCTGCATCAAAACATTCGCATGCTTAAGGTATGCAGAAAGTCCTTTAAGCCCATATATTACAAGTTCCCTTAGGCTGCGTATATCCTCGTTATCTGTAGAAAGCACGCCGACCTCTTTGGCTTTTTCGATAAATTCTCCCCTGCTCTTTCCCTCCCATTTTGCCGCTTCTGAAAGCATATCCGCTTTATCGACTTTTTCCAGAAGCTCTCTTTTGAGCTTAAGAGAGGTCGCAATTCTTGTGATGATCGCTTCTTCATCGAAGTTTGCATTGGTAATGGTAATGAAGAGATTCAATGTGATAAAATGATTGATCTCTTTCGATACTTCTTTTCCCTCCTTTCTCATCTGAGTTGTAATTGCAGACAATCCCTTGCTTACATACACCAAAAGGTCCTGCATTGCAGCAACTTCCGGCTTCTTCCCGCAGACGCCGATTTGTGTACAGCCCTTTCCCGCCGCGGTTTCCTGACATTGATAACAAAACATCTTATTCTCCAAAATAATCCCCTCCTCTTACTTTTGTTTTCTGCTATCTTTAGTTTATCAGCAAAAAACAAGAAAATCCGTAACCTGAGTTACGGATTAGACAAATTATTTTGTTTTTCAAGCAGATCGAAGAATTTTTTCCGTTTCAAATCTAAAGGAACGCTCCCAATTTCTCCTCATCCCTCACATAGATATCCTTCTTGATTATCTTTATCAACCCCTCCTCCTGCATCTTCATCAGCTCCCTGGAAAGAGAAGGTCTTGCGGTATTGAGCCAGTCAGCAAATTCTTCTCTCTTCATATTCAATAGAACCTTTCCCTTCTCATCCATGCTGTGCAGGAAAATATGGGCGAGTTTCTGTCGAAGTCCCGAACAGGAAAGCACCCTCACTCTTGTATTCAAATAATAATTTTTATACGAAAGTATCGATAGCATATTCATCGTTAAAATACGCTGATATTCTCCCTTTTGATATAGAAATTGCTTATTAATTCGCAGAATTTTTACCGATGTGAGCGCAAGCGCGTAATGCTCATAAGGACGATTTTTTAAAAACAGGTAGACTTCTCCGAAAAGCTCGCCCGGATGATCGAATACCGCAACAATGCGCCTTTTTCCGTTGGCAAAGTCTCCGCATACGGCTATGCTTCCCTCAAGCAGTACCATAATATGCCTCGCCTCATCATGCTGATGAAAAATGATATCCTCCTTTGCGTAAGAAACGATGCTTGCTTCCGCACTCCTAAGACAATCTTTAATCTGTTCTTCATTCATATCCGCAAAAAATGCCGATTTTTTCAGCCTATCCGTGATATCTTTCATCCTGTCTCCTTCTTAGGTCAGTGCTTTCAGCTGTGCTGAAAGCTCAAGCTGCTCCCCAGCCCTCAGTCTCCTTCTCGCAGATTGCATAATTTCATCAAGTACGTCCAGCTTGGCAAGAAGTTCCTTTTCTTCTTTTTTTGTCTCAAGTATCTTATGAATTCCTCCGTTCCTGATTACAATCCTCTTATCCGCCATCAAAGCAAGCAGCGGATCATGTGTTGCCATCAATACAATTTTATCCTGAGATACGAGGAGGCTAAGCGCCTGCCTCCTGTCTATCCCCGCATTTTCTATCTCATCAATCAATACGATAGGGGAAGAGCTTAGGATTGCCGTATCGGCGATCATCAGCGCTCTGGACTGCCCTCCGGAAAGCCCCGTCACCGGAGTACTTTCTGAAAAAGCCTCTCCTGCCAACTTATTCGCCTCTTCAAGAATCTTTTCCTTTACTCTGTACGGCTCCTCTACCATACGGCTTGCAGCATGCATTTCGATGAATTCCCCCACACTCAGATCCATCACGAAATTCATATTCTGAGAAAGCTGTGCGACCAACTTGTTGTTAGAAGAATATCTCCATTTAGGGTCAGGTTTTTCCCCATTGATCAGTATGCTCCTGCCCGTCGGCGTATCATTTTGCGCCGCCCACTCTATATCCGCAAGCAGCCTGCTTTTGCCCGATCCAGTCGGTCCGACTATGGATACGATTTGAGAAGTAAAAATATCCAGACGTTCAAAATTTTCCGGCTTCCTGCTCTTATCATATCCGGAAAGGATGCTTAGCGAACTTATCCTGTTCTTTTTTTCTATCCCCAAAAATTCGACCATCTGCTTGATATAGGTCTCAAGCTCTCCCGGAAGGGAGTTGATGTCAAGCGCTCTCTCCTCCTTCTCTTCCTCACTCAAGTGACGGAGGTAGTCCGAAAAACTCAAGTCTTTGTACTCGTCGATATTCAGTCTGTTTTGCTCAAAAAACGCTTCCGCAAAAGGGTATTCTTCCAATATGCTTCCTATCTTTCTGTCTTCCATCTTTCTTTTACTCCTCCCAAAGCATTTTCTTGGTATTGCCTAACTGATAGCTCTCGCCTATTCTGGTTTCTCCCAGACAGTAAGAACACATCGCCGAGGGCATGGGGAAGCGAAGCTTCATTCCCTGCACTGTCTTGAGAACAAGCTTCTCATCATAGAGCAATGTGCTTAATTCATATGCTCCCTGTCCGCTCAGCCCGTTCACATGCATCACCATCGCCTTAGGATTGACCGCATTGACCCTTGCCGCAAATACTTCACGTTCTGCCTGAGATACGATATCCCCCTTCGTAATCACTACAATATCCGCAGATTTCAGCATGGGACCGATCTTCTTCGGTGTATTAATGCCGGAAAGATTATCGATCACGCAAATTCCCTTTACGTCTTTTAAATACGGAGAGCAGCGGTTGCAAAGCCCGGCAGACTCGCTGATCAAAAGATCAACTTTTTTTGCAAGCCCCCATTTTACAACTCCCTCTATATTGGAAGCAAAAAAGTGATCCGGACAAAGTCCTCCGGAAAGCCCCTTTCTTACAGGTACTCCGGCTTTTTCATAGAGCAGATCATCATCCGTATACAGGCAGTCGAACTTGACTACCCCGACTTTCAATCCCCGTTTTTGAAAAGAATCGATGGTTTTTAAAATCACCGAGGTCTTCCCCGATGAGGGAGGACCCGAAAAAATTGTCAAATTCATTGATTTCCTCCTGCTTTAAAAAATTCCTCTTCCAACTCCTTAAGCAGCTTTCCGATATCATTACCATGAAGAAAATCCCAACCCGGCCATATAAATTTCTGTTCTTTTTCGAGAGGGTTCTCGATCAGCGGATTCGTTGTCGGAAATTTTCCATCCGCATGAAGTGCCTCGCCGACTTCTTTCGAGAGAAGAAAATCTACCAGAGGCTTTGCATATTCTTTTGAACTCTCCTTCATCATCAAGAATATGGGGCTGATGATCGCTCCCTCTTTTGGCCATACGATCTTAAGTGAAGAACTCTCCTGCGCCATCCATGCAAAGAAATAGGGAAGAATGCTGACCGCAGGAACCTGCCCCGTCTTTGCTTTTACGCCCTTTACCATCTGTGCCGGATGCATGCCTTCCAAAAGTCCTCTTCCGAGCTTACCTATCCCTTCCATCCCGTAAAGCTTATGCATACCAAGCATCACGGCATTAAAAAGATCAAGATCCTTTACCGGAAGTGATATGCTGTTTTCGAATCCCGGGTCCAAGAGATCCGCCCAGCTCCGAGGAATCTTCCTATCTCCCAAAACCTCGGTGTTTACAATAAAAATCGCAGGAACTACTCCGATAATAAAATATCTTCCGAGAGGATCTCTCAGATCGATTTCTTCGTTTTCAAACGCACGGTTGATATGTTCAAGCCCGGTAATATTTTTAAAGACTCCCTGATTCATATATTTTCCCATCAGGTTCCGGTCGAAAAACAGATTATATCCCGCAGACATATAAATGTCGGCAAGTTCCTCCGCCGATTTGCTCTTTTTCACCTTTTCTTCTATATGCCCAAGTCCCATACTGGCAGACTGCAGATCCAGATTGATATCGAGCTCTTCTCTGCCGATATAATTTTCCAGTTGTTCCAAAAACTGCAATTTAACCGGACAGGGAAGCACTCCCTCCATGCTCAGCCTCGCCGTAGCGCTATATCGCTTCGCCTCCGTCAATCCGCTTGAAAAATCCGGTTTTTTCTCTTCAATCAGTTCCACCATCTCCCTTTCCACACGCTCCGGATCATAATGTTTGCTTCTTATTGCCATTTCAAGGGATATCGTCCTTCCTATCGTCTTTCTCATCATCTCGTTTTTAAGATTTTCAAATCCCTTTGATGCCAGAAAATCGATCAGCTTGGGATATTTCTCGGTTACATCATATACTTTATCCTTCATGGAAAAATACCTATTCATCAGAATCCTCCTTAAATAACGCTCATCTTCTTTTTATTTCAGATATCAGATTAGCATCTGCTAACTTCATTTTGCATTATATCTTATCGCAACACAAAAATCCGTAACATATGTTACGGATTTTTGTAAATTTTATTTCTTTTTCTTTTTTTAATACGACATATATCCGCCGTAATAACGCAGCTGATCGATTATTCCCTTGATATTCTGATCGATTTCCTTGACCTTTCCTTCCTGATCCCGAATATATAAATTTCCTTTTTCCGTCATAGAATTATAATCGCTGATATATCCGATCTTTCCGTCTTTGAGTACAACGAAGCTATGAACTTCATCGGCAATCTCAATCATCTCCCCCTCTTTCTCATGATAGAGATTAAAGCTGTCATAGGAGTCGGGATCCGAGAGCACATAAACCTGGTCTTCGATGATATAAACATCCGCAACATCATCCTCCAGCTTCTCTCCCGATTTATAGAGCGTGCCGCTGTAATAATTCCTGTCCACATCCTTCAAATAATAAACCTCTCCCTGATGCATCTCTTCTATCTGCTGCACATTCTCGTCTATTTTCTTCTCCTCGCCGAGACCGCCCTCCTGATATTCGCGGCAAAACAGGGTGTACTGATAGTCCAGAGTCTCCTCGAATTCCTCTTGCTGCTCCAGTTTCTTCTTGAGTTTTTGATCCTCCTCCGAAAGCAGGGTATAATAAATTACATCCTCCCGCTCCGATGCCATAATCTGGTTGACATACTGCAAGCCTTGGAACTCTTCGCTTTTTTCTCCCTGCAAAATATAGTATTGCGCCATTTCGGAAAGTTTTTGATCGATTTCCTGAAAGACCGCATAGCTTGCAGACTCGGCAATATATTCATAATCCCAGCCGTAGAAGGGATCGTAAGTGTCCTCATACATTCCTTCGTAATCATAAGCCTCGCTTCCGTAATCCTCTGTGCCGCTCCGATCCTCTCCGGAATACTGCTCTTCATACAGAAGCGTTTCCTCGCTCGGATAATCCTCCGGCAGCACCTCCTCCTGCATCTCATTGTTTCCGTAATTGTCAAAATCTCCCTCTCCTAAGCTGAAATACATTCCGAGAGGACTTTCCGCATCCTTATAGTACTCGTAGATCAGCCTGTCCACATCCATCCCCCCGGCATCCTCCTCCCAGAGGCTTCCGGAAATATCCAGGTAAAGCTTTTTCAGATAGAGATCAAAGAGCTCCGAAAACTTCTGCTTCTCAAGCTTATTTTTATCAAGGCTCTTAATAAATGCGATATCGAAATTCGGCCGTCCATCCAAAAAGATTTCCTCTGCCATATCCTGAAGCTTTACGCTCCTCTTTCCGTCAAAATAACAATATTCTCCTCCGATTATCGAGTCGGAAGCCATATTCAATTTTAAATTCTCTCTGAACTCCTCGTGCAGAGTCTTCAGCGCAAATTCCTTAAGTCCCTTTCCCTCGATCACTCTTCCTTCTGCAGCCATTTTTTCAATATCTTCGGGAGTAATCACGGGGACCTTTACCTGAAGATCGACATCCGCCAAATCATCCTCTACCAGAAAATCATATGCATCGATCTGCTCATTCTGCTTTTGATAGTAGATATTCCCCGTATTTTCATTGATCAAGACACTGCTTGGCTCCTGATCATCAACCTGGATCAGTTCTTTCAGATCCTTCAGGCAGTAAAACTTGATGCCGTCCTCCTCAAGCACTTCAAAATATGCCCGGCTCAAATCAAGTGTATTTCCTAAATAATTGGTCAGATCCTGAGCCACTTTCTTTCTTTCCGGCATCTCTTCATCCAGATCCGCATAATAAAGATCCTGGATCGAATAATACTCGAGAGCGTAATTCTCGGAAAGCGGATCGGTTTTATCTACGGTAAAGATGACCTTGCTCTCATCCTCGCTCAGATGATAGCCTCCCATCGAGCCGCTGATCTTGTTTGAATCCTCCCCGTCCCAAAGATAGAGCCCCTGATTGGAGGACTTTACATACAAAAGCTTTCCGTTTTTCAAGAGCCTGATCTCTCCGACGGAAGAGCTGATCTTTTTCGGGCTTTCCTCCGGATTTTGGAGATCCTTCACTCTTAAGACTCCGTCCGTGCTGTAATCCGGCGTCTTATCATAGTCGATAAAATATAGATATCTTCCGTCCTCGGAGTATAGCGCGCTGTAGAAAATCTCCCCGTAGTCCAACATATTCGTATAGTTTCCCTTTGCAATCTCCGTGCTCTTTTCCTCCGAGACCGAATATTGATTTAATGTATTCTTCTTATAATATAAGATACGTTCCTCCTGCTTGCTTTGGGGCTCTGCTCCTCCCTCCTGATTATTCTGCTTTGTGCCGCAGGCATAAAGCAGAGACGAAGTTGCCAAAAAAAGAGAAACGCCGAAAAACACGCATTTCCTCTTCCTTAATTGTATTTTCATAATATGTTCCACCCTCCTTGATCATCAAATATTTTTCAGAAAAACATCTTTTTCTTCCCTATATATTACCACAGGTATTCCCTCTAAAAAAGCGCTTAATCATTATAATCCCGAATTTTCTTCCTAAAAAAATTTTATATTGCTCTTAATTTTGAAAACAGATATTTCCAGCTTGTATCATAATAGACGAAATCATCTATGATTTTATTCTTTTTTGCATTGATTGCGCTTTGAGAGGCGGCTTCCGCATCCGGTGCACACATCAGCATCAGCTTGCAATTCGGATTTTCCTGCCTGATCTCCCTGCAGATAGCATATATCCTCTCCAATTCTTCTTTGCTTTGGAGGGGCATATCCATGAGGACGACATCCGCTCTGCACAAATTCGCGGTAATCGCCGCTCTCTTATAATTATTCTCGATATAGCATTTAAACTCTCCTTCCAGAGTCTGCCGCAAACATTGAGAAAAAAATTTTTCATTCATCACAAGCAAGGCTCTCGTCATAAGTCTCTCCTAAAATATCTCTCATAAAACCTACTGATCCGATCTGATATTATTTTATTATAGATTTTTCTTTTCGAAATCACCCCACCCCTAAGGGTAGTGAATGAAAGACTTTCTTTATTCAAATATACTTTTTTATTAATTTATGATAAAATAAGGAAAACTCTTACAAAATCATCTTCAAAATCAATATCTTCCGCAAAGGAGGTTTTTATGAATCTTACCAAGCCCTGCCCCATGAACATGAAGCAATCGATACGCATACACGGCTTGATCTTCCTTCCTCTGCTTTTTTTGCTCTCCTGCCTCCTTCTTTCGGGATGCCGCAGGGCGCCGAAAGAACCGGTTACGCTGAGCATATGGCATGTATACGGGGCGCAGACGAACTCCCCCTTGAACGATATGATCGATCTCTTCAATAAAACCGAAGGAAAGGAGCTGGGGATCAATATCGAAATCACCCTGGTCTCCAATACCAATCAAATACATGATGCGGTCATCGCCTCATCCTATCATGAGCCAGGTGCCCCTCCTCTTCCGGATATCTTTATTTCCTATCCGAAAACAATCTATGCGATGAAGGATCCTTCGGTGCTCGTAGACTATCGGGATTATTTCAGCCCCGAGGAGATTTCCTCCTTCCTTCCGGAATTTACACAGGAGGGGATGATCGGCGAAAAACTTCTGGTCTTTCCGATTGCGAAATCCACCGAGCTTTTATTCGTCAACCGGAAGATCTTCGAACGCTTTTCCGAGGATACCGGAGCAAAGCTTGAAGATTTGGATACCTGGGAGGGGCTCTTTGCCCTCTCCGAAAAATATGCCGCATGGACGGATGAGCAGACCCCGGAAATTCCGAATGACGGGAAAGCTTTCTTTGTCCATGATTACCATTTCAGTTATTTTCAGGTGGGCAGCAGCGCTCTCGGTAAAAATTTCTTCTCCGAAGAGGGCATAGAGCTTGACGCCGCCTTTCGTACCGCATGGGAGCCCTATGCACATTGCGCTTTAAAAGGCGGTATGTGGCTGCATGAGGGATATGCAACCGAGCCTCTTAAAACGGCGGATGCCGTCGCCAGCGTAGGCTCTTCGGCAAGCATACTGTATTATAGCGATGAGGTGATTTATCCCGATAATACAAAGGAAAAATTTGACCTGACGATTCGCCCCTGCCCCGTTTTTAAAAACGGGAAAAAACTGGTTATGCAGAGAGGAGCGGGGCTTTGCACCGTAAAATCCACTCAGGAACGGGAAAAAGCAGCCATCGCATTCATCAAATGGATCACCTCTCCGAAAAACAACGTGGACTTCGTAACTAAGGCGGGCTATATGCCGGTTACCAAAGAAGCATTTGAAAGATTTCTTCCCGAAGCCATTCTTACTTTGGAGGATGAGAGATATATCAAACTCTATGAGGCATTTTTGCAGACCAATGAACAATATGAGTTCTATACTCCCCCCGGACGAAGCGACTATCTCTTCTGGGAAAAAAAAATTGAAAAAAACGCCCGCAGAGAACTCAACGATATGCGCAGATCTTATATCGAATCCGGACTGATCGATAAAAACGGCAATGAAATTTCGGAGGAAGATCTGCTGAATAAAGCACTGGACGATTTTTGCCGCAATCTGCGCTAAGATAAATCCATGCTTTGGGATATTCGGCTGCAATAAAGGAGAATCTCTATGCAAAACAATATGAAGATACAGAAATTTATCCCCTCTTCGCTCAGACCGAAGAGCATCAGCATCAGGCATAGACTGATGCTTTATCTGATATTGATGATTTTGCTCGGATTTTCTCTCGTACTCCTGATGCTGATCACTACAGGCTATATTTTTAATTCCGACAAGTATCTGATCAAAAGTATGGAAATGCAGCAAAACCGCTCCGCCGCCGATCTCACACTGAGAATGGATTCGATTGCCGCTCAGGGAATAGGACTTTCGGAAATGCTCGGGACGGAGATGCAAAAAAAATTGCGGGAAAGCGATATCAAGGCGGAAAGCCTGAATGATAATCACGGCATGCTTATGAAAATACAGGAAGCATTCTATCCCTATCTCAATACGACTCTGCGAATTGCAAAATGCACGGGGGCATTTGCTCTCATCAATGCCACGACAAATACTGCTCTGGGAGAGAATTCAAAAAGCGGTATGTATCTTCGCTTTTCCAATATCAGCGTGAGTGAGCCCGCAAATCCGCAGATCAATTATTTTAGAGGCATACCCGAGATCGCCAGAAATAATCATATTGAAATGCATAACCGATGGGAGCTTGAATTTGCTTCTTCCTTTCCTTATTTCGACGAATTCATGAATAACCCTCCCCGGCGCATATCCGAAAGCTTTCGCTGGTCAAAAAGCATACAGCTTACGAATACCTGGGAAGAGGCGATGCTTCTTGTACTTCCTTTTTCCGACTGCAATTCCGAGATCTACGGCGTATGCGGTCTTGAGTTTTCTTCCCTCTATTTCAAGTTGCATTATCCTGCGGTTAAGACCGAATTCGGTTCCATGATTACCGTGCTTGCGCCGATGCGGGGAAATAAACTCTATCTCGGCGAAGGTCTGGTCGGCGGTATCGACGGAATATATTTCGACAGAAGGGAAACTCTCGATATCACTTACGGAAAAAGACTCAATGTTTATAAGGCGGGAAGCGCAAGCTATGTCGGAATCCAAAAGCTTTTGCCCATCTCCTCCGATGAGCAATGGTTCTTATGCACTCTGATTTCTTCAGAAAGCCACCGGCAATTTTTAATTGAAGAAAAAATCAGATGGGGAATCTTTATTCTCGTCTTCACCGCGATTATGCTGATCATTTCCCTGATCATTTCCCGCAACTTTGCCAGCCCGATTACCGAAGCTTTGGATTCCATCGCCAATACCAAAGATATGGAGGCTTCCTCCAGCGGTATTTCCGAACTGGATAAATTGATGCACTTCTTAAACGAGCGCTCCGATAAGGAGGGAACTCTGCATTCCGCCTGCTCCCCCCTTAATACGAGGCTCTGTAATAAATTCCTGAAAAATTTCAAGACATTAAATTCACAGGAACAGAGCATCTTCTATTACTACTTAGAGGGCTATGATGTGGAGAAGCTTTCTTCCCTCTCCTACATCAGTCCCGATACGATAGAAAAATACAATCAAACCATATATCAAAAGCTGGAAATCAGTTCTATGGATGAATTGCTCCTTTATATCGATCTGATCAAACGTTCCGATCGTGTTAAGGATTTATACGGGTATTAAGCATGAAAAAAATAATCTCTGTCCTTCTCCTGCTCCTTGTCTTGATACTTTCCGATTTACAGGCTCATGCAGACAGGGGCAAGCAGGGGATTTTATTTGAAGAGTCTTCTTACTCTCCCTATGAGGAGATCGTTCTTGAGCACTGTCCCGATACTTTCGGCTTGAAAAGCCCCAGGAATCCTCTGGATCTGCTTGCGGAGGGCATTATCATCGAAAGCTATGAAGACACCGCAAAAAAAGCATTGGAAGCCTCTATTGCCCGCAACTGGAAGCCCGACTATATCGCAAGCGTCGTTATCGCCGTAGATCGCGCCAAAACCCGCCTCCCGATCAGGGGATGGAGAGATTTGAAAGATCTGGATGAAAACGTCGGGCTCAGTCCCGACCAATCGAAGATGTATTATCTTCTCGCCGCCGCTTCTTACGGATTGGAAGGCGAGAACTACAGCATGAACGAGATCATGGACATCCTGCATTCCCTGCAAAAGAAAAAACGCCTGATTCTCAGCGAGGAGCCGCAGACGATCCGGATCTGCTTCGATTATGAGGCGGCTGCCCTCCAAAAACAGGGAAGAGATTTGGAGATCATCATTCCGCAGGAAGGCACGATGAGTTTCCAAAAAGGACTGCTTTCCAAGGGAGAGCTTGCAGAATGCGCTTCCTATGAAGAGGAGCTTTTGAATGCGGGGATGAGAACGCTAAACGGCGATCATCTCTATAAAATCATCGGCTCTTATGAAAATGCGGTTCCCTATTCACTTGCCGGCATCTCTGCTTCCAGCAGCCGGACGGAAAGAAAGTTTTACCGGCAGGTTTTGCATCGGAAGCTTTTTGCATCGGCGGATGCGGTAGAAAAACAGCTTCACACGATTATCTATATTATCTGCACCCTGCTTTGGATAGGGTATATTCGCTTCCGGGCAATGCGCAGAGACGTTAACCGCTCCGTCATGATCACTGGCTTGATTCTGGTCATCTGGGGGCTGATCAGACTTTTAAAATACCAGCTCACTCCCGGAATCGTCGTCCGAATGCTCTGGTTTTCGTATTATATTCTGATGGCGCTGCAGTCGAGCCTGCTGCTCTATCTCTGCTCCAAGATTCAAAACTATGATACAAAGCAAAAACTCCCTTTTTGGATCAAGGTGATCGCGTTTTTCGATCTGCTCTGCATCCTTACGGTCTTCAGCAATGACTGGCACCATCTGGTCTTTATCTACGATCTTTCGCATAAGGATTGGCTGAAGCACTATGTTTATGCCCCCTTGTATTATAGTATTTATTTATATATTTTATTTAAGATTGCAGCCGCGGCGATTATGTTTCTGCTGCAATGCAAAAACTCCCCGAGCAGACAGAGAATCCTGCTTCCGCTCATTCTCTGTCTGATCTTATTGGGGTATAGCATCGGCTATATTACAAAGCTTCCCTTCTTTGCCCATACCGAATTCTCTATCGTATTCGGCACCTTCATCATGCTTTTCCTGGAAGCGGAAATTGCCGCCGGCATACTGCCCGTGAATACGCATTACGGGAAAATATTTAAAAATTCCGGGCTGAATATGAGAATAGAAGATAGGAAAGGCAATACGATATATCATTCAAAATGCAGGAGCTTTCGCGAAGAGGATATCCTCAGCCATAGCGAATCTATCCCCGGCGGAAAGGTCTTATGGGATGAATATGTGGGAGATATCAAGAAAGCGGCAAGAGAGCTCGAGCATATTTCCAAACAGCTGAATGCCGCCAACCACATCCTCGAGGAAGAGGAGGAGATACGGCACGGATTGGAGCAAAGCCGGATACGGCGCGAGCTCATCAATGCTCTCAATCTGGAGATCAAGGCACAGACACAGGAGCTTTCCTCCATGGCATCGAATTTGGAGCTTTGCTTCGATCCCGGGAGGAGAAAACAGCTTATTTCCGAAATGATGATTATGCTTTGCTATATCAAACGGCGCTGCAATCTTTTCTTCCGCCAAAAAGAGAGCGAGCTCTTTTCTACGGAAGAATTGGTGCATTATATGAAGGAGCTTTCCGACCTTACCGACTATACGGTCGTAAAAACCGTATTTATTTCCAATATCCGGATGCAGCTCTGCGGAGAACTCATCTCCTTCCTCTATGATTTTTATTTTTATATGACGAAGCGCTCCCTGGAAAAATCTATCCCGATGATGGTCAGATTTCTGGGGCAAAACCAAAGCGTCCACCTCGAATTTTTGATTGCCGGGGAGATCGAAACCGAAAGCTTTCCCGAAAAATTCGCAAGCTTTCTTCCGGCATACGGGGGATATCTGGAAAAAAAGGACTGCGGAGATTCCATGATACTTCAGCTTATATTTCCTCTTGCTTCAAGAATCGCCGAGATAAAGGAGTCAAAAATTGATTGAATTCTATCGTTATTCCAACACCTTCCGAAGCCTTACCGATCTTTTCGCCGCGCTTTCCATTATTTTTCAGGCCGTCCTCCTGCATCTTTCGGGACGTCTGCATAAAGGAAATAAGCGCTCAGGGCTTGAAGATCTTTTGGAGTTTTTTATTCTCCTGCATATTCTGATTCAGATGCTGATGATGGCGGAAGTTCAATATCATGCGGATCACGGCAGGATTATTCATTCCGAACATGCGCTTTTTCGCTATATCATCATATTGGCGATATGCGCATGCAGCCTGCTCTCTCTTTTTATGCTTCGCAGAATGTATGCGCCCCGCCTCCTCTTTCTCCATGCGGCGCTGCCTCCTCTCTCCGCCTTGCCCTTGCTTCCCTTTTTGGAAGATTTCTGGGAAAGAAGATTTCCTTATGTCTATATCGGTGCTATACTTTTATTTGTCATCCGCGCGTGGAGTTTATCCTATCATAAGTATAAACTCCTGCAGTCGAGCATTTCCCTGCTTTCCATCAAGGAAGCCATCGATAAGCTCAATACCGGGCTGCTTTTTTTCGAGCCCTCCGGCAGAATCCTCCTGAGCAATTTCAAGATGGAGGAGCTGATGTGGAAGCTCGGAGACAAGATCTACCGAAATGCCAATGAGTTTATCGAAAATTTGGAAAACAACAGCTTCCTGAATAAAACCGGCAAAAAAAATTTTTTGGATAAGTATATCTATAAGCTGGAGGACGGCTCCGTCTTTCGCTTTTCCAAAGAAATCATCCGGGAAAAAGGCGAATCCTATATCCAGCTGAATGCGGCGGATATCACGCCCATATGGTCATTTGTGGAAGCGCTGAAACAGGAAAATCAGACTCTGGAAGAGCGCAGTCTGCAAATTAAGCGGACTCTGGATCATATCCATCTGACCTGCCGAAGCGAAGAAGAAATCCGTGCAAGAGTACGCATTCATGATGTTCTCAGCCAAAAAATTTCTATTCTGCTGCATAATCTGCGCCATGAGGAAAATCTTTCCTATGAGCTTCTTAAGGAGCTTGACGGTCTTTTGGAAAGCCTGATTCAGTCCAAGGATGAGGAGGGGGATGTGGAACTGCAGTTTGAGTTTCTGCAAAAGGCGATGAAATCCATGGGCGTATGCCTGAAACGTCAGGGAAGTTTTCCGGATGATGAAAAGATTGCAAAAATCTATATGGATATTCTTTCCGAGGCGGTCAGCAATGCGGTAAGACACGGCTTTGCAGATGAGATCAATATCCTGCTGAGCCGGAATGAAAAAGGGTATTTAATGGATATTTCCAATACCGGCTTTGAAAAATCCCGTTATAAAGAGGGCTCCGGCATAAAGGAAATGCGCCGAAAAATCGGAGAATTCGGAGGAAGCCTAAGCATCTCTTCTTCCCCCTTCTCCATTCATATCCGGATACCGCTGCCACTGAAAAAATACAAAGTCCCGAGCGCGCATGAGCTTTAAATCATGCAGGAGAAATAGTGAGGTGAGTACATGATAAATGTTCTGATTGTAGATGACCATATCGCATTATGCGACCTATTCAAGAAAGCTTTCGAGGGAGACGAGAATTTTTATGTGATCGGCGAACTGAATGAGGCTGCCCTTTCTCCCGCTTTTTGCAAACGAAAAAAGCCCGATCTGATTTTAATGGATGTTTGTGCCGACGGCAAGGCATGCGGTCTGGATGCCGCCGAAGAAATCAAGGCGGCTTTTCCCGATATTAAAATCATCCTTATGTCCGGCTTTGATGAGATCTCCTTTATTCCGAGAGCAAAAAGCATCGGAGCGGAGGGCTTCATCTATAAAAGCGAAAGCCTCGATTTTTTTATGAAAATAGCAAGAGAAGTCATGGAGGGCAAGACTTATTTCCCCGAACCGAAGCATATTCCGCTTCCGATCGGAGAGATGCCATTTACCAAAAAAGAAATGACGATACTTCGGCTGATCTGTGAATGCAAGAGCCGCAAAGAAATCTCCGATGAGCTCAATATCAGTGAAAATACCGTTAAATATCATATCGCAAACATGCTCGGAAAAACGGGGCTCACCAGTACCGCGGAGCTTGCAGTATATGTCGTATCCGGAGGCTGGATCAATCCCCGATTTTAAGCATGCCACCCCTGAGGGTAGGGGAAATTTTGCCGAAATTTTCTATAATACAAATATACACTGACAAAGGAGAGATCGATATGCGTACTGCCGTGTTGATTATGAAAAGAATCATCGTTGCGGAGGCGATCAAGCAAATGAATAAAAACCCCTTTCTACAGCTTTATATCGAGCAGGATTATATCTCCGCAGAAAAAATAATACAGGATTATCGGGCGGATGTGGTCCTCGTAGAGGTTTCTGAATCCGAATCCTGCAATATAAGCTGCTCTCTCGCCCTATGTGCCCATATCAGAAGCAAGGCGCCATTTTGTCGTTTGATTCTGATGTGCCCCGAACATGACAGCGTATGTATCGATCATGCCATTCGGGCAAAATCGAATAAGCAGATCGACGATTTTTTATTTTATGATTCCAGTATAGAATACATCCTGTCTTCCATTATGGCTCTTTAGACAAAACCAGCCCGATTTGCCGCCATGCTCTGCCGGCAAATCAGGCTGGTTTTATTTTGAACGCTTCATTCTTTCCAGATCTTTTCTATATAATTTCGATAGTTTAGATGCGAAATCATCTCAAGCTCTTTTTTGGAAAATCCCAGATTTTCCAAGGAGCTTAGCATATGATATGCCTCACCCGCATCCTCAAGCCCCTTCGTTCCTTCCTCATGATCCAGAAAATCACAAAAATCAAAACCGAAAACCAGATGCTCCGGGCCGATCAAATCGGCAATCCTCGCCGCATGCCTTGCCAATCCCTCCGGGTTTTGCTTTTCCTTTTCACTGTGGATGAAGGAGCAATAAGAATTTAATCCGACGAGCCCTCCCCTCTTTCCGATCTCTCTGATCTGCTCGTCCTTGAGATTTCTTTTATGAGGGCAGAGTGCCGCGCAGTTTGAATGAGAGGCGATAAAAGGCCGATCCGAAGCATCCGCAAGATCCCAAAAAGACCTCTCGTTAAGATGAGATACATCTAAAATAACACCGAGGGTATTGAGCTTCCTGACCGCTTCCCTTCCCAGCCCGGTCAAGCCTCTTTCCTCATCCCCCCTCACTCCTGTCGCCAACGCATTTTCCTCGTTCCAGGTAAGAGAGGCGTGGCGCAGACCGAGGCGATAATAATCGTCCAAAACTTCCGTTCCCCTCTCCTCATCCACATGACTCAGCCCTTCCATGCCGAGAATCATCGTGATCTTTTTCTCCTCCTTCAGAAAATCCTTTTTCTTCGTCACCAGCTGCAAGACTTCTTTCGTCTGCGCAAGCTCTGCCTCCGCAGCCCGAAGAATCTCCTGCAATCTCTCTTTCGGTCTGTGGTAATGAGGATAATCGATCCAAATAACAAAGATCCCTCCTCTGATGCCGCTCTTTTTCCATTTCGGGAGATGATGGGTGCAAAACACATCCTCCTCTCCTTTTTCTCTTCTCCTTACCACATCCGTCAATACATCCGTATGCCCGTCAAAAATCATCTCTCATGCCCCACCTTCTATCTCAGCAGATTGCCCAAAAAGATGCCGAAATAATTTCCGATCACATAGCCCAAGGTTCCCACCAGCATCACCGGCGCCACCAGCTCCGTCCAGCCCTTGGAAATCGCCATTGCCGCAGCTGTTGTCGGACCTCCGATATTGGCATTGGAGGCAAGTATGATCTCCTCCAGACTGAACTTAAAGAGCTTTCCAAATACAAAGCTGATCAGCATATTGACGGCAACCATGACTGCGCAAAATACCAGAAGCAGAGGGGATTTTGCAATGATAAGGGGAAGGGAAGCCGGAACTCCTATCACGACGAAA
>JAUMWW010000023.1 GCA_030529445.1 Johnsonella sp. | reverse complement strand
AATGATTGATTATAATAGATGGCATAACGATATATTTTATGCTAAAAAGAATCCCGGTTTGTAGAAGCGAAACAATGAAATAAAATCATTGAAGAGGAAGTAAAAGCAAATAGCCGATGCTTCCTTTTTTGCTGTCAAAAACTCAAAAAACGGAAAGGAGAATTTATGGAAGAATTGAAAAATACAGATAAAAAAGGAATTGGCACAAAGAGAAAGATCGGAAAGACCACATATGAGGTTGTTTTTCACACGAAGAATAAATATCCGCCGGCATAGCAGGCGGATATTTATTTGTTTAAAAGTTTTTATTTGGACTGGGCAAAGAGCCAGCTTCTGATTCCATCTACCGTGTATGCGACCTTGCAAAGCGAATGAAAATCGCCTTCGGAAAATACCGTGTACTTAAGCGTTGCTTCGGCGTTTTTCATGTTTTCAAGAATCAGATCAAAGGAAAGGCTGTCTGCGGGATTGAGCGGCTCTCCCTGGGAAACCGGCACGCCGAGAGATTTCCAGGTCTCAAGCGCCTGATTCATCATACCATAGGAGGGTTCATCTCCCTGAGAGACGGAAACCCAGATCTTATCATTTTTCAATGCGCTCAGATCAAAGGAAGCGCATTGCGGTCCGACAAGATACTCTGCGGCAAAGAGCTCCGGATATTTGAAGCGCAGTGCGAGAATCGCACAGGCTCCGTCCCCCTGACCGGTTCCGTAAATTCTGGCGGCATCGATGCTGTATTTTTCCATTGTTTCCCGAATCAGAGCATAGATCAGATCAAGCCCTTCCGACCACTCTTTATCCGGAGGGAGCAGATCGCCCAAGGATTGTTCCAGTTCCTTCGTATACTGGGGAGCGAGTACAATACATTCGCGAACTTCCTGCTCCTCGGGAGACGCCCATACGAGAGCGCCGTCCTGATAAAGAACCTCTGCGGGATCATCGCCGTGTACTTCCTTATCCGCAAGGAAAACGACGAGAGGATAGGATTTCTCACTCTTATAATCTGCGGGAAGGAAGAGATTATAGGGGAGGGAGAGCTTCTTTTGGTCGTCCTGATAAATTTCCTGCGTAAAAAGACTCTCCGCTTCCGAATACACAGCGGTGTTTTCGGGACGCTCCGCCTTTGCCTCCGTACTTTCCTCGGCTGTTTTGTCTGTATTTTCTTCAAGCGGCGCCATCGCGCTCTCCTTCGGCGCGGTCTCGGCGGAGCTGATTTCAATGACCTCATTTTTGGCGGCACAGGCGCAGAGCAGCACCGAAGAAGCGATAAAAGCAAGTGCTGTAATTTTTTTTCTCATGATATTCTCCTCTTTCTGGCTGGTATCAAAAAACTCATTCAGTATTATATCATAGAATCAAAGCGAGAATATGCTGTTTTTATTAAGTTTTCATAATGATTTGCCCTGAGATTGAGCGGTTTTTCAAAAGCGGAAGAGAAAAATAAAAATAAAAGCAAAAAATCGCTTGACAGTTTTGGATATTAATGTTATAGTTAGCACGTCCTAACAAAAGGAAGGTAAACCTAAGCGGGAGCATTTATCATATTCCTCGGAGGTGGCAATATGTCTGCCGACAGAATAGTAGAGATATTAAAGACAAGCGATGCGAAGAGAAAAACAGAGCTTAGGATTATCCTGCAGATCGCCTTTGTTCTCAAAGGATATAAGGAAGCAGGGATGCTCTTTATTGAGAACAGGGAATTGCAGACGGTCAGGGAGCATATTAAAAGGTCTTCTCTGAGAATGAGCATATTATATTCCGATAAAAAAAGGCTTCTGCTTTTTATCTACAGAAAGTATGCTTTGGATTCCTACCTTTCCTTGGAAGGAATACGGGGTTTTCTGAAAGGCTACGGTTATCTGGGCAGATCGGTTGAAGATTTTCTTCCGAAACTCAGAGAAAGGATTGCCGATTTCTACAGAAGGAGCAAGCTCTTTCCCCATGAGGTCGGTGCGTTTCTCGGATATCCGCTCTGCGATATCGAGGGCTATGTAGATAATCAGGGCGGAGGATATCTGTTCAGCGGATATTGGAAGGTATACGACAATTTGGAAATGACATTGGAACGATTTGCGGAATTTGACAGAGCAAAATACGAAGCGATAGACGAATGGCTTTCCGGGAAGGAAATCTACGAAATTGCTTCTTAAAAAGAATAGAATCTATGAATTTTGCTTTCGGACGCATCAGGCTACACTGCATTGACAGAAAGTTTTTGAGCTTTCATAGAATAATAGATGACAAAGGAGAAAGAAAACAATGGATAAGGTTAGTATCGTTTACTGGAGTCAGACAGGCAATACCGAGGCTATGGCAAAGATGATAGCAGCAGGTGTTGAGGGAGCAGGTGCAGGTGCAGAGCTGGTGGAAGTTTCTTCCGCAAACGCAGACGAGCTTTTGGCTCTTCCCGGATTTGCAATCGGCTGTCCGGCAATGGGTGCAGAAGAACTCGAAGATTCCGAGGTGGAGCCCTTCGTAGCTTCTATAGAAGGCAAGGTTGCAGGAAAGACGCTTCTTCTTTTCGGTTCCTATGATTGGGGCGATGGAGAGTGGATGAGGCTTTGGCAGAAGAGAATGGAAGATGCCGGAGCAAAGGTTCTTACGGAGATTGCACAGAACGAGCCCGACGGAGACGCTGAGGCGAGGCTGAAGGCGGCAGGCGCAGAGCTTGCAAAGCTTTAAGATTCGGAGCGTATTGATTCGCTTTTAATCACCTTTTATTATTCAACGCAGAAGAATAATCGGTGTTTAAAATATATACGGTCTTTCATTCGGGATTTCCCGGATTTAAGATATACATAGTGTTACACATATTGAAATTTCCTCTTACTTTAGAAAATAAGAGATAGAGCCTGAGCAACTCTATCTCTTATTTTCATTTAATATAAAATTCTCGATTTCCTTAGATACAAAAGCATTTCTTTATGATAAAATATAAAAGATAATGTCCAAAGACAGAGGGATTTGAGCCTGCCGGCAAGAATACGGCTTTGCTCATCACCGGTCTCGGATCGAAAATGATTTTGGAGGTAGTTATATGTCGGCAAATATAGATATACAGGCGGTAAGCGCAATCAGAATACTTTCGGCGGATGCGATCGAGAAGGCGAAATCGGGTCACCCCGGACTTCCCCTCGGTGCGGCGGATATGGCTTATGAACTCTGGGCTCATCATATGAAGCATAATCCCGCAAATCCGGATTGGAGGGATAGGGACAGATTCATTCTCTCCGCAGGTCACGGTTCGATGCTTCTTTATTCTCTGCTGCATCTTTTCGGATACGGCAATCTGTCTATGGATGAGCTTAAAAAATTCAGAAAATTCGATTCACTGACCCCCGGGCATCCGGAATACCGGCATACCGCGGGAGTGGAAGCGACTACGGGACCGCTGGGTGCAGGAATGGCAATGGCTGTGGGTATGGCGATTGCGGAAGCGCATCTTGCGGAAGTATTTAATGAAGAGGGCTTCCCGGTAGTGGATCATTATACCTATGCGCTCGGCGGAGACGGATGCATGATGGAGGGTATAAGCTCGGAGGCGTTTTCTTTTGCGGGAACCTTGGGGCTGCATAAATTAATTATCCTCTATGATTCAAATAAGATCACGATAGAGGGAGATACGGATGCGGCATTTAGAGAGAATGTGCTGCTTCGCATGGAAGCCTTCGGTTTCCAGACCATAGAAGTAGAAAACGGGCATGATATGTCCGCGATAGGAAGGGCGATAGAGGAAGCGAAGGCGGATAAAACACGTCCCTCCTTTATCAAGATCAATACCAGCATAGGTTACGGCTGCCCGGGCAAGCAGGGTAAGGCGAGTGCGCACGGAGAGCCCTTGGGAGCGGAGCATCTTAAGGCACTGAAGGAGAATCTCGGATGGGATGCTCAAAAGAGCTTTGAGATTCCCGAGGAAGTATATGCGCATTTTAGAAGGCTTGCCGGGGATTTTGCGAAAAAAGAAGAAGCATGGAATGCAATGTTTGCGGAATATGCGAAGAAATTTCCGGATAAAAAGGCTTTATGGGATCGTTACCACGGGGAGAGCGATCTGAGCGAGCTGGATAAAGAGGAGTTTTGGGCTTGGGATGAGAAGCCTCAGGCAACAAGAAATATTTCCGGCGCGGTTTTAAACCGCTTAAAGAGTCTGGTTCCGAATCTGATCGGGGGCTCGGCGGATCTTGCGCCCTCAAACAAAACGATTATGGAGGGAGAGGGAGATCTGCTTCCCGGAAGCTTTAAGGGAAGAAATCTTCATTTCGGCGTCAGAGAGCTTGCAATGGCGGGAGAGAGCAACGGTATTCTTCTGCACGGAGGGCTCAGAGCATATTGTGCGACCTTTTTTGTATTCAGCGATTATACGAAACCGATGGTGAGACTGGCTTCATTAATGAAAATTCCGGCGATATATGTATTTACTCATGATTCGATAGGAGTAGGGGAAGACGGTCCCACCCATGAGCCGATAGAGCAGCTTGCGATGCTGCGCGCCCTGCCGAATTTCCACGCTTTTCGCCCTGCGGATGCAAGAGAGACGATAGCCGCATGGTATAGCGCGATCGCTTCCCGGGAGACTCCGACGGCGATTATTTTGACGAGACAGAACCTTCCTCAGCTCGAAGGCAGCTCGAAGGAAGCCTTAAAGGGCGGATATATATTAAGAGAAGCGAAAAAAGATCTGCCGGACTGCATTCTTATCGCTTCGGGCTCCGAGGTAAGCCTCGCGCTCGATGCGGCAAATAAGCTTTCGGCGCAGGGAATCGAAGCGAGAGTGGTCAGCATGCCCTGTGCGGATATCTTTGAAGAGCAGAGCGAAGAGTATAAGGAAAGCGTCCTTCCCTCGGCAGTCAGAAAGAGGGTGGCGATAGAAGCGCTCTCCGTATTCGGCTGGGAGAGATACACGGGACTGGACGGTGCGGTGATCGGCATGGAAGGATTCGGAGCCAGCGCCCCCCAGGACGAGCTTTTCAGGCATTTCGGATTTACGGTGGAAAATGTGGTGAATACCGTAAAAAAACTGTTCTAATTTATTATAGCCGGTTTAAGAGGGGGAAAAAGGGAATATGGGCGGAATTTTCGGCGTTGCAGCCGATGAAAGCTGTGTGATGGATTTGTTCTTCGGAGTGGATTATCACTCACACCTGGGAACGAAAAGAGGAGGAATGGCGGTAACGGACGGGGAGCGCTTCGAAAGGGCGATACATAATATCGAGAACTCCCCCTTCAGGACGAAGTTTGAGTATGATGTGGGTGAGATGCAGGGAAATATAGGAATCGGCTGCATCTCGGATGAAGATCCCCAGCCTCTTTTGGTACAGTCTCATCTCGGAAGCTATGCGATTACGACGGTCGGACGAATCAGCAATAAGGAAGAAATTATCGAGAGGCTTTTTCGGGAAGGAAGAATTCATTTTCTGGAGCATAGCGGGGGAAGGGTCAACGCGACCGAGCTGGTAGCCGCGCTGATCAATCAGAAAGCAAGCTTTGCCGAAGGAATTCAAAACGTGCAAAACCAGATCGAAGGATCGATGAGCATGCTCATCATGACGCATAGCGGAATCTATGCCGCCAGAGACAGGCTGGGGAGGACTCCCCTCGTCATCGGGAAAAAGGAGGGGGCGCTTTGCGTAACCTTCGAAAACCATGCATACTTAAACCTCGGCTATCACTTTTATCGGGAGCTCGGTCCGGCAGAGGCGGTATTTATCCGATCGGATCGGGTCGAGGAGGTCCTTCCGGCAAAGGAGAAAATGAAAATCTGCGCCTTTTTGTGGACCTATTACGGTTATCCGACGGCGACCTATGAGGGAATCAATGTGGAGGCGATGAGATACCGATGCGGAGAGATGCTTGCCAAAAGAGACAATATCAGCGCCGATATTGTGGCAGGAGTGCCGGATTCGGGAATTGCACATGCGATAGGATATTCCAATGCCTCGGGAATTCCCTTTGCCAGACCCTTCATCAAATATACGCCGACTTGGCCCAGGTCATTTATGCCGACCAAGCAAAGCCAAAGAAATCTCGTAGCGAGGATGAAGCTCATTCCCGTGGAGGCGCTGATCAAAGATAAGGAGCTTCTCCTGATTGACGATTCCATCGTAAGAGGAACGCAGCTTCGGGAAACAACGGATTTTCTTTATCATAGCGGTGCAAAAAAAGTTCATGTTCGTCCTGCCTGCCCTCCCATCCTCTACGGATGCAAGTATTTGAATTTTTCCCGTTCCACCTCGGATCTTGATCTGATTGCAAGAAAGATCATCAGAGAACGGGAGGGGGATTCGGTCAGCAGAGAACTGCTTGCGGATTATGCGGATCCGAACAGCAAAAATTATGAGGAAATGCAGGAGACGCTTTGCAGGCTGCAGCATTTTACAAGCCTTCGCTATCACAGGCTGGATGATTTGATCGAATCGATAGGGCTGGAGAGAGAAAAGCTCTGTACTTATTGCTGGAACGGAGAAGAATAGAGATGGGAGTGATTCGAAAGGAAGGCTATGAGCGTATCAGCCATCCCTTTTTACCGGTTTATGACCGGAACGCAAAAATTCTGATCCTGGGCTCTCTGCCCTCACGAAAGTCCAGAGAAGAGGGCTTCTATTACGGAAATCCGAGGAATCGCTTTTGGCAGGTGATTTCCCGGATCTTGGATGAGGAGATGCCGCTTACGAAAGCCGGAAAGCGTGACCTGCTTTTAAAAAATAAAATAGCGCTCTGGGATGTGATTGCGTGTTGCGATATCATCGGAAGCGATGATACCAGCATAAAGAACGTAATTGCAGCCGATATAGGAAAACTCCTGAAGGAAACGGAAATTTGCAAAATCTTTACCAACGGAGGAAAGGCAAAAGCGCTTTACGATCAGTGGATTTACCCCTCTCTGGGGATGGAGGCAGAGCGGCTTCCCTCAACGAGCCCCGCAAATGCCGCATATTCTTTGGAGAAGCTCTATGCCTCATGGAAGACGATCAAAGAGAGCCTCGGCAAATGAGAGGCTTGTGTCCTCTTTGCCGATCCTTGGGTATATGGAGAGAGGAATACAATACGGTACATATTGAAAATAAAGATGGAAGAAAGGGAAAGATAAATGAGAATAGGAATTTCTACCGATACCAACAGCGGTTTGACAAAAGAGAGCGGAGCGAAGCTCGGAATATATATTCTTCCCATGCCGTTTTCGATATCGGGCAAGGATTATTTGGAGAGCGTGGATTTCAGTACGGAGGAATTTTTTCAAAAAATGAGGGCGGGAGAGGATATTCAAACTTCACAGCCTTCCCCGGGGCAGCTGACGGAGCTCTGGGACGAGATTTTGAAAGAAAATGATCAGCTCATTTATATTCCGATGTCCTCCGGGCTTTCGGGAACTTTTGAAACGGCGAAGATGCTTTCTCAGGAGGAGGAGTATGCGGGTAAGGTATTCGTTGTCAATAACCAGAGAATATCGGGAACGCAGATGAGATCCGCATTGGATGCGAAGATTTTGGCGCAAAAAGGCTTGTCTGCGCCGAGGATTATGGAAATTTTGGAAGAAAGCGCGTTGGATTCGACGATTTATCTCACCGTAGATACCTTGAAATATTTGAAGAAGGGGGGAAGAATAACCCCCGCCGCCGCAGCGCTGGGAACTCTGCTCAAGATCAAGCCGGTATTGACGATACAGGGAAAAAAGCTTGATGCGTGGGCGAAGGTCAGGACGATGAAGCAGGCGAAGACCGTTATGCTTTCGGCATTAAAAGAGGATTTGCAAAAGAGATTCGGGGATGAAGACGGAAGCCGGACGGATATTTACGTCATTCATGCGGACTGCATCGAAGCTGCGGAAGAGTTTAAAAGAGAGGTTGCCCAAGAGCTGCCGGGAGCGGGAGAGATCGAAATCTGCGATCTTTCTCTTTCGATCAATACCCATGTGGGACCGGGAACTTTGGCGATTGCCGCGGCAAAAAAACTGAATTTTGATCAATATGAATGAAAAGAAAGTCAGGAAAAAGAGAAGATCGGTAAGGTTTAAGCCTTTGCTGAGTCTGATTTTTATCACGATCGCGATTTTGCCGGCATTTCTTCAGAGAGGGGTTTTACTGGGGGCATTTTCAAGGACCTCCATCGAGACCAGAAGAATAGAGATGCAAAACAGCGGTCTGATTCTGGTCAATAAACTGAGCAGCAAGCCCTACCTCAACAGTGTGGAAAAAGATCTTCGCACGGATCTGGAGATAGATAATCTTGCAGATATTTATCAGGGCAGAATCGTGATCATGGATAAGAGCTTTCGCGTGATTAAGGACAGTTTCGATATTGCAGAGGGAAAGCTCAATGTCTCGGAAGAAATCATTCGCTGTTTTCGGGGGGAGAGCTCGGATATCTATAATCAGGAAAAGCATTTCATCATTCAGACCTTTCCGATCTATTCATTGAATGAAGAAAACAGCATAGAGGGGGTTATGCTCTTTACCTCTTCGACAGAAAATATTTCCGCGATCCGGGAGGAAGCCGCAAGAAGGACGGCGATCTTTAATGCCATGCTTGCGGTAATTTTGGCGGCATTCGGCATCGTGATCGCGAGTGTTTTGGTCAATCCCTTTGAGCGGCTCAAAAACGCGCTTGCCAAGGTAACCTACGGGGATATGGATCATATCGTGGAAGAGGAGGCATATGAAATCACCAGAGAAATGTCCTCCATCATCAACGCAACGCTCAGCAAGCTCAAGCAGGTGGACCAAAGCAGAGAGGACTTTGTGGCGAATGTTTCCCATGAGCTGAAAACGCCGATTACCTCGATCAGAGTTCTTGCAGACTCTCTTATGGCTATGGATGAGGTGCCTCAGGAGCTTTATAAGGAATTTATGAATGATATCTCCGCGGAAATAGACAGGGAATCCAAAATTATCGACGATCTTCTTGCCCTGGTCAAGCTTGATAAATCGGCTACCCAGCTCAATATAGAGCAAAGCGATATCAACCAGCTGCTCAAGCAGATCATTAAGCGTCTGAGACCGATCGCGATGCTGCGCAATATTGATATTATTTTAGAAACGATAAGAGAGGTCAGAGCGGAGGTGGATGAGACCAAGCTTTCCCTTGCGTTCAATAATATTATTGAAAATGCGATTAAATATAATAAGGAAGGCGGATGGGTTGAGGTCACTCTGGATGCGGATCATAAGTTTTTTTATGTGAAGGTTAAGGACTCGGGCATAGGGATCGCGGAAGAATTTCAGGAATCCATCTTTGAGCGCTTTTACCGCATAGACAAAGCCAGATCGAGAGAAACGGGGGGAAGCGGACTCGGGCTTTCGATTACGAAAAACATCGTGCTCAGGCATAAGGGGATCATCAAGGTCTCCGGAAAAGAGGGCGAGGGAACGATGTTTACGGTTCGGATCCCGCTCAATTATATCGTCGATGCGAAGAAGGGCTTTTCATAAGCGCTATGAGGAAAAACAGAATAAAAAGAGGTAAAGATGAAGAAAGTAAATAGACTGGTTCTTTGCATCCTTCTGCTATGCAGCTTTACAGCCTGTGCAAAAAAGGCGGAAACGGCGGCGATAGAGGAGGGGCAGTACTATATCTATTATTTAAATACTTCGGAGACTGCGCTTTCTCCGGTCGTTTATGAGACGGAGACGGAAGACAAAGAGGCTCTGGTTGAGGAATTGATGGGACAGTTTATCCATATTCCCAAAGAGGTCGAGGCGAGCCTCGCCCTCGATGCCAAAGTGACTTATAAGGGATATACGGTGGAAGACAATATTCTTTATCTGCATTTTGATGCGAATTATCATGCAATGGAGCCGAGCAAAGAGATTCTGTGCAGAGCGGCATTGACCAAGACGATGACGCAGATCAGGGGATTGGATTTTGTCGGTATTGTTTCCGGAGAGGAGAGGATCTCGGACGGAAGCGGAAACTATATCGGGCTTTTTTCCGAGAGTGATTTTATCGACGGAATATCGGATATCAACTCATTTGAAAAAATAGAGCTTAAGCTGTATTTTTCAAATGAAGAGGGAAAGCTTTTAAAAGAAGAAAAAAGAGAGGTCATCTATAATATCAATACTCCCTTGGAAAAACTCGTGGTGGAGCAGCTGATGGCGGGACCGGAGGGAAATGAATTAAGAAGGACGATTCCTCAGGATACGAAGCTTTTAAGCATTTCCGTGAACGATAATATATGTTATGTGAATTTTAATGAGAATTTTTTGAAGCCGATTTCCGGAGAAGAGCCCTATATCAGTATTTTTTCTCTGGTCAATTCTCTTTGTGAGCTGCCCGGCATCAACAGGGTGCAGATTGCCGTCAACGGCTCTCAGGATATGAAATTTCGTGACAGCCTCAGTCTGAACACACTTTTTGAAATGGATCTGGATTTTTTAAGTATTTCCCAAACGGAATAAGGATTTTTTATTGATGAAAAGACCATGGATCGCTGTGATCACAGCCTATGTGCTTGGAGAGCTGCTATGGCATGGATTCGGTTTTTTCACGGGAATTGCGGCAGGTATTGCTTTACCTGCCTTATTCGCATGGAGATTTTGGCAGAAAAAACAAAATCATCTTCGGAATCAGGAAAAGAAAGGCGGGCATAAAGCGGAAGACAGGCATAAAGAAGGCGGGCGCAAAGAAGGCAAGCGCTCTTTGCAAAAAAGGATCGCCGATGAAGCGGGAAGGAGGCTGTACAAGGTCGATCCGAAGCATCTGCGGGCTGCGTTTTGGCTCTGTATGATATGTTCTCTCGCCTCTTTGAGAATGTATATGCAGGAATGGGAGAGCCCGCAGCAGCGAGATCTTTCGGAGCGGGCAAGAAGGGAAGAAAAGGCAGAGCTCGAGGGCAGAATCGAATGGATAGAAGAAAAAGGGGAGGGATTCGTGCTGCGCATGGGCATGCTGCTTCTTCATATGAGCAGGGAGGAGGCGGGCATGCTGCAAATCGGAGACCTCATCAGAGTAAGAGGGAGGATCGCGGATATCGAGGAAAGCGGCAATCCCGGAGAATTTGACGCGGATGCCTATTATCGAGCCAAGAAAATCTTCTTTAAGATGCGGGTGGAGGAGGTGCTTCGGGTAAAGAGAGAAGGGGAGAGTATATTGCATAAGATTTACCTTCTTCGGGCTTTATGCAAAGAGAATCTAAGTAAAATCTTTGCCCCTGAAGACAGCGGATTTTTGGCGGCGGCGCTGCTCGGAGACAAGACTCTCCTGGACAGGGAGCTGTACGCGCTCTATCAAAAAAGCGGAATCGCCCATCTTTTGGCGATCAGCGGATTGCATGTATCGATGATGGGGCTTGCTCTGTATTATTTGCTGCGAAAGCTTCTGTGCATGAAGTTTTGGCTTTGCGGAGGACTTGCGGGAGGATTTCTTCTTTTTTACGGGATCTTTACGGGAGCCTCCGTCAGCGTGCTCAGAGCCTCTCTCATGCTGGCGCTTGTTTTTATCGCCGAGATTTTGGGGAGGAGTTATGATCTGCTGAGCGCATGCTCGATTGCGGCATTTGCCATTCTGCTGCATTCGCCCGGAGAGCTTTTTACGGCGGGATTTCTTCTCTCCTTTGCGGCGGTGCTGAGCATAGGAGGACCGCTTTCTTATCTGAGCGGGGAATGCAAGATTAAAAACAGGCTCCTCTCCTCGCTTGCGGCAGGCGTTTGTATTCAGAGCTTTACCCTTCCCCTGATCGCATATTATTTTTATCGCTTTCCTCCCTATGCCTTGATTTTAAATCTTTTTGTGATTCCCCTGATGAGCATACTGATAGCTCTTTCGCTTGCTTCACTTCTGATTTCTCCTTTTTTCTTTTGCCTTTCTCAGATTCTGGCAAAGCCCGTGCATTGGATACTGCAGCTTTATCTTTTTCTATGCGAAATTTTTGCGAAGCTTCCGGGGAGCAGCATTCTTCTGGGAAGACCGAAAATCTGGCAAATCCTTCTGTATTATACCGTATTGAGCGGCGGAGTGTTTTTCCTTCCACGTGTTTATTTAAGGAATGAAAAGGAAGAATCGCATGGGAGGAGGGGGAAGCTTCTTCTTTTGCTCTTCCTCTTCATGCAGCTTTGCGTCCTGCTCCTCTTTCCGCTCAGAGAAAAGAAAACAAGAATCTGTTTTCTGGATGTCGGTCAGGGAGACGGGATCTATATGAGGGTTTCAGGGGAGGATATTCTGATAGATTGCGGCAGCACCACAAAAAAAGAGCTCGGCAAATATACGCTGAAGCCCTTTCTGGAAAGCATGGCGGTGGAGAGCATAGAAAAAATCTTTATCACGCATGCCGACAAAGATCATATCAGCGCCCTGCTCTGGCTCTTTGCCGAAGAGGAGGAAATGAAAGTAAAGAGCCTGTATCTGCCTTATCCGGCAAAAGAGGACGAGGACTATCTTTCGATCAGGAAAGCGGCGGATGAAAAAGGAATAAAGATCCGCTATCTTTCTGCGGGAGATCGTGCAGAGCCCTTCCTCTGCCTCTCTCCGAGAAAGGATGTTTCTTTGGAGAATACCAATGAGCAAAGCCTCGTGCTCCTGTATCGGGAAAATCGATTTCGTGCGCTTTTTACGGGTGATGCGGGAAAAGCTTCGGAGGAAAAGATCCTTTCCGATGAGAACTTTGTTCGTGAGCTAAGCGGCATTATTCTCCTTAAAATCGGGCATCACGGATCATACAGTGCTTCGGGGGAGGAGTTTATCCGGGTGCTTTCGCCGGATTATGCAGTTCTTTCTTACGGGAAAAAGAACCCTTACGGGCATCCGCACAGAGAGGTGCTCTCCCGGCTTTGGCGATACGGCATAAAGAGCTATGAAACGGCAAAATCGGGGGAGATCGAATTTCTGACGGACGGAGAAAGAATTTGGATCAGAGAATGGAAGAAAGAAGAGTAAAAGCAAAAAGCCCCGGCTTGCCTCGCCGGAAAGGAAGAGGTATAATATCAGGAAAGAAACGCCGACAATGCAAAAAAGCGGGATCCGGGCAATAGGAGAAGAGATGAAACAGCTGAATGCGGATATCAAAAACAAGAGCTTTCAAAAGACGTATTTGCTTTACGGAGAAGAGGATTATCTGCTTCGCAGCTATAAAAACAGGCTGAAGCAGGCGATGATAGGGGAGGACCATATCAATTACGGATATTTCGAGGGAAAAAGCATATCGGAAAGCGAATTGATCAATGCCGCGCTGACGCTTCCTTTTTTCTCGGGAATCCGCTGCATTATCGTAGAAAACAGCGGATGGTTCAAATCCTCTCATGAGGAAATCGTAAAGCTGATGGAAAGACTGCCGGAGAGTACGAAGCTGATATTCGTCGAAAAAGAGGTGGATAAGAGAAACCGCCTGTACAAGAGGGTGAAGGAAATCGGATATATCGCCGAGCTTTCCCTGCAAAATCAGGATGATCTGGCAAATTGGGCGGCGGGAGTTTTGGCAAAGGCGGGCAAGAAAATCAGCCGTGCCAATATGGATCTTTTTTTAAGCTATACGGGAGAAAACATGAATATCATTGCTTCGGAGACGGAGAAGCTGATTGCCTATGTCGGGGATCGGGAGGTCATAGAGCGGGCGGATATCGACAGCATCACGACGATAGGGGTAAATAACCGGATTTTCGATATGGTGAGGGCGATATCGCTGGGAAAAAGAGCCGAAGCGATGCGTCTTTATGAAGATCTGCTCCGTTTGCGGGAGCCTGCGCTGCGCATCCTTTTTCTGATTGCAAGACAGTTCGATCAGCTTCTTTGCATCAGGGAGTTGGATCAGTTGAGGCTTTCCAAGGAAGAGATGAGCAGGGAGACGGGATTAAAGCCCTATGCCGTATCCAAGCTTCTGCAGCAGGCAAGGGGATTTGAGCAATCCGCTCTGGAAGTCTATCTTCGCTGCTGCGTCGAGCTGGAGGAGAGCGTCAAGACGGGGGAACTGCCGGAGAGGCTCGCCGTAGAGCTGCTGATCGCGGGCTATAAAGAATCGGGTAAAGGATAAGAGCAAATAATAATGCCGCAGTTCTGACGGGAAACTGCGGCATTTCAAATGATCTTATTTTTTAGTTTTCAAACTCCGAATTAAGCCATCGCATTAACGGTCTTGGTTAATTTGGAAACCTTGCGAGAAGAATTGTTCTTATGATATACGCCCTTGCTCGTAGCCTTATCAATCGCTACAATGGCATCATGAAGAGTGCTTGCCGCAAGCGTCTTATCGCCTGCAAGCACGGCAGCGTCAACCTTCTTAATCGCCGTTCTGACCTGAGATCTGATCGCTTTGTTTCTTGCGGTTCTGAGCGCGGCAACGCTGATTCTTTTCTTTGAGGATTTAATATTAGCCATTCTTCTATACCTCCACTGATTCTTAGTTATGCAGTTTGTTCTGCTACAATTAAAGAAGTTTAGCATCGAAGTCTGGACACGGACAGTTCAATCTAAACATACTAAATTATTCTATTCCAAAAAGCCTGCCTTGTCAAGGAATTCTTGCAAGAATCCGTGAAAAATGATATTATTTATAAATAGATTTTTTAAAAAAGCCAAATACTTACAGATGAGGGAAGCTTAAACTATGTTCGATCAAAGTAAATTACGAAATTTTTGTATTATCGCCCATATCGATCACGGCAAATCAACGCTTGCGGACAGAATTATAGAGAAAACGGGACTTTTAACCAGCAGGGAGATGCAGTCTCAGGTGCTGGATAATATGGACCTTGAGAGGGAGAGAGGAATAACGATTAAGAGCCAGGCGGTCAGAACGGTATACAGAGCCAGAAACGGAGAGGAATACATCCTCAACCTGATCGATACGCCGGGGCATGTGGATTTTAATTATGAGGTATCCAGATCACTTGCGGCATGCGACGGAGCCGTGCTTGTCGTGGATGCGGCGCAGGGAATAGAGGCGCAGACTCTCGCCAATGTGTATCTTGCTCTGGATCATGATCTCGAGGTCATACCGGTGATCAATAAGGTCGATCTTCCCAGCGCGAATCCGGATACGGTATCCGCCGAGATCGAGGATGTGATCGGCATCGAGGCACATGACGCTCCGAGAATTTCGGCAAAAATGGGGCTGAATATCGAGGATGTGCTGGAAGCGATCATAGAAAAAATTCCGGCGCCCTCGGGAGATGTAAACAATCCCCTTCAGGCGCTGATCTTCGATTCTCTGTACGATTCCTATAAGGGAGTGATCGTATTTATCCGAATCAAGGAAGGCGTGGTCAGAAAAGGGGATAAGATCAAGATGATCGCGACCGATGCGTCGGCGGAGGTTGTGGAGGTCGGCTATTTCGGTGCGGGCCGCTTCATCCAGTGTGAGGAGCTTTCAGCGGGAATGGTCGGTTATCTCTGTGCGGGGATCAAGAACGTAAAGGATACCCGGGTGGGAGATACGATAACCAATGCAAAATACCCCTGTGAGAAGGCGCTGCCGGGATATAAGAAGGTAACCCCCATGGTTTACTGCGGATTATATCCGGCGGACGGTGCAAAATACAATGATTTAAGAGATGCGCTCGAGAAGCTTCAGCTCAATGATGCGGCGCTTTTTTATGAACCGGAGACCTCTCTTGCGCTCGGTTTCGGATTTCGCTGCGGATTTCTGGGGCTTTTGCATCTGGAAATCATACAGGAGAGGCTGGAGAGAGAGTATAATCTCGATCTGGTCACGACGGCGCCGGGAGTTGTATACAGAGTATATAAAACGGACGGCACGATGATAGAGCTGACCAATCCCTCAAATCTGCCGGATCCCAGCGAGATAGAGCATATGGAAGAACCGATCGTATCTGCGGAAATCATGGTGACGAAGGAATTTGTCGGTTCCATTATGAATCTTTGCCAGGAAAGAAGAGGAATTTACCTCGGAATGGAATATATCGAGTCCAATCGCGCGATGCTCAAATACGAGCTTCCTCTCAATGAGATCATTTATGATTTTTTTGATGCGCTCAAAAGCCGATCGAGAGGATATGCTTCTTTAGATTACGATATCAAGGGATATTCGCCCTCCGTGCTCAAGAAGCTGGATATTTTAATCAATAAGGAAGAGGTGGATGCGCTTTCCTTTATTGTGCATGCGGATTCCGCATATGAGCGGGGAAGAAGAATGTGCGAGAAGCTTAAGGAGGAGATTCCGAGGCATCTCTTTGAAATTCCCATTCAGGCGGCGGTCGGAGGAAAGGTTATTGCGAGGGAGACCGTGAGGGCGATGAGAAAGGATGTTCTCGCAAAATGTTACGGAGGCGATATCAGCCGAAAGAGAAAGCTCCTCGAAAAGCAGAAGGAAGGAAAAAAGCGCATGCGCCAGATCGGAAATGTAGAGATTCCTCAGAAGGCTTTTATGAGTGTGCTCAAGCTCGAAGAAGACTAGGAGATTTAGGATTTAGAAAGGTCATTTGAATGAGCCGGAAGAAAAAACTTGAATTATATGTACATATACCGTTTTGCGAAAGCAAGTGCAAATACTGTGATTTTTTATCGGCTCCCGCCCAGGCTCAGGCACAGAAAGATTATGTGGATCAGCTGGTGGAGGAGATAAGAGCGCAGGGAAGCATATATCGGGATTATCAGGTCCATACGATTTTTATCGGCGGAGGAACTCCTTCTATACTGAAGGGAGTTTGGATCGCCAATATCATGAGTGCGATCTATGAAAATTTTGTCGTGGAGGCATCGGCGGAGGCGACGATAGAATGCAATCCGGGAACATTGGATACGGAAAAGCTCGGATTTTATGCAAAGTCCGGGATCAACCGAATCAGCCTCGGGCTGCAGTCAAGCGTCAATAAGGAACTCCAGTACCTCGGACGCATCCACAGCTATGAGCAGTTTTTGGAAAGCTATCAGAGGGTGCGGGAAACCGGATTTAATAATGTCAATATCGATTTGATGAGCGGTCTGCCCTGGCAGACGCTGGAGAGCTGGAAGGATACGCTCAAAAAGATCATTCGGCTTAAGCCGGAACATATTTCCGCCTATTCTCTGATCATCGAAGAGGGGACGGAGTTTGCAAAGATTTACGGAAGCCCGGAGGGAAGGAAATTTCTTCCCGATGAAAGCACGGAGAGAAAGATGTACCAGCTGACCAAGGAGTTTTTAAAGCAGTTCGGCTATGAACGCTATGAGATCAGCAATTATGCAAAACCGGGCTATGAAAGCAGGCATAATATGGGATATTGGACGGGAGCCGAATATCTCGGTCTCGGTCTCGGCGCTTCCAGCTATGTGTTTAAAAGGCGCTTCCATGTGGAGAGAGATTTCAAATCCTATATGAAAATCGATATGAAGAGGGATATCAACCCGCTTTATCAGGATATTCAGGAATTGAGCCTCGAGGATCAGATGTCCGAATTTATGTTTCTCGGTTTGCGGATGATCAGGGGAGTATCCGGAGCGGATTTTCTGGAAAAATTCGATTATAATATTTTCACCGTTTTCGGAGATGCAATCAAAAAGAATATCGATCTCGGGCTGCTCGTTTACGAGGATGCCCATATCAGGCTGACGGAGAGAGGATTGGATTTGAGTAACCGCGTAATGAGCGATTTTTTGATTTAGCGAAGAAAGGAGAGAGAAAGAGCCGGGCTATGGAAAAAGATCAGAGCTATAAATATGATGTATTTATCAGTTACAGACATTTGGATCCGGATGAAGAGATTGCAAATGCACTCCATAAATTTTTGGAAACCTTTAAGATACCGAAGGAAATCTCCGCCCAAACGCTCTGGAAGGGAAGATCTTTTATCGACAGACAGGAGCTGACGGCAAGAGATCTCTCGGACTCGATCATCGAAGCAATCAGGCATTCGAAATATTTTATTTCGGTATGTTCAAAAAGAACCAGATTTTCCCCCTGGTGCCTGAAGGAAATAGAGCTTTTCCGGGAACTTCACGGAGATGAGCGGATTTTTGTGCTCCTTGTCGAGGGAGAACCGGAGGAGGTCTTTCCCGACGAGATCAAGGGCTTAAAAAAAGCGAGGGACGAGAAGGGGGAAGCGGAGGGAGAAAGCCGCGAAATATTGGCGGCGGATGTGAGACCGCGGAGCATAAGAAACAAGGAGTTTCAAGGCTACGAGCATCTCGATGCCGCGGAGACGAAGAACCTGAAAAAGGAAGCGATCAATCTGCTCAAAACCTCGGAGATATACCGAATTATGGGAGGAATCCTCGGCATGGATTACGGGGATCTGAGGCAGAGATCAAGAGAGCGCCGACTTAAGCTGATGCTTGGGGTAGCAGGGATAGTTTCCGCGGCATTTGCCGTATTTACCAGCTTTATGCTGATGATGTATCTACGGGCGAAGCATTCGGAAAGAATCGCCAAACAGCAGACCACGCTGATGATCATGAGCTATGGGGACCGGGCGGTGGAAAACGGAGACCGGCTTTCCGCGCTTTTAATTGCGGATAAGGCGATGGAATATGCTTCCGCAGAGATGGAGGAAGCCGACTATATCAATACGATGAATTTTTCCATCCTGAACAGATCGCTCTATAATCTGCCCTATACCGGGCTTGCAAAGCTGAACATCGCAAAATCCAGCCCTTTTTATGTTACGGTGGAGGGAGGATACAGGATTGTCAGCATCGCGGAGAAAAACAATATAGAGATCTGGGATACCGAGAAGGGAGAGAAGCTTAAAGCGCTTTCCTGCCCGGAGCGAATGGCTGCGATTGCCGCCAATTCTTCGGGTTCCGCACTGATCAGCTCTTCTTTTGAGGGAAATCTTTTTTCATGGAATTTAGAGGAGGGAAGTGCCAAAAAAATAGGAAAGAGCGGAGATTTACAGTATAGTGAAATGGCGATTACGGAAAACGGAAAATATCTGATCGGCATCGTCCTCACCTTCGAAAATAACCGCCTGGATATCTGGGATATCGGAAATAAGGAAATTATCTACAGCAAGGTCTTTTCTCAGGAGAATCCGCTTTCCTTCGCCGTTCACAGCCCGGAGGGCAGATATGTCGCCTATCAGCTCAGAGACGGCTCCATCATGGAGGTGGATCTGGAGAGCAAAGAAGAATCCCTGCTCGTGGAAAAGGCGGAAAAAGAGGTTTATTTTAATAAGATCGCCTACTCTCCCGAAGGAGATTATTTTTACTATGTAAAAGATAATTTCTTATATATAAGAGACAGAGAGAATAAAGAAAACACGCAGGAAATCGATATGAAGGGAAGCGCGGGAAGCCTCAGAATCTACCGGGATCTCGTTTATGTAGAGAACCAGTCTCTGGGAAGGAGAAATATTTCAATTATCGATCCGAAGAAGAAAGCCCTGCTTGGAGTCCTGGAGGGCAAGGATAAGTTTTTGCTGAATTTTGCGGTGAATCCCGTAAACGGAGATGTAGTGGCTTCCTGGACGGATAATTCGGTGAGCGTATGGAAAAATATCCGCCATGAGCCGGATACGCCGAACCTGATTTATAAGGATATCGAGGAGATGGAAGGGAAGGATATTATCAGGTTTAAGTTTACGGATGACGGGAAATACCTGCTCTGCTCTCTGGCGGATGGCAGCATTTCGATTATCGATGTAGAGGGCAATCCCGACTATACCGAGATGGAGGGCAGCCTTCTGGCATGCAGCAATAATTTCAGATACAGCCTGCTCAAGAAAGCTTCGGATATTCTGGTATATGATACGGTGGAAGAAAAGATCCGAAGCCAAATAGGGATTCCCGAGGGCTTTGATACCTTCTATACGATTTTTGCGATATCGGGGGACGGAAAGACACTTGCGGTAACGGATGTTTCCCTGCCCGATGTGGTTTTGGTCGATACGGAGAGCAAAAAGAGCATCTCTTATACGGGAGATGCCGGATTTTCCAAGGAGGATTTCCTCTTTATTACGGATCTTGTATTCAGCACGGACGGCAAGAATCTTTATGTGTCTTTTTCGAACGGAGCATTGATTAAATATGAGGTCGCCACCGGAAAAGAGCTTTTGCGCTATACCGAAAACACGACGGAGATCAAATCTCTCGTCGTCAGCGAGGAAGAGGACTATATCGCGCTCTCCCTGTTGGATAAAAAGAGCATCGTCCTGGACGGAAAGAGCGGGAAGCGTTTGGAGAACCTGGAGGGAGAGATTTACTCCGTGAAGAAGAGAACGGAGGGGGGATTCGACGCAATCGGAATCATATACGATGATATCTTTCACTATACCTCGGGAGGAGAGCAGCGCATCATTACCACCAATAAACTCAGAGAGGGATTTGTGAACAAGTCCTTTAACACCAATTCGATTTCTCCCGACGGAAAATATCTGCTGACCATGATTTCCGGAGGCAATGCCGTGATGACCGATGCGGATAACGGAATTTTTATCAAGCAGTTCGGTGTCCCGGGAAATTATAATGTGAATGCTTTTTTTGCCGCGGATGCAAAAAAAATCATTTATGATTCCGGCAAGGAAAGAGTCCGAATGGAGAGTCTATACAGCTTAGAGGAGCTGGAAAAAAAGAAGAAGGAGCTGCTCGGAGAAAGAAGAATCTCCGATCAGGAGCTGGAGAAGATCTATAAATCGAGATAATACAGGAAGATCGGAAGGGCAATGCGGTGAAAGAAAAGAAGATCAGAAATCTGCTATACTATAAGAAGGAAATCGTGAGGGGATTTATCGTTATCGGCGGTATTTTGGGCTTTATCGGGTCATATCAGTATTTTTCCGGGATTTTGTCGGGCTATCGCTTATGGCTTGCCTGCGTATTCAGTACGATTAAGCTTTTTTTCTTCGTTCCGGTGATTGCCTTGGATGCGAATTATACGATAATTTATGAGATTGCAAAATGGACCGCTCCGATCGGTACTTTGCTGGGCTTATTTTCGGTGTTCGGCAATTTCTTTTATTCGATGAGGCAGGTGATTTGCTCTCTCGGTGCAAAAAAGTATATCGTATTCGGCGAAAAGGAGGAGGCGGCAAGGCTTCTCGGCAATATTCTGAAGGAAGAAAAAAGAAGCAGCGGCTATCTCGTGAAGACCCGCTCGGAAAGCGGAGCCGCGCAGACGGATCTGCTTAAAAGAGGGATCGGCGTGATCGAGATGGACTTTGATAAGGATCCTGCGGACTTTATTATCGGCAGGCTGAGGGATATGAATATCAAAAAATCCGCGGGCATGATCTTTTTTGATGAAGATTTAAAAAACTACAAGAACCTCAAATCTCTTCTTCCTCATTTGAGCGGCAGAGAAAGAAACTGTCCGATTGTCATAAAGTATGAATCGGAGGATCTGAAGAATATGATGGAAAACGATGAGAGCATCGAAAAGGAGGCGGAGATCAAATTTTTCAATCAGGAACAGGCGATGGCAAACGAAATGCTGGATCGCTGCTTTGATTTTCAGTATCTGAGGCAGGATAAGGGAGAAGAGGATAAGAAAGAAGGCGGGGAGATCAAAGATATCCGGGATGTTTGCGCTCTCTTCCCCGAACTGCATATTTTGCTGATCGGATTTGATAAGCTCGGTCAGGCGGTATTTTTGGAGAGCCTGAATCAGCTTGTCATCAGTTCGGATAAAAAGATCCGATTTACGATAGCGGATAAAGAGGCATCCGCCCTCTATAAAGAGTTTTGCGGGGAGTACAGAAATATTGAGCAGATGGCAAGCGTTGAGCTGATCGAAGAGAATATTCTGCATCAGGAAGCGCTGGACAGAATAGAAGAGATCGATGCAAAAAAGAGAATAGATATGCTTGTATTTGCCTTGGATAATGATAAGAATTCCCTTATCGCCTTCAACCGACTCAAGCATATTCTTCCTCAAAGAATCGTCGCGCTGAGGGTGCATGAAGAGAGCTTTGTGCACAATTTTGCCCGGAGCCTTCAGGAATATTGCAGCCGCATCGTATTTTTCGGCAGTGATGATCAGGTTTTTTGCAGGAATTTTGTTTTGGAGGAAGATATTCGCAAGAAAGCGATGAGCTTTAATGCAAGCTATAACGAAAAGGCGGCTCAGCTTATGGAGCAGCAAAAGCCCGAGCTTAGCGAGCAGGAGCAGTGGAAGAGGCTCAGCCATATCAAAAGAGAATCCTGCATATATCAGATCTATCACAGAAATACCAAGGTCAAAATCTTAAATCATCTGATCGCAAAAGGCGGGGAAGGCAAAGATCACAAAACGCTGCTGGAGAGCTGGGAGCAAGCATTGCAGGGGAAGGATGTCAGGGCACAGATCGAGCTGATAAAAGAAGATCCGCTGATGAGTTTTTTTGCGGCATTGGAGCATAGGCGCTGGTGCAATTTCTATTATAGGAAGAATTTCAAATACGGCAGGGTAAAGAATGAGGCGGCACGGATTCATCATTGCCTGGTGCCGGAATGGGAGGAGTTTCTAAAGCTCAAGGAATCGGATACGCTGATTTATGATTTTATTTCTGTTCTGAATACGGGGGAATGATTCCGGGCATGGAGGCGGAGGAATAAAACATTTCGCGGATTGGACAAAACAAGTCTTTCTATGCTATAATTCGACCAGATGAGGATAAAATATTCCGAAGATTTCGGCAGGGAGGGAGCCTTATGATTGAGCTTGGATTCAGTAAGAGAGATATCGTAATTCCGCTTTGTAAGGACAGCAATGAAGTGCTGGTCAGATCTGCGATGGAGGGCTCCATGGGCAGGGTATGGGTGGCAAGGCTTGAAGAACCGAGTTTCTGTCTTTTAAAAATAGGAAATCATGCTTATACGGTCGGCCTTGCGCCGAAGGGAGAACGGGCGCTGAACTTAAGGGCGACCCTGCTCAAAGAATGCGATCATGCCTATATCAATCCGACGGACGAGACATGGGCGATATGGCTGGAGGATAATCTGAATTGCAATTATCGGAAAATCAGCAGATATGCATTTAAAAAGGATGAGCAGCATTTTGAAAAATCTGTTTTAAACTCTTTTATCGAAAAGCTTCCGAAGACGGTGAGGATGAAGCGCATTGATAAGCATAGCTACAGGCAGGCATTAAAAGAGGAATGGAGTCAGGATTTTGTCGCAAATTTCGGAAGTGAAGAAAAATTTCTGGAATACGGCATGGGCTATGTTATTTATAAGGGAAGCGAACTCGTTTCCGGATGCTCCGCATACGGATTTTCGGAGGGAATGATGGAAATCACGGTGGCAACCAAGAAGGAATACAGGAGAAGAGGGCTTGCTCTTGCGGCGGCATCGAAATTTATCCTGGATTGCATGGAAAAAGGTCTCTATCCGAACTGGGATGCGGCTTCTCTGATTTCGGTATCCCTTGCCGAAAAGCTCGGTTATGTCTTTGATAAAGAATATAAGGTCTTTCAGATCGATGCGGGAGGCTTGAAATGAAGGAGACAAGGAAACTGATTGAAAGCGCTTTTGCGGCGCTGCCGGGTGCATATGCTCCGTATTCCGGATTTAAGGTCGCGGCAGCCCTGCTTTGTGCGGACGGAAGCATTTATACCGGGATCAATATCGAAAATGCGGCGTACACACCGACAAATTGTGCGGAAAGAACGGCGTTTTTCAAGGCGATTTCCGAGGGAAAGAGGGAATTTTCGGCAATTGCCGTATGCGGAGGAGTAAAAGGCAGAGTGGAGGAATATACCTTTCCCTGCGGTGTATGCAGGCAGGTGATGCGGGAGTTTTGCGACCCGAAGAGCTTTATGATTTATATTGCAAAAAGCAAAGAAGAATACAGGGCTTATACCTTGGAGGAGCTTTTACCCGAAGGATTCGGTCCGGAAAATCTCAGAGCGTGAGGAACGCTCTGTTTTTTTTACGGTACATTCGCAAAGTCTGAATAAAAGAGATTGACAAAATCCGGATCCGATTATATATTTACGGTGCAGAATTAGTCCATCCTAATCAAAATAAAATACCGATCATAAAGTAGAAGTATAAACTGATTGATATCCTTTTCCAGCCTATCCGATCGGTTCTTTTTTATTTAGGGAAGTATAAATAAGAGATGGAAGATTCCTGCTTTCCTATAATATATCATTGAATGAAGGAGAAGAGAAATGAGAATGAAGCTGCTGAAAAGAACGGCACTCTGCATGCTTTCCTCTGTATGCCTGCTTTCTCAGAGTGCGGTAGCTTTTGCGGATGCGAAAGGAACCTGGAAATACGAAGAGGGATCCTGGAAGCATTATAATGCTGCGGGTGAAAAGAGCATAGGGTGGATTTTAAGCGGAGAAAATTGGTATTATCTCGATGCCGCAAGCAAGGTGATGAAGACCGGATGGCATCGGGACAGTGACGGTCATTGGTATTTCCTGAGCACGGCAGAGGGCGCGGAGCTCGGAAAGATGCTGACCGGCTGGGTATGGGTGGACGGATATTGCTATTATCTCAAGGAGAATGCGCCGAATAGAGGAAGCCTCTATATAGATACGGAGACGCCGGGCGGATATCATGTGGATAAAGAGGGACGCTGGGTTGAAAAAGAGGGAACACCGGTATATCAATCCGGAAAAGGACTCAGTTCCAAGTCACCTGCAAAAGAGGAGAAGGCGGCGGAA